>NZ_JBHSCW010000009.1:0-62832 GCF_042651425.1 Fodinicurvata halophila | reverse complement strand
CGAAGGTCCAGCGGCCCCTCGCGCTCGAAAACCGGCACACGCGCGCCCACCTCGGCATCGACGCCGTAGAGTGCGCGCTCCTCGCCGGCGAGGAGCTGCAGCTCGCCGCCCTGGACCTCCAGCTCGGCTTCGCCGGGCGCGTCCTGCCACTGCGCCCCGAAGGGGATGTAGGCGTTGGCCCGGAAATCGAAGTCGGGGCCCAGGGCCTCGACGCCCAGGGTCGCCTGGTGGAAGGTGTTGTCGTGCTCGCTGCGGCGGACGTCCAGGTAGCCATAGCCGCCGAGGTTCCAGCCGCTGTCCAGCATGCGCCGGTAGATGAAACCTACGTTGCCTTCCATGGAGCTGTGATTGTCGCCCGTCATGCGCAGGTTGACCAGGGCCAGCGAGCGTTCGTCCTGCCAGGCCGGGGCGTAGATGTCGAACTGCCCCAGCGAGCGCTCGGTCCCCAGCTTGCCCCCCATCTCCAGCCAGCCAGACCACTTGGGGGCCGATCCATCCTCCTGCGCCAGGGCTGTGGGGGAGAGCAGCAGCGCGCCCGCCAGGGCCGTCGTCACCGACAGGGTGCTTAAACGGCTGTGGGAACACGTCCGGAGGGATTGTACTGGCATGGCTTCCTTCCCGTTCACTGTCGATGCGTTTCGTTGCCCCCCGCTTCGAGGAATCGACCGTTTCCGTCTTACGGCCTCAGGGAGCAACGCTCTGTTTTCTTTAGCCTTTTCCCCAGTAGTCATTGAATTATCACAGGCGGTGCAGTCTGCCATCCCGGGCTCGGCCGATCTGGGACAGACAGGCAAATGAGAAGAGGAGAAAGAAACGCAGAGGCAACAGGGACGCGAGACGCACAAGTCTTGCGGAGGGCCTCAAGCGTTCACGCGAGGCCCGAATCTCCCTTCGCCATCGTTCACAAGGAAACGCGCACTAAAGGCCCAGGAGATCGATCCAATGCCTGAGATCACCCTGGTCCTCTTGGCTGCCAGAAGGCACCTGACGGCTTTGCTGGCGCAGGTCCTGGGGCGAGAGATCGAACAGCGCACGGAAGCTGCGGGAGAAGTGGGCCCGGCTGCGGAAACCATAGGCCTCAGCCAAGGCCCCGATGCTGCGGGGCTCCTCCGGATCCTGCAGGCTGGCGCGAATGCGCGCCAGGCGGCGATCCTGGATGAAGCGGGCCACGCCGCCTTCGGAGTCGAACAATCGGTAGAGACTGGACCGGGAGAGGCCGAGATCGGCACAGATCGTCTCCGGCGTCAGGTCGGGCGCGGCCAGCTTGGCCTCGATGTAGCGCTTGACGCGCGTGCGGGCCACGGCCGCCAGCTGCGGCCGGACGCGCTCCTGGGCTTCGGCGTCGGCCCGCATGCAGGCCGCGATCATGTCGCGCGTGATCCGGGCAACCTCGGGCGCCTCCCCCTGGGAGAGGCTGGGAAGGCGCCGCATCAGGGCCTGTAGGTAGTCGCCCAGGAAGGCGCCGCGCTCGGGCGGGAGGACCAGCCCGTGCAGTCCTTCCGGGGTGGCCAAGGTTTCGCTCAGGTAGTCGCGCGGGATGAGGATGTTCACGATGTCGGTCTCACCGCCCACCGTCTCCAGGGGCTGTGCCAGGTCGATCACCGAGACATAGCCTTCCCGCACCCGGGTTTCCGTTCCCCCCAGTTCACCCTGGTAGCCGCCGGTGCGGTGCACCTGGACCAGGATGTGATCCGTGCGGGCCGAGCGCCGCGCCTGCTGGAAATTCTGCGGCTGCGTCCAGACGGAGCCGGCCATGAGCTCGCCCAGATGGTAGGCTTCGACGATGCTTCGGAAGTCCTCTCCGTTATCGTCTGACAGCGGCGTGACATCGAAGACCGGCGCAATGCTCTCGCGCCAAGCTTCGAAGCGGTCGGCCAGCTCAAGGGCATCGCTGTCGAAGTACGTGAAGGGAAGGGACTGGGTTGCCGTCACACCGTCGGACTCTCGATACCTTCGCGACGGCGGTAAACTCGCAGTCGTGGTTCGCTCCGGTCAAGTCTCGTGGTGCCTTAGCGATCGGGAGTATCCGACCTTGGAAGGAAGCCCTGTCTACTTCAATCCACTCTACCGCCTCATGCTGTGAGGTGCCCAGCCCGAAGGGCCGGGCCTCGAAGCATGTTGACACAGGTGGCGAGGGAAGGATCCAGGCATAGGGCAAAGCCGTCGCAGACGACTCCACGCCCCCGACTCCGAACCGATCCCCAGCTCAGCCGCCCAGCTTGTCCTTGAGCAGTTGGTTGACCATGCCCGGGTTGGCCTTGCCCTGGCTGGCCTTCATGACCTGGCCGACGAACCAGCCGATGACCTTGGGGTTGTCGCCACTGCGGTACTGCTCGGCCTGGTCGGGATTCTCGGCGATCACCGTGTCGACGATGGCCTCGATCTCGCCGGTGTCGGTGATCTGCTTCAGCCCCTTCTCCTCGACGATGGCGGCGGCGTCCTTGCCGGTGGCCCACATCTCCTCGAAGACGTCCTTGGCGATGCGCCCGGAAATCGTGCCGTCGGCGATCAGGTCGATCAGGCCGCCCAGCTGTTCCGCGCCGACCGGCGCATCCTTCAGATCCAGGCCCGAGGCGTTGAGGGCCCCGAAGAAGTTCACCGTGACCCAGTTGGCCACCGTCTTGGGATCGCGCTTGCCGCCCTCGCCCAGCACCGCCTCGAAGAAGGCCGCGTTGGCCTGCTCGGCCACCAGCACGCTGGCGTCATAGGGCGTCAGGCCATAGTCCTTGATGAAGCGTGCCTTCTTCTCGTCGGGCAACTCCGGCAGGTTGCCGCCCAGCTCGTCCACCCAGGCCTGCTCGATCTCCAGCGGCAGCAGGTCGGGGTCGGGGAAGTAGCGATAGTCGTGCGCCTCTTCCTTGTTGCGCATGGAGCGGCTCTCGCCCTTGCGCGCGTCGAACAGGCGGGTTTCCAGGATCACGCGGCCGCCGCTCTCGATCAGCTCGACCTGGCGGCGCGCCTCGTACTCGATGGCCTGCTGCACGAAGCGTACGGAGTTCACGTTCTTGGTCTCCGTACGCGTACCAAGCGCCTCCCCTGGTTTGCGCACCGAGAGGTTCACGTCGCAGCGCATGGAGCCCTCGTCCATGTTGCCGTCGCAGGTGCCCAGATAGCGCAGGATGGAGCGCAGCTTGCGGATATAGGCGCCGGCCTCCTCGGCCGAGCGCATGTCCGGCTTGGAGACGATCTCCATCAGCGCCACGCCCGAACGATTCAGGTCGACGAAGGTCTTGTTGGGATCCTGGTCGTGCATCGACTTGCCGGCATCCTGCTCCAGGTGCAGGCGCTCGATGCCGATCTCGCGTGAAGGGCCGTCGGGCAGGTCGATGGTGATCACGCCCTCGCCGACGACCGGTGTCTGGTACTGGCTGATCTGATAGCCCTGCGGCAGGTCTGGATAGAAGTAGTTCTTGCGCTCGAAGACCGACTCCAGATTGATGTGCGCGTTCAGCCCCAGGCCCGTACGCACGGCCTGGGCCACGCACTCACGATTGAGCACCGGCAGCATGCCGGGCATGGCGGCATCCACCAGCGAGACCTGGCTGTTCGGCGCCGAGCCGAAGGCCGTGGAGGCGCCGGAAAAGAGCTTGGAGCGGGAGATCACCTGGGCGTGGATCTCCAGCCCGATGACGACTTCCCAGTCCCCTGTTTCACCCTGGATCAGACTCATGGCGTATTCCTATTCCGACAGGAAGGCCGGCTCTGCCGTGAAGGCGGCGGCCTCTTCCAGAACCCCGGCACTGCGCAGCACCGTTTCCTCATCAAAGGGCCGGCCCAGCAGCTGCAGGCCCAGCGGCAGGCCGTCCGACGACAGCCCGGCCGGCAGCGAGATGCCCGGCAGGCCGGCCAGGCTGGCCGGTACGGTGAAGACGTCGTTCAGGTACATGGCCACGGGGTCGTCCATCTTGTCGCCCATGGCGAAGGCGGCGGACGGCGCCGTGGGCGTCAGGATCACGTCCACCTGCTCATAGGCCCTGGTGAAGTCCTGGGCAATCAGGGTCCGCACCTGGCGCGCCTTGTTGTAGTAGGCATCGTAGTAGCCGGCCGAGAGCACGTAGGTGCCGATCAGGATGCGGCGCTTGACCTCGTCGCCGAAGCCGGCCCCGCGTGTGGCCTCGTACATCTGCTCCAGGTTGTCGTAACCCTCGCCGCGCTGGCCGTAGCGCACGCCGTCATAGCGCGCCAGGTTCGAGGAGGCCTCGGCCGGCGCGATGATGTAGTAGGTCGGCAGGGCATACTGCGTGTGCGGCAGGGAAATGTCGTGTATCTCGGCGCCTGCATCCTTAAGCCAGTCTATGCCCTGCTGCCACAGGCGATCGAGCTCCTCGGACATGCCGTCCAGGCGATATTCCCTGGGAATGCCGACCTTCAGGCCACGCACGTCGCCGGTCAATGCGGCCTCGAAATCCGGCACGGGCATGTTCACCGAGGTCGAGTCCTTCGGGTCGTGCCCGCACATGGACTTCAGCAGGATGGAGCAGTCGCGCACCGAACGGGCCATGGGCCCGGCCTGGTCCAGAGATGAGGCGAAGGCAACGATGCCCCAGCGCGAGCAGCGCCCGTAGGTGGGCTTCATGCCGGTAATTCCGGTGAAGGCCGCCGGCTGGCGGATCGAGCCGCCGGTGTCGGTGCCGGTGGCGCCCAGCGCCAGGCGCGCCGCCACCGCGGTGGCCGACCCTCCGGAGGACCCGCCGGGCACCAGTTTGCGGTTGTCGCCCTTGCGCTTCCAGGGGTTCTCGACGCCGCCGTAGTAGCTGGTCATGTTGGACGACCCCATGGCGAACTCGTCCAGATTGGTCTTGCCCAGCATCAGCGCGCCATCGTTCCAGAGATTGGTCGTCACGGTGGATTCATAGGGCGGCGCGAAATCCTCCAGGATGCGGCTGCCGGCCGTGGTCTGGACATCCTTCGTGCAGAAGAGGTCCTTGATGGCCAGGGGCAGGCCCTCCAGGGGACGCGCTTCGCCCTTGCCGCGGCGCGTGTCGGCTTCCCCGGCACTTTCCAGGGCCTTCTCGGGCGTCTCCACAATGAAGCTGTTGAGATCGCGCGCCGCTTCCATGGCCGAGACATGGGCCTCGGTCAGCTCGCGGGCGGTGAAGTCCCCCTTGGCCAGGCCGTCGCGCGCCTGGGCCAGGGTCAGCCGGGTCAACTCGCTCGTCATTCCACCACCTTCGGCACGACGTAGAAGCCCTGCAGGCTTTCGGGCGCATTGCGCAGGACGTCCTCGGGATAGCCCCCGTCGCTCACCTCGTCCTCGCGCAGCGGCAGTTTCATCTGGGCCACCGAGGTCATGGGCGCGACCCCTGTCGTATCGACCTCACCCAGTTGTTCGATCCACCCGAAAATCTGGCTCAGCTCGCCGGCCATGGCCTCCGTCTTCTCCGGGTCCATGCGCAGCCGTGCCAGCTTGGCGATGTGCGCCACGGTATCCTTGTCCACCGACATGCTTCATCCGACTGGTTTGTTGCTCTGCGAAATGCGCGCGGACCCTAGCACCGGGCCCCCAAGGCGGCAAGATGCACGAAAGGTGCAAAAGGCGGGAGTTTGCACACAGCGTGTAACAGCTCAGCTCCAGGGATTCAGAACCGGAACACCTGTCCTCTCAAAATCAGCTACGTTCTGGGTAACGACGGTCATTCCGTGAACAATGGCCGTTGCCGCAATGTAGGCATCCCGGTCCGGGCCAGAATCAGGCACATGCAGTCTGGCGCAACGCAGCGCGACAGCAGTATCCAGTGGCAAGGTCCGTTCGGCAAACTCTGGTAAGACGTGATACTTCATCCAGGCCCGCAGGAGCGCGCCCTGTTCGGGATCCTTCCTTTCAAATCGCAGAATTCCCAACTCGAGTTCCATGAGCGTGATCACCGATAGATAAAGCTCGGAGGCATCCACGCTGTCCGCCCAGGCCGCAACCTTGGAATTTGCCTTCCCGGCGCGCACCTTGCGCAGTTCGGAAACGACGTTGGTATCCAGCAAAAGCATTATTCAAGATCGGCTGCACGCGGAAGTTCGCGCGACCGAGGAAACTCGATTTCGACATCGGCAATGCCCGGCATCGCAAGTGCATCCGCAATGTTGCGCCGCTTGCCTGAAAGTTTTTGATAGTCTTCGTAGCTCATCAGGACATGAGCAGGTTTTCCGCGATCGGTGATAAACACAGGTCCCCGCTTGGCCGCCTTCTTGGCGCGACCAATATCCTGGTTCAACTCACGACTGGAAAAGGTCTTGATTGACATGGGACCCTCCAAAAGCGTTTAACGTAGTTACGTTACTACATAGAAAGTCTTTCCTCAACGTCAACGGCCGGACCAATTCATGAACTTCGTCGACCTCCACGACCTGTCGAACCACCTGCCTCCACGCTCACGCCTGCTGGGCCTGGACCTGGGGGAGAAGACCATCGGGCTGGCCATCTCGGATTCGGCGCTCAGCCTCGCCTCGCCGCTGGAGACCATCGCGCGCAAGAAGTTCACCCGGGATGCCGAGGCCCTGAAGGCGATCTGCCACGAACGCGAGGTGGGCGGGCTGGTCTTCGGGCTGCCGGTGCACATGGACGGCAGCGAGGGCACACGGGCGCGCTCGACGCGGCAGTTCGCGCGCAACCTGCCGGAGATCGCCGGGCTGGACCTGCCCACGGCCTTCTGGGACGAGCGCCTGTCCACTGCCGCCGTGGAACGTGTCCTGGTCGACGAGGCCGACATGACTCGGGCGAAACGCGGCAAGGTCGTGGACAAGATGGCCGCAGCCTATATCCTGCAGGGCGCGCTGGACGCCCTGCGCAATTCTCCCGCCGGAGGAGGCACTTCCTCCTGAGTCTCCCATCACGCCTGGTCGGGATGCCCTCGGGCTCCCTCTTACTGCATGCTCGACATCGTCCTGGTCATCATCCCGATCTTCCTGCTGATCTTCCTGGGCCACGTCCTGCGCAAGAAGCAGTTTCCCGGCGACGGTTTCTGGGAGCCGGCGGAGCGCCTGACCTACTACGTCTTCTTTCCTGCCCTGTTGATCAGCACGCTGGCCCAGGCCGACTTCACGGAGGTGGAGGCCGCACCGATGATCGGGGTCCTGGCGCTTTCGATCGGGCTCATGAGCCTGCTGGCCCTGGGGCTGAAGCGCCTGCTCGGCATCGACGGACCCAGTTTCAGCAGCCTCTATCAGAGCGTCATCCGCTTCAACACCTACATCGGTTTCTCGGTGGCCGCTGCCTATTACGGCGCACCCGGCATGACCGCGGCCGCCCTGGTCGTGGCCTTCCTGGCGCCCCTGGTGAACATCCTGACCGTCATCGCCCTGGCCCGCTATGGCAAGGCCGGACGTCCGGGCCTCCTGCGCATCGCGAAACAGGTGCTCTCCAATCCCCTGATCCTGGGCTGTCTTGGCGGCCTGGCCCTGAACCTGACGGGCCTGGGCCTGCCCCCTGTGATTGGCCCCTTCCTGGAGATCATGGGCCAGGCCTCGCTGCCCATCGGGCTGCTGGCCGTGGGCGCCAGCCTGCAGCTTCGCGCCCTGAAATCGGCCGGCAGCCTGCCCCTGGCCGCCGCCGGGCTGAAGCTGTTCCTGCTGCCGCTGGTCACCTTCGGCATCCTGCAGGCCTGGGGCGTCACCGGCATCACCGCCGCCATCCCCATCCTGTTCAACGCCCTGCCGGCCGCGCCGGTCTCCTACATCATGGCCCGGCACCTGGGTGGCAATGCCGAGCTGATGGCCGGCCTGATCACGCTCCACACCCTGCTGTCCATGGCGACCGTACCGATCGTACTGGCCTTGCTGGCCTGAAAAGACATGTGCCGGGTCTTGACCTTCCGGGCGCGGGCGGGCGTCATGCCAGACAGTTGATGGAAGAAACTCAGGAACGAACGGACTGATGACTGGACCACTTGCCGGATTGCGCGTTTTCGACCTGACCCGGATCCTTGCCGGGCCCACCTGTACCCAGCTGCTGGGCGACCTTGGCGCCGATATCATCAAGATCGAGCGCCCCGGCGAGGGCGATGACACCCGCCGCTGGGGCCCGCCCTATGTCCGCAACGAGGACGGCAGCGACAGCGACGCCAGCGCCTATTACCTCGCCTCCAACCGCAACAAGCGCTCGCTGACCATCGACATCGCCAAGCCCGAGGGGCAGGCACTGGCCAAGCGCCTGATCGCCGACTGCGATATCCTGGTGGAGAACTTCAAGGCCGGCGGGCTCAAGAAGTACGGCCTGGACTATGACAGCGTGAAGGCCATTCGTCCGGACATCGTCTACTGCTCCATCACCGGCTTCGGACAGAGCGGCCCCTATTCCTCGCGCGCCGGCTACGACTACCTGGCCCAGGGCATGGGCGGCATGATGAGCCTGACCGGCGAACCGGACGGCGAGCCCATGAAGGTGGGCGTCGGCATCTCGGACATCATGTGCGGCATGTACGCCTCGAACGCCATCCTGGCCGCCATCCACCACCGCACGAAGACGGGCGAGGGCCAGTACATCGACCTCGCCCTGCTGGACACCCAGGTGGCCTGGCTGGTGAACGAGGGCCTGAACTACCTGGTCTCCGGCAAGGTCCCGAAACGGCTCGGCAACGAGCACGCCAACATCGTTCCCTACAAGGTCATGCCCTGCAAGGACGGCTACTTCATCCTGGCTGTCGGCAACGACCGGCAGTTCCAGCGCTTCTGCACCTTCGCCGGTGCGCCGGAGCTGGCCGAGGATCCGCGCTTTGTCACCAACTCGCTGCGCATCGCCAACCGCGAGGCGCTCTACGAGATCCTGCCGGAGTACACGAGGCAGTACACCATCGACGAATGGGTCGAGGGGCTGAGCGAGCTGGGCGTGCCCTGCGGGCCGGTGAACACCCTGGACCGGGTTTTCGAGGATCCGCAGGTGCAGCATCGCGAGATGCAGATCTCCATGCCCTATCCGGGCAGCGAGAAGGGCGAGGTGGACCTGATCGGCAATCCGGTGAAGATGAGCCGCACGCCCGTGGAGTACCGCGTGCCGCCACCGCATGTGGGCGAACACACCGAGGAAGTGCTGAAGGAATTCGGGCTCAGTGACGAGGAGATCGATCGCCTGCGCGGCGAAGAGATCGTCTGAAGCACCGCACGCCACATCCCGCACGCACGAGGTCCGTCATGAGAGAACCCGCCACGATCTATCCGGCGCGCAAGATCATCACCATGAACCGCCACCGGCCCTTCGCCGAGGCCATCGCCGTCTCGGAGGGCCGCCTGCTGGGCGTCGGGCCGGTGGAGGAACTGAAGTCCTGGGGCGAGCACAGGATCGACGACAGCCTGCGCGACAAGGTGCTGCTGCCGGGCTTCGTGGAGGGGCATTGCCACGCCCTGGAAGGCGGCATGTGGGCGCATGTCTACACCGGCTTCTACGACCGCATGGACCCGAACGGCAAGGTCTGGCCAGGCCTCAAGTCCATCGACGAAGTGGTCCAGCGCCTGCAGGAGGCCGACCGGGCGATGGAGGACCCCGATACACCGCTGACCGCCTGGGGCCTGGACCCTGTCTTCTTCGAGGGCCGGCGCATGGTCGCGGCCGATCTGGACCGTGTCTCCACCACACGGCCGATCTTCATCCTGCACGCCAACGTCCATGTCCTGAACGTGAACTCCCTCGTGCTGGAAAAGGCCGGCATCACGGCGGACAGTTCGGTCGAGGGCGTCATGACCGGCGAGGACGGCAAGCCCAACGGCGAGCTGCAGGAGTTCGCCGCCATGTTCCTGGCGCAGCAGCCCTTCAATGTGGACTACTTCGCGCGCGTCTCGCAGGCCGATGCCCTGCGCGACTTCGGCCGCATGGCCGTGCTGACCGGGACCACCACGGCCACCGACCTCTACAACGAGCTGCCCGAGAGCGTGGTGGACAACTTCCGCACGGTGACGGCCGAAGCGGACTATCCCCTCTGCCTGGTATCGGCCTACACCGCCACCGCCGACACCCCCGAGCGCGGCGTGGAAAAGATGGCCGACCTGATGCGCCACAACACCGACCGCCTGCGCTTTGGGCTCATCAAGGTGATGACCGACGGCACCCTGCAGTCCTTCACCGCCCGGCTCAACTGGCCCGGATATTACGGCAGCGACGCCCAGGGCATCTGGAACCTGACGCCGCAGCAATTCCTGGACTCGGCCCGCGCCTTTCACAAGGCCGGCCACCTGATCCACATGCACACCAACGGCGACCAGGCCTCGGACCTGGCGCTCGACGTCATCGGACAGGTCCTGGCCGAGCATCCGCGCCTCGATCATCGACACACCATCCAGCACGGCCAGATGCTTTCCACGGCGCAGTTCCGGCGCATCGCCAACCTGAGCATGTGCGCCAATCTCTTCAGCAATCACATCTACTACTGGGGCGACATCCACTACCGCCTGAGCCTGGGCCCGGAGCGCGCCGAGCGCATGAACGCCGCGGCAACCGCAGCCAAGATGGGGGTCAACTTCGCCATCCACTCCGATGCCCCGGTGACTCCGCTGGGGCCGCTCTTCACCGCGTGGTGCGCCGTCAATCGCCTGACCTCGGGCGGGCGCATCCTGGGGGAATCCGAGCGCATCACCGTGCCCGAGGCGCTCTATGCCATCACCATGGGGGCGGCCTATACCCTGAAGATGGATCACGAAATCGGCAGCCTGGAAGCCGGCAAGCGCGCCGATGTGGCGATCCTGGAGGACGACCCCCTGGAGGTCTCGCGCGAGCAGCTGAAAGACCTGCGTATCCACGGCACCATGCAGGGCGGACGGATCTTCGAAGCCGGAACCTAGGCTGGAGGAACGGCCATGATCACCAAGAAGCCAGCCATCCCGCTCAGCGTGATCGGGGGCTTCCTCGGTTCAGGCAAGACCACGCTCATCAACAACCTGTTGCGCGAAACCGACGGCCGGCGCCTGACGATCCTGGTCAACGACTTCGGCGACATCAACATCGACGCAGACCTGGTCGCCGCGCACGACGGACGCACCCTCCAGCTCAGCAACGGCTGCATCTGCTGCACCATTGGCGATTCCCTGAGCCGCAGCCTGATGGAGATCGCCGCCATGCCGGAGTCCCCCGAGCATGTGGTGATCGAGGCCAGCGGCGTGGCCGATCCCGGTCGCATCGCCCAGATCGGCCTGGCCGGCGGCGCCTACAGCCTGCAGGCCGTCTGCGTGCTGGCCGATGCCGCCAACCTGCCAACCCACGCCGCCGACCGCTACATGGGCGACACGGTGATACACCAGCTGAAACGTGCGGACTTCATCGCCCTCAACAAGTGCGACCTGGTCGACGAGGCAGACCGCACGCAGCTGTATGCGCGCCTGACGGACTGGGGCATCACCTGCCCTGTCCTAGAAACCACGCAGGGCCAGGTGCCGCTGTCGCTGCTTCTGGAGCCCCGGGAGAGGGAGAGTCCGGAGAACCTTGAGGAGCACCACCACGACTCCCATGCCGAACGCCTGCGCTCCTGGAGCCTGAGCACAGACACCCCGCTGAATCGGACCGCCTTTGAAGCCGCCCTTGAAGATATCAAGGGCCGCGCCCTGCGCGCCAAGGGCCTGCTGCGCTTCTCCGATGCCCCACACCATCTGGAGGTGCTCCAACTGGTGGGACGGCGATACGAGTTGTCCCCGGTCCGTGAGGCGGAAGGAGAAGAGGCCTCCCGGTTGGTCGTGATCACCGCGGGGGATGTGGAGTTGCCGGCGAGCCTGCGAGACTTTTTCCCGAAGTGAAGACCTCTCAGCGGGCACAGTCCAGCAGCGGACCCAGCTGGTGGATGCGCCGCTGCAGCGTGCTGGCCCGTCCGGCGATGTAGTTGGTCGGCTGACTTGCAGACCAGCGTCTGGGATTGGGAAGCACGGCCGCCAGCAAGGCAGCCTCACGCTCCGTCAACTGCGCCGCCGACTTTCCGAAATGGTGGCGCGCCGCCGCCTCGGCGCCATAGACACCGGGCGCCCACTCGGCGATGTTGAGATAGATCTCCAGAATGCGTTGTTTCGACAGTAGGATCTCGAGATAGACCGTCAGATAAGCCTCGACACCCTTGCGCAGCAGGCTGCGCACCGGCAGCAGGTAGAGGTTCTTGGCTGTCTGCATGGAAATGGTGCTGGCGCCGCGTGCGCCCTCTCCAGCCTGCCATTCCCGCCAGGCCATCTGCAGGGACTCGAAGTCGAATCCGTTGTGGGCGCAGAACAGGTTGTCTTCCGCGGCGATGACGGCAAAGCCCAGGGATGGAGAGATTTCCTCCCTGGGCACCCAGTCGTGCGACCAGCCCTCGCCCTCGAACAGCCGGGCCACCATCAATGGCGTGGCCGGGACCGGCAGGACGGTATAGAGCAGCGTGAAGGTTGCCGGCATGCCGACCAGTACGACCAGGACCAGCACACCCGTGCGCTGCACCCAGCGCCGGCGGAGGAGTTTCGACCAGCGGCCACGGCCCCCTGTCTTGCCCCCCTTCTTCGAAGCTTTCCCGGCCACGCCGTCTAGCGCCTTGCACGCCTTGGCGCAGAGTGCCATAAGACCCGCGTCATGTGTTCAGATCGCCCCCTCGACAGCAATACGGGTTACGCGCACAGACATCTTCTCGGTATCGAGGGGCTGCAACGCGCGGAAATCGCCACGCTCCTCGATCTGGCCGACGACTACGCCCGTCAGGACCCCCGAGCCCATCGGCCCAACACTTTGCTTTCGGGCCACACGGTAATCAACCTCTTCTTCGAGACCTCGACCCGCACCCGCACCTCCTTCGAGCTGGCCGCCAAGCGCCTGGGAGCGGAGGTGATCAACATGTCGGTGGCCTGGTCCTCGATCAAGAAGGGCGAAACCCTGATCGACACGGCCATGACCCTGACCGCCATGCGCCCTGACGTCCTGGTGGTGCGCCACCCCGATTCCGGCGCGGTCAAGCTGCTGAGCGAGAAGGTCGACTGCGCCGTCATCAACGGCGGCGACGGCAGCCACGAGCACCCCACCCAGGCCCTGCTGGACGCGCTCACCATCCGGCAAAGGAAGGGCGGCCTGGCCGGACTGACCGTGGCGATCTGCGGCGATATCCTGCACAGCCGCGTGGCGCGCTCCAACATCCACCTGCTGAACATCATGGGCGCCCGGGTACGGGTCATCGCCCCGCCGACCCTGATGCCTTCGAAGGTGGAACGGCTGGGCGTCACCGCCTTTCACGATATGAACCAGGGCCTGCAGGACGTGGACATCGTGATGATGCTGCGCTTGCAGACCGAACGCATGCAGGGCAGCTACGTCCCCTCGGTGCGGGAGTACTTCCGCTTCTATGGCCTCGACCGCGAAAAGCTCTCGAAGGCGAAGCCCGACGCGCTGATCATGCACCCGGGCCCGATGAACCGCGGCGTGGAAATCGACACCGAGGTGGCCGACGACATCGACCGCTCCGTCATCCGCCAGCAGGTCGAGATGGGTGTCGCCGTGCGCATGGCCTGTCTCGACATCCTGACCCGCGGCCAGGCGCAGGAGACGTGAAGGCATGTCCGTGAAATCCCCTGAACGCACCGCCTATATCAACGCCCGCCTGATCGACCCGGACACCGGCCTGGATGCGCCGGGCGGCCTGCTGACCGAGGGCGAGGAGATCCTGGATCTGGGCGCCGGCCTCTTCGCCGAGGGCGCCCCGGAAGGGGTGACGGTCATCAACTGCGCCGGGGCCGTACTCGCCCCGGGCCTGGTCGACCTGCGCACGCAGCTGCGCGAGCCCGGGGAAGAGCACAAGGAGACCATCGCCAGCGCCGGGCGCGCCGCCGTGGCCGGCGGAATAACCTCGATGGTGGCGCTACCCAACACCGATCCCATCGTGGACGATGTCGCCGGCGTGGAGTTCGTCGCCCGCCGGGCGCGCGAGGAGAAACTGGCCAAGGTCTACACCTACGCTTCCATTACCCGCGGCCTGGAGGGGCAGGAGCTCACGGAGATCGGCCTTTTGAGCGAGTACGGCGCGCGTGGCTTCACCGACGGCATGCAGCCCGTCGCCGATGCCAACGTCATGCGACGCGCCCTCAGCTATTCCAGCGCCTTCGACACGGTGGTCCTGCAGATGCCCCAGGAACCCAGTCTCAGCAGCGGAGTCATGAATTCCGGCGAACTCGCCATGCGCCTGGGCCTCTCCGGCATCTCCCCCCTGGCCGAGGTCATTATGCTTGAGCGCGACCTGAGACTGGTCGAGATGACCGGGGGACGCTACCACGCCAGCCTGGTTTCCACGGCGGCCTCGGTCGATGTCATTCGCCGCGCGCGCCAGCGCGGTCTCGCCGTTACCTGCGATACGGCCCCGCAGTACTTCACGCTCAACGAAAGCGAGGTGGGGGACTACCGGACCTTCGCCCGCACCATGCCGCCGCTGCGCTCGGAGGAGGATCGCCAGGCCATCGCGGACGCCGTGGCCGACGGCACCATCGATGCCATCTGCAGCGACCACAGCCCCCACGACCAGGACTCCAAGCGCCTGCCCTTCGCGCTTGCGGAGCCGGGAATCGTCGGCCTGGAAACCCTGCTGCCGCTCTCGCTTGCCCTGGTGCACAAGGACGCGCTGTCGATGAAGGACCTGATATCGCGCCTGACCACAGCACCGGCCGCCATCCTGAAGGGCCGCAGCGGCCTGAAAAAGGGCGGACCCGCGGATTTCGTGATCTTCGACCCGGACCGGCCCTGGATGATCGAGCCGGACCGTTTCCGCAGCAAGTCGAAGAATTCGCCGTTCGAGCACTATGCCGTGCAGGGAGAGGTTTTGCAGACCGTCGTGGACGGACGAACCGTGTACTCTGCCGCCGAGGAAAGGTGACACACGAAGGATGCCGGATCCCATCTCCTGGGCCTTTGCCTGGCCATACCTGCTGACCGCCCTTGCCTGCGGCTACCTGTTGGGCTCGCTGCCCTTCGGGCTGCTGGTGACACGGCTGGCCGGCCTCGGGGATATCCGCAAGATCGGCTCCGGGAACATCGGCGCCACCAACGTCCTGCGCACCGGCCGCAAGGACCTGGCGGCCCTGACCCTGATCTTCGATCTCGGCAAGGGCGCCGCCGCTGTCCTGATCGGTCTGCACTGGGGACCCGACATCTCTCTTACTGCCGGGTTCGGTGCCGTTCTCGGCCACCTCTTCCCGGTCTGGCTGATGTTCCGGGGCGGCAAGGGCGTCGCCACCACGCTGGGCACGCTGCTGGCTGTGGCCTGGCCGGTCGGCCTGGCCACCTGTGCCACCTGGCTGGTGGTTGCCGGCGTCTTCCGCTACTCTTCCCTGGCAAGCCTGCTCTCGCTGGCCGTTTCCCCTCTGTTTGCCTGGTGGTTGATCGGCGATGTCCAACTGGTGGAGTTCTGCGGACTGCTTGCCGTCCTTATCTGGCTGCGCCACCTGTCGAACATCAAGCGCCTGCTGAAGGGCGAGGAATCGCGTATTTCCTTCAGCCGCAAGACATCCTGAAAACTTTCAACCTGAAATATTGACCGGCGCAGAGAGACACGCGAAAGTAAAAGCATGACCGCCCATGCCTCCCTTTCCCTCTCCGCTGCCCAAGAGCGCATCGACTGGCTCCGCCTGGCCCGCAGCGAGACGATCGGTCCGGCAACCTTCCGTGAACTCCTGAGCCGATACGGCACGGCTGGCGCTGCCCTGGAGGCGGTGCCCGAACTGGCACGATGCGGCGGACGCAAGAGCGGCATCCGGCTCTGCACCAAAGAGGCCGCAGAGCATGAGCTCGAGCAACTGGACCGGCTCGGTGCGGTCCTGCTCAGGTCGTGCGACGAGGACTACCCCGAAGCCCTTCGGGCAATCGACTCCGCCCCGCCCGTCCTGACCTGCAAGGGAGATAGGGAACTCCTGAAGCGGCCGTCCTTTGCCATCGTCGGGGCACGCAATGCCTCGCTGAATGCGCGCAAACTGGCACGTCGACTGGCCAGTGAACTCGGCGAATCAGGGCTGGTCATCACCTCCGGACTGGCTCGGGGTATCGATGCCGCTGCTCACGAAGGAGCCCTGGAGAGTGGAACCATCGCCGTGCTCGCCGGCGGGATCGACAGCATTTTCCCGCCGGAGAACAAGGACCTGCATCATCGGATCGCCGAGCAGGGCCTGCTGGTCGCGGAATCGCCGCCCGGCACCCAGCCGAAAGCCAGTCATTTTCCGCGCCGCAATCGGATCGTCTCCGGGCTGTCGAAAGGCGTTCTGGTGGTCGAGGCCGCACTACGCTCCGGCTCGCTGATCACTGCACGCCTGGCCTTGGATCAGGGTCGCGAGGTCTTCGCCATTCCCGGCTCGCCGCTGGATCCGCGTGCCAAGGGTGCCAATGACCTGATCCGTCAGGGGGCCGTGCTGACCGAAAGCGCCCAGGACGTACTGGTCACCCTGAGCGGCCTGAGCGGCCTGGCTGAACCACCGCCCAGCGAAGGCTTTGCGCCCCCCTCGACAGACGCGGAAGATGCAGGTCTGGACGAGGCGCGCCAACATCTGGAGGAACTGCTTTCCCCGGTTCCGATCCAGTTGGACGACCTGTTGCGCGACAGCGGCCTCACTCCGGGAACTGTCAGCCTGATCCTGCTTGAGCTCGAACTGGCCGGACGCCTGGAACGCCACCCGGGTCACAGGATCGCGCTGATCGCATAAGGTTGAATTTACCGGCTTATGCTGCTCCAGGCCAAAATGCTTCTTCGCGTCATTTTCGGGACGGCTCTTCGCGGCGAGGTTGACGAATTCGTAGGCGGATGCCAATTGTCTGCGCGTACCTCACATCCGCGGCTTCCGCTGGTCGGCTCGCTGTGCCCCTGCGAGAGAAGCGCGAGAAACCTACAGGAACCCCATTTTCTCCATGCATGTCGTCGTCGTCGAATCGCCTGCCAAGGCCAAGACCATAAACAAGTATCTGGGTGAAGACTTCCAGGTGCTGGCCAGTTATGGCCATGTCCGCGACCTGCCTTCCAAGGACGGATCGGTCGCGCCCGACCAGGACTTCTCCATGTCCTGGCAGGTGGACGAGCGCGGTGAGAAGCGACTCAAGGAGATCGCCCAGGCCGTAAAGAATGCCGACCAGCTCTACCTCGCCACCGACCCCGATCGCGAGGGCGAGGCCATCTCCTGGCACATCGTCGAGGAGTTGCAGCGTCGGAAGGTGCTCAACGGCATTCCGGTCAAGCGCGTGGTCTTCAGCGAAATCACCAAGTCGGCAGTGACCGACGCCTTCAAGAACCCGCGCGAGTTGAACCAGGAACTGATCGACGCCTACCTGGCACGGCGCGCACTGGATTATCTGGTCGGCTTCAACCTCTCGCCCGTGCTCTGGCGCAAGCTGCCGGGCAGCAAATCCGCCGGGCGCGTGCAGTCGGTCGCCCTGCGCCTGATCTGTGAACGGGAGTCCGAGATCGAGGCCTTCCGCCCGCAGGAATACTGGAGCATCACCGCACTGATGGAGGCCGTGGGTCAGGCCCAGTTCAAGGCCCGGCTGACCCAGCTGGACGGCGAAAAGCTGGATCGCCTGTCCCTGGGCGACGAGGGTGCGGCCCGCAAGGCCGAGGTCGCCATTCGCGAAGCCGGAAGCTATCGGGTCGCCAAGGTCGAACGCAAGCAGGTCAAGCGCAATCCCCAGCCGCCGTTCACCACCTCGACCCTGCAGCAGGAGGCCTCGCGCAAGCTGGGCTTCGGCGCCACGCGGACCATGCGCACGGCACAGCGCCTCTACGAGGGCATCGAGCTGGGGGGCGAGAACGTCGGCCTGATCACCTACATGCGGACCGACGGGGTCGCCATGTCCGGCGAGGCCATCTCGGGGGCGCGCGAGAGCATCGCCGCACGGCACGGCGACAACTACCTGCCTCCCTCGCCGCGCATCTACAAGACCAAGGCCAAGAATGCTCAGGAAGCACACGAGCCCATCCGGCCAACCGACTTCGGCCGCCTGCCCGAAGAGCTGCGCGGACGCCTGGGCGAGGACGAGGCCCGGCTCTACGACCTGATCTACGTCCGGGCCCTCGCCAGCCAGATGGCCAGCGCCGATGTTGAACAGGTGGCTGCGGATATCGAGGCCGGCAAGCGCGCCATGCTGCGCTCCACCGGATCGACCATAAAGTTCGACGGCTTCCTGAAGCTCTACCAGGAAGGGCGCGACGAGCCGCAGGACGAAGACGAGCAGGAGACACGCCTGCCGAAGCTGGAGGAAGGCCAGGACCTGCATCTGCGCGACGTGGAACCTGCTCAGCACTTCACCCAGCCGCCACCGCGCTACAGCGAGGCAAGCCTGGTCAAGAAACTGGAGGAACTGGGCATCGGCCGTCCCTCCACCTATGCCTCGATCCTGCAGGTGCTGCAGGATCGCGACTATGTCCGGCTGGAGAAGCGCCGCTTCATACCGGAAGACCGCGGCCGCATGGTGGCCGCCTTTCTCAGCAGTTTCTTCGAACGCTACGTGGAATACGATTTCACGGCGCGCCTGGAAGAGGAACTGGACGAGATCTCCGACGGCCGTATCGACTGGAAGGAGGTTTTGCGCCGCTTCTGGCAGGCCTTCCACCAGACCATCGAGGAAACCAAGGGCCTACGCATCTCGGATGTCATCGACGCCCTGGACGAGGACCTGGGTCCGCACTTCTTCCCGGCAGATCCGGACAACCCGGACAAGGATCCGCGTCAGTGTCCCTCCTGCGGCACCGGCCGCCTGGGCCTGCGCATCGGCAAGACCGGCGGCTTCATCGGCTGTTCCAACTATCCCGACTGCCGCTTGACGCGCACCTTGGCAGCCGCGGCCAACCGCGACGGCGAAGAGGGCGCCGACCTGGCCAGTCAGCCCCGCGTGCTGGGAGAGGATCCGGAAAGCGGCCAACAGGTCACCCTGCGCAAAGGCCCCTATGGCCTCTATGTCCAACTGGGCGAAGCCGTCGAGAAGGGCGAGAAACCCAAACGCACCTCCCTGCCCAAGGGGCTTGATCCCGATGCCGTCGACCTGGAGCGCGCGCTGGCTCTCCTGTCCCTGCCGCGCAGCCTGGGCACCCACGAGGGCGAGGAGGTCACGGCCGGAATCGGACGTTATGGCCCCTATGTCCGCAAGGGCCGCACCTACAAGTCGATTCCGGCGGATGAGGATGTCCTGTCCATCGGGCTGAACCGTGCCGTCGACCTGCTGGCGCAGGTGCCTGGCAAGGCGGCTGCGCTGCGCACCCTGGGCCAGCATCCCGAAGACGGGGAACCGGTGACACTTCACAGCGGGCGCTACGGTCCCTATGTGAAGCACAACAAGCTCAACGCATCCCTGCCAAAGAACGCCGACCCCGACGCCCTGACCCTGGAAGAGAGCCTCGAACTTCTGCGCAAGCAGGCAGAAAAGAAAGGCGGCAAGGGAGGTCGCACGAAAAAGGCCTCAGGCAGCGGGAAGACGGCGTCCGGCAAGTCGTCACGCGCAAGGAAAGCCGATCAGGCGTAACCCGTGGCACGCAAGCAGACACAGTTCCCCTCCCGCGAAGACGTCCTGGACTTCATTCGCAGCAGCGAGACGCCGGTCCCCCGGCGCGAATTGGCGCGTGCCTTCAATGTGAAGGGCGAAGACCGCAGACGCCTGCGCGAACTGCTCAAGGAACTGCAGGACGAGGGAGAACTCGAGTCACCCGAGGGCCGCAAGGTGGCAGCCCCTGGCGCCCTGCCATCGGTCACCGTCATCGAGATCCATGACACCGACGAGGACGGCGAACTCCTCGCTCGCCCGGTGCGCTGGGACAGCGATCAGGCCCCGCCGCGCATCTATGTCGCCCCCGGCAAGTCGACCCCCCGCGGCTATGCCATCGGACAACGGCTGCTGGCTCGGCTGAACCGCAGCACGGAGGGAGACTACGAGGCTCAGGTCATCCGGCGCCTCCACGAAGGCCCGCGGGAAGTCCTGGGCATCTACGAGGTCGGGCCAAACGGCGGCCGCCTGCGTCCCACGGACAAGCGCGCCAAGCATGATTTCCGGATCGCCAAGGCCGATAGCAAGGGGGCGGAATCCGGTGAACTGGTGCTGGCCCAGATCCGGGCCCACCATCCGCGGGCCGGACGGACCAAGGAAGCCGTGGTCAGCGAACGCCTGGGCAGCCTGGACAACCCCAGAGCCCTGAGCCTCATTGCCATCCACGAGCACGGTATTCCGACGGAATTTCCGGACGATGCCATCGCCGAGGCGGAGGCGGCCGGCGCCGTGAGCGAAGACAATCGCACGGACCTGCGGGATGTTCCACTCATCACCATCGACGGCAGCGATGCCCGCGACTTCGACGACGCGGTCTTCGCCCAGGCCGAGGGCGACCCGAAAGCGCCTGACGGCTGGCGGATCATCGTCGCCATCGCCGACGTGGCCCACTACGTACGTCCCGGCAGTGCGCTGGACCAGGAAGCTCGCAAACGCGGCAACTCCGCCTATTTCCCGGATCGGGTCGTGCCGATGCTGCCCGAAGCCTTGTCCAACGGCTGGTGCTCCCTGCGACCGAACGAGGAGCGCGGCTGCCTGGCTGTGGAACTCCGCATCGATGCCGAGGGGCGGCTGAAGAAGCACCGTTTCGTGCGGGGCATCATGCGCTCGGCGGCCCGCCTGACCTACGAGCAGGTGGAGGCCGCCTACAACGGTGAGCCCGACGACACCACCGCCCCCCTGGTCCAGGAGGTCATCCGCCCCCTTTACGGCGCCTACAACAGCCTTCTCAAGGATCGCAAGCGCCGCGGTACACTGGACCTGGACATGCCCGAGCGCCAGATCGTCATGAACGACAGCGGGCACGTCGAAGCGATCCTGCCGCGCCAACGCCTGGAAAGCCACAAGCTGATCGAGGAGTTCATGATCGCCGCCAACGTGGCGGCGGCCCAGGAACTGGAAAAGCGCAACCAGCCCTGCATGTACCGGGTCCACGACGAACCCGACAAGGCCAAGGTGGAGGACCTGTCCGAAGTGCTGTCCACCATGGGACTCAAGCTTGCGCCCGGCCAGGTCCTGGAGCCCAAGATCTTCAACCGCATCCTGGACAAGGTCTCCGGCACGTCGGAAAGCGCCCTGGTCAGCGAGCTGGTCCTGCGCGCCCAGTCCCAGGCCATGTACAGCCCGGAGAACGTGGGCCACTTCGGGCTCGCGCTGCCGCGCTATGCCCACTTCACCTCACCGATCCGCCGCTATGCCGACCTGCTGGTTCATCGCGCCCTGATCCGCGGCCTGAAGCTCGGCGAGGACGGCCTGCCCAAGGAAGACGAGGCCCGCTTCTCGGAAATCGCGGAGCATATCAGCGAGACCGAACGACGTGCGGCGGCTGCCGAACGCGATGCGGACGACCGGCTGACGGCCTCCTATCTGAAGGACCACGTGGGCGAGGTCTTCGCGGGCCGGATCAGCGGCGTCACCCGTTTCGGGCTCTTCGTCAAGCTGCGCGACAGCGGTGCGGACGGGCTGGTGCCGATCTCCTCCCTGCCCAGCGACTACTATTTCCACGATGAGACCCACCACTGCCTGACCGGCCGTCAGCACGGCCGCGTCTATCGCCAGGGCGATGATGTCCATGTCCTGCTCAGCGAGGCGGAACCGCTGACCGGCGGCCTCATCCTTCAGGTTCTGGAGGGCGAGGACCCACCCGAAAGCATGCCTGCCACCCAGAAGCCTCGCGCAGGGAAACCGGGCAGGAAAGGCAGTGGCAGCAAAGCGGAACCGAAAGGCAAGGCAAAGGCCCACAAAGGCGGGAAGCGTGGCAAATCCGCCGCGAAGAATCGCTAAAGCCGACGCCGCTTCACAAAAGGCTGGCCCGATCCTTGCTTTCTTGTAAAAGTGGAGCAGGATAATGCTTCGCGACATGATCTCCTGTCCGAGGGTGGATATAACAGCAATGCGCTTTGGGTTTTCGGGACACCTGCGACTGACGCCTCTTGCAGGCCTGTTGCTTTTCCTGCTTGCCGCCTGTGCATCGGGTGCGGGGCAGCAGAACGGAAACGGTTATGACGAAGTGGCCGCGCGCTACATGTTCGCGACCGGGTATCAGGACATCAATGCCGTCTATATCCAGGACATTCCCATAGAGACACTGGCCTTCTCCGGGCTGCAGAAATTGCACGAGGTGGACCCCACCATCTCCGTTACGCGCAAGCCGGAACGCTTCCTGCTGAATCAGGAGGGCGAGACCATCAGTCGCTATGAGCTGCCGAAGGGTAACCGCATCGACCTCTGGGGCAAGGTGACGGCGCAGATCGTCGACGATTCCCGGAAAGCCTCGCCGAAGATCGCCGAGGCCGGACGCGAACAGCTCTATGAAAAGGTCTTCGAGGGCATGATCGAGCCCCTGGACGGCTATTCGCGCTATGCCACACCCGAGGAGGCACGCGAAAATCGCGCCAACCGCGATGGTTTCGGCGGTATCGGCGTACGCATCCAATTGATCGACAAGGGCGTCGAGATCGTCAATGTCATGGACGACAGTCCCGCAGAACGAGCCGGCCTGGACGACTGGGACGTCATCGTGGGCATCGATGGCGTGCCGGCACCAGAGCTCTCTCAGGAAGAGGTGGTCAGCCGCCTGCGCGGGCCTCTGGGCACGCACGTCACCCTGGGTATAGAGCGTCCCGGCAGGGTCGAGGGCACCTGGCGGTCATTGGAGGTGAAGGTGGAGCGCGCCCACATCGTTCCCCAGACCGTGGAATACGAGCGCCTGGACAATGTCGCCTATTTCCGCATCAGCGGCTTCAACCACGACACCGCTGAAACCCTCAAGGCAAAGCTCGAACAGGCCAAGGACGAGATGGGCAATCGTCTGGAGGGCTATATCCTGGACCTGCGGAGCAACCCCGGCGGACTTCTGGATCAGGCGGTATTCGTGTCCGATCTGTTCCTGGGCGAGGGGCGTATCGTCTCCACGCATGGGCGTCACCCGGACAGCCACCAGTATTTCGAGGCGCGGGACGATGCCCATTTTCCCGAGGCACCCGTTCTCGTCCTGATCAACGGCAGCTCTGCCTCGGCCGCGGAAATCGTGGCGGCCGCCCTGCAGGACTCGGGCCGCGGCATCGTCGTCGGCAGCAATTCCTACGGCAAGGGAACGGTCCAGACTGTCCTGCGCCTGCCCAACGAGGGCGAGTTGACGCTGACTTGGGCGACCTTCCATGCGCCTGCCGGCTATTCCCTGGATCGTCGCGGTGTTCTGCCCAATGTCTGCACCAGCCGCCAGGACGGCGATCTGCAGGAGACCCTGTCCCAGCTCTCGGGCGGACGCCTGATCTCCAGTCCGCATCTGCGGCAGCGGGACATCGATCGCGAGAACGAACTGGCCTTGGCCGAGTTCCGGTCCATCTGTCCGACCAGCGACAGCCTGAATGAAACAGATATCGAAGTGGCCATGAAGCTGCTACAGGACCCCGGCCTGCTCTCCCATGCCCGGCGCGGCGCCCCCAGCACTGCCCAGCGCATGGCCGAGGACAGGACGGCGGAGTAAACAGCCGGTTTCCTTCGCACGGGATTGAGAGATCTTCCCTTGACTTGTGCGCCTTGCCGGCTAATGTCCGCCGCCAAAGTCACAGATTCTGACCCCGGAAGGAAATCACTATGGCGAAGCCCGTCACACAGTGGATCAAGCTCGTCAGCACCGCGGACACCGGCTACTTCTACGTCAAGAAGAAGAACCCGCGGAACCAGACCGAGAAGATGAGCTTTCGCAAGTACGACCCCGTCGCGCGCAAGCACGTCGAGTTCAAGGAATCCAAGATGAAGTAAGCTCTGCGGCCGGGTACAAGCCCAGCTGCCACAGAGTTTTTTCATACGGTCGTGAAGAGCCGCCTTTTCCCCGGGAGAAGGCGGTTAAGCTTTTTGCTCTGCCGAGTCTTGTTCGCCAAAAATCCACTCCCTTGGAGCCACTCGGATTGGTGACAGGCTGCGGCGTGCGTCCAGTCAGGCCTATTCTGGCCATACCCTGCGCCGATGATGGAGTAATCCGAAGCGTTTACGGGCCGAACGATCGAACGGGTCTATCTGGACAAAAGCGATCGCGACCATGAACTGACCAACGCCAGGCGGGTGTTCCTCTCCGGCCAGACGCCCGGCATGCACGGCCGCCTCAAGCGTGAACTGCACCGGCATCCGGGCCGGTTTTCTTTATCAGAAACTCCCCAGCAACGTTCCCAGGATAATCAGCACGGTCAGAGCAATGATCGGTATAACCACGGCGACGACGGCGATATCAAGGTAGGCCTCGCGGTGTGTCAGCCCGCAGATCGCAAGAAGCGTGATGACGGCGCCATTGTGGGGCAATGCATCGAGCCCGCCGGTCGCCACCGCGGTCACCCGGTGCATCAAATCCGGTGAAATGCCGACGGCCTGGGCCATCTCCATATAGACGCCGCCGAGCGTGGTGAGCGCAATGCTCATGCCGCCCGACGCCGAGCCGGTCATCCCGGCCAAAAGGTTGACCGCGATCGCAAGTGATATCAGCGGATTGTCGCCGCCGATATCGATCACCGAATCGCGGATCAAGGTGAAGGCCGAGAGCGAGGCGATAACGGAGCCGAACCCGACAAGGCTCGCGGTATTGAAAATAGGCAGCAGGGAGGCGTGCGCACCGGCATCCAACGAAGCGGTCAGCCTGGGCAGGCGTGACCAGTTTACGGCAATCATCAACAGGATCGAGATGACCAGTGCGGAGATGATGGACCAGATGCCGCGCACTGAATCGATGGTCGTCGCGCCATATTCCGGCGCTGCGAGGTAGTTGGTGTCCATGGCCGGAATAACGATGGCGGTGAAGACGAGATTGACGGTGATCACCGTAGCAAGCGGCAGCACCGCCAGCATGAAGGACGGCAGCTTGGCCGGGGGCACTTCGGCCGGAAGCTCTGCAATGTCGAAGTTTTCGCCCGAGGCACGCTCGCGCAAGGCGACAGGAGCGCGCGGTGCCGCGTCCGGATGATCTCCATAGCCTTCGGGGATGACCCGGGCCCGTCGCTCCAGCCACAGTTGACCGAGCGCAAACATGATCAACGCGGCCAGAATGCCCAGCCCCGGCGCGGCAAAGGGCGTCGTTCCGAAGTAAGGCATCGGGATCGCATTCTGGATTGCTGGCGTACCGGGCAACGCTGTCATGGTGAAGGTGAAGGCCCCAAGCGCAATGGTGCCTGGTATCAGCCGCTTGGGAAGGTCGGCGCGACGGAACACCGCCGCCGCGATCGGGAACACGGCGAAAGCGACAACGAACAGGGACACCCCACCATAGGTCATCGCGGCGCATGACAGGACCACCGCCAGTATGGCGCGCTCGCTGCCAAGCTTGCGGATCGTTGCGTTGGCCAGCACCTCCGCACTTCCGGAAGCCTCCATCAGCTTGCCGAAGATGGCGCCAAGCAGGAAGACCGGAAAATACTGAACGATGAAGTCGCCTGCCGAGGCCATGAAGATCTGGGTGTAACTGGCAAGCAGAGGCCGTTCCAGCGAGGCAAGCACGGCCAGCATGGCGAGGCCAGGCGCCAGGATCAGCAAGGTGACGCCACGATAGGCCAAATAGATGAGCCCGCCGAGCGCTGTCACGAGAACGAGAATGCCATACATCCGCGCCTACTCCGCTGACCCGTTTCTGCTCGACTGCTCAGGCCCCCCTACCGGACGCAGCGGATCGGCGAACAGTGCATCGAGATCAAAAGTGGAGCGCACACCGAGCCCGTCATAGTTCTCCTCAAGCCATCGCTCCGCCAAAGCCCTGCCACGCTCGTAAAGATAGCTGATGAAGTCCCATTCGGCATTGAGCTTGCTGGAGGAATCCAAGCCCTGCAGTTCCTCATCGGCATGGATGAGATGAATCCGCATGTCGCGGTAACGCTCCGTCTCGAGCCCCTCGGCCTCGATGAGTCTGTGCAGCAGCTGGATCGCCCGCAGGTCCTTGATGAGACTGGCATTGAAATTGATTTCATTCAGCCGGTTCAGGATCTCGCGGCCGGTGCGCGGCAGTTCGTTTCGGATCATTGGATTGATCTGGACAATGACCAGGTCGCGACAGCTGGTCTGGTCGACGAGGGGGTGAAGCGCCGGATTCCCGATATAGCCTCCGTCCCAGTATGCTTCGCCATCGATCTCCACCGCCTGATAAACCGATGGCAGGCAGGCCGAGGCCATGATCGTTTCGACCGACAGATGCGGCTGGGTAAAGACGCGCGCCTGTCCGTTGCGCACGTTGGTGGCGGTGACGAAGATCTTCGGCAACTCGCAAGAATTGACCTGATCGAAGTCTACCGTGCTGGAAACGAGGTCGCGCAACGGGTTGATATCAAGAGGATTAAGCTCATAGGGCGAGAACAGCCGCGTCAGGTTCTCGAAGAACAGGTAGCCAGGCGATCTGTTCAGGTTGAAGTCGCCAGTGAGTCGGTTCCACCAGGTGTTCTGCACGGGCGAAAAACGCGCCGCTTCGCTCACCGCTCGCCAGAAGGCGGCGAGCGACTCGCGCGCTCCCTCCCGACCGCCTTGGTGAAATCCTTGCGCCAGCACCACGGCATTCATTGCCCCCGCACTGGTCCCGCTGATGCCTGAGATCTCCAGACGCCCATCTTCCAGGATGCGGTCAAGCACTCCCCAGGTCAGCGCCCCGTGGGATCCGCCGCCCTGAAGCGCCAGATCGATCGTCTTGGTGGGCTGTTGCTGGACCATACCGTTTTCTTTGCTAACTCTTAACGGACAGACGAGACAACTTGCCCTAATGGCATTGCCTTTGGCGAGGCCACCCCGTCAGCACTCTCTCGCCTGCAACTTTGTCGCCAAACAGTCAACATCCCGAGACGATCGTTCGTTAACCCGCCGCTTGCATCCAGGAACCGTTCACCCATGCCATCATCCGCGTAACACCAGTGCGGAATTGGTTCACGGCAAACCATGGTCGACCCGCCTGAAGCAATCCGCCAGCGGTGGAGAGCGAAGCTTTTTCAGGGACGACGAGGTAAGATGTAAGCTTGGGGCCCAGGACCCGGATTATGAGGAGGCCTTCAGGCCGTATTGAGAAACCGCCTTTTCCAGCAAGAGAAGACTGTTTGTCTTATGTGTCTAGCGAAGCCTCGCGCACCGAAGACCACTTACTGGGACTGGACAGTCTTTCGGCGCGAGTCGAGCGCACTCTAACCGGCCACAGCCTCCGACATCACCACACGATCACGGCCTCCGCGCTTGGCCTCGTAGAGCGCGTGATCCGCCTCCTCGAGCAGGGTCTCGGGCTTGGCGGTGGGATCGCTTGTCACCGAAACGCCGATGGAGACCGAAACGGTCAGCGCACCGACCTGCTCGTTGATGTCCACAGCAAAACTGCCGATGCGTTCGCGCAGTCGCTCGGCAATGTTCAGGGCCTGCTCGGCGGTGGTGTCGGGCATGACCAGCACGAATTCCTCCCCGCCATAGCGCGACAGCAGGTCGAAATCGCGCACGTTCTCCTCGACGCGTCGACAGACTTCACAGAGAATCATGTCCCCCACGGCATGCCCGTGGGTGTCGTTGACCTCCTTGAAACGGTCGATATCGAAGATCAGCAGCGCCAGGGGTTTTCCCGTTTCGCGGATTTCGGGCAGCTTGCGGGTCAGGTAACTGTCCATGTAGCGCCTGTTGTAGACCCCCGTCAGGGAATCCGTGTAGGCCATGGACATGCCCTGATCCAGCATGCTGCGCAGGCGATTGTGATAGTGGCGTCGGCGCACCTGGGTGCGCACCCGCGCCAGCAGTTCGTTGTTGTCGATAGGCTTGAACAGATAGTCGGTCACCCCGAGGTCGAGCCCCTTGGCGAGACGCGGAAGATCCATGTCGTCCAGCACCAGCAGGATGGGAATGTGCCGGGTTTCCTCGTGACTGCGCAACTGGCTGCAGAAGCGCAGCCCGTCTTCTCCAGCCACCTCGATGCCCACCAGGATCAGATCGAAAAAGGGCGCGACGGAACACTGCTGCTGGGCATCCTGCAGGCTCTGGCTGAGCGTCACCTCATAGCCTTCCTCGCGCAGCTGCCCGCACAGTCTCTGGCCGTGCTGGGGCTGGCCGTCGACCACCAGGATATGGGCTTCGTTCAAGTCCTCCTTGGTGCCCATCTGGATCCGGTCATCCACGCTGAGGCCGGCGGCCGCCTGCCGCGCCCGCAGCTCGTCCATCAGGGTCTTCAGGCGCACCAGGGACCGCACGCGCGCAAAGAGGGCGATGTCGTTGACCGGTTTGGAGAGAAAATCATCGGCCCCCGCTTCCAGGCCGCGAACGCGATCGGATACATCCGTCAGGGCCGTGACCATCACCACGGGGATATGCCCCAAGGCGGGATTCTCGCGCAGACGTCGGCATACCTCGAAGCCATCCATACCCGGCATCATGACATCCAGAAGGATGACATCCGGCACCTCGCTCTCGGCGATCTCCAGCGCCGTAGGCCCGTCGCTTGCTGTCAGGACGTCGAAATACTCGGCGGTCAGCTTGGCTTCCAGAAGCCGAACATTGACCGGCGTGTCATCTACAACGAGGATTCTTGCGCTCATCTAACAGCAGATCCGCTTCAAGAGTCCGTGTCTCAATCCAGGAAGCGCCTGATCGTATCCAGGAAGTCCGTCACCGAAATCGGCTTGGCGATGTAGGCTTCGCAGCCCCCCTCCCGGATCTTCTCCTCGTCGCCCTTCATGGCGAAAGCGGTTACCGCGATGACGGGAATGGTGCTGAGATCGTCATCCTCCTTGATCCATTTGGTTACCTCAAGTCCCGAAACTTCTGGCAGCTGGATATCCATCAGGATCAGGTCCGGCTTGTGATGACGCGCCATGCGCAGCGCGTCCATGCCATCCTTGGTCTGGAGAATGTTGTAACCATGCGCTTCCAGCAGGTCGTGAAACAGCTTCATGTTGAGTTCGTTGTCCTCAACCACGAGAACCGTTTTCGTATCGCTGGCCGTGGCGATCGTCTCGACGTTGTCCATCCTAACCTCGTTCCTCGTCATTTCCACAACCGCGACTCCGGCTGATCCCACGCACCGGGGAACACTGGACTCGGGCTTGGCAACTTCATTCGCCTCCTAAAAGACGCCCCAATTTGGTAACATTCGATTAAGAGCAAGCACATCGATATACTAAAGCGCATATGCTTAACGTTATGCTTACGGATTGAAAACAATTTAACCCGTTCGAGCATCGATTTTCCCATGGTGCCCTCGGGTTCAGGTGCAGCAGGAGTTTCCTGTGAAAACGCTCTGTCGTGACTGCGTCACACTGACGACGGGGGAGGAGACGCCGCCCAGGCGGTGTCCTTCCTGCGGCGGCCCCCGACTCGTGCACCACACTGAACTGGAGAGCCTCAGTTTCGCCCACCTCGATTGCGACGCCTTCTATGCCAGTGTCGAGAAACGCGACCGGCCAGAGCTGCGCGACAAGCCGGTGATCGTCGGCGGCGGCCAGCGTGGCGTGGTCTCCGCCGCCTGCTATGTCGCCCGACTCTACGGCGTGCGTAGCGCCATGCCCATGTTCAAGGCGCTTTCGCTCTGTCCGGATGCCGAGGTCCTCCGGCCGGACATGGCCAAGTACCGCGAGGTCTCGCGCGCCATCCGGGACCGGATGTCGGCCCTGACGCCGCAGATCGAGCCCCTGTCCTTGGACGAGGCCTTTCTCGACCTGTCCGGGACGAGTCGCCTGCATCGTGCCAGTCCTGCCGAATGCCTGGCCAGGCTGGCCGCCGATATCGAGCGCGATCTCGCGGTCAGCGTCTCCATCGGACTGTCCACCTGCAAGCTGCTCGCCAAGATCGCCTCGGATCTGGACAAACCACGTGGCTTTGCCGTGATCGGCGCGTCCGAAGCTGCAGACTTCCTGGCCGACAAGCCGGTCTCCATTCTCTGGGGTGTGGGCAGTGCCCTGCAGAAGAAGCTGCTGTCGGACGGCATACGCCTTGTCCGCGACCTGAGACCCTACGAGGAAAGCGAACTGATGGCCCGCTACGGGGCCATGGGCCGGCGCCTCCATCTCTTTGCGCGTGGCCAGGATCCCCGCCCCATCGAGGCGGACGCCCCGGCCAAGAGCCTGTCCTCGGAGACAACCTTCGAGCAGGATATCCAGGACCTGGACAGCCTGCAGCACCATCTCTGGCCGCTCTGCGAAAAACTTGCCCGCCGTCTCCGGGACAAGGACGTGGCGGGCAAAACGGTCACTTTGAAACTGCGCACGGGCGATTTTCGGCTGCAAACCCGCAGCCGCCAGCTCTTTGCCCCCACCCAGTCGGCCGAAACACTCTATGAGATGGGGCACACGCTGCTGCGGGAAAACTGGAAACCGGGGGGCTATCGCCTGATCGGGATCGGGGCTGCGGACCTGGTTCGGGGCGAACTGGCCGACCCCCCGGACTTCCTGGATCCGCAACGCACCCGGCGCATCGCGGTCGAGAAGGCGATCGACGGCCTGAATCGCAAGCTGGGCACGGACGCCGTGCGCAAGGGCCGCAGTTTCACTCCCTGACGCGCCAGGGGCGGCGAACGCTCAGCATCCCGCGTCCGGCAGTTCCTCCAGCTTTGCCAAGTGGCCTTCCAGGGTGAAATCGCCGTAGTCGAAGCGCAGTTCGTCTGCAATTCCGTTGCGATAGAGCCGCAGGGTCTGTTCGTTGATCGGCAGCATCTCCCCGCGCTCTGGCTCGAAATAGGCCATGTGCAGGCGCCAGGACGGCTCGCCCCGCAGGGCCTCGAACTCGTCGAACGCCTCTTCCCCCTTATAGCTGCGCAGTTTGTGGACCGACACGCCGGCGTAGCCGTCATTGTCGCCCGAGCCATCGAACACCATGCGCCACAACGGCAAGGCACCGCGCCGGGCCTGGTCCAGAAGTTCGAAGCTGTGCCAGCTGGGCAGGACCGTCCCGGACGGCAACTTGACCTCACGTTCCTCGGGCGTATTGAAGGTGGCCGTGCCTTGCTGGCCAGGGGCGCTCAGATGCGCTTCTCCCTGTCTTTCGTCCGTCTTGCGGCCATCGGCGTAATGGCGGATGGAGAAGCGGTAGTGATCGCCCCGCTTGGCTTCCCACGAGGAAATCGACCAGCCGAAATCGACGACGGGACCTTCGCTGCGTTCCAGGAAGATGCGCGAACTCTGGTTGACCGTCCAGCCGGAGCAGCCGTCGGCCCATTCGAATTGCAGGCGGCCCGTGGCAGCCGCGATGTCGGGAGTGCTCTGCTCTCGCTCCAGGGTCAGGTCATAGGTGGCCCTGTGCGGTTGAAAATCCCCGGCGGATTTCGGAAAGGGCGTCGCAGCCCCAACCGGAGAGCCCAGTGCCATGGCCACAAAACCGCAGAGTATCGTCCAGACCGTAATCCTCACTGCACCTGACACCTTCATACCCCAAGTCCGGAGTCCTGACTGTTCCGAGCCGTATGGCTCTTCAAGCATACTTGGGCAGTCTATCACGGACAGCCTGTTGCTGCAGAGAAAACGAGGTCGCGGCAAGCGGCAAGAATTGCCCGCTTCTTCGGGCCTTCAGGGCAGTTCCTGCCCACTCGGATCAAGTCCGATCAGAGGCGCCCCAGCAGATCAGCCAATCCGGGATGCAAATTCTGGCCCGCTTCTTGCTTTCCCCTTGGCAAACACCCTCGCAGCAAGAAAGGGCAGGCATCATGGTATTTCGTACACTGGCTATCTACGACGATCCGGATTTGAACAGCACTCTCCTCTCGCGCCTCGGCGAACTCGGGCACCAAGATAGGCGAACGGCCCAGGATTCCCGTGCCGCTGAGAACGAGGACAGTCTCATGGAACGGCTGCGTATCCGGCTCGCCGACCAGAAGCGCCAGATCGCCGCTCAGGCCGAGCGGATTCGCGTGCTGGAAAGCCTTGCCGTTACCGACGAGCTTACCGGCCTGCTCAATCGGCGTGGTTTCCGGCAGAGCCTGGAACGGGCTTTGGCCGAGGCTGGCCGGCACAACGACATGGGCATCCTCGTGCTCTGCGACCTCGACAGCTTCAAGCAGGTCAACGACCGGCACGGCCATATCGCCGGCGATGTCGTGCTGCGTCATGTCGGCCACCTGCTGGAGCAGTATACCCGACGCAACGACTCTGTCTGTCGCATTGGCGGGGACGAGTTCGCCGTCCTGATGCCGCGCACGCCGCCAGTTCTCGCCGCCAGCTTGACCGAAAAACTGGAGAACCTGGTCAATCGCCAGTCGGTCGACTGGAACGGTGAGAGCATCCGCGTGAGTGGCAGCTTCGGCTACGAGACTTTCGATGGAAGCACGGATCCGACGACACTCTTCTCGCAAGCCGACCAGCTGCTCTATGAGCGCAAGCGCCGCCAACCGGTGGCCGAGCTGTTGAGGCAGGGGCTGGGCTGAAACCAAAGCCGCCGGCCTTATCCTGCGAGACGGCCATGACAGTGACAAAATCCGCCCTATCTCTGGTCCTGACGCATATGTCGCATGGAACAGGATGTGCAGATGAAAAGACAGTTCTGGCCGGCTTTCCTGGCCCTGCCGCTTGCGCTGCTGCTCTCCGGCACCGCCACAGCCTCGCACTTCGAACGCCTGCTGCAGGAATGGCCGTCTCGACAGGCGGTGGACAGCCAGCATGAAGAGGTCACCCTGACCTCCCACAGTCCCTTCATGCTCTCTGATGTGGGCGAGGGACCCGAGGCCAATCCGAAAACCGAGATCAGCGTCGACCTCTACCTGCCGGAGACAGCCTCGGCGGAGACCCCGGTCCCGGCCGTCGTCCTGTTGCACGGTGCATCGGGCGTAAGCTCCTCGCGCGAGCTCCTCTATGCCCGGCAGTTTGCCGAAATGGGCATCGCCGCTGCCGTGGTCGACGTCTTCGCCCCCCGGCGCGACATGGCCACCGGATTCATAGACCGGTTGCTGAACATTACGGAAACCATGATGCTGGCCGACGCCTATACAACCTTGAAGCATCTCGACGAACGCCCCGAGGTAGACGGCAGCCGGGTCGCCCTCATGGGCTTCTCGTACGGCGGCATGGCAACCGTGTTCGCGGCCTATGAGCAGGTGGCCGAGACCCTGGCGCCGGACGGTCAGCGCTTCGCCGCCCATGCCTCCTACTACGGCCCCTGCATCGCCCGGTTCGACGACAACGAGGCCACCGGTGCTCCCGTCCTGATGATGCTGGGCGGGGAGGACGAGATCACCGACCCCGAACGCTGTCGCGAGATTGCCCGGGAAATCGAGGAGGGCGGTTCCCCTACGGACATCATCGTCTACGAGAACGCCTATCACAAATGGGACGGCTCCCGCCCTGGCCCCTACCGCATCGGACGCAACCTGGCGCCCTGCGAATTCCGCGTCGACGAGCAGGGCAATGCCCGGGAAGGCCTGTTCGGGCTGGCCATGGACGGGCCCTTCATGCGCAAGGTCATTCTCGGCCTGTGCAGCGAAAGCGAGGGCTACCTGATGGGCCGCGATGACAAGGTCCGGGCGAAGTCCAACCGTGATGTAGGCGAGCTTCTGCGGCAGGCCTTCTCGGATCACGGCTCCTCCTGAACCCTCCTGCCCCGGTCGGCACAACCTTGAAGTTCCTGCCGGGTTTCCCCAAGCTTGAGCGGAACTTCGTGCTGCCTTCCCTTACCCAGCCTGCATGGCCAGGAGACAGGACCGAACACAACCGTGGTCAATGACTGGATCGATACGCTCGCGGACACCGGCCGCGGCCTTCTGGAACGCCGCCTGCGTCTCGGCATTACCGGCCTCTCGTCTTCCGGCAAGACCGTCCTGTTGACCGCGCTCGTGCAGGCGCTGCTCTATCCTGCCCGCCTGCAGGGGCTCACGGCTGTCCAGGAAGGCCGCTATCATGCCGCGGTCCTGCGCCCCCAGCCCAATCAGCACCTGCCGCGCTTTGCCTTCGAGAGCAACCTGCAGCACCTGTGCGAAGCGGGCGAATGGCCGCCGGGCACCCGCCGGCAGTCGGAACTGCGCCTGTCCATACGCTACCGCCCCACCGGCCTCCAAGGGCGCCTGGGAGATGCGGTATTGCATCTCGACCTGTTCGACTATCCTGGCGAATGGCTGCTGGACTTGGGGCTGCTGGCCCACGATCATGACAGCTGGTCCCGGGCCGTGCTGGAGGAAATGCAGCAGCCCGAACACCGGGCCGCCTCGCAGTCCTTCCGGGAGCTTCTGGCCGAACTCGACCCCGACACGCCCGATGCCGAGGCCGAACGCAAGGCCATGCAGGCCGCCAAAGCCTTCCGGAACTATCTGCGCCAACGGCAGGAGCAGGAGAAGCGCGCACTCCTGCTGCATCCCGGCCGTTTCCTCCTGCCCGGAGACCTGGAAGGAGCGCCGGTGCTGACCTTCGCGCCACTTCCCCCGGCCAGCTATGACACGGCTTGGCGTCGGCGCGGCCGCGGCCAGGACGAGTCGCTGCGCAGCCTCATGGAACAGCGCTTCAAGGCCTACCGCGACGAAATCGTACGCCCATTTCATCGCCGCCATTTCGCACGGCTCGACCGGCAACTGGTCCTCGTGGACCTGCTCGGACACCTGCAACATGGCAGCGAGGGGCTCAGGGCGCTCGATCGCGAGATGGAAAGCCTGCTGGACGCCATGCGGATCGGCCGCAGCTGGCTGCCGCGTGCCGTTCGTCCGGGAATCGACAGGGTCCTCTTCGCCGGCAGCAAGGCGGACCACATTCCGAGCGACCAGCACGACACCCTGACCGGCCTGCTGGCGCGCAGCCTGGCTGGTAGCCTGCGCCAGAGCCGATTCCGCGGCGCGGAGAGTGAAACCATGGCCATTGCCGCACTGCGCGCCACGCGGGAAGTGAGACAATCTCACCGCCCGGACCGTCGCTACCTCGCCGGACGCCCGATCGGAAACGAGGCTGAGGTCGCACATTATCCGGGGCAGCTGTCCGCGGAAGGCCTGCCGCCGGAGGGCTTCGAGGCGCTCGCGTTCCGGCCGCCGGCCGGACTTCACGCGGATGGGGCCTGGCCGCACATCCGTCTCGACAAGGCCCTGCAATACCTGATCGGAGACCGCCTGGGATGACCGAGGATCGACGACCGGAAACCCGCTCGCTGCAGGACGGTGGCGATGAGTCGAGGACGGGACGTGACGTTCGCCCGGAGACCCGGAGTCCCAGCGGCATGCACCCCCTCCCGGAAGCCGAAGGCGGCGCGGAAAGCTTTACTCACCCCCTGGGTCGGCGCTCGCTGGCCGGACGCCTGCTGTGGACAGGACTCGGACTGCTGCTGGCCACCGGCTTCGGCATGGCGCTCGATGCCCTGGTCACGGAAATCCTGGCCAGCGAGTCCTGGTACCACTGGGCCCTGCTGGCCGCCTGTGGCCTGTTGCTATTGGGCGGCCTGCTGCTCATGCTGCGCGAACTTGCTGCCCTTCTGCGCCTGCGCCGCCTGTCCCACCTGCAAGCGCGCAGTCCCTCCGCCCGCCAGGACCATGTGGAAGCCGGGCGGCTTCTGGGCGAACTGCTCTCCCTCTACGGCCGGCGGCCCGTCAGCGAATGGGCCGTGGCAGCCTGGCGCGAGCGCGAGGCTGATCTGGGCGACGACCGGGAGAAACTGGAAGCCTTCGAGCAAGAGGTCATCGTTCCCCTGGACCAGCGGGCCGCCGCGATCATCACCGCCGCCACGCGCCGCAGTGGCTTCATCAATGTGCTGAGCCCCTTCGCGGTCTTCGACATGTTGGCCACCGCCCTCATCGATCTGCGCATGGTGGCGCGCCTTGCCCGTCTCTACGGCGGGCGCCCGGGCGGATTGGCCAGCCTGCGCCTGCTGCGCATCGCCTTCCTGGACGTGCTGGCCGCTGGCACGCTGGAAGCCGCGGACGAAACCCTGGGCGACCTGGTGGGCGCCAGCGTCACCGCACGGCTCTCCGGAAAGGCGGGCGCGGCCCTGGTCAACGGCCTCTTCACCGCGCGCCTGGGCCTGGCCGCGGCCGAGGCCTGCCGGCCCATGGACTGGCAGACCGCACGCCCTTCGGCGCGGCGCCTGGTGATGAAGGCTCTCTATCCCGGCCGCTCGGAACAACGAGAGGAAGGGTAGCCAGGAGCGCATCAGAAGTGCGTCCAGCCCGCCTGGGCCACGGCCACGTCCCGTCCCTGCACATCCAGCAGGCGCACGCTGTCCCCTTGCGTCATGCGCCCGATACGGGAGATGGCAACGCCACTGTCTCCGGACAGTCGTTCCACGGCATCCCTCTTCTCCTGCGGCGCCGTAAACAGCAGCTGGTAGTCGTCGCCGCCACTCACCACGTCCTGCAAGCGTTCCGGGACAGCCTCGACCAGCCGGCGCACCTCCGGAGCAAGGGGCAACCGGGTTACCTCGACCTCCGCACCCAGGCCGGATCCATTCGCAATGTGCCCCAGATCCCCCATCAAGCCGTCGGAAACGTCCAGGCAGGCCGTGGCCAGCCCCGGCAGCAGAGGGCCGAGCTGTACGGGCGGATCGGGCAGGCGATAGGCCGCCTCGAGCCTGTCCAGCTGTCCGGCGGTCAGATCGGGCAGTTTCTCTGCGGCCTGGCCCAGACGCACGAAGAGGCCCAGCGCCGCCTCGCCCAGGCGACCGGTCAGATAGATATCCTCGCCCGCACGAGCGGTCCCGCGCTGAAGGGCCTGTCCCCTTGGTACTTCGCCCAGGGCCGTCAGGGTGAGCGTCAGCGGCCCGGGTGTGCGCAGGGTATCCCCTCCCAGCAGTACCACGTCGTAGATGTCCTGATCCCTCCCGAACCCCGTGGCAAAGGCCTCCAGCCAGGTTTCGTCTTGGTCGCCGGAAAGCGCGAGAGAAAGGAGATAGCCTCTGGGACGCGCGGCCATGGCTGCCAAGTCCGAGAGATTGACGCGCAACAGCTTGCGCGCAATCAGGTCCGGTGGATCATCGGGCAGGAAATGCACGCCCTCCACCATGCTGTCCAGGGTCGTGACCAGGCTGTGCTCGGCCGGGACATCCAGGATCGCGGCATCGTTGAGCAGGGCATAGGCGCCCCTTTCCCCCACGGCCAGGGGCGCGAAGTAACGCGCGATCAGGTCGAATTCCGCCTCCATGGCAAGGAAGCCCTCCGGACTGCTGCCGACCTCGTCAGCCGGTCTCGAATTCCTCGCTGCGCAGGCTGCGCGCGATCCTGTCCAGCATGCCGTTTACCATGGCGGGTTCCCGGTCATTGAAGAAGTCATGGGCCAGGTCGACATACTCGTTGATGGCGGCCTTGGCGGAAAACTCGAGCCGATGGCCGATCTCGTAGGTGCCCGCGCGCAGGATCAGGCGCAGCAGGAATTCCAGCCGCTCCACCTGCCAGCCCTCGGAGATGACGGCACTCAACATGTCATCCAGGTCCGCGGCCTCGCGATGCACGCCGCGCACCAGCTCGGTGAACAGCTTCTGGTCCACTTCGCCCAGCGAATAGCCCTCGATTTCCTCGTCGGTGCGGTATTTCAGGAACTCGAGAATCACCGCCTCCGTGGAGGCCTTGTTCATCTCGATCTGGTAGAGCGCCTGCACGGCCGCCAGGCGCGCAGCCCGGCGCTTGCGCACGCTCTTGTGCACTTGCGGCTTCTGTGTGTCGCCGTTCTCGGTTTCTGACCCTGTCACCTTGTCCATTCTCTTTCCGGAGACCGCTCCGCTCATCTGGCGGAGAATCCGAACCCGCGGGAGATCTCGATCATCCGCAGGCAGGCTTCGGCCGCATCGGCCCCCTTGTTCTTGCGCTTGCGGTCGGCCCGCGCCCAGGCCTGATCCTCATTCTCTACGGTCAGTATGCCATAGCCGATCGGCACGAACATCCGGCAACCCAGGTCGCGCAAGCCGCGGGCGCTTTCCTCGCAGACATAGTCGTAGTGGCTGGTCTCTCCCCGGATCACGCAGCCCAGGGCGACGTAGCCGTCATAGACCCGAGTGGCATCGCGCCGGCCGGCTTCCGCTGCCATGGCGATGGCGGCCGGAATTTCGAAGGCGCCCGGCACGGAAAGGCGCTCAATCCTGGCATCTGCAGCGTCCAGGGCCTCGGCCGCCCCTGCGTAGAGTTCATCAGAAATATCTTCGTAAAAGCGTGCCTCGACGATCAGGACACGTGGTGACTGTCTCATGAACGATCCGTTTCTTTTCTCTCTGTCTGGCCTTGCGTCAAGGCCGCGCCGGTCCAACGCGCCCCAGCTATCGGGGATACCTCCCGCCAGGGCAAGCCCTTACTGTGCAGGACGCACGGCTTTCTGCCCCACCACCTTCAGGCCATATCCCTCCAGCCCGACAATGGTATGGCGCGTGTTGTGCAGCAGGATCATCTCGCGCACCCCCAGATCCAGCAGGATCTGGGCGCCCTCGCCGTAGTCGCGCAGTTCCGTGCTGGGTATGCTGTCCTGGCCGCCGCGGTTCTTCAGGCGTTCTGAAATCGAGACCGGCGAAGGATCGCGAATCAGGACGACCACGCCTCGGCCCTCCTGTCCGACCAGATCCATGGCCTCCTGCAGCTCGCCGCCCCGGCCCTGGGTGCGATCCGAAAGCACGTCGTCCAGAACCGAAAGTGCATGCACCCGCACCGGCACCGGCGCGCCGTCTACAATATCGCCCTTCACCAGGGCCACATGCTCGGCCTGGGTGATGGTGTTGCGATAGACCGAGAGATTGAACAGGCCGCCGTGCCGGCTGTCGAACTCCTGGGTCATAACCTTTTCCACCAGGCGATCATGCCGCCGGCGATAGGCGATCAGGTCGGCGATGGTGGCCAGTTTCAGACCATGCGACTGGGCGAAGGCGATCAGGTCGTCGCGCCGCGCCATGGTGCCGTCGTCGTTCATGATCTCGCAGATCACGCCCGAGGGATTGAGGCCGGCCAGCCGCGCGATATCCACCGCCGCCTCCGTATGACCCGTGCGCTCCAGCACGCCGCCGTCGCGTGCCAGCAGGGGGAAGACATGGCCCGGCGTGGCAATGTCCTCCGCGGTACTGGAAGGGTCTATGGCAACCGCGATGGTCCGCGCACGGTCCGGAGCCGATATGCCGGTGGTCACCCCTTCCCTGGCCTCGATGGACACCGTGAAGGCCGTCTCGTGGCGCGATTCGTTCTTGCTCGACATCATGGGCAGGCCCAGGGACTCGATACGCTCGCGCGTCAGCGCCAGGCAGATCAGGCCACGCCCGTACTTGGCCATGAAGTTGATGGCCTCGGGCCCCGCCATCTGTGCCGGGATGACCAGGTCGCCCTCGTTCTCGCGATCCTCGTCATCCACCAGGACGAACATGCGCCCGTTGCGCGCCTCCTCGATGATGTCCTCGATCGGCGAGACCAGTTCGCGAAAGGTGACGCGCCAGGGCTCGACGTTTGATTCTGACATGCTTTTCAATCCTGTTGGGCCATGAGGCGCGCAACGTAGCGCGCCAGAAGGTCGATTTCCAGATTAACGCGGTTTCCCGCCTCGTAGCGGCCGAAGGTGGTGACCTGCGCCGTGTGGGGAATGATGTTGACACCGAACTCGGCCCCCTCGACCTCGTTGACGGTCAGTGAGACGCCGTCCAGCGTCACCGAGCCCTTGGGTGCGATGTAGCGCGCCAGGTGCCCGGGGGCGCGCAAGGAAAAGCGCAGTGACCCCCCCTCGGGCCGGATCTCCAGGATCTCGGCAATCCCGTCCACATGGCCCGAAACCAGGTGACCGCCGAGTTCGTCGCCCAGCCGCAGCGCCCGTTCCAGGTTGACGCGATGGTCCGGCTGCCAGTCCCCCAGAGTCGTCTTCGACAGCGTTTCGCCCGAGACGTCCACGGCAAACCAGCCCTCGCCTTTCTCCACGACACTGAGACAGCAGCCGTTGCAGGCGATGGAGGCGCCAATGGCCACTTCGCCCAGGGGATAGGAGGTGGCAATGCGAAAACGCTTGTCCTCCATGCCCTCGCTCCCGAGAAGCCGCCCCAGGTCGCTTACCAGTCCCGTGAACATGCGTGCCGTCCGATCATCAATGTGGAAATGTCCTGATACGCCTGGGCCATCAGGCGGCTTCACGCCGGTAGCGCTCCAGCAGGTCCGCGCCCAGCTGTTCCAGATCCTCTCGCTGGAAGATGGGAGCCTGCAACAGGCTTTCCAGATGCAGGGCCGCCATGCCGGACAGGCCATCCGCCCCGATCACCATCGGCGCCCTGAACCACTCCAGGCGGTCCACGAGTCCGGCCTGCAGGAAGGCAGTGGCTGTCTGCGCTCCGCCTTCCAGCAGGACGCGCGTCAGGCCACGTTGCGCCAGGTGCTGCAACACGGTTTCGGGAAAGTCGCTCTCATCCGTGGTGGACGCCGCTTCCACGACCTCTACGCCGCCATCCCGATAGGGTGCCAGTTCCTCGTCGGAATGCCCCGGGGCGGTGAACAGCAGGGTGGCCCTGTCCCGGGCCCGGGAAACCAGGTCATGGCCATGCGGCAGGCGCAGACGGCGATCCAGCACCACCCGCAGGGGCGAGCGATCCTCGAGCCCCGGCAGGCGTGCGTCCAGGCGGGGGTCGTCGGCAAGGGCCGTTCCGGCCCCCACCAGGATGGCGTCGTGTCCGGCACGCAGCAGGTGCGCGCGGGCCCGGGCGGCTTCACCGGTGATCCACTTGCTCTCGCCCGAAGCCAGGGCGATCCGGCCATCCAGCGAGGTCGCCAGCTTGAGGGTGAGCAGGGGGCGGCTTGCCAGCTTGTTCAGGAAGAAGCCGCGGTTCAGTTCTTGCGCCTCCTCGGCAAACAGCCCGATCTCCACCTCGATGCCGGCAGCCCGCAGGGCAGCGATCCCGCGCCCGGAAACGCGCGGATCGGGATCCTCGCAGGAGATCACGCAGCGCGCCACGCCCGCCGCGGTCAGGGCATCGGTGCACGGCGGCGTCTTGCCGTGGTGCGAGCAAGGCTCAAGGCTGATATAGGCGGTCGCACCACGGGCAGCCTCTCCGGCCCGGTGCAGCGCCTCGGTCTCTGCATGGGGGCGACCGCCCGGCTGGGTCCAGCCGCGGCCGACGGCCCGGCCCTCGGCCACGATGATACAGCCCACCGTGGGATTGGGCGCGACCCGGCCCAGCCCGCGGCGGGCCAACGCCAGGGCCGAGGCCATCCACAGCCTGTCTTCAGAGCTCGCCTTCGCCACCGATCTTGCCTACGAACTCGCCGAAATCACTGGCCTCGCGGAAGTTCCTGTAGACCGAGGCAAAGCGTACGTAGGCCACGCCGTCCAGGGAGGCCAGGGCATCCATGACCATTTCGCCGACGACCTTGCTGGGAATCTCGGTCTCACCGGAACTCTCAAGGCGCCGCACGATCCCGTTGACGACCCGTTCCAGCCGCTCGGTGTCCACCGGGCGCTTCTGCAAGGCGATCTGCATCGAGCGCATCAGCTTGTCACGATCGAAGGGCTGGCGCTTGCCATCGGACTTGACGATGGTCAGCTCGCGCAGCTGGACCCGTTCGAAGGTGGTAAACCGTGCCCCGCAGTTCGGGCAGAGACGGCGCCGCCGGATCGCGGAGTTGTCCTCCGTCGGACGGGAGTCCTTCACCTGTGTGTCGTCGTGGCTGCAAAACGGACAGCGCATCGTCTTCTACCCCTGCCAGGTCCTGTGGATCAGTCGATCAGATCCGGATAGATCGGAAAGCGCTGACAGAGCGAGCGGACCTTGTCGTAGACGGCGGTCTCGGTCTTGCTGTTGTCCTCGCGGTTGTCCGCCACGCCATCGAGCACCTCGACGATCATCTGGCCCACCTGGCGGAATTCCTCGGCTCCGAAGCCACGGGTCGTGCCGGCCGGCGTTCCCAGGCGAATGCCCGAGGTGACAGCCGGCTTTTCCGGATCGAAGGGCACGCCGTTCTTGTTGCAGGTGATCCCCGCCTTGTCCAAGGTCACCTCGGCGATATTGCCGGTCAGGCCCTTCGGGCGCAGGTCCACCAGCACAACGTGCGTGTCGGTTCCGCCCGTCACGATGTCCAGGCCGCCGTCCTTCAAGGTCTCGGCCAGGATCTTGGCATTCTCGACCACCTGAGCGGCATAGGACTTGAACGAGGGCTTCAGCGCCTCGCCGAAGGCCGCCGCCTTGCCGGCGATGGCATGCATCAGCGGTCCGCCCTGCAGTCCCGGGAAGGCGGCCGAGTTGATCTTCTTGCCAATCTCCTCGCTGTTGGTCAGCACCATGCCGCCGCGCGCCCCGCGCAGGGTCTTGTGGGTGGTGGTGGTCACCACGTCCGCATGGGGCAGCGGACTGGGATGCACGCCCGCGGCGACGAGACCGGCGAAGTGCGCCATGTCCACCATGAACAGCGCCCCCACCTCGTCGGCGATCTCGCGGAAGCGTTCGAAATCGATATGGCGCGGATAGGCCGAGCCGCCGGTGATGATCATCTTCGGCTTGTGCTCGCGCGCCAGACGCGCGATCTCGTCGAAGTCCATCAGGCCGTCCTCACGGCGCACACCGTACTGCACCGGCTCGAACCACTTGCCCGAGAGGTTCGGCGCCGCACCGTGGGTCAGGTGCCCCCCAGCCGAGAGCGACAGACCCATGAAGGTCTCCCCCGGCTTCATGAGGGCCAGGAAGACCGCCTGGTTGGCCTGGGCGCCGGAGTGCGGCTGGACGTTGGCGAAGCTGCAGCCGAAGAGTTTCTTCGCCCGCTCGATGGCCAGCTTCTCCACAACGTCCACATGCTCGCAGCCGCCGTAGTAGCGGCGCCCGGGATAGCCCTCGGCATACTTGTTGGTCAGCACCGAGCCCTGGGCTTCCAGCACGGCGCGCGAGACGATGTTCTCGGAGGCGATCAGTTCGATCTGGTTCTGCTGGCGGTCCAGCTCGTCCTCGATGGCGTGCGCCAGGTCGGGATCGCTTTCATCGAGCCCGGCGGTGAAGAAATTGTCCTCGGTCATGGCGGACTTTGCAGCTTGTGCAGTCATATCGTTATATTCCTCGACGTTTTGGTGTCGGAGCAGAGTGAAAACGCGGACAGCTCAATTCCTTCCGAGCTTGTCTACGCGACGTTGATGCCTGCCTCCCTCGAAATCCGTCTCAAGAAAGACCTTGAGGCAGGCCTTCGCGACTTCCTCGCCGACCAGGCGCGCTCCCAGCGCCAGAACATTGGCGTCATTGTGTTGGCGCGCCAGCCGGGCAGCGGTTTCGTCGCAACAGAGAGCAGCACGCACCCTGGGGTTCCGGTTGGCAGCGATGGAAATCCCGATTCCGGTGCCGCAGACGACAACGCCGCGCGTGACGCGGCCGTCGGTTACGGCCTCACCCATGGCGCTTCCGAAATCCGGGTAGTCCACCGAATCCGTCGAATCGGTTCCCAGATCCAGTATATCATAGCCGAGAGTTCGAATTTCGTCTGCCAACAGGCTCTTCAGCCCGTAACCGGCGTGGTCGGAGGCTAGTGCTATTGTTTCGCGCGACATGTTCCGCTGTTCCCAAGGAAGGTGGCGGACGCTACCACATGTAGACGGGCCTGCAAAGGCACCGCCCTGTTTCCCGCAGTTCCCGCGCTCAAGGCGAGTCGCAGGTTCAGGAGCCAGACGCCTCGGCGTGGATGACGAAACGGATGATGATCTCGGCGCCGACCTGGGAGGTGTCCTCCCACTGGCCCTGCCCCACGCCGTAATCCAGCCGATTGATGGTCAACTCCCCTTCGGCGCGAGCCTGACGCTCCGGGCCCTCTCCTTCGATCTCCAGGGTAAAGGGAAGGGTCACCTCACGCGTCGTTTCGCGCAGGGTCAGTTCGCCTTCGGCCTCGTACTGGCCCTCGCCGGTTTCCCAGAAAGTGTCGGCGACGAAGCTGGCTTCAGGATAGCTCTCCACATCCAGCAGCCCCTCGTCGCGAATGGAATTGTCCCGCTGGCTCGAGCCGCTGTTCACGGAGGCCGTCTCGATCAGCACCTCGACCCGCGAGTCCTCGAGGGTCTCGGGATCGAAGACGATGTCGGCCGTGAAGTCCTCGAACTCTCCCTCGAATTCGTCCCCCGACTGGCTGCCGATGAAGGTCAGGCGGCTTTCCTCGTAGTCCGTCTGCCACTCTGTGGCCTGTGCATCGCCAGGAAGCAGCAGCCCCGTGGCCAGCAGGCCACCGGCCAGCAGCGGCAGCATGCGGCGCAGGACATCGTCCTTCAACACGAAGTGGTGACGCAGAGCGGCGGCGGCATGCACCAGCACCACCAGCAGCAGGGCAGCCGCGAGATAGAAATGTACGGCGGACATGGAATGCATCAGGTCCTCGTTGGCCGGAATGGGGCTCGGCAGGTTGAACAGTCCGTAGATGACGGTGGGAAGGCCAGAGGCGAAGCCTATGATCAATCCCGTCGCGGGCATGGCCAGCATCAGGATATAGAGCAGGGCATGGCTGGTCCGCGCGGCCAGCCGCTCCCACTGCGGCATGTGCGCGGGCAGCGGCGGAGCCGGGTGGCGCCAGCGCCAGATCAGGCGCAACAGCACCAGCACCAGGATGGTCAGCCCGACCGACTTGTGCAGGTTGTAAAACTCGATCTTCTGCGGACTGTTCTCCATGGTCACCATGTACAGCCCGAAGATGCCCTGGCCCACCAGGACCAGAGCCAGCAGCCAGTGCAGGCCGCGCTGGACGAAATGATAGCGCTGAACAGGAGCGTCTACGGACATGGCTTCCTTCCTGCCCTGAAGTTAGTCCTTCCTCAGCGTTTTGCCAGAGGCAAATCCTCCACGTCCTCTGCAAAGACCTGTTCCACCAGATCAACAATCCGTGAGAGGATGACCGTCATGTCATAGTCCTTGGGCGTGAAGACCGCCGCGGCCCCGGCCGCTTCCAGGGCGCTGGTATCCGCCTCGGGAACGATTCCTCCCACCACCAGGGGCAGGTCGTCCAGTCCGAAGGCCTGCAGGCGTTCGCGCACGGCCCGTACCAGCGCCAGGTGGCTGCCCGAGAGGATGGACAGCCCCACCACATGCACCCCCTCTTCCAGGGCGGCGTTGGCGATCTGTGCCGGCGTCAGGCGGATTCCGTCGTAGACCACCTCGAACCCGGCGTCCCGGGCCCGCACGGAGATCTGCTCCGCACCGTTCGAATGGCCGTCCAGGCCGGGCTTGCCCACCAGCATCTTGGGTCGACACCCCATTCGCTCCGACAGCGCGGCAGTGCGTGCACGCAAATCCGCCAGACCCCGTTCCTCCTCCGCACCGAAGTCATGGCCCCGCCCCAGCCCGGTGGGAGCGCGATAGGCCCCGAACACTCCCCGCAGGACCTCACCCCACTCGCCCGTGGTCACCCCGGCATGAGCGCAGGCTATCGAGGGCTCCATGATGTTGCGCCCCGCGCGTGCGGCGGCCTCTAGGTCGGCCAGCGTTTGCGCGACCTTCTCCTCGTCACGCTGCCGACGCCAAGCCTCCAGGGCGGCAATCTGCTCCGCTTCGGCCCTGGGATCCGATTGCAGAAAATCGCCCTCGCCGGCCGTGAGCGGCGAGGGCTCGCTTTCCCGATAGCAGTTGACGCCGACCACCGGCTGCACCCCGCTCTCGATGGCCGCAAAACGTCGGGAGGCACTATCCACCAGGCGTTCCTTGATGTAGCCGCTTTCCACGGCCGCCACGGCACCACCGCGTTCGGCTACGCGCGCCATCTCGGCCCGGGCCTCCGCCACGAGGCCGGCAACCTTCTCCTCGATGACCGGATTGCCGCTGAAGATATCCCCATGCTCCAGCAGGTCGCTCTCGTAAGCCAGGACCTGCTGCAGGCGCAGGCTCCATTGCTGGTCCCAGGGCCGTGGCAGGCCCAGGGCCTCGTTCCAGGCCGGCAGCTGCACGGCGCGCGCCCGGGCGTCCTTCGACAGGACCACCGCCAGCATCTCGATCAGGATGCGATAGACGTTGTTCTCCGGCTGCTGCTCGGTCAGGCCCAGCGAGTTCACCTGAACGCCATAGCGGAAACGCCGGTATTTCTCCTCCTCGATGCCGTAGCGCTCGCGGCAGATCTCGTCCCAGAGCTGCACGAAGGCGCGCATCTTGCACAGCTCGGTGACGAACCGGATGCCGGCGTTGACGAAGAAGGACATGCGGCCGACGACCCGGGCGAAATCCGCCTCTGGCACCTGCCCGTCCTCGCGCAGGCTGTCCAGGACGGCGGTCGCCGTGGTCAGCGCATAGGCCAGCTCCTGGACCGGCGTGGCCCCGGCCTCCTGCAGGTGATAGCTGCAGACGTTCATGGGATTCCAGCGCGGCATCTCGCGATAGGTGAAGGCAACGACGTCCGTGGTCAGCTTCAGCGACGGCGCCGGCGGCAGCATGTAGGTCCCGCGCGAGAGGTATTCCTTGATGACGTCGTTCTGGACGGTGCCGGTAAGCGCCGCGCGCGCCACGCCTTGGCGTTCGGCAACGGCGATATAAAGGGCCAGCAGCCAGGGTGCCGTGGCGTTGATGGTCATGGAGGTGTTCATCTGATCGAGCGGAATGCCGTCGAACAGCGCCTCCATGTCCCCCAGGTGGCTGATCGGCACCCCCACCTTGCCCACCTCGCCCAGAGCCAGGGCATGGTCGCTGTCATAGCCCGTCTGGGTCGGCAGGTCGAAGGCGACCGACAGCCCGGTCTGCCCCTTGGCCAGGTTGCTGCGATAGAGCGCATTCGAGGCGTGCGCCGAGGAATGCCCCGCATAGGTCCGGAACAGCCAGGGCGAATCGCGCCCGGGCTGCTCATGTTGCGCCGCACTCTCTTTTGACTGGGTCATGGAGCGCCTACCTCCTGATTTTCCCTGTTATTTCTAATAAATCCATTAGAAAGTGATAATATTTCGCTCATTATAGCTTAAAAGTAACATACTATCTTTTTGCATTGCAAAAAATAAATCGGTGTAGTTAGCTGGTGCAAAAACAACCGGTCGGCATACTGGCCAAGACTACAGGACAGGTTCAAGGAGGTCGTTATGAACAGCAGCGCCGAAGCGGTGCAGATCCACCCCCGTCAGCAAGCCAAGGATCTCTACGAGGTGGGCGAGATCCCGCCGCTGGGGCATGTCCCTAAAAAGATGTACGCTTGGGCGATCCGACGCGAGCGCCACGGCGAACCGGAAAGCGCCATGCAGCAGGAGGTCGTGGACATCCCCGAGCTGGACAGCCATGACGTCCTGGTCATGGTGATGGCCGCCGGGGTCAACTACAACGGCGTCTGGGCCGCCCTTGGACAGCCGATGTCCGTTTTCGACGTGCATGGCGCCGACTACCATGTGGCGGGCTCGGACGCCTCGGGCGTCGTCTGGGCCGTGGGCTCGGCCGTCAAGCGCTGGAAGGTCGGCGACGAGGTGGTCATCCACTGCAACCAGGACGACGGCGACGACGAGGAGTGTAACGGCGGCGACCCCATGTTCTCGCCCTCCCAGCGCATCTGGGGCTACGAGACGCCGGACGGTTCCTTCGCCCAGTTCTGCCGCGTCCAGGACCGCCAGCTGATGCCGCGGCCGAAGCACCTGACCTGGGAGGAATGCGGCTGCTACACGCTCACCCTGGCCACCGCCTATCGCATGCTGTACGGCCATCGCCCGCACATCCTTAGGCCCGGTCACAATGTCCTGGTCTGGGGCGCCTCCGGCGGGCTGGGCTCCATGGCCATCCAACTGATCGCCACAGGCGGCGCCAATGCCCTGGGCGTCATCTCCGACGCCACCAAGCACGACTTCGTCATGAGCCTGGGCGCGCGCGGTGTCATCAACCGCAAGGACTTCGACTGCTGGGGCCGCCTGCCCGACGTCAACGGTGACGCCTTCGGCGATTACATGAAGGAGGTGCGCAAGTTCGGCAAGGCAATCTGGGAACACACCGGCAAGGGCAACGACGTGGACTTCGTCTTCGAGCATCCGGGCGAACAGACCTTCCCGGTCTCCTGCTTCGTGGTCAAGCGCGGCGGCATGGTGGTCTTCTGCGCCGGCACCACCGGCTACAACCTGACCATGGATGCCCGTTTCGTCTGGATGCGTCAGAAACGCATCCAGGGCAGCCACTTCGCCAATCTGAAGCAGGCCAGCCAGGCCAACCGCCTGGTGATCGAACGGCGCATCGACCCCTGCATGAGCGAGGTCTTCGGCTGGGAGGACATCCCGCTGGCCCACACCAAGATGATGAACAACCAGCACAAGCCCGGCAACATGGCCGTGCTGGTCCAGGCTAGGCGCCCCGGCCTGCGCACCATCGAGGACGCCATCGAGGCCTGAGCCCCTCTCGGGCCGGGCCTTGCCTGGCCCGGCCCGAGAGGCCATAACGGATGCATTGCTCTCAGGCAGGATAAGGGGATGCAACCTTGAGCCAGGCACAAACCACCGCCCCCGGCGCAGACAGCAACAGTCCTATCCTCGACAATCTGACGGCCCTGTGCCGCGAGGCTCTGACGGCGGCCGAAGGCTTCTCGGACGCGGCCAGGACAGCCCTGGCTGCAAGCGTCGCACCGGACGGCAAACCCGACGCCGCCCTGCTGGAGCGCGAGCAGTTCGCTGCCCACGGCTATGCCTGGTTCGCCACCTATGTCTCGGCCCTGCGCGAGATGCTGACCTGGGCCGAGCGGCTGGAGAGCGAAGGCCGCTTCGGTGAACTGGAAGCGCTGATGCTGCAGGCCGCCTTCGGGGAATACCTGAACCAGCTGCACGGCGGCATCGCGCTCAGCCAGGTGGAGATCCTGCGCCCTGCCGACCTGGGGCTGTCCGAGGCCGAGATCGACGCCTTCCTGACCCCCGCCGTGAAGAAACTCCGTGTGGCCGGCCATACCGCTGCGGTGCGCGCGCGTATCGGCGATTTCCTGGCCGATGGACACTTCGGCGCGCCGGGCCTGGACGAGACCGAGGCCATGATCGCCGACGAGTTCCGTAAGTTCGCCGACGCCCATGCCGAGGCCGCCCACGAATGGCACCTGAAGGATGACCTGATCCCGCTGGAGGTGGTCCAACAGCTGGCCGACCTGGGTGTCTTCGGCCTGACGGTCTCCGAGGCCTATGGCGGCACCGGCATGGGCAAGACGGCCATGTGCGTGGTCACCGAGGAACTGAGCCGCGGCTACATCGGCCTGGGCTCGCTGGGCACACGCTCCGAGATCGCCGCCGAACTGATTACCCTGGGCGGCACCCAGGCACAGAAGGACCACTGGCTGCCGCGCATCGCCTCGGGCGAGATCCTGCCCACCGCCGTCTTTACCGAGCCCAACACCGGCTCGGACCTGGGCAGCCTGCGCACCCGGGCCAGCCGCGACGGCGAGGTCTACCGCATCACCGGCAACAAGACCTGGATCACCCATGCCGCGCGCACCGACGTCATGACCCTGCTGGCGCGCACCAACCCGGACGAGCCGGGCTATCGCGGGCTGTCCATGTTCCTGGCCGAGAAACCGCGCGGCAGCGATGCCGATCCCTTCCCGGCCAAAGGCATGAGCGGCGGCGAGATCGAGGTTCTGGGCTATCGCGGCATGAAGGAGTACGAGATCGCCTTCGACGGCTTCGAGGTCCCGGCCGCCAACCTTCTGGGCGAGGTCGAGGGCGAAGGCTTCAAGCAGCTTATGGCCACCTTCGAGTCGGCCCGCATCCAGACCGCCGCCCGCGCCGTGGGCGTCGCCCAGAACGCCATGGAACTGGGCCTGGACTATGCCAGGGAGCGCAGGCAGTTCGGCAAGGCGATCCTGGAGTTTCCGCGCGTATCGGGAAAACTCGCCTGGATGGCGGTGGAGACCATGGTGGCCCGCCAGCTGACCCTCGCCGCAGCGCGCGAGAAGGACTCGGGCCGGCGCTGCGACATCGAGGCCGGCATGGCCAAGCTGCTGGCCGCGCGCGTGGCCTGGGCCAACGCCGACAACGCCCTGCAGATCCACGGCGGCAACGGCTACGCCCTGGAATACAAGATCTCGCGCGTGCTCTGCGACGCCCGCATCCTCAACATCTTCGAGGGCGCCGCCGAGATACAGGCCCAGGTCATCACCCGCGGCCTCCTGAAACCCGGCAGGAACTGACGCCGAACGGCAGGCAGGTTGAAGCCCGCCCAAGCTTTCGGCTGGACTCTGCACAGGCCGGGAATCTGCTAGGCTGTCTCTCAAACAAACAGAGAGGGAGGGACACCGCATGATCGCCGTCATCTTCGAAGTCTGGCCTGCCGAAGGCGAAACCGACCACTATCTGGACCTGGCCGCCGAGCTCAGGCCGGAACTGGAACAGGTGGACGGCTTCATTTCCGTCGAACGCTTCCAGAGCCTGAGCGAGTCCGGCAAGCTGCTCTCGCTGTCCTTCTGGCGCGACGAGGAGGCCATCCAGGATTGGCGCAACCGTCCGAAGCACCGCGCCACCCAGGCCGAGGGCCGCGCGGGGGTATTCAACGATTATCGCCTGCGCATTGCCGGCGTCTTGCGCGACTACGGCCTGGACGACCGCGCCCAGGCACCGGAGGACAGCCGCCAGGCCCATGGCAAGTGAGACGAAGCCGCTTTCCGCCGAGGCCAATCCAGAATTGATATTGAATAGAAATGCATCTTCAGGAGTCGTGCCGGAAGGCGAACCTCGAAAGATCGGCCACAAGCACAGGCCGAGCCGATGGCATAGCCCCGACTCAAACGTCAGTGCCGGCATGCTTCGAGCCACCCGTACAGTGTGCCCCTCAGCATGGGCTATTCAATTATTGGTCCCAAATACCTAATCATAACTCACGCCGGTCAGATACAGCCCCTCCGGCGGCGCCGTCTCTCCGGCAGCGGCGCGGTTGCGCGCCTCCAGGATGGCGCTGATGTCGTCGGGGCTCCAGCGGCCCAGGCCAACCTGTTTCAGGGTCCCCGCGATATTGCGCACCTGGTGATGCAGGAACGAGCGCGCGCCTGCATGGATGTCGATGGTCTCGCCCTCGCGCACCACCTCCAGCCGGTCCAGTGTCTTCACCGGCGAATCCGCCTGGCACTCGGAGGCGCGGAAGGAGGTGAAGTCGTGCTTGCCCAACAGGCGCAGCGCCGCCTCGGCCATGGCGCCGGCGTCCAGCGGCTTGGGCACCCACCAGGCCCGTCCGGCATCGAGGACCAAGGGTGCCCGCCGATTGACGATACGATAGAGATAGCTGCGTCCCGTCGCCGAGAAGCGCGCATGGAAATCCGGTTCCACCACCTCGGCCCTGATCACCGCCACCGGCTGAGGCTTCAGGTGATAGTTGACCGCATCGCGCACGGTATCGGCCCGTGTCGTGCGGTGAAGATCGATGTGCGCCACCTGAGCCACGGCATGCACGCCGGCATCCGTGCGTCCGGCACAGTGCACCACGAGCCGCTCGCCCGAGAAGGCATAGACTGCCTCCTCCAGTGCCGCCTGCACCGAAGGCCCGTTGTCCTGGCGCTGCCAACCGACGAAGGGCCCTCCATCGTACTCCAGGATCAGCTTGAAGCGCGTGGTCATGGCGCCTCCGGCAACTCCAGGATACTGCCCGCCGGCACGGCAAAGCCGCGCAGGAAGGCACCGGCTTCCAGCACGGCGCGTCCCGGGCGCTGCAGCTTCTCCAGGCGCAAGGCGCCCTCGCCGCAGGCCACGGTCAGATGGGTGTCCAGCACTGTGCCAGGCATAGCGCCGTTCTCTCCACCCTGCAGGCTGGCCTGCACCACCTTGATCTTCTCGCCCTCGATCTCGCAGAAGGCCCCGGGCCATGGCGTAAAGGCACGGACCTTGCGTTCCAGTTCTACTGCCGGCCGTCGCCAGTCCAGCGCGCTCTCGGCTCGGCTCAGCTTGGCGGCATAGGTGACACCCTCTTCCGGCTGGGGCTCCGGCGTGATGCGCCCGCTTACGTAATCTGCCAGCACCGGCACGATAGCCTCGGCACCCAGGGTCGCCAGGCGGTCGTGCAGGCTCTGCCCGGTCTCCTCAGCTGCGATCGTGAGAGGCCGGCGCGCCAGCATGGGCCCGGTGTCCAGGCCGGCCTCCATGCGCATGAGGGTGACCCCGGTCTCGGCGTCGCCGGCCAGCAGGGCGCGCTGGATCGGCGCAGCCCCGCGCCAGCGCGGCAGCAGAGAGGCATGGACGTTGACGCAGCCATGACGCGGTGCGTCCAGCACGGCCTGGGGCAGGATCTGGCCATAGGCCACCACCACTGCGACGTCCAGGTCCAGGGCGGCAAACTCGGCCTGTGCCTGCGGGTCCTTCAGGCTCTGGGGCGTGCACACGGGCAGGCCGTGGGCCAGCGCCGTCTCGTGCACCGGCGCGCGGCGCTCGCGATGGCCGCGGCCGGCCGGGCGCGGTGGCTGGCTATAGACGGCGGCAATGTCGTGTCCGGCGGCGACCAGCGCCTCCAGTGTCGGCACGGCGAAATCCGGCGTGCCCAGGAAGGCCAGGCGCAGGCGTGAATTGAGTGGGGTGGTCTGGCTGTCCGACATGGGCCCGCTTATAGCACGGGCGAACGGCTATGCCAGTGGGGGACGGCGTCTTACGAAGCGGCCGCGTAGCTGGGCAGGCTGTGCGACTTTTTCGCCTTCAGCAGCTTGCGCAGCACCATGTTGCGCTTCAGCGAAGACAGGTGGTCCAGGAACAGGATGCCGTCCAGGTGGTCGATCTCGTGCTGGATGCAGGTGGCCAGCAGGCCGTCGGCCTCCAGCTCACGGATCTCGTTCTCGCGGTCGATATAGCGCAGGCGGATTTCGGCCGGGCGCGCCACCTCGCCGAAATACTCCGGCACCGACAGGCAGCCCTCCTCGTAGGAGGCATCGTGGTCGGAAACCCAGAGCAATTCCGGATTGGCGAGATAGAGCGGGTTCGGCCCCTCGCCCTCGGGCGAGATGTCGATGACGATCACGCGCTTGGACACGCCCACCTGCGGCGCCGCCAGGCCGATGCCCGGCGCGGCGTACATGGTTTCCAGCATGTCGTCCATCAGCGTCCGGATCTCGTCGTCCACGCGCTCGACAGGCTTCGCCTTGGTCTTCAGCACGGGATCCGGCGCGGTCACTATGGGTAGCAAAGCCATCGGGGGTCTGGTGTCCGTTCCTTGAAATCCTTCTAAAGTGGATAGGTATGCCGTTCGGCATCGGGCGTCAAGATTCGAAGCTGCGGCAGGCGCACGGCCCAGGCTCCCGCGACTCTGGACGCCTGTGCTATGCAGGTCCGGACTCGAGAGAATGGATGAACACGATGGATGGAGTCGACCCGCTCGTACTGGTGGTCCTGGCCGGCCTGATCGGCCTGATGGTGGGCGTGCTGGCTGTCCTGCTGCTGCGCCGCGGAGCGGACCGCAGCAGCCAGGAGGTGGACATGCGCCTGCGCCAGCTGTCCGAGAGCCAGGCCGCCGTGCAGTCCCAGATGTCCGAGAGCCTGCGCCAGCAGGAACGCGCGCTGGCCCGCAACATGGAGGAACGGCTGGCCGACTTCTCCAAGCGCATCGGCGACCGCCTGCAGGAATCCCAGACCCAGCAGAGCAAGAACCTGACCGACCTGCGCGAGCGCCTGGCCGTGATCGACAAGGCGCAGCAGAACATCACCGAGCTGTCCAGCCAGGTGGTGGGCTTGCAGGACATCCTGTCCAACAAGCAGTCGCGCGGCGCCTTCGGCGAGGTCCAGCTGCACGACATCGTGGAGAACATCCTGCCGCCTTCGGCCTACAGCTTCCAGGCCTCGCTCTCCAGCGGCACGCGGGCCGACTGCCTGCTGCTGCTGCCCAACCCGCCGGGGCCCATCGCCATCGATTCCAAGTTCCCGCTGGAGGCCTTCCGCAACCTGCGCGCGGCCGAGGACGAGGCCAGCCGCACGACCGCCATGCGCAACTTCACCAACGACGTGCGCAAGCACATCAAGGACATCCGCGACAAGTACATCATCGCCGGCGAGACGGCGGAATCGGCCCTGATGTTCCTGCCCAGCGAGGCGGTCTATGCCGAGCTGCACGCCAACTTCACCTCGCTGGTGGAGGAGTCCTACCGCGCGCGCGTCTGGATCGTCTCGCCCACCACGCTGATGGCCACGCTGAACACCGTACGCGCCGTACTCAAGGACGTGCGCATGCGCGAGCAGGCCGGGGTGATCCAGACCGAGGTGCACCACCTGCTGGCCGATGTCGGCCGCCTGGACGAGCGCGTCGGCAAGCTGCAGCGCCACTTCGACCAGGCCAACGAGGACATCCGCCAGATCCGCATCTCCACCGAGAAGGTCTCCAAGCGCGGCGAGCGCATCGAGGACCTGCAATTGGAAGACAAGGAGGGCGGCGACACGCCGATCACCCCGCCGGTGCGGGATAACGAGTAAGGAGCAGCTTATGCGCCAATGTCGGAAACCGGGATTGATCTGACACAGCGCACGGACTCACGGATCTCCCATTTCTGGGACAGGTATCATAGGCAGGCACAATTCAAATGCCCGAACCCCCTTCAAACCTCGACATCCGCCGCGATCCGCAAATCCCGCAAGGGCCGAACAAGAGCGATGGCCTCCTCATAGAGTGGATGGGCCTTGAAGGCGGCCAGCTTGTCCTCGTCCGTAAATTCGCCGTAGACCACCAGGTCCACCTCGTTGCCCAGCTGGTCACGCCGCAGGTTGCGGCGTACGTGCAGCAGCTCGGTCTCGGGAACCTCTTCCAACCGCTTCAGGCCGGACTCGGCGGCGGTCAGGTCGGCAGGGTCCTTCACGGTGAAAAAGACCATGTGGCGGATCATGCGCAGACGACTCTCTTTTCTGTTCTTCGATGTTCCGGTGAGGCGGCACGAACCCCTTAGAGTTCCAGCGTGCCCTCGATCAGGATCTGGGTCTCGCCGCCGACAAGAATGCGGCCCGGATCATGCGTGGACGGCGTGATGTGCACCCGGCCCTCGCGGCCCAGGCGGGTGCCCTGGCGTATGGTCAACGGGCCGGCCAGGCGCCCCTCGGCTGCCATCCACTGGGCGATGGCGGCGTTGAGCGAGCCGGTGATCGGATCCTCCGACATGGAGGTCGGCGGGGCCAGCAGGCGCACCTCGTAGTCGGTCTCGCTGCCCGTCGGCTGCGGCCCGATCAGACCCACGTCGTGCAGGCCAGCCGCGCTCAGACCGGCGGGCTCCACCGCCAGCACGTCGTCGGCACTCTCCAGCTCCAGCACCTGCCAGTCGGGGCCGTTGTTCAGCCAGGCCGAGCGCACCACGCGCTCGGACAGCAGCTGCAGGGCGCGCAACAGCGCCGCCTGCCGTCCTTCGGGCAGGGGGCGTGCATCCGTGGGCGGCGCCACGAAGGCCGGTACCGGCCCCTTCAGATCGATTTCCACCAGGCCGACGCCGCATTCCTGACGCACCAGGTCCGCCTCGATGGGCACGCCGCCGCCGCGCAGCCAGGCGGCACAGCTGCCCAGCGTCGGGTGGCCGGCGAAGGGCAGCTCGCGCTCCGGCGTGAAGATGCGCAGGCGGTAGTCGGCCGCCGGGTCCTCGGGCGGCAGCAGGAAGCTGGTCTCCGCCAGATTGGTCCAGGTGGCGAAGTCCTGCATGGCCCGATCCGACAGGCCGTCGGCGTCGAGCACCACGGCCAGGCCGTTGCCCTTGGTGGGCACGGCGGTGAAGACATCGCACTGGATGAAGCGGCGTTTTGTCATGGTTTCGTCCTCGGGCTTGCTTTCACTCAGCATAGCCGAAGTCTAATCTATCCCAGGACGGCGTCGGGCAAAACCACAGGTTTCGCCGACACGCTCACTCTGGACGCCTGAGACCACATCGGGCTACAGAGTCCGGATGACACCACCAAGGATCCAGGGAGGGATAAATGGCGTTCGAAGGCTCCTGCCACTGCGGAAACGTGAGTTTCACGGTCGAGGCCGAACTGCCGGAAGCGGCGGTCAGCTGCAACTGCTCGCACTGTCGGCGCAAGGGGTTCCTGCTGGCCTTCTTCCCGGCCGAGCTCTTCACCCTGACTGCCGGGGAGGAAAACCTGCGCAGCTACTTCTTCAACAAGCACAGGATCGAGCACAAGTTCTGCACCACCTGCGGCACGGAACCCTTCGCCCATGGTGCCAATGCCGACGGCTCGCCCATGCGTGCGGTGAACCTGCGCTGCGTTCCCGCACTCGAGCTCGACAAGCTCCAGGTCCAGCCCTTCAACGGCGCCGAGTTGTAAGCCGGCTCCAAGGCAAACCCACAGCAAGCGCTCGGCCGGAGCATGCGCAGGTCATGGCACTCCCCGCCGAAGATACGGGGTGTGCCCAGCGGGCGCCGCGCGTCCTTGTCCCGCAGCCGCCAGCGTGCCATGACGCTGAAGAAGGCGCGCAGCGCAACGGGGCTCAGCCGGTCCCGGTGGGCCGCCTCTGGCATGCAAAAAGCCCGGCAAGCTGACCTGCCGGGCTTCCTGGACGAAAGAGGGAGTGCGTTTACGAGCGCAACAGCTTGCTGCACGCGTCGGCGACTTCGCCTTGGATATCCGGCGCTTCGCCCGTACTGGCCGGAACGAACTGCAGCGCCAACTCGCTCCGCTCCTCATTACGGTACCCGCTCAGCCCTTCGAGGGTATTACCCTGAACAAGCCAGTGATCGCGGGCCATTTCCTCGCAGACTTCCGCCAGGGCATTGACGCGGCTCGCTTTCACGTTCTCTTCCATGGTGTCCGCCATGACGACCCAGTTGGCAGCAAAGGCAACGATCGTGATGGCCACGGCGCCCACGACGGCGCCACCGATCACGGGTTTGGCTGTTTCGAGTTTTTCTTTCATGGTCATGATTGACTTCCCTCAATTATAAATATTTTTATATAAATATGCGAGTATGCAAAATATATACTGCAACCATAAGGTCATTTAATTGTGGCTTTTATATGGCAATTTTTAAAAAATCTAATGAAATGAAGCTATCTACAAATAATTTCAATTCATTATTTCATAAAATATTCCAGTAAAAACAGGGCTTCGCATCCGGACCACGAGTCCGTTCAGCTCAGGATAGCTGTCCCCGCACTTGGATCGATCAGGACAGATCGGTGGGCGCGGGCCGCTTGGGGCCATAGAAGATCACCCAGGCCCTGAAGTCCTGGCTGAAAGTCTCGAAGCGGTGCGGCACATGGGCCGGCACATAAAGCAGGTCCCCGGCCGTGAAAGAGACCACCTCCTCGCCCCGACGGAATGTGCCCTCGCCTGTTGCAACGATATAGAGCTCGTCGCGCTCGTGCGGCTTCTGCCGGTCCTCGCCGACCGGGGCATAGAGCTCGACCAGGACCTCCTCGCCCTGCTCGAATACGATCTGGACCGGAGTGTCGGCCGAAAGCAGCGCCGCCACATCGGCCAGCCTGGCCTGGAGGTCACTGTCAGGCGACGCCGCCGCCGCGTCCGCCATCCGTGCTTGCGCCATTTTGTCGGACATCGATCCTCCTCCTTCCCGAGTGTCATGTCTTTCGCGGACACCCTGTGCGCCTGGGAACAGCTGCGATCGACCGGATCTAAGACGATATCCGCCTGGCCCCTGCAAAGCCGCGCCGTCAGCGCTCCACGCGCACCCGGTAGGTCAGCGTGGTCTCGCCCTCGGCCGGGACTTCCAGCGTCCAGACCGGGCGGCCTGCCCCTTCGCTCTCGCTGGCGGCGCTTTCCTCCAGGATGCGCGCCCCCTGGGGCATCTGCCCCGTGACCTCGACTTCGACCGCGGTCTCGCGCGCGTTCTTCACGACGATTTCGTGGGCAGCCTCGAAGCTGTCGTCGGACAGTCGCTCGAAATCGCTCTGTCGGGCCGTGGCGGTCACGTCGAAGGCCTCGCCCAGTCGCATCGACACCTCGCCACCTTCCGGCGTATGATCCATGCGGGCCTCGCCGGCGAAGAGCGGCGACTCGCCCTCGTCCCCGGAATCGTAGACGCGGATCGTGCCCGCCGGCAGCGGCTGGCCCGCCTCGCTGTCATTGTCGAAGGCCAGGTGCAGGCCGGCGGAAACCGGCCGGTCCGGTTGGCCGCCGCCGGCCGTGGCCAGGCCGTCGAAGCGGTAGATGCGTTCGGCAGCGATATCCTCCAGTGCGAACAGGCGGCGCTGCTGCTGCTCGCCGGGCTGCAGACTCACCGTGCCGTCGAGGGTGTAGACATAGCGATCGGCGCGCGAGACCGGCGCCCCCATCTGCTGCTTTTCCATGGAATCGGCCGCCATGCTCTCGTTCGCGCGCAACATGGCCGGGCGCGGCATCTGCTCGCGCGCCACCTCGCCGGCGACCAGGCGCAGGCCAGCGTCGTGATAGGCCACATCGGTCTGGTTGCTCAGCGTCACGCTGGCGGTGAGCGACAGGCGATCCTGCTCCGACAGCCGCGCCACATAGCTGGCCTGCCAGCCGAGGCCCTCGGTCAGGTAGGTCAGCGGCAGCTCGCCGGAACCGCTGCGTTGGCTGTCCAACGTCAGGGTCAGGGCCGGCTCGGCACGCAGGCCGCCCGGTACGTCCGTAGGCAGATTTCGCAGCGCGATGCGTCCCGGCGGATCGATCTCCACGCGATTCCCCAGGTCAAGCACCGGCGTGCCGCCGGCCATGGACAGAAGCTCGGCGTCCAGCTGCTCGCTTTCCCCCGTCTCCGGGTTCTCGCGGATCAGCAGGACACGCTGCCCCACCATCTGGCGCAGCAGTTCGTCACGCGTCATGTTGGCCGGCAGGTAGCTTTGGGAGATCAGGCCGAGTTCGTCGCCGGCACCCAGGCTGACACTGTCCAGCAGCAGCTGTTCGCTGACACCGGTCAGGGAAATGCGGTTCTTGCCCTCCACCAGGGGCAGCCAGCGCACCTCGTCCACCTGTGTCAGGCCGTTCTGGTAGACCGTCAGGGACAGCTCCTGCCGGGCATCCGGGCCGATCACGCGCTCCTGCGCCGCGGCCGCGGCAGCCGCCAGGCCGGCGAGCGACAAGGTCATCACGAAAAGGGATTTGCGGGGAACCATTCTGACCTCCCGATCTTGAGATTGTGCAGGAAAGCTTGCGCACAATTAAGGCGGCAGTTTGGCCGAAATCCGCCCGGCCCGTGCACCGCTGCCTTGGCCCTTAGCTGCTGGCCGGCCGCCGCGCCCGGAAGGCGGCCATAAGCGTGCCGTCGTCCAGGTAGTCCAGGGCGCCGCCCACGGGCACGCCCTGGCCCAGGCGCGTCACTTCCACCGGCAGGTCGGCCAGGCGTTCGGCAATGTAGTGGGCCGTGGTCTGGCCATCCACCGTGGCCGAAAGCGCCAGCACAACCTCCTTCACGTCCGGATGCTCGGCCCGCTGCCACAGGCTGGACAGGTTGAGCTGTTCCGGCCCGCGCCCGTCCAGCGCCGAGAGGGTACCGCCAAGCACATGATAGCGCCCCTGGAAGACGCCGCTGCGCTCCAGGGCCCAGAGGTCGCCCAGCTCCTCCACGACGCAGATCAGCGAGGTATCGCGACGGTTGTCGCGGCACAGCCGGCAGGGATCGCTATCGTCCAGGTTGCCGCAAAGCTGGCACTGGCGAATGTTGTCCGCAGCCCGCACCAGCGCATCGGCCAGTGGGCGCAACAGGTCCTCCCGCCGTTGCAACAGGCTGAGCGCCGCCCGCCGCGCCGAGCGAGGGCCCAGGCCGGGCAGGCGAGCCAGCAGCTGGATCATGCGATCGATGTCGGAGAGGCTCACGCCGGACAGGCTCCGTCAGCGCCTCAGAACGGCAGGTTCATGCCCGGCGGCAGTTCCATGCCACCGGTCAGTTCCTTCATCTGTTCCTGCGCTTCCTCGTCGACCTTGGCGCGGGCGTCGTTGATCGCCGCCAGGATCAGGTCCTCCAGGACCTCGGAATCGTTGGGGTCGATCAGCGAGGGATCGATCTTGACCTTCTTCGCCTCGCCCTTGCCGCTGAGCGTCACCTGCACGAGGCCGCCGCCCGACTGGCCCGTGATCTCCATTTCCTGCAGTTTCTCCTGCAACTCGTTCATCCGGCCCTGCATCTCCTGGGCCTGCTTCATGATCTGACCAAGATTCTTCATGGGATTCCTACTCCGTTTCCTCGTCTTCCGGGGGTGGACCGGCAGCCATATCCGCCTCGTCATCCGCCGCCGGGTCAAGTGGCTCGTCATCCCTGTCCCCGGGAGTCTCGACCTCCGTCTCCTGCGGCAGGGTTATGCGTGAAATCGCAGCTCCGGGAAAGGCATCCATCACCGCCTGCACGCGCGGATCGGCCAGCACTTCGGCCTGCAGGCGCGACTGTTCGGCCGCCTCCTGCTCCGCCAGCGTCGCCTCTCCGGTCTCGTCCGAGACGCTGACGACCCAGCGCTGGCCCGTCCATTCGCCAAGCAGGCGCCCCAGCTGTCCGGCCAGGTCCTTGGGCGCCTCGGGGCCCGGGCGAAATTCGATGCGGCCGGGTTCGAAGCGCACCAGATGCACATCGGTCTTGAGCTGGGCGGCCAGACGGGCCTCGCGTCGCGCCTGGGCCAGTTGCACGACCTCGGGAAAGCTCTTCGGGGCAGGCTTCTGTGCCTGATCACCGGGGACGGTACTGGGCTGGGCCGCGGGCTGCGCCTCGGGCGGTCTCTCGGCCAGGGCCGGCTGCGCCCCGCCGCTACCGGTGGAGCGCAAGGCCGTCGGTCCGTTCATGTCGCCGTGCTCGGGAGCACCGGGGGGGCTACCGGCCACCGCCTCGGCGCCAGCCGGGGCCGCCGGGGCTGCAGGCGCCGCAGAACCGTTGCCGCTGTGCCCCTCCTCCTGGGACAGGCGCCGCACCAGGTCCGCCGGCGCCGGCAGGTCGGCGGCATAGGCCAGGCGAATCAGCACCATCTCGGCTGCCTGCAGGGGCGAGGCCGCCTGCTGTGTCTCGGAAATGCCCTTGAGCAGCATCTGCCAGACGCGGGTCAGAACCGGAACGCCCAGTTTCTCGGCCATCTCGCGCCCGCGCAGGCGTTCGTTCTCGGTCAAGCCGGCCGTGGGCGTGTCCGGCACCACCTTGATGCGCGTCAGGCTGTGGGTCAGCTCCAGCATGTCCTGCAGCACCACTACGGGATCGCCGCCGGCAGCATAGAGCGAGCCCAGCTGTTCCAGCGCCGTGGCGACGTCGCCCTTCAGCGCGGCCTCGTAGAGGTCGTAGATCTGCGCCCGGTCGGTCAGCCCCAGCATCTGCTTGACCGTGGCCGCCTCGACCCGGCTCTCGCCCAGCGCGATGGCCTGGTCCAGCAGGGAGAGGCCATCGCGCACCGAGCCGTCGGCGGCGCGCGCGATCATCTGCAGCGCCTCCTCCTCGGCCGCGACGTCCTCACGCTGGCAGAGGGCGGCGAAGTGCTCGGCCAGCACCGGCTGCTCGACGCGGCGCAGGTCGAAGCGCATGCAGCGCGAGAGCACCGTGACCGGCACCTTGCGGATCTCGGTGGTGGCGAAGATGAACATGATGTGCGGCGGCGGCTCCTCCAGCGTCTTCAACAGGGCGTTGAAGGCGTTCTTGGAGAGCATGTGCACTTCGTCGATGATGTAGACCTTGTAGCGCGCCGAGACGGGGCGATAGCGCACCCCCTCGATCAGCTCGCGGATGTCGTCCACGCCGGTGCGGCTGGCGGCGTCCATCTCCAGCACGTCGGGATGGCGATCCTCGGCGATGGCGCGGCAGGTCTCGCAGTCGTCGGTGCTGCCCACGGTGGGGCCGGCGCTGCCGTCGGGGCCGGTGTAGTTGATCGCCTTGGCGATGATGCGGGCGGTGGTGGTCTTGCCGACGCCGCGCACGCCGGTCAGCACCACGGCATGCGGCAGGCGGTCGGTCTCGATGGCGTTCTTCAGCGTGCGCACCAGTGCATCCTGGCCGATCATGTCGGCAAAGGACTGCGGACGGTACTTGCGCGCCAGAACCAGGTAGGGGGATTTGCTGCCGGATGCTGCCGCCTCTTGTGGCGTCGGGGTCGCGGGCCGGTCCGTCATGTCCTCGCTCGAAGCCTGGCGCAAGCGATCGCCGACGTCGTTCTCGGCGCGGCGCGTGAAGGGTGGGAGGCTGGACCAGCGACCCGGATGCAGAAACTCGTTACGGCTGCTTCCTTCCGGATCTGACCGGGTTGGCGAGCGATCCGTCCGCGGCCAACCTCCCGTACGCACTATATCAGCATCACGGGGGGCGAGAGCAAGGGCGAGTTTACGGATTTTCTCCCCAGTTGGGGGTTTGCCAGACGGCCGCGCTTTTCGCAGACTGGAGATCACGGATTCCACGCGAATGAAGGACCCGCGCATGGCCCATGAACTCAAGACACGGCACGCCGCCGCCTCAGCGATCGGCAGCAACTCCATCGACCGCGAGGCGCTGCAGGCTGCGCGCGTGGACCTGGCCGCCGCCTTCCGCATGGCCGCGCGGCTGGGCCTTCAGGAGGGCGTGTGCAACCATTTCTCGGCCATGGTGCCGGGGCGCGACGACCTCTTCCTGGTCAATCCCTACGGCCATTCCTTCGACGAGATCACGGCCTCGCGCCTGCTGGTCTGCGACCTGCACGGCAACGTCGTCGAGGGCGAGGGGGTGCCCGAGGCCACGGCCTTCTACATCCACGCCTGCCTGCACCGCGAGGTGCCGCGCGTGAAGGTCGCCTTCCACACCCACATGCCCTACACCACCGCCCTGTCGATGCTGGAGGGCGAGCCGCTGGCCTGGGCCGGGCAGACGGCGCTGAAGTTCTACGGCCGCACGGCGGTGGACGAAAACTACAGCGGCCTGGCCCTGGACGACAGCGAGGGCGAGCGCATGGCCGCCGCCCTGGGCGATGCTGACATCCTGTTCCTCAAGAACCACGGCGTCCTGGTCGCGGCGACCGACATTGCCCAGGCTTGGGACGACCTCTACTACCTGGAGCGGGCTGCCGAGGCCCAGGTCATCGCCATGAGCACCGGCCGCTCGCTCAAGCCCATACCGCGCGAGATCGCCGAACGCACCGCCGCCCAGATCCAGGACGGCAACGCCGAAAGCGCCCGCGCCCACCTCGACAGCGTCAAGCGCCAGCTTGCGAAGCTGGCGCCGGATTTCGCGGAATAGCTTTGTAAGTCTGCAGATAGTGGACTAGGCCGCAGACTCATAAGACTTCAACCAGATGCGGAGTGAAGCCAGCTTGAGCGCGGCGAGGTAGTTTTCCGGTTTGCGGTCATAACGTGTTGCGATGCCTCTGAACTGCTTGATTTTCCCG
>NZ_JBHSCW010000008.1:0-143709 GCF_042651425.1 Fodinicurvata halophila | reverse complement strand
CTATTTCCGCACGACGGACGTCACGGGCATTGTGACGCTGCCGGAGGGTACGGAGATGGTGATGCCGGGCGACAACGTCTCGATGGACGTGGAGCTGATTGCGCCGATTGCCATGGACGAGGGCCTGCGTTTCGCCATTCGCGAAGGCGGGCGCACCGTCGGGGCAGGCGTCGTCGCCTCCATCATCGAGTGAGTCAGGTTTTTTGTGTGTATCGGCCGGCCCGTTGCTGTGGCTTCGGGCCGGCCTCTTTGGACGAGCGCTGAACAATGGATCATCAAAATATCCGTATTCGCCTGAAGGCGTTCGATCACCGGGTCCTGGATCAGTCGACCGGGGAGATCGTGAACACGGCCAAGAGGACGGGGGCGCACGTGCGCGGACCGATTCCTCTGCCGACCCGAATCGAGCGTTTCACGGTGTTGCGCTCGCCGCACATCGACAAGAAGAGTCGCGAGCAGTTCGAAATGCGGACGCACAAGCGGCTGCTCGACATAGTTGACCCGACCCCGCAGACGGTCGATGCGCTGATGAAGCTCGACCTGGCCGCTGGTGTCGACGTCGAGATCAAACTGAAGGGATGATCCGATGCGCACGGGTATTATTGCGCAGAAACTGGGCATGACCCGGATTTTCCGGGAAGACGGAACACATGTTCCCGTGACCGTTCTGCAGATGGAAGACTGTCAGGTTGTGGCAGTTCGCACCAAGGAGAAGGATGGCTACACGGCCCTTCAGCTGGGCGCCGGCAAGGCGAAGCCGAACCGCGTCTCCAAGCCGGAGCGCGAGCGATTCGCCAAGGCCAAGGTGACGCCCAAGAAGAAGCTGGCCGAGTTCCATGTTTCCGAGGATGCGGTTCTCGATGTAGGTGCGGAGCTTTCTCCGAGCCATTTCGTGGCCGGACAGAAGGTCGACGTGGTCGGGACCAGCATCGGTAAGGGGTTTGCCGGTGTGATAAAGCGGCATGGGTTCCACGGCCTGCGGGCGACCCACGGCGTTTCCGCCACCCACCGCAGCCACGGTTCGACCGGGCAGATGCAGGATCCGGGCAAGGTCTTCAAAGGCAAGAAGATGGCGGGCCATATGGGTAACCGCCGGATCACGACGCAGAATCTCGAGGTTGTTGCAACCGACGAGGCACGTGGGCTGGTCATGGTGCGCGGATCGGTTCCGGGTGCCGAAGGCGGTTGGCTGCTGATCTCGGACGCGAACAAGGCGGTCTTGCCGGAAGGCATCCCGTTCCCAGCCGGCCTGAAAGTGGCTGGTCAGGAGAATGGTGGCGCCATGAACGAGGCGAGCCCCGCACCTGACGCATCCTCCGAGGAGGCGTCCGCTCCCGAGGCTTCGGCGGGTGAGGCCGAGGTTCCCACCGAGGGCGAAGCGGCGCCCGAAGGCAGTGAAGAGAAGAAGGAGCAGTGACCATGAAGATGAAGGTCACGACTCTCGACAATAAAGAGAACGGCGAAATCGAGCTGAGCGATTCCGTCTTCGCCGTTCCTGTGCGTCGCGATGTCCTGGCGCGGGTGGTCAATTGGCAGCTGGCGCGCCGTCGTGCGGGAACGCACAAGACGCTGACCCGAGGCGAGGTGTCCGGCCGCAGCCAGAAGGCCTATCGCCAGAAGGGTACTGGGCGTGCCCGTCGCGGCGACATGAAGACCAACATCATGCGTGGCGGCGGTACAGTGCATGGCCCGGCTCCGCGTGACTACGCGCACGATCTGCCGCGCAAGTTCCGCCAGCTGGCCCTTAAGACGGCCCTGTCAGCAAAAGCGGCCGACGGCAAGCTTTCTGTGCTGGACAGCGCCAAGCTGGACAGTCATAAGACGAGGGAACTCGCCAAGCGCTTCGAGGGGCTTGGCTGGGCCAATACTCTCATCATCGATGGTGCGGAAATCGACGAGATGTTTGCGCGCGCTTCGCGCAACATCCCGACCGTCGACGTCCTGCCGCAGCAGGGCGCCAACGTGTACGACATTCTGCGCCGCGACAGACTGGTTCTGACCCGCACAGCGGTGGAAGCGCTGGAGGCGCGACTCAAATGAGCAAAGGACGTGCCCGCACGACAGCCGGGGTGAAGGTGTCCGACGAGCGGATGCTGGAGTTGATCCGCAAGCCCGTGATCACCGAAAAAGCCACCCTGGGCGGCGAACACAATCAAGTCACCTTCCAGGTGCCTCTCGAGGCCAGCAAGCCGGAGATCCGCGCTGCGATCGAGGGCCTGTTCAAGGTGAAGGTGAAGGCAGTGAACACCCTGCGCCAGCAGGGCAAGGCAAAGCGCTTCCGGGGGCGTCCCGGACAGCGTTCCGACTACAAGAAAGCGATGGTCACGCTCGAGGAAGGCCATTCCATCGACGTGACCACGGGGATCTGATCCATGGCGTTGAAGACATACAATCCCGTCACGCCGGGGCGTCGCCAGCTTGTGCAGGTCAATCGTGCCGGCCTCTGGAGGGGTGCGCCTGTCAAGAAGCTGACGGAAGGACTTAGCAAGTCGGGCGGACGCAACAACTACGGCCGGATTACCGCGCGGCGTCTGGGCGGAGGTCACAAGCGGACCTACCGCGTCATCGACTTCAAGCGGCGCAAGTTTGACATCCCGGCTAAAGTTGAGCGCCTGGAGTACGACCCGAACCGGACGGCGTTCATTGCGCTGCTGACTTACGAGGACGGCGAGCAGTCCTACATCATCGCACCGCAGCGCCTGGCCGAGGGTGATCAGGTGATCGCCTCCGAGAAGGCCGACGTGAAACCGGGCAATGCCATGCCTCTGCGCGCGGTTCCGATCGGGACGATCATCCACAACGTCGAGCTTAAGCCCGGCAAGGGTGCACAGCTGGCGCGTTCGGCCGGGACCTATGTCCAGCTCGTCGGTCGCGATGCCGGCTATGCACTTCTGCGCCTGGCCTCGGGCGAGGTGCGCATGGTGCGCTCCGATTGCATGGCCAGCGTCGGTGCAGTGTCCAACCCGGACCAGACCAACACCAATCTTGGCAAGGCGGGACGCAAGCGCTGGATCGGCAAGCGTCCCTCTGTCCGCGGTGTTGCCATGAACCCCATCGATCACCCACATGGTGGCGGTGAAGGGCGGACCTCTGGCGGGCGTCATCCGGTGACCCCCTGGGGCAAGCCGACCAAGGGTCGCAAGACACGGCACAACAAGACCACCGACGGCCTGATCGTGCGCCGCCGGAAGACACGTAAGAAGAAGTAAGGAGCCGATAGAATGGCGCGTTCAGTCTGGAAAGGCCCCTTCGTCGACGGCTACCTGCTCAAGAAAGCCGAGGCAGTACGGAGTTCGGGCCGTAACGAGATCATCAAGACCTGGTCGCGACGCTCGACCATCATGCCGCAGTTCGTCGGCCTGACCTTCGGCGTCCACAACGGTCATAAATTCCTGCCGGTGCTGGTGAACGAGAACATGATCGGTCACAAGTTCGGCGAGTTCGCTCCGTCCCGGACCTTTTACGGTCACGTGGCGGACAAGAAGGCGAAGAGAGGTTAAGGGCAATGGGTAAGCTCAAGAGCGAACGCAGCCTGGCCGAGAACGAGGCGCTGGCCAGTGCCAGCCTGTTGCGGACCAGTCCGCGCAAGTTGAACCTGGTTGCCGGAATGATCCGGGGCAAGCCGGCCGAGCGCGCGCTGTCCGACCTGACCTTCAGCAAGCGTCGTATCGCGCAGGAAGTGAAAAAGGTCCTGCAGGCCGCCATCGCCAATGCGGAAAACAACCATCAGCTGGATGTGGACCGTCTTTATGTGGCCGAGGCATCCGTGGGTAAGGCCTTTATGATGAAACGTTTCCGTCCGCGCGCACGTGGTCGTGCGGGCAAACTCTTGAAGCCCTGGAGCCGCTTGCGCGTTGTTGTGCGTGAGCGCGAGGAGAGCGCCTGAGATGGGTCAGAAAATCAATCCGATCGGCCTGCGGGTCGGCATCAACCGCACCTGGGATTCTCGCTGGTTCGCCGGCAAGGAATACGGCAGCTACCTGCACGAGGATCTCAAGCTGCGCGAGTTTCTTCACAACCGCCTCAGGCAGGCAGGTGTGGCGCGCGTGATCATCGAACGTCCGGCCAAGCGGGCCCGGATCACGATCCATACGGCGCGTCCCGGCGTGGTGATCGGCAAGAAGGGTGCGGATATCGAGAAGCTGCGCCAGGAGTTGCAGAAGATGACCGGCGGCGAGGTCAGCCTGAACATCGTCGAGATCCGCAAGCCGGAGCTTGATGCCAAGCTGGTGGCCGACAACATCGCACAGCAGCTGGAGCGCCGCGTCGCCTTCCGCCGCGCCATGAAGCGGGCCGTACAGAATGCCATGCGCCTTGGCGCCCAGGGTATTCGCATCAACTGCGCCGGCCGGCTGGGCGGCGCCGAGATCGCACGAACCGAATGGTATCGTGAGGGCCGTGTGCCGCTGCACACCCTGCGTGCCGATATCGATTATGGCGAAGGCCATGCAAAGACGACCTATGGCACCTGCGGTGTGAAGGTCTGGATTTTCAAGGGCGAGATCATAGCTCACGATCCGATGGCGCAGGAAAAGCGCCTGAGTGAGAGCCAGAGCACAGCCCCCGCCCGCCAGTAAGCGGTCGGTCTAGAGTTAGGGAACGGGAAAGATGCTGTCTCCAAAGCGGACGAAGTATCGCAAACAGTTCAAGGGGCGCATCCACGGGATGGCCAAGGGCGGAACCGAGCTGAATTTCGGGACCTACGGACTGAAGGCGACCACACCGGGCCGGGTATCGGCCCGCCAGATCGAGGCCGCGCGACGTGCGATTACGCGTCACATGCGGCGTGTCGGTAAGCTGTGGATCCGTGTCTTCCCGGATGTGCCGGTATCCTCGAAGCCTGCCGAGGTTCGCATGGGGTCTGGCAAGGGGTCCCCGGAATGGTGGGCGGCCCGTGTGAAGCCCGGCCGGGTGATGTTCGAGCTCGAGGGAGTCAACAAGGAGATGGCGCGCGAAGCCTTCCGCCTGGCCTCGACGAAGCTGCCGGTGCAAACGCGTTTTGTGACGCGCATCGGTGAGGAGGATTAAAGCGATGAAAGCGGAAGATATTCGGGCCAAGAGCCAGGATGAGCTGAAGGAGCAGCTGCTCAAGCTGCGCAAAGAGGCTTTCAACCTGCGCTTCCAGCAAGCGAGCGGCCAGCTCGAGAATACCGCTCGGGTGCGGCAGGTGCGCCGTGACATCGCCCGTATCAAGACCGTTCTGCGCGACCGTCAGGCCGCGCAGGCCGCTCAGTAGGAGTTTATGACCCATGCCGCGTCGTGTGCTGCAAGGCGTCGTCGTCAGTAACAAAACGGACAAGACGGTGACGGTCCTGGTCGAGAGGCGGGTGATGCACCCGCTGTACAAGAAGTTCATCAAGTCGTCCAAGCGGTATCACGCTCACGACGAGCAGAACCGCTATCAGGAAGGCGACCGCGTTCGCATTGTCGAATGTCGGCCGATGTCGAAATCCAAACGCTGGGCTGTCCTCGATGAGGGCGCCGCGGCAAGCCAGAGCTAGGAGTTGGCGTCATGATTCAGATGCAGAGCAATCTCGATGTGGCCGACAACTCCGGTGCGCGCCGCGTCATGTGCGTCAAGGTGCTGGGCGGCTCCAAGCGCAAGTCCGCGGGCGTCGGCGACGTGATCGTGGTCTCCGTGAAGGAAGCGATTCCCCGCGGTCGCGTCAAGAAGGGCGACGTCGTGCGTGCCGTGATCGTACGGACCGCCAACGACATCCGCCGGCCGGACGGTTCGGTGATCCGCTTCGACAACAATGCCGCCGTTCTGCTGAACCGGCAGAACGAGCCGATCGGAACCCGTATCTTCGGCCCGGTGACGCGTGAGCTTCGTGCCAAGAAGTTCATGAAGATCGTGTCTCTTGCACCAGAGGTGCTGTGATGGCGAACAAGATGAAGATCCGCAAGGGCGACAAGGTTGTGGTCACCACGGGCAAGAGCAAGAAGCATGTGGGCGAAGTCCTGCGTGTCATGCCCAAGGAAAACCGCGTGATCGTCCAGGGTGCCAACATCGTGAAGCACCACGAACGCCAGTCCGCGCAAAGCCAGGGCGGCATCGTGGAGAAAGAGGCACCCATTCATGTTTCCAACGTGGCTTTACTGGATCCGCGCGATGACCGCGCAAGCCGCGTCGGGTGGAAGTTGGTCGAAGGCGGGCGCAAGATACGCTTTGCGCGTCGCTCCGGCGAAACAATCGATAGCTAAGTAAAGGCGAGTGCGATGACAGCCCGCTTGAAAGAGCATTACTCGACAGTCGTCAAGCCGCAGCTCAAGGAAGAGTTCGGCTACAAGAACGACATGGAGATTCCGCGCCTGGACAAGATCGTGATCAACATGGGCGTGGGCGAAGCCGTGGCGGACAGCAAGAAGCTGAAGACCGCCATGGAGGAATTGGCCCGTATTTCCGGTCAGAAGCCGATCAGCACAAAGGCCAAGAGGTCGATTGCCGGGTTCAAGGTCCGTGAAGGCATGGCCATCGGCTGCAAGGTCACGCTCCGCTCGGAGCGGATGTACGAGTTTCTGGATCGGCTGGTGACCATCGCCCTCCCGCGCGTGCGCGATTTCCGCGGGCTGAACGCCAAGAGCTTTGACGGCCGCGGCAACTATGCCATGGGCCTGAAGGAACAGATCGTCTTTCCGGAGATCGATTATGACGCGGTGGATGAGGTTCGTGGGATGGACATCATCATCTGCACCACGGCCAAGACGAATGCTGAAGCACATGCCCTGCTGAAGCACTTCGACATGCCGTTCCGAAACTGAGCGGCGAAGGGATAAGGACTGATGGCAAAGAAAAGTGCTGTTGAACGTAACAAGAACCGTGCTCGTCAGGTGCGCCGGTATGCCGCCAAGCGTGCGGCATTGAAGGCCGTCGTGCATGACAGCAATAGTACACCGGAGGAACGCTTTCAGGCGTCTCTCAAGCTGGCGGAGCTGCCGCGCAACTCGTCGAAGGTGCGCGTGCGCAACCGTTGCGAAGTGAGTGGCCGTCCGCGCGCGTATTACCGCAAGCTGCGTGTGTCGCGTATTGCGCTGCGCGATCTGGCCAGTAACGGACAGATCCCCGGCATGGTGAAGTCGAGCTGGTAGGAGGAACGACGCTATGGCGATGAGCGATCCCTTAGGGGATTTGCTGTCCCGCATTCGTAACGGACAGCAGGCCAACAAACCTGTAATCTCGGCGCCGGCCTCCAAGCTGCGAGCCAATGTGCTTGAGGTTCTCAAGCGCGAGGGTTACATCCGTGATTATCGCAGTTCGGTGGACGATGAAGGATTCAATCGTCTTGAGATCGAGCTTAAGTATTTCGAGGGTGAGCCGGTCATCCGAGAGATATCGCGTATTTCCAGGCCGGGGCGCCGGGTCTATTCCAAGATTCGTGAGCTGCCTCGCTATTACAATGGCTTGGGCATCGCGATCCTCTCGACCCCACGCGGGGTGATGTCGGATCACGAAGCTCGTGCCGCGAATGTGGGCGGCGAGTTGCTTTGCCGCGTGTTCTAAGGAGTCCTGTTTCATGTCGCGTGTAGGCAAGAATGCGGTGAGCGTACCGAGCGGTGTCGATCTGAAGATCGAAGGCCGGACCGTCACTGCGAAGGGCAAACTGGGTGAGCTGTCTTTCGAAACCACCGAAGAAGTCGAGTTGGTTCACGAAGAAGACAAGGTCACGGTGAAGCCCGCCAACGACACCAAGAAGGCGCGCGCGCTTTGGGGCACGACACGTGCCCGGATCCAGAATCTGGTCCAGGGCGTTTCGGAAGGCTTCACCAAGTCGCTTGAGATCACGGGCGTCGGTTACCGCGCCGCGGTCCAGGGAAACAACCTGAACCTGCAGCTCGGCTACAGCCACGATATCAACTACCCGATTCCGGAAGGACTGAAGGTGGTTTGCGAGCGCCCCACGGCCGTGGCCGTCAGCGGTGCGGACAAGCAGTTGGTGGGGCAGTTCGCGTCCGAGATCCGTAAGGCCCGCGGCCCTGAGCCCTATAAGGGTAAGGGCGTGCGTTATGCCGACGAAGTGATCCTGCGCAAGGAAGGCAAGAAGAAGTAATGTTGAACGCGAAGCAAAAGCTGGTAAAGCGCTCGCAGCGTGTGCGAGCAAGCTTGCAGCGCAAGTCGAGCGATCGCCCGCGTCTGTCGGTGTTTCGCTCGAGCAAGCATATCTATGCCCAGGTGATCGACGATAGCCAGGGCAAGACCCTGGCGGCGGCTTCCACCATCGACAAGGATCTGAAGGGCAAGCTCAAGACCGGCTCCGACACCTCCGCTGCAAGCGAGGTAGGAAAGTTGGTGGCCGAGCGCGCAAAGAAGGCCGGGATCGAGACGGTTGTTTTCGATCGCGGTGGATATCTCTATCACGGCCGCGTCAAAGCGTTGGCCGATGCCGCCCGTGAGGGCGGTCTGTCGTTCTAAGTCAGGGAATAGCGTAGCAATGGCACGTTCGCAGAAAGAAGACCGCAGCGCCAAAGGAGAGCGTGAGGATACGGAGATTGTCGACAAGCTGGTCGGCATCAACCGCGTCGCCAAGGTGGTGAAGGGCGGTCGGCGCTTCGGCTTTGCCGCGCTTGTGGTTGTAGGTGACCAGCGCGGTCGCGTCGGCTTCGGCCACGGCAAGGCCCGCGAAGTCCCCGAGGCGATCCGCAAGGCCACGGAGTCGGCCAAGCGGGGCATGAAGCGTATTCCCCTGCGCGAAGGGCGGACCCTGCATCATGACATGAAGGGGCACTTCGGCGCCGGGCACGTCATTCTGCGCGCCGCACCCCCGGGCACGGGGATCATTGCCGGTGGACCCATGCGCGCTGTTTTCGAATGCCTCGGCATCCAGGACATCGTTGCCAAGTCCGTGGGCACACAGAACCCGTACAACATGATCCGTGCGACCTTCGACGGCCTGCAGAGCATCAACAGCCCCCGCATGGTGGCTCAGCGCCGCGGCAAGAAGGTCAGCGAGGTGATCGGCAAGCGCGAAGACCCAGCGGTCTCCGCGCCTGCGCAGGAGTAATTCGTTATGGCAGCCAAGACGACAAGCAAGAAGACTGCAAAGAAGGCCACCGGCCGCGTTGTGGTGCAGCAGACACGCAGCGCCATCGGACGTCCGGAGGATCAGCATGCCACCCTGCGCGGCCTGGGACTGGGCCGGGTTCACCGCAAGCGCGAGCTGGAGGATACTCCGGCCGTGCGCGGGATGATCGGCAAGGTCAGCCATCTGGTGCGTGTGGTCGAGTAAGGAACATCGAGGCGTGGAATGCGTCTCGAGCAGGTTTCCGTGAGAAGACGGCGCCCGCTGCGCCGGGAAGTTAAGGAACGTAGAGATGAAGCTGAACGAACTGAGCGACAATCCGGGTGCACGTCACGCCCGCAAGCGGGTCGGTCGAGGAATTGGCTCGGGTCTGGGCAAGACTTCCGGTAAAGGCCACAAGGGTCAGAAGGCGCGCAGTGGCGTTTCCATCAAGGGCTTCGAGGGTGGCCAGATGCCGCTCTATCGCCGTCTGCCGAAGCGGGGCTTCAAGAACCTCTTCGCACGCGACTATGTGGAAGTGACCCTGGGGCGGCTGCAGGCGGCCGTCGATTCCAAGCGTCTCGATCCCAAGAAGCCGGTGGATGCGGAAGCGATGCGTCAGGCCGGCCTTTTCAAGAAGCCGGGGCGCGATGGCGTGCGCCTGCTGGGTAGCGGCGAATTGACGGCGAAGCTGGACCTGACGGTTGCCGGTGCGACCAAGTCTGCTGCCGAGGCGGTCGAAAAGGCCGGGGGCAAGCTGACGGTGCTGCCGCCGGCCAAGAAGAGCGATCAGCAGGATCAGGAATAAGCCGGACCACCGCGTCTGACAGGATAGAAGGCACTCATGGCTTCAGCTGCCGAGCAACTTGCCGCAAACGTGAATTTCGGGGCCTTTGCAAAGGCGACCGAACTCAAGAAGCGCATCTGGTTCACGCTGGGTGCGCTGATTGTCTATCGTCTGGGCACATACATTCCCGTTCCCGGGATCGACCCGGCCATCCTGTCGGAGATCTTCCAGCAGCAGGCCGGTGGCATCATTGGCGTGTTCGACATGTTCTCCGGCGGTTCGCTGGGGCGCATGACGATCTTTGCGCTCAGCATCATGCCTTATATTTCGGCCTCGATTATCGTGCAGCTGATGACGGCTGTTTCGCCGACCCTTTCTCAGCTGAAGAAGGAAGGCGAGTCCGGCCGCAAGAAGATCAACCAGTACACCCGCTATTTCACGGTGGTGCTGGCAGCCTTCCAGTCCTACGGAATGGCGGTCGGCCTGGAAACCATGAATGTCGGCTCCGGTTCCGCCGTGATCGATCCGGGCATGATTTTCCGGATCAGTACGGTGATCACCCTGACGGGCGGCACGATCTTCCTGATGTGGCTGGGCGAGCAGATCACGCAGCGCGGTGTCGGTAACGGGATCTCGCTGATCATCTTCTCGGGAATCGTGGCGAACCTGCCGGGAGCTATCGCGCAATTGCTGGAACTGGGCCGCACGGGGGCCATGTCCACGGCCTTCATCCTGTTCCTGATCGTGATGGCGGTGGCCGTCATCACCTTCATCGTGTTCATGGAGCGCGCGCAGCGCCGCCTTCTGGTGCAGTATCCCAAGCGCCAGGTGGGCAATCGCATGTTCGGAGGCGAATCCTCTCACCTGCCTCTCAAGCTCAATCCGTCAGGCGTGATTCCCGCCATCTTTGCCTCGTCGCTGCTGCTGATGCCGATGACCGTGGCCGGTTTCTCCGGTGAAGCCGGCGGCGGCGGACCGGCGTGGCTGCAATGGGTGACAGCCAATATATCCCATGGCCAGCCGCTCTATATGGTGCTTTATGCCGGACTGATCATTTTCTTTGCCTTCTTCTACACCTCGATTGTCTTCAATCCCGAGGATACGGCCGATAATCTCAAGAAGAACGGCGGTTTCATTCCGGGCATTCGTCCCGGCAAGAATACGGCGCGCTATATCGATTATGTCACAACCAGGCTGGTTACGGTCGGCTCCATCTACGTGGCCCTGGTCTGCCTGCTGCCCGAGGTTCTCATCTCACAGTATGCCGTGCCGTTCTATTTCGGGGGTACCAGCCTGCTGATCGTGGTTTCGGTCACGATGGATACGGTGGCACAGGTTCACGCGCATCTGCTGGCGCACCAGTACGAGGGGCTTATCAAGAAATCGAAACTTAAGGGCAGGCGGGGATGAACATCATACTTCTCGGGCCGCCGGGGGCCGGCAAGGGAACCCAGGCTCAGGTTCTGACAGAGCGCCACGGGGTCGCGCATCTTTCCACAGGCGACATGCTGCGCAGCGCAGTGGCATCCGGCAGCGAACTGGGGCAGAGGGCGAAGAAGATCATGGATGAGGGGCAGCTGATGCCCGACGAACTCATGATCAAGATGATCTCGGAGCGGATCGACCAGCCGGACTGTGCCAAGGGGTTCATCCTGGACGGCTTTCCGCGCACGGTGCCTCAGGCGGAAGCGCTGGACAGCCTGCTGGAGAGCAAGGGCACGGCACTGGATGCCGTGATCGAGATGAAGGTGGACGAGGCGGAACTGGTCAGTCGGATCGAGAGCCGGATCAATGAATCGGCTCAGGCGCGCTCCGATGACACCGTGGAGACCCTGAAGCGCCGGTTGGAAGTCTATCGGGAGCAAACGGCTCCGATCCTTCCCTATTACCGGAACAAGGGGACTCTGAAGACGGTCGACGGCATGAAGTCGATCGAGGAAGTGACGGATCAGATCGAGGGTATTTTGCAGGTCGCGTAAAAGCGCTTGCCTTGGAAAGGCAAGACTTGACCCGCCGGAGCCCGTTCCTATAATCGCGGCTTCCTGGCGCGGGCGCGACCGGGCGGTTTGGCCTGTTCGATTTGTCCTGTTGTTGGTTTGAACGAGATACAGTTTTTAAGGAGACTGCGGCGTGGCACGTATCGCTGGCGTCAATATTCCTACAGGCAAGCGCGTAGTCGTTGCGCTTACCTATATTCACGGAATCGGCCCTGCCAAGGCCCAAGAGATCTGTGAGCGCGTGTCCGTGCCCGAAAGCCGGCGCGTCAACGAGATGACGGATGACGAGGTCGTCCGCGTACGCGAGACCATCGACCGTGATTACATCGTCGAGGGTGATCTGCGCCGGGAAGTGGCAATGAATATCAAGCGTCTCATGGACCTTGGTTGCTATCGCGGCCTGCGGCACCGCAAGAACCTGCCTGTTCGCGGGCAGCGCACGCATACCAATGCGCGGACCCGCAAGGGACCCGCAAAGCCGATTGCCGGCAAGAAGAAAGCGACGAGATAAGGGCGCACAGAGATCATGGCCAAACAGCAAACTTCCCGACTGCGCCGCCGCGAAAAGAAGAACATCACTTCTGGCATCGCGCACGTAAACGCCTCCTTCAACAACACCGTGATCAACATCACCGATGTTCAGGGCAACGCGATCGCCTGGTCCACGGCCGGCGCTCAGGGCTTCAAGGGCTCCCGCAAGTCGACGCCCTATGCGGCGCAGATCGCGGCCGAGAATGCCGGTCGCAAGGCCCAGGAACACGGCATGCGCACCCTGGAAGTGAACGTGAAGGGGCCCGGCTCCGGACGTGAATCCGCCTTGCGTGCCCTTCAGTCCGTCGGTTTCCAGATCACGGCGATCCGGGATGTGACCCCGATCCCGCACAATGGCTGCCGGCCGCGCAAGCGTCGCCGCGTCTAAGGACATATCCTGCGCCTCCCTCAACGGATGGCCGTCGACGGTGTATCGAGCCGCCGCCGACTGCGAGATAGAGGGAACGCGTTTGAAACACCGCCACCCTTGCGGGTGGTGGTCGTGCTTCAAGAACCCCGCTCGACTCATGAGGCATTTGTATGCTGGAAAAAAATTGGACTGACCTGATCAAGCCGAACAAGCTGGATGTCCAGCCGGGAGCTTCGGCTGAACGCTTCTCCAAGATTGTTGCGGAACCGCTGGAGCGTGGCTTCGGACTGACCTTGGGCAACGCCCTGCGGCGCGTCCTGCTGTCTTCCCTCCAGGGGGCGGCCGTGACCGCGATTCAGATCGATGGCGTCCTTCACGAATTCTCCTCCATTCCCGGCGTGCGGGAAGATGTGACGGACATTGTCCTGAACGTGAAGGCTCTGGCTCTGCGCATGCATGCGGAAGGCCCGAAGCGCATGCGCCTGCGGGCGGAAGGCCCCGGCGAGGTGACTGCTCGCCAGATCGAGGCCGGCGCGGACATCGAGGTCATGAACCCGGATCTGGTCATCTGTACCCTGGACGATGGGGCACGCTTCGACATGGAGCTGACCGTGGAGCAGGGCAAGGGCTATGTGCCCGGTTCCCAGAACCGCCCGGAAGATGCGCCAATCGGCCTGATCCCTGTGGATTCCATCTTCTCCCCGGTGCGCCGCGCGGCCTACAAGGTGGAGAACACGCGTGTCGGTCAGGTCACGGACTATGACAAGCTGACCATGGAAGTGGAAACGAACGGCGCGCTGTCGCCGGAGGATTCCGTGGCCTATGCGGCGCGGATCCTTCAGGATCAGCTGCAGCTCTTCATCAACTTCGATGAGCCGCAGGCCCATGTTGCCAAGGAGGAAGAGGGCGAACCGCCGTTCAACCGCAATCTCCTGCGCAAGGTCGACGAACTCGAACTCTCGGTCCGCTCGGCCAACTGCCTGAAGAACGACAACATCGTCTACATCGGCGACCTGGTCCAGAAGTCCGAGGGCGAGATGCTGCGCACTCCGAACTTCGGGCGGAAGTCTCTCAACGAGATCAAGGAAGTGCTGGCACAGATGGGCCTGCATCTCGGCATGGAGATTCCGAACTGGCCGCCAGAGAACATCGAGGAGCTGTCCAAGCGCCTCGAGGAACCGTACTGAGGAATCAGAGTCTCTTTTCCAGGGCCGTGAGGGCCCAACCCGCTGTACCGGATGAAGGGCATCGGGTCGTGCAATCGATCTCGCAAGGCGAGATCCGGATGATCAGGAGGAACGGCAATGCGTCATGGCATGGCCCAGCGTAAGCTGAACAGGAAAACCCAGCATCGCAAAGCGATGTTCTCGAACATGGCGACGTCGCTCATCAAGCATGAGCAGATCGTCACCACCCTGCCCAAGGCCAAGGAGATGCGCCGCATCGCCGATCGCCTGATCACCCTGGGCAAGCGTGGCAATCTGCATGCCCGTCGCCAGGCGTCCATAACGGTGCGTGACAATACGCAATTGCAGAAGCTGTTCGGAGAGCTGGCCGAGCGCTACAAGAGCCGCAATGGCGGGTATACGCGTGTACTCAAGGCTGGTTTCCGCTACGGCGACATGGCACCGCTGGCCGTGATCGAACTGGTGGACCGCAATCCCGATGCGAAAGGCCAGGATTCCGGACCGAACCAGTTCACGGACGACGACGAGGACAGCGAAGAAAGCTGACGTTCTCCGACACTTTGACAGAAATCCCCGCTGGAAGCTCTTCCCGCGGGGATTTTTTTGCCTGAAGATCTTGAGTATCGAACTTCATGGGAGGCGAAGATGACAAGCACTTCGAGGATAGCGCCCACGCTGGCGCACGCAATCTGGCCGGCGGCGGGAGGTTTGGCGGCCCTGCCGCGAGCCCTTGTGCTCATGCTGGCGGGGACGTTCGTTCTGGCGATTTCCGCAAAGGTTCAGGTGCCGTTCTGGCCCGTACCGGTGACACTGCAGAGCCTGGCAGTGCTGGTGATCGGCATGAGCTTCGGCCTGCGTCTGGGTACCGCGACACTGGCCCTCTATCTGGTTCAGGGAGCTATCGGCCTTCCCGTTTTCGCTTCGGGGGCCGGTCTCGCCTATCTTGCAGGCCCCACCGCTGGTTATCTCTTCGGCTTCGTGGCTGCAGCCGCTTTAGTCGGCTGGCTGGCCGAGCGTGGCTGGGACAGGACCATCTGGCTCAGTATGGCGGCAATGACTCTTGGAACCCTGGTCCTCATGGGCAGCGGCGTTGCCTGGCTTGCTACCCTGATCGGTTTCGAACAGGCCATCGCCAGCGGCTTCACGCCCTTCATCGTGGGCGGCCTGCTGAAGATCGTCTTGGGGGCGCTGATGTTGCCTTCGGTCTGGAAGCTGATCGAACGGCGCTGAGACGCTCGGCATGGAGAAAAGGCGATGCCTCTCGTAGGTATCGCCTTTTCTATCCGGTCATCAGCCGGGAAATTCTTGGCGGCAGGGCAAAGGCACCCTTGTGAATCTCCGGCGTGTAGTAGCCGGTCTGCAGGGCGTGCGTCTCGAAGCGCTCTCTCAGGGTTTCGAGGGTGCAGTTGCGCGGTGCCGTGGAGTCACTGGCCCAGCCGAAGGCCATGGGCCCTCCGCTATAGGTCGGCACTGTCGCCAGGTAGAAGGCCACATCCTCGAACAGGCCGGAGAGAATGTGGTGACCGTTGGTCAGTTCGTCACTCTGCAGGTAGGGCACGCCGTTCTGCGTGATGAGAATGCCGCCGGGTTTCAGGCAGCGCCTGCAGTTACGGTAGAACTCTTCCGAGAAGAGCACGGCGCTCGGGCCGATGGGATCGCTGGAATCCACGATGATGACGTCGAAGCGTCGATCCGTGTTCTCGACGTAGGCATAGCCGTCCCCGACGACGACTTCGGCCTTCGGATCGTCGAAGGCGCCGTCGGAAAGTTCCGGCAAGTGGGTCTTCGAGAGATCGATCACGTGGCTGTCGATTTCCACCATGGTCGCGCTGGCGAGGGGATGCTTCACGGCTTCCCGCAGGGTACCGCCGTCACCGCCGCCGACGATCAGGACGTCGCTGGCCTCGCCGTGGGCAAGCAGGGGGACATGCACCAGCATCTCGTGATAGATGTGGTTGTCCCCCGTGGTGGTCTGGATGATGCCATCCAGGGCCAGAACCTTGCCGAATACCGCATTCTCGAAGATCACCAGTTCCTGGTGCTCCGTTTCCTCGCGGTAGAGTTCGCGCGATATTGTGAAAAACTGGCCGTAGTCCTGGTGAAGGGTCTCTTTATAGACCTGCTTCATCCAAGAACTCCGCGCCGATGTTCGCCCACCTCTATTGAGCCTGGCGTGAAGGAGGTCTCCAGCACGCTGATGGCCCGGCTTGGTTCGGCATCGCCGCACATGAAGATATCGATGGCGGCATAGCCGCATTCCGGCCAAGTGTGGATCGAGATATGGCTTTCCGCCAGTACGGCGACACCGGACACACCTCCATTGGGCGTAAAGTAATGGAGGTCGATGTTGAGCAGGGTCGCGCCGGCAGCTTCAGTGGCCCGACGCAGGCTCTCCTCGACATGTCCGAGTTCGTCCAGGCGGCTGGCATCCCACAGATCGATGATCAGATGGGTTCCCGCAAAGCGTTGGCCATCCTTTTCGATAAAGTGGTCCAGTCGGTTCTCGTCGAACTGGGAACCGATGCGCGAGCCGTCAGCATGGACATCGTTTGCCACGCCGGTATGCGGATTTTCCTGTTCGGTTTCGGGGTCTGGAGTCCGCAGATCCAAGTCCATCACCGATTCGGAAAGGGCAGTCAGTGTCTTCAAATCAAGTCCCCTTCTTAACAGCGGATGAACCCAGCCAGCGCTTACGCTTTCGGGTGAAAGGCGAGGAAATGGGCTATTCTGCCGCCAAGTTCAAGACTTTTCTGCCACCTGCGACAGATGAATCCGATGACGCCTGTGCAGTTCATGAAACAGGCGAATAAAGGGCTTGGCGGCAAAGAGGATGCTGCCGATCAGGAAGAGCCATGTGCCGTCATAAAGCAGGCTCTGATAGAAGAAGAAAACACTCCCGACCACGAAGCATATGCCGCAGCCCATGTCCGCCGTCAGATGAATCCAGAAGTAGAACTGGCGCAGCTTCTCGAGCTCCACATCCAGTTCGCGCTGGAAGCCGTTCAATCGTTCCGTCACGGTTTTCTCCCCCGATCATGATGCCGCGCGGCGGGGGCGTCAGGCCCCTGATGCGCCGATCCCCGCAGCCTGCAGGATGCTCTTGGAGTCCGTCATCTGTACACCCTTGTCCTGCATTTCCCAAAGTGCGGCATCCTTCGATCCGTCAAGGTCGATGGCGGCCGTTGCGTCCGTCACCAGGATGACTTCAAAACCTTCCCGGCGGCCGTCCAGCGCGGAATAGAAGACGCAGAAATCCAGTGCCAGTCCGGTCACAAAAATCCGCGTGATCCCGCGCTCCCGCAGATAGCCACTAAGGCCAGTGGGGGTTTCACCGTCATTCTCGTAGAATGCGGAGTAGGAATCGATCGCCCTGCGGAACCCCTTGCGGACGATGAACTGGCAGGCATCCAGCTGGAAGTCCTTGTGAAAGGCGGCTCCCTGGCTTCCCTGGATGCAGTGGTCGGGCCACAGGACCTGGGTTCCGTAATACATTGAGGTGGTCTCGAAAGGCGCCTTGCCTTCGTGCTGGCTGGCGAACGAGCTATGCCCCGCAGGATGCCAGTCCTGGGTCGCTCCCACATTGTCGAAGGCAGGGAGCAGACGATTGATCACGGGCACGACCCGGTCGCCCTCGGGAACCTCGAGGGCGCCGCCCGGACAGAAGTCGTACTGCAGGTCGACCACCAGTAGCAGGTCGTGCAGTGGATGAGGTGTAAGGTCTGTCATTGGCTCTCCTGACATTCCTTCCGTACGTGACTTGCCGGCTGTCCTTGCGCATGATCCCGGCCAAGACAACAGCCAGCACCACAGAGATAATCATGAAATCCAACGAACTGAAGACCGGCGGGGAAATCCTTGTCAACTGTCTGCGCCTGCACGGCGGCAAGCATGTCTTTTGCGTACCGGGGGAAAGCTATCTGGCTGTCCTGGATGCACTTTACGATGTGCCGGAACTGGACGTCACGGTATGTCGCCAGGAGGGCGGTGCGGCCATGATGGCGGATGCGTACGGCAAGATGACGGGCGAGCCGGGCCTCTGCTTCGTCACGCGGGGGCCCGGGGCGACCAATGCGGCAGCGGGCCTGCACATCGCCCAGCAAGATTCGACCCCCATGATCCTCTTCATCGGCCAGGTGGCCCGTGGCGACATGGAGCGCGAAGCCTTCCAGGAGGTCGATTATCGCCGCATGTTCGGGGAGATGGCCAAGTGGGTGGCCCAGATCGACGAGGCGGAGCGCATCCCCGAGTTCGTCAGCCGTGCTTACTACACGGCAACCTCGGGGCGGCCGGGGCCCGTGGTCCTGGCCCTGCCGGAGGACATGCTCCGCGACACGGTCCGGCAGCTGGACAGCGTTCCCTATCAGAGGGTCGAGGCTTCGCCCGGCACGGCCGAGATGCAGCGACTGCAGGCCCTCCTGGAAGAGGCCGAAAGGCCGCTGGTTCTTGTTGGCGACGGCAAGGTCCCCGAAACCCGTACTGCCCTAGAGAAGTTCGTCGAGGCCTGGGATCTGCCCGTGGCGGCCGTCTTCCGTCGTCAGGACTGTTTCGACAACTGCCACGACAACTATGTCGGCGACGTGGGCATTGGCATCAATCCCGCCCTTGCCGCACGGGTTCGGGAAGCGGACCTTCTGCTCGTGCTCGGGGCGCGGCTGGGCGAGATGACCACCAGCGGCTACAGCCTGCTGGACATTCCGCACCCTCGGCAGAAGCTTGTACATGTCTATCCCGGCGCTGAGGAGCTGGGGAGAGTCTATCAGCCGGAACTGGCCATTCTGTCCTCAATGGGTACCATGGCGCGTGCTCTCGCCGAGCTCACGCCCCGCGGCACCGTGACGTGGACGGGGGAGACGCGCCAGGCCCGGCAGGAATACCTGGCCTGGTCCGAGCCTCCCAAGGTGGAGGGGCCGCTGCAAATGGGCGAGATCATGGGATGGCTTCGCGACCGACTGCCGCACGAGACCGTCGTTTGCAACGGAGCCGGTAACTATGCCGGCTGGGTCCATCGCTTCCATCGCTACAGTGCCTGCTACACCCAGCTGGCGCCAACCTCGGGGTCCATGGGCTATGGCACGCCGGCCGCCGTCGCGGCGAAACGGGCCTTTCCCGAGCGCCCCGTCGTGGCCTTTGCCGGGGATGGCTGCTTCATGATGCATGGGCAGGAATTGGCAACGGCCATGCAATATGACCTGCCGATCCTCATAATCTTGATCAACAACAGCATGTACGGAACCATTCGCATGCACCAGGAACGCGAGTATCCCGGCCGAGTGAGCGCAACGGCCCTGAAGAACCCACAGTTCTCGGAACTGGCGAAAACTTACGGAGCCCATGGCGAACTGGTGGAACGTACGGAGGAGTTCGCTCCGGCCTTCGAGCGCGCCTGGCAGTCCGGCCGTGCGGCCTTGATCGAGTTGCGGCTCGATCCCGAGGTCATCAATCCGGTCAAGACTCTCAGCCAGATCCGAGCGGAGGCGTTGGAGCGTCTGGGGCAACAGGCCTGAAAATCGGGAGGAGGTCATGCTCAACGACAGGAGTTCAGGAACCGAAGCCTCCGGGGAGGCCGCGGCCCCCTCGCGCCGTGGCTTCCTGGGGAGTGCATTGGGTGGTGTCTCGGCCGTGCTGGGAGGTCTGGCGCTCTCGGGATGTGCGCACAGCGCCCGTCACGAGGGGTCTCAATCCCGGGAGGGGGCTCAGGAGGGCAAAACTCCGGACGAGGCCTGCACGTCGTCTCTGACCGGGCTGCAATTGCGTGCAGTGGAGGAAGGTGAGGCGGTCACCATGGATTACCGCGAAGACCGCCTGACCCTGGTCCTGGACGAGCGCCGGCGCATCACCCGGGCCTATATCGGGTGAGGGTGGGGCTATCAGACAATTCAGCCGGCCTTAGCGAAGGCCTTGACCAGTTTGACGATCTGCGAGCGCACGTTCTCGTCTTCTATGGAACCGACGGCGCGGGCCAGCTCGAGAGTCTGACGGTCCAGGGGTGTCTCGTCGGACCCGAAGCCTTCACTGTCCAAGCCTTCGAAGAAATAACTCACCGGCGTTTCCAGGGCCGTGCTGATATCCCAGAGGCGGCTGCCGCTGATGCGGTTGGCCCCGCTTTCGTACTTCTGCACCTGCTGAAAGCTGACGCCAAGCTTGTCGGCCAGTTCGCTCTGGCTGAGACCCAGGGCCACACGGCGTTCGCGCAGGCGGTGGCCAATATGGATGTCGGTTTTGTGGTACATCTTCCTGTGAGCCTTTCCTGTTAGGCGGGGTTGGCCTTCGGCATTCCCCATTCTGCGTTGACGCCTTTCGTGACTATCTTACGCGCCCGTGGCACGCGGCGTCTACAGCCTCAATGCAACCTATGGGCCAGAATGCGCGGCATCTTGCCGCCTTTTTCGTAAACCCGCATGGCTATTGGTCCATCCCGACGCAGTCCCGTATTCGGCGATGCCCGTTCATGCCCACGCTCCGGAGTTTTCATGAATAGCTGCAAAATGCAATTCATATTGCAGCGCATAAAGCATATGTGAGATCGATATCCCACACGCCGGAGTTCGTCTTCGCACGAGGTTACAATCCCGGCTGTTTGCTCTATTGTATGGCCTCTCGGCGCCGGACAGGCAGGTGGGTGCCTGGCGGTGTGAACTCAACTGCCAAGAATTTCGGGAGCAGCGATTGCCTGAGTCCCTGGTATCCTTGCGCGGCCTGCGCAAGACCTTTGGAGAGAAGACGGTTCTCAAGCAGATCGACCTGGAGATCGCGCCGCAACGCGGTACCGTCCTGGTCGGCCCGTCTTCTTCAGGGAAGTCTGTCCTCATCAAGTGCCTGTTGGGCCTGTTGGAGCCCGACGGTGGCGACGTCCAGGTGGAAGGACGTTCCCTGGATGATTTATCCCGCGCGGAGAGAGAGCGCCTGGACGACCGAATCGGCGTGGTGTTCCAGCAGAATGCGCTCTTCGACAGTCTTCCGGTCTGGGAGAATGTCGCTTTTCGCCTTCTCAACCGCGGCGAGGTTTCTCGCCAGGAGGCGCGGGAGGTGGCGCGCGAAAAACTGGGCCTGTTCGGCCTGAGCTCCCAGGTGGGCGAGCGCTATCCGGCTGAGCTGTCAGGCGGCATGCAGAAGCGCGTTGCCCTGGCTCGGGCCTTCGCCATGAACCCCGACATCCTGATCCTCGATGCTCCGACCGATGGGTTGGACCCGATCATGACCAGGCATACCAATTCCCTCATCCGCCGGATTGTCCAAGAGCATCAGGTCACGGTCTTCAGTATCATGACGGAGATGTCTTCGGCCTTGGAATTTTACGACGATCTGGCCATGCTGTATGACGGTCGGATCATTTGGAATGGGTCGACCGAGGCAGCTCGCCAAGCTTCGGAGTCACATCTGAGGCAGTTGCTGGAAGGGCGCTCGGAGGGTCCCATCGGCATGGCGGTCCATGCCTGAGAGGTGCTTTTGACAAATGCCCGGAGGTGTCCTGCCGGGGGAGCACTGGAGAAGTGAAACAACAGCAAGCGGGAGGCAGAGAATGAAGCGAAACAAACTGCTGGCCATGGCGTTGTCCGGGCTTGTAACGGGGGGCTTGGCCATGAGCGCCGCAGCCCAGGACGATATGGAAGAGGCGGCGCCGGCAGAAGGTGTCACGCTGGAGCTCAACAAGCTGGAACAGGTCGACCAGACCTGCCGGGCCTATATGCTGTTCAAGAATGACAGCGGCAGCGACTTCGATCAGTTCCGGCTCGATCTGGTCCTGTTCGATGCGGAGGGCGTGATCAGCCGCCGCATCGCCATCGAGGCAGCTCCCCTGGAGACGGGACGTTCGACGGTCAAGTTCTTCGATTTCTCCGAGCAGCAGTGCGCCGATATCGATCGCATGCTGGTCAATGGTGTTTCGCCCTGTGCCGATGCTTCCGGCGAACGGGAGGACTGTGCCGATATCCTGGAGCTCGCCAATCGCACAGAGGTCGAATTCTATCAGTAAGAGTCGTTGACTTCCCTGAGGGGGACTTCCTAAGGTTAAGGCAGGATTATCGGGAGAGGGAACGCGGTGCGGTCGGAAGACTCCGGCCAAGGCCGTGGCTGCCCCCGCAACTGTAAACGGCGAGTCCGGCGCGACGACAAGAGGCCACTGGTGAATGCATCGGGAAGGCCAGGAGCGTCGGACGATGACCCGTGAGCCAGGAAACCTGCCCGAAAGTCTGCATTTGAACGCCGGGCGGGGTGCACCGGCGGCGCCGGACTCCAGCCTTTCCTTCAAAGCTGCACCGCGTCGCCTGTCCTGCCTGAGGGACAGGAGACTCCAGCGGCATGTCAGCCATCGAGAAGGAAGCTCTGCAGTTGCCACCCCTGACATTGGTGCTGGGGGGCGCGCGCTCGGGCAAGAGCCGCCATGCAGAGAGCTTGATCGAGGCTGAGGGCACGAGCTGTGCCTATATCGCGACCGCCCAAGCTTTCGACGCGGAAATGGAGGCGCGCATTGCCGCCCATCGCGCGCGTCGGGGAGCGCAATGGACGACGTTCGAGGCCCCGATGGCACTGGGGGAGGTCCTCCAGTCCGCCGATGTTGCAGGACGTCCTGTCCTGGTGGATTGTCTCACGCTCTGGCTCAGCAATCTGATGCTGGAGGATCGCGACGTCATGCGCGAGATCGGCGGCCTGCTGGCATTGCTACCGAATCTTGACGCTCCTCTGGTCATGGTTTCCAACGAGGTCGGTCTCGGCATCGTGCCCGACAATGCGCTGGCGCGGTCCTTCCGCGATCATGCCGGATATCTCAATCAACAATTGGCTGCCGCCGCCGATCAGGTGGTCTTCCTGGCAGCCGGCCTACCGCTCACTCTCAAAACCCCGGAAGGGACAGACAGATGAAAGATCTCGCGAAGATACCTGCCACCGTGATCACGGGTTTCCTGGGGGCGGGAAAGACCACCCTGATCCGCTCGCTGCTTGAGAACGCCGGCGGGCGCCGTCTGGCCCTGGTCATCAACGAGTTCGGAGACGTTGGCGTTGACGGGGAAATCCTGAAGGGCTGCGGCGTCGAAGGCTGCAGCGACGATGACGTGCTGGAGCTGGCCAACGGCTGTATCTGCTGCACGGTGGCCGACGACTTCCTGCCGACAATCCAGAAGCTGATCGATCGCCCGGACCCGCCCGATCACATCATCATAGAGACCTCGGGGCTGGCCTTGCCCAAGCCCCTGGTGAAGGCCTTCGGTTGGCCGGACGTGCGCAATCGCGTGACGGTGGACGGGGTCGTTGCCGTGGTCGACGGTCCTGCCGTAGAGGCCGGAGTGTTCACCAGTTCGCTTGACGCTGTGCAGGCCCAGCGCCAGGCAGACCCGGCGCTTGATCATGAAAGCCCGCTGGAAGAACTGTTCGAGGAGCAGCTCAGCTGTGCCGACCTGGTGGTGGTCAACAAGCGCGACCTGCTGGATGAGGACGGCTATCGCAAAGTGCTGGAAACCACCCACGGCTATCTGCGCAAGGGCGTGCCGGCCGTGGCCGCCACGCAAGGCCATCTGGACCCGCGCGTGCTACTAGGACTGGGCGCTGGCGCCGAGGACGACCTGGACAGCCGTCCCTCGCACCATGATGGCGATGACGATCATGATCACGACGATTTCGAGTCTTTCGTGGTGGAGTTGGGGGAATGCGAATCCCCGCAGGCCCTGCTCGATCTCGTGACTCCGCTTTCGGCGCGCTTCGGCGTCTTGAGGGTGAAGGGATTTGCCGCGATTGCCGGCAAGGAGATGCGCCTGGTGGTGCAGGGTGTCGGTCCCCGTTTCCAGCATTACTTCGATCGCGACTGGCGGGAGGCCGAGCCACGGACCACACGCCTGGTCATTATCGGCGAGACGGGACTGGACGAGAGCGCCATCCGGAACGCCCTGGCGCGCGAACAGGCCGCCGCCTGAACGGCGACAAGACAGGGACAGGCAACAATCATGCACCTTCTGGCGGCACAGCCCGGCCGGGTTTCCGATGGCAGTGAGGCTGTGGATCTCGGCCAGACGCCCGGAGACATCGTCTTTCTATCGGCCGCCGACACGGAACTGGCCAGTCTGTCCACGGCGTGGGGGGAACTGGCGGAACCAGGACTCAGCCTGCGTCTGGCCAACCTGATGCAGCTCAGTCACCCCATGTCGGTGGATCTCTATCTGGAGCAGGTCGTGGAAGAGGCGCGGCTGGTCGTTGTACGTGTGCTCGGTGGGCGCGGCTATTGGTCCTATGGCGTCGAGCAGCTGGAAGCTCTGGCACGCGAACGGGATGTGTCGCTGGCGCTGCTGCCCGGGGATGACAAGCCGGACCCGGACCTTATGAAGGGCAGTACGCTCGGGGAAGAGGCCTGTACGCGTCTGTGGCAGTACTGTATCCACGGCGGGCCGGAGAACGCCCGCAACCTGTTGGCCTACGCCTGCAGCCTGCTGGAGGTCGAGCGCAGCTGGAAAGAGCCGGCGCCCTTGCTGCGGGCCGGACCCTATTGGCCGGGACTGGAACAACCTGACCTGGACCGCCTGAAGGCCGAGTGGATCGAGGGGGCGCCGGTTGCGGCCATCGTCTTCTATCGAGCGCTGCTGCAGGCAGGAAATCTGGCCCCCGTGGACGCCCTGGTCGAGGCCTTGCGCAAGGAAGGGATCAATCCCCTGCCGATCTACTGCGCCAGCCTGAAGGAAGAAGTCTCGGCCAGTACGCTGCAGGCGCTGTTGGAAGAGGCAGGCGCCGGAGTGGTCCTGAATGCCACCGGCTTTGCAGTCTCCAGCCCTGCGGCAGAGCGCAGCGCGACGCCTTTCGACAGCATCGATGCCCCGGTCCTCCAGGTGGTCTTTGCCGGATCGGATCGAGGCAGCTGGGAAGAGGGCAGCCAGGGCCTGGCAGCGCGTGACATTGCCATGAACGTTGCCTTGCCGGAGGTGGACGGACGCCTGTTGACGCGGGCCGTCTCCTTCAAGGGGGAGTCGCTCTACGATCCCGCGACCCAGACTTCGTTGGTGCGATACGAGCCGGTGGCCGATCGCATCACTTTCGTGGCCCGGCTGGCGGCGCACTGGCTGAAATTGCGGGACAAAGCCGTGGGCGAGCGCCGCATCGCGCTGGTGCTTGCCAATTACCCGAACCGCGACGGTCGCATGGGCAACGGCGTGGGGTTGGATACCCCGGCCGGGACCGTGATCCTGCTGCAGGCCATGGCGGCCGCCGGCTACGATGTCCGCGACCTGCCGCCCGATGGCGACCGCCTCGTTGCCCATATGGCGGAAGGACCGACCAATGCGGGACTGGAGGGCCGCGAGATTCGCGAGACCTTGCCCCGGCCGGAGTACGAGTTCTTCTTCGGCAGCCTGCCCCAGGCGCTGCAGGAGGCCGTGATCGAGCGCTGGGGCCCGCCCGAGGCCGATCCCTTCTACCTGCACGGCGAGCTGGACTGCGGGGCCTTCGCCCTGCCGGCCTTCCGGCTGGGCAAGGTCTTGGTGTGCCTGCAGCCGGCCCGCGGTTACAACATCGACCCCGAGCGCAGCTATCACGACCCCGACCTGGTGCCGCCCCATGCCTACCTGGCCTTCTATGCCTGGCTGCAGCTGGAGTCCGACGCCGTAGTGCACATGGGCAAGCACGGAAACCTGGAATGGCTGCCGGGCAAGGCGCTGGCACTGTCCGCGGGCTGTTTCCCCGAGGCGGCCCTGGGGCCCATGCCGCACATCTATCCCTTCATCGTGAACGATCCGGGCGAGGGGACACAGGCCAAGCGCCGGGCCCAAGCGGTCATCATCGACCACCTGACGCCGCCGCTGACCCGGGCCGAGACCTACGGGCCGCTGAAGGACCTGGAACTGCTGGTCGACGAGTACTACGAGGCCGCCGGCGTGGATCCACGCCGCATCAAGGTGCTGCGCCAGGATATCCTGGACGTTACTCGCCGGCTGGGCCTGGACAGCGACTGTGGCATCTCCGAGAGCGACGACGAGGACCAGGCCCTGGCCAAGCTGGACAACCATCTCTGCGAGCTGAAGGAGATGCAGATCCGCGACGGGCTGCATATCTTCGGCCAGTCGCCCGGTGGCGACCAGTTGACGGACCTGCTGGTGGCGCTGGTGCGGATCCCGCGGGGCAAGGGCGAAGGCGGGGATGCCTCGCTGTTGCGCGCGTTGACGGCCGATCTGGAACTCGACTTCGATCCACTGGACTGCGATTTCGCGACGCCCTGGGAGGGACCGTATCCTGAGGTGCTGCAGGGCGAGGGACGCTGGCGCACCGCGGGTGACACGGTGGAACGCCTGGAAGGGCTTGCGCGCGAGTTGGTGGCCGGTACGCAGACGGCGCCGGAGAGCTGGCCGCGGACCCGGGCCGTGCTGGACAGCCTGGCACAGGCCATCCGACCCGCCGTCGAGGCCTGCGGCACGGCCGAGATCGACGGCATCCTGCAGGCGCTGGAGGGACGTTTCGTCCTGCCCGGGCCTTCGGGCGCGCCCACACGCGGGCGCCCGGACGTCCTGCCCACGGGGCGCAACTTCTATTCCGTGGACAGCCGCGTGGTGCCGACACCGGCCGCCTGGACGCTGGGCTGGAAATCCGCCACCCGCCTGCTGGAGCGGCACCGGCAGGAACATGGCGGCTGGCCGAAAACCCTGGCGCTCTCGGCCTGGGGCACGGCCAACATGCGCACCGGCGGTGACGACATCGCCCAGGCGCTGGCCCTGCTGGGCGTGCAGCCGACCTGGGAGACGGCCTCGCGCCGGGTGACTGGCTTCGAGGTCCTGCCGCTGTCGGTTCTGGACCGGCCGCGGGTGGACGTGACCCTGCGTATCTCCGGCTTCTTCCGCGATGCCTTCCCCTCCCAGATCGACCTGTTCGATTCTGCCGTCCGTGCCGTAGCCGAATTGGATGAGCCCGAGGCCAAGAATCCCCTGGCAGCCCGCGTGAAGGCCGACGCAGCAGAGCTGACGGCCGAGGGCGTTGACGAGGCCGCGGCGCGGCAGCGGGCGGGCTATCGCGTCTTCGGCTCCAAGCCCGGCGCCTACGGAGCCGGCCTCCAGGCCCTGATCGACGAGAAGGGATGGGACAGTGGTGCCGACCTGGCCCGCGCCTATGTCGCCTGGGGCGGCTATGCCTATGGCCAGGGGGCCCAGGGTGCAGCCGAACACGGGCTGTTCGAGGAACGCCTGGGGGCCGTGGAAGCGGTGGTGCACAATCAGGACAACCGCGAGCACGACCTGCTGGACTCGGACGACTATTACCAGTTCGAGGGCGGGCTTTCGGTGTCCATCGAATCCCTGTCGGGCAAGGCGCCCACGGTCTATCACAACGACCATTCGCGCCCCGAGCGGCCGGTTATCCGCACCTTGCAGGAAGAGATCGGCCGCGTTGTCCGGGCGCGCGTGGTCAATCCCAAGTGGATCGCGGGGGTCATGCGCCACGGCTACAAGGGTGCCTTCGAGATGGCCGCCACGGTGGACTATCTCTTCGCCTTCGCCGCCACGACCCATGCCGTGCGCGATCATCACTTCGACGCCGTTTTCGAGGCCTACCTGGACAATGCCGAGGTCCTGGACTTTCTGGAAAATCACAATCCGGATGCGTTGAGGGAAATGGCGGAGCGCATGAACGAAGCTCTTGAACGTGGGCTCTGGAAACCACGGGCCAATACGGCCTATGCTCGGCTGAGCGAGATAGCTGGAAAGGGAGCTTGACCCCCATGAAGACCGACGGGATGACCGAAGAGGAACTCAACGCCCGCCACGCCGAGAAGATGGCCAAGAAGAAGGCGGCGCGGGAGAAAATCCTGGCCACCAAGACCATCGAGAAGGGTCTGTTGATGGTCCATACCGGCAAGGGAAAAGGCAAGTCCACGGCGGCCTTCGGCTTGGTGATGCGGGCCATGGGCAACGGCTTCAAGGTTGGCGTCGTTCAGTTCGTGAAGGGCAAGTGGGAGACCGGAGAACGCCAGATCCTGGAGCATTTTCCCGAGCAGGTGACCATCAAGACCATGGGCCAGGGCTTCACCTGGGACACCCAGGACCGCCAGCGCGACATTGCCGCCGCCCGCTCCGCATGGGAGCAGGCCAAGGAGATGATCCGCGATACCGAGTATCGCATGGTCCTGCTGGACGAGCTCAACATCGTGCTGCGCTATGACTACCTGCCCATCGACGAGGTGGTGACCTTCCTGCAGGAGGAGAAACCGAAGGATACCCACGTGCTGATCACCGGGCGCAACGCCAAGGACGAGCTGATCGAGATCGCCGACCTGGTGACCGAGATGACCATGGTGAAGCATCCCTTCCGCGACGGCGTGAAGGCCCAGGCAGGTATCGAATTCTGAACCAGCCACTGCAGGACCTGTCATGACGGCCTCCCTGATGTTCCAGGGCACCGGTTCGGACGTGGGCAAGTCCGTGCTGGTGGCCGGACTCTGTCGTCTCTTCGCACGGCGCGGACTGGCCGTACGGCCCTTCAAGCCCCAGAACATGTCCAACAATGCGGCCGTGACCTCGGATGGCGGCGAGATCGGCCGGGCCCAGGCCCTGCAGGCGCGTGCCAGTGGGGTGGCCCCGTCCATCGACATGAACCCCGTCCTTTTGAAGCCGGAAACCGATCTGGGGGCCCAGGTGATTGTCCAGGGTCGGCGCTGGGCCACCCTGAAGGCGCGCGACTATTCCCGTCGCAAACGCGACCTGCTGCAAGCGGTGCTGGAGAGCTATCACCGTCTGGGGGAGTCAGCTGACCTGGTCCTGGTCGAGGGCGCCGGCAGCCCGGCGGAGGTGAACCTGCGCGCCGGCGACATTGCCAACATGGGTTTCGCCGAGGCGGCGGATTGCCCTGTCATCCTGATCGGCGATATCGATCGTGGCGGCGTGATCGCCAGCCTTGTGGGCACCCATGCCATCATCCGACCGGAGGAGCGCGCGCGCATCCGCGGCTTCCTGGTCAACAAGTTCCGTGGCGACGTCAGCCTGTTCGACGATGGCTTGGACCTGATCGCCCGGCAAACCGGATGGCCGGCCCTTGGGGTGGTGCCCTTCCTGTCTGCCGTGGCCGCCTTGCCGGCCGAGGATGCGGTGACCCTGTCCACGACGACAGGTGAGAGAGAGGAACACTCCATACACGTGGTTGTTCCGCGTTTCTCGCGCATTGCCAACTTCGATGATTTCGACCCCCTGGCGCAGGAGCCGGACGTGCGGCTGGAGTTCGTCGAGCCGGGTCGTGCGCTGCCGGGAACCGCGGACCTGGTGATCCTGCCGGGCTCGAAATCCACGCTGGGGGACCTGGCGTTCCTGCGCCAGCAGGGCTGGGACATCGACCTGCAGGCACATATACGCCGCGGCGGCTGGGTGCTGGGTGTCTGTGGCGGCTACCAGATGCTGGGCCAGCGCCTGCATGATCCGGAGGCGCTGGAAAGTATCGGCGGTTCCCATGACGGGCTGGGTTTGCTGGAAGTCGAGACGACCATGCGCCCCGACAAGACGCTGGTGGAGATGACGGGCCGTCATGCGGCAAGCGGATTGTCGGTCCGGGGCTACGAGATGCACCTGGGCCATACGGAAGGGGCAGGGACGCAACGGCCCTTCCTGCAGCTCGATCCCGAACGGGCCGATGGTGCCGTTTCCGCCGACGGGCGCGTCATGGGCTGCTATCTGCACGGCCTGTTCCAGGAGGATGCCTTCCGGCAGGCCTTCCTGGGCATGATTCGCCGGCGTGAGAGCTCGGGCCTTGCCTACGAGGCGCAGGTGGAGGGGGCACTGGAGGCACTGGCCGACCATCTGGAGGCCCACGTGAAGGCTGATCGCCTGCTGGAGATCGCAGGTGGCGGCTGATCAGAAGAGCAGGTCACCGGCGGCAATCAGGGCCACGGCCAGGACGAGGAGCGCGAAGCTGCGCCAGCAGAGGGCGACTGCCCTGCGGATATCCTCAGGCGATGCGTCCCGTCGGCCAGCAGCGTTCATCCAGGCATCCTCCACCTGCTGCGTGCCATAGCTGCGCGGGCCGGCCAGGGCAATGCTGAGGCCGGCGCCCATGGCGGCTTCGGGCCAGCCGGCGTTGGGAGAGCGATGGTTCGGCGCATCGTGCCAGAGGGCGCGAACGGTGTCCTGCCAGCGGTGTGGGGCCGTTGTCAGCAGGATCAGGAAGGCGCTGAGACGCGAGGCCGGCAGGTTCGCCAGATCGTCCAGCCGGGCCGTGGCCCAGCCGAACGCCGCGTGCCGCTCGCTGCGATGCCCGATCATGGAATCGGCCGTGTTGAGAACCTTGTAGGCGAGCAGGCCGGGCACCCCCGCAACCAGGTACCAGAAGGCCGGGGCGACCACCCCGTCCGAGAAATTCTCGGCGAGGGATTCGATGGCCGCGCGGCAGATACCGGGTTCATCCAGTTTCTCCGGGTCGCGCCCGACAATCAGGGCCACGCTCCGGCGCGCACCGCTCAGCCCCTCTTCCTGGAAGCTGCGGGCGACACGGCCGACATGCTGGCACAGGCTGCGCTGGGCCAGGAAGACAGCGACGACCAGGATCTCCACCACCCAGCCGAACGGCAGGGCCTTCAGCAGGAAAGACAGCGCCAGGCCGGCGACAATGGCACCGGCCAGCAGGAGCAGCAGCACCATGACGCCAAGGCGCCGCCGCGTGCCTAAGGCAGTGTCCGTCAGGTTGAACTGCCGATCGAAATAGTCGATCAGGCGCCCAATCAGGGTGATGGGGTGGGGCAGGCGACGCCAGAGCCACTCAGGGTCGCCGAGCAGTGCATCCAGCAGTAGGGCCGCCAGCAGGACAAGGGCGGCCTCAGACATGGGCCAGGGCCTGCTTCAGGCGGTCCATGGCCTCCGCGTCCGGGGGCAGACCGAAACGCAGCCAGCGCGGCTCTTCCGGAAAGCTGCGCACCAGCAGCCCCCTCTCGGCAAGCTTCTCACTGATCTCGCCTGCCTTCGCATGGGCATAGAGCCGGAAGAGGTCCGTTCCGCCCAGGTATTCCAGGCCCGCCTGGTGCAGGACAGCGTCAAGCTGGCTGGCCTGTGTCGCGAGGGCCTGGCGGGTACGCATACTCCAGTCCTGGTCGGACAGGGCTGCAGTGCCGATGGTGAGTGTCGGGCCGGGGACGGCCCAGGGCCCCAGCGCCGTCTCGATCCTTCGCTGCAGCTCCGGACTGCCCAGGGCGAAGCCAAGCCGCATGCCGGCAAGCCCGAAGAACTTGCCGAAGGAGCGCAGGATGCAAAGGCCGGGATGGCCGGCTTCCGGTGCCAGACTGCAGTCCGGCGCGACTTCGGCGAACGCTTCGTCCACGACCAAGAGCCCGTCGCGTGCGGCCAGGCTGTTCGCCCAGGACATCAGGCGGTCCCGGGGCAGGATAAGGCCGTCCGGATTGTTGGGGCGTGTCACGACGCGAATGCGCGTGGTCGGGTCGGGATCCCGGTCCGGCTCGGTGATGGCCACTTCGTGGCCGGTCAGCTGCCAGCAGCGCTCGTGCTCGCCGTAGGTGAAACCGGCCACCTCCACCCTGGTGGGGGCAAAGAGCCGCGGCAGGAGCTGGATCAGCAGCTGCGTGCCCGGCGCAGCCACGAGGCCGGTTTGCTGACCTGCACCATAGAAATGCCGTGCCTCCTCCTTCAGTGCCTCCAGGGCCTGGCGACCGGGCAGACGGTGCCAGTCCTCGGCCGGAATGTCGGGAAGCGGGTAGGGCCAGGGATTGATCCCGGTGGAAAGGTCGATCCAGTGATCCTGGGCACCGGGATGGCGCAGCCGGGCGCTGTCGAGATCGCCGCCATGGATGAGTTCTGTTCGGGCCTTGGTCATGATGGGAAGGTGGTCTCAGACGCTGTCGTCTTCGTCCACACCTTCTTCGGTCTCAGCCTGGCGAAAGGCCTCGGCTTCGTCCTCCTCGGCCTCCTGCTGCTCGGCTTCCTGCAGTACCTCCAGCCATTCGACGCCGGCCACGAAACCGTAGGCCACGGCGACGGCGGCGGTTTCCGAGCCGGTGCCGGTGGCATAGACGATGCGGGCGTTTGCCGTGCCCGGTTCGGCCTCGATGCACCATTCCGGCTGGTCGCCCTCGACTTCAACCAGACGCAGGCGAAACGGGCGATCATTCATCGCGCACCAGAGATTGAATTCCTCAGTCTCCAGGACCGTGGCCGCCTGGGTCAGTTCGCGGCGTGGGTCTTTGCGTATGCGCGAGCGGAAGAAGGAAAGAGGACCAGCGTTCATCAGTTCAACCTGTAGGCGCCGACAAGCATTTTCTCGACCCGTCCCTTGGGAGTGAAAAAGGGAAGAACTAGACGTTCCCAGCTCTGCTCTTCTCCATCGAACAGAGCCGTGTAGATGCGCGAGGTCGGCAGGCGTTCCTGCTGCACCTGCCTGTATTCGGCGTCCAGCAGGCGGCGCTGTTCCTCCGGCAAGGCTTCCAGCGATTGCCCGACGCGATCCCCATCGAAGATCTCAGCATAGTTCGGGTTGTAGTAGCCGTAAACAAAGCGCCCGTCCGTCGTGATCCGGATCACGACGAGGTGGTCGAGCCAGGGCCGCAGGCTGCGCGGATCCAGGTCGGCTGCCATGGGGAAACTGCCGTCTCCGCAGAGCTTAACCCATTCGCGATAGAGAGACTTCAGCTGTGGGTGACGCAGCGTCAGCCCGGATTGCGGATCGGTCATGAGTCACCCCCAAAGTATGCCCCCATAGATGAATCACAAAAAAGGGGCAGAGGCCAAGAGACTTTCGCGCAGCTCCGGGATTTTGCAGGCTTCAAGGATAGCTGGAGGTGGATTGGCCGGCCTGGCGAAAGTTAACATTGGTTTTACCACTTGCCGTTACGCTTACGCGGTTATGACGGTGTATGATCCAAGTGGTGCGGCTCGTGATCAAGCTTATGAGGGCAGGGGACGTTCTGTGACCAGAAAGATCCCGTTCAGCATGCGCGTGAAAGCCTGGTGGCAGGGCTATGACCTGCGCGTGAAGGAACGTCCGCTGGAAATCCCGGACGAGGAGCCGCCGCACCACAACATCACATATGAACGCGAACGTATGCCCTGGGAAACGGAGCGCATCGAGCTTGTGCAGGCCCTCTGGGGGACCGGCATGGTCTCGCCCGGCAACCCCGAATTCATCCAGGACATGGTCAAGCCCCTGGGGCTCAACAACGAGATGAGCGTTCTGGACATGGGTGCCGGACTGGGGGGCAGCGCCCGTGTCATGGCGGAGTCCTTCGGTGCCTGGGTCACGGCCCTGGAAGAGGACCCGGCCCTGGCGGAAGCCGGTGCGGCCATGTCCGAGGCAGCAGGCATGTCACGGCGTGCCCCGGTCAGCTATTCCAACCTGTCCGAGGCCGAACTCAAGCCGCGCGGCTATGATGCGATCTTCTCCAAGGATGCCTTTTTCCGCATCATCGACAAGGAGCATCTGCTGGACCATCTGGTCAAGGCGCTGAAGCCGCGGGGACAGCTGCTCTTCACCGACTACGTGGTGGACGCTCCCGAGTCCCTGGACGGACCGTTGAAGGAGTGGTGGGACAAGGAACCCATGGCGCCGCACCCCTGGACGGCTGCCGAATACCAGAGGAACCTCGTGTCCAGGAACATCGAGATCCGCGTCCAGGAGGATATAACCCACCGCTTTGTCCAGATGATCCGGTCCTCATGGGCGGAATACCTGGACCATACGCACAATGCCCGTCCGCCCGAGGAGATGGCGAAGGTGATGATGTCGGAAGCCGAGCTCTGGACCGGCCGGGCTTCGGCCATGGAGAGCGGGCACCTGCGCGTCTATCGCTTCCACGGCATCTTCCACGGCGGAAAGCAGACACGTCGCTGATGTGCGTCGGGAAGAACGCCATGGCTTGTCAACGCGGGTCCTTGACGGTCGTTTTCGGTGTGCTCCAAGCGCGTGTCATTGCCCGGGTGCAATGGCCAGGCCCGACTCCCTGAACAGTTCGATCAGCCCTTCGGCCGCCGCGCGGCTGATCAGGTAGGCGGTGTCGCCCCATTCGCCGTCGAGGCTGCCCGCCGGAATGCGATTTTCCTGCGTGAGTGTCCCGATCTCCGAGAAGTCACGGGCGGACAGCAGGGTCCAGAGAATGCGGATACGCTGGCTGCCGTCCTGCGGCGTCCCGAGATCGATGTCCACGTCCAGCAGGAAATCCTGCTTCTCCGGCACGCGGCGCACAGGTACGCCGGCATCCCGCAGGACCTGCATCATGGCAATCTCCAGGCTTTCCCGCCCGTCGCCGGGCGCTTCCTCGATGGGCAGGACGATCACCTCGCCGCTGCGCTCCTGCTCTGGTTGCTGCCTGGTTTCGCGTGGCTCCGGCGTTGGTGCCTCCGTGCGCGCGTCGGGCTCCCGCCTTTCCTCGGGGGGCTGCTCGTCTGCAAGCTCTTCCGGCGTGAGAGCAGGCGGCTGGTAGTTCATGCCGAAGCTTTCACCGATCTGGTTCGTCAAGTCCCGGCTGAGGGATTCCAGTAGCGCCTTGTCCCCGCTTTGCCAGGCTCCCTGCTGGATGATCCGTTCCTGGACGGGCGCGAGCAGGGGCTCCCCATCCATGGACATGAGCTGCCAGGACAGTCTCAGCCGTTCGCGATCCTCGCCCACGGGCTGGATCTCCGTGCTGGCGTACAGGCGGGCGACCCCACTTGGTGGTGCCGCGGCACGGCGCGCCGCCAACCCGCTGTCGCGCAGCTGCGCGACGATCAGCTGCTCGAAGAGCGCCTTGCTCTGGGACGGCAGCTCCAGCGGTCCTCTCACATGGATCGTGTTGCGTTCGCGGGCGATATGGAGGTCCAGGTTCTGCTGCCCCGGCTGGCTGAAGGGCCGGGGCAGCTCGCCGCAGCCGCCGAGCAGCAGGATTACCAATAGGAACAGGCCGACGCAGCGCATCACATCATCACGCAGGTGGCCAGCATCCCCAGCAATATGAAGAAGATGAAGAGAATGACATGCGGCACGAGAGGATCCTATTTCACGATCAGGTCCAGCGGTGCTTTCGACAGGCTTTCGGAGCCGTGCTGGCCGACCAGGGAGGACCGCCCCAAGGTCATGGCCAGGTTCTTGTCGCTGTCGAAGATGATGATGTGAACGAAGAACGCCATGCCGGGTTCTATCACAACGGGGTTGCCGTGATAGAGCATGGGCCAGTCCATCCAGTTGGGAGCAAAGGTGGCCCCCATCGAATAGCCACAGGCGTTCATGCGATGTGCGCTCAATCCGGCCCGGTCGAGGACCCGGGCATGGGCGTCGAAGGCGGCGCCAACCGTGTTGCCCGGTGCAAGCGCATCCTCGACAGCCAGCAGCGCCTCCCGCGCGGCCTTGAACATGTCCTTCTGTTCCGGCGGGCAGGTGCCAACGGGAACGGTACGCATCATGGCGGCATGGTAGTGGCGATAGGTGCCGGCCCATTCCAGGGTCAGCTGGTCCTCAGCATCCAGGTGTCGGCGACCCGTATGGTAGCGGCAGAGCAGGGCTTGCGGCCCCGAGCCGATGATGAACTCGTTGGCCGGATCATCGCCGCCGCCGCGGAAGATGGTACCGTGCATGGCAGCCAGGATGTCCCCTTCGTAGGCACCGGCACGGGTTTCCGACAGGGCCGCTTCGCCGGCGGCATCGGCCAACTCCGCTGCCCGGCGCAGGTATTCGATTTCGGCCAAGCTCTTCACGACCCGCTGGCGACTGACCAGCCAGGAGGCATCCTCGAGGTCACAGAAGCCCTGAAGTGCAGCCTCCAAGCGCTTGCAGTTGTAGCCCGTCAGACCATAGGCTTCGTACTCCACGCCCAGGCGTGTGCCCTGCAGGCCCTTCTCGCGCAGTAGCGCTTTCAGCTCCTCGGCCGGATTGGCGTCGGGATCGTCGACCCAGATGCGGATATCCGGGATGCATGAGGTCTGCTGGGCCTGACGCAGGTCCGGAGCCCGGGTCAGCAGAGCCATATCGCCGTCGGTCGTGAGAAGAAGGCACTGGAAGTAGACATATCCGAAGGTGTCGTAGCCGCTCAGGTAGTACATGGACTCCTGGCGAAAGATCAGCAGCGCGTCGAGCCCCTCCTGTGCCATGGCGGTACAGCTGTGTCGGCGGCGATCCTCGAATTCTGCTTCACTGAAATGCAAGGGCACGATGGTTTCTCCCTGTTGCGCCAAAGGATCAGGTTTCCAGGCAGATGGCGGATAACCCTCGCCCGTAATCCTGTTCTCCGCGATGGCAGGCCCGGCGATAGCTGAAGAAGTCATCTTCTGCGCTGCAGGTATCCTGGGGAAGCATTTCGACCTGCCGCACGCCGGCCGCGTGCAGGCGTGCATGGGCGAAGCCCTTGAGGTCGAAATGCGGCCGTCCGTTCGAACCAGGCACGAAGAAGCGGTCGTACTCGGCACTGTCCTGCAGGAACCGGTCGCGGAATTCCGGGCCGACCTCGTAGGACTCCACGGAGATGGCCGGTCCCGTGGCCGCCGTGATCCTGTCCGTCTCGGCCCCCAGACGCTGCATGGCGGACAGCGTCGCTTCCAGGACACCCCCGAGGGCCCCCTTCCAGCCGGCATGGGCCGCTCCCACCACGCCGGCCTGGCTGTCGGCCAGAAGGACCGGCAGGCAATCGGCCGTCAGGATGCCAAGAGCAAGACCCGGTGTGGTCGTGACCAGGCCATCGGCCCGTCTGGGACCGTTGCTGTCCCACGGACCGGAGACTTCCAGCACCTCGGTTGAATGGAACTGATAGCAGGTCAGCAGGTGCTCGGGGAGAACGCCCAGCTGGGTGGCGGCCCGGGCCCGGTTCTCGGCCACGGCGTCGGGATTGTCCTGGCTGCCCAGTCCGCAGTTGAGAGACGTGTATATTCCTTCGCTGACGCCGCCGCGGCGGGTGAAGAAGCCGTGTGCGATTCGGGGCTCCGCCGACAGGCAGGCTGCTGAGAGTTTCATCCTGCGGCCCTTTCCCGGGACTCGGAGTGCGGGATTGGAAACCCGGCCGGAACCGGAGCCTGCGGTCCTGTCACGGCCATGACCCTGAAAAGCGTGCCCATTTCCTCGGCCTCGGTCAGCCGCTTCACGGCGCTGGCCATGGTCGTGCGCTGATCAGGCGTTGCGTTCTCGCTCAACATGGCCGCTCGGGTTTCGATGCCCAGCGTTTTCAGGAAATCTCCCTGAGCGACGGGACCGTGAGGACGGGCGCCGCCTGATTCGGCGGCGCGCGCGAGTGCGGAAAAGTCCACATGAGCGGTCAGATCCGCCTCGCCCGGGTCCTGCAGCACGGGGTGATAGCTGTGTCCCTTGACCGCCTGGAGTGTTTCTCCGGGAGCCGTGTGGTCATGACCGTAGTCGATCCAGAGCGCGGCCCCGCCGTGTTGGCAGAGATGCAATGCCATGGTTTCGGCGTAGCGCTGGGCGGCGGGTGAGACCTCGATCACGGCACCGCTCTCGCAGGACGGCAGATCCCGGACCAGAGCTTCGGGCAGCGGCCCTGAAAGGCCGAAGTCCAAACCCTGTCCTTCGGAATCGAGACCCACGAGGCGCTCGTGCCAACTCTCAGGACCGCGCTGGTACTGATGGACCGGCAGGACGTCGAAGAACTCGTTGGCAATGAAGAAGGCCGGCATGTTCGGCAACTCCTCCAGGCTCTCGTGCCAGGTGACGCGTGCCTGTTGCGAAAGGTTGCGTTCCTGCAGGTTTTGCAGCGCCGGGCTGGTTTCGACAAGATGCACCTGGAGGGCTTCGCTGAAGCCAGGCAGGGTACGGGCGGCGCGCAGGACGTCGGACATCAGCGTTCCACGCCCGGGCCCCAGCTCGACAACGGCACAGGGGTGGGGGCTGCCCTGGGCCTGCCAGGTGTCGGCACACCACAACCCGATCAGCTCGCCGAACATCTGGCTGATCTCGGGGGCAGTGGTGAAATCGCCGGCGGCTCCGAACGGGTCCTGCTTGCGGTAATAGCCGTGTTCGGGGTGGGCCAGGGCCTGTGCCATGTACTCGGCAACGGAAATCGGTCCCTCTGAGCGGATTCGGCGGACAAGACTGTCCAGGAGCGCTGTGCTCATGATGCCTGTCCCATCCTGCTGTTGCGCCGAGCCCAGAGGATCAGGGCGGCCCCGGCCAGCAGCATGGGAAGCGACAGCAGCTGCCCCATGGTCAGGCCACCGGCGAGGAAGCCAAGATGCGGGTCGGGGGCGCGGAAGAGCTCACCAATGATACGCGCCAGCCCGTATCCGGCGAGAAAGCTGCCGGACATCAGGCCCCGACATTTCAGGGCACCGGCCCGGACCATGACGAAGAGGAGGAGGAACAGCACCAGGCCCTCGAGCCCGGCCTGGTAAAGCTGGCTCGGATGGCGCGGCTCCGGGCCGGCACCGGGAAACACCACGGCCCAGGGCACATCGCTGGGCCGGCCGTAGAGTTCGCCGTTGATGAAGTTGGCGATGCGTCCGAGGAACAGGCCGATGGGGGTGGCACAGGCCACGATGTCGGTCAGCGACATGAAGGCCAGGCCGCGTTTGCGCTCGAACAGCACGATCGCGAGGATCACTCCCAGCAGGCCGCCGTGAAAGGCCATGCCACCCTGCCAGAGGAAGAAGATTTCCAGTGGATGCTGGGCATAGTAGGCGGGCTGATAGAAGAGCACATAGCCGAGTCGTCCGCCGAGAACCACCCCCAGGGTCGCCCAGAGCAGGAAGTCGTCGATGGCTTCCCGGGTGAGGCCGGCCGGAGAGAGGGTGATCAGGTGCCGGCAATACAGCCATGCGCCCACCAGACCGACGATATAGGCCAGTGCGTACCAGCGTATGGCGAGAGGGCCAATCTCCAGGGCCACGGGATCGAATTGCGGAAAAGCGAGCGCGCCCCAGAGCAGCAGATTTTCCATTGCGGTCCGTCGATCCTCTTCAGCGAATGGATATTCGTGATGTTATAGGCGGCGCACTGTTCCAAGAAAAGGGCAGTGGCAAGACGGGGACACTGCGTTACTTTAAGGGAAGTGCCCCGGGAATGAGAAGGAGTTCAGGTGATGCAATCCCAGAACCGTCTGTTCGATGATCTCGCACGGGTGTTCGGTGGTGCCGCCGGTGTCGCCAGTGACGTCCGCACCGAGGCCGAGGCGCGGGTGCGTGATCAACTGGAAAAGTTGCTGTCCGGTATGGATCTGGTGACGCGCGAAGAACATGAGGCAGTGCAGGCGATGGCCGCGAAGGCCCGCTCGGAGCAGGAGGAACTGGCCGGGCGAGTCGCGGCTCTCGAAGCCCGGCTGGCCGAACTCGAGACGTCCGCGGCTTCCGGAGGGGGGCGCAAGGCCGCCTCGAGCAGAACGACCTCCGGCAAGCGCACGGCCGCCGCTTCGAGCAAGGCCGGCTCGACGGGCAAGGGCAAGAGCAGCGGCAAGAAAGACGCAGGCTGAGCGGTATCCTTGTTGCATCGCGGAAAGGAATTTGGCACGCTATATCTGGTGGGATGAGGCCTCAGGCTCTCGATATTTAGAGTCCTCCCGAGTGGCCTGAGCCAACCTGATCGCCGCCGGCATAAGCGCCCGGGCGCATAATGGAGGCCCTCCATGAGTCTGCTCATCGAACATTCCCGAATTTCCGCGAACCCCCTCGATCTCTTCGAGGAATTGGTTGCTGCCAACGACTGGATACACGATCGCTCGAGTGACTCGGAACTGATCGTCCAGGTCGCCGGTCAGTGGTGCGACTACAATGTCTGCGCGCTCTGGCAATCGGACATTGGTGCCATGTATCTCTCCTGCCATCTTGAGGCGCGTGTTGCCGTTACCCGTCGTGCTGCTGTCTTCGAACTGCTGGCGGCCGCCAACGAGCGCCTTTGGCTCGGGCATTTCGACTATTCTCCCGAAGATGGCGCCGTTCTCTTCCGCCACACGATCCCCCTGCGCGGGACCAGCGGGATTTCCGTCGAGCAGCTCGAAGACCTGCTCGACACGGCCCTGCTGGAGTGCGAACGTCTCTATCCCGCTTTGCAGATGGTGGTGTGGGGCGGCCGTCCCGTCGAGGAGGCGCTGACGGCCGCAATGATGGACACTGTAGGAGAGGCTTAGAGACAGAATGAATGTACCAGGTCCGCTGCTGCTGATCGGCTGTGGCAAGATGGGAGGTGCGCTGCTCTCCGGCTGGCTGGAACGCGGCGTCGATCCCCGAAACGTCTACATCCTGGATCCCAACCCGGCAGCGCTCGAACCTTTCGGCGACAGTCCGCTCAACCATGTTCAGCATCTCCCCGAGTTGCCTTCGGACTTGAAGCCGGCTCTGGTTATGCTGGCGGTCAAGCCGCAGCAGATGGATGACGTCCTGCCGGACCTCAGGCGATTCGTGGCCCCCGAAACGGTCTTTCTTTCGATCGCCGCCGGCAAGACGCTTGATTACTTCAGCAGCCAGCTCGGCGCGGAGGCAGCGATCGTTCGGGCCATGCCGAACACGCCGGCTGCCGTGGGGCGCGGGGTCAGTGTCCTTGTCGCCGGCGCACGGACCAGCGATGCGCAGAAACGGTTCTGCCAGGAACTGATGTCGGCTGTCGGCCTGGCGGACTGGGTCGAGGACGAGGATCAGATGAATGCCGTGACTGCCGTCTCTGGTGGCGGTCCTGCCTATGTCTTCTACATGATCGAGTGTCTGGCCAAGGCTGGCGAAGAAGCCGGCCTGCCCAAGGAGGTGGCGGAGCGGATTGCACGTGCGACGGTGACCGGAGCCGGGGAACTGGTTCACACCTCCTCTGAAACGCCCGCACAGTTGCGCAAGAATGTCAGCAGCCCGGGGGGCACGACCGTCGAGGCCCTGGCTGTTCTGATGGACGAGAAGGGGCTGGAACCCCTGATGGTCCAGGCTATCGCGGCAGCCACCCGGCGCAGTCGCGAGCTGGCCTCCTGATGTCCACGCTCAAGGCCGCGGCCGGTCGGGTTCAGAAAACGCTCGAAGATCGCGGGCTGACCTGTGATGTGCGTGAGTTTCCCGAGAGCACCCGGACGGCCGAAGAGGCGGCGAGGGCTATCGGATGCGAGGTGGGCCAGATTGCCAAGTCGCTGATCTTCAGGTTGCCCGAGACCGACGAAGCCGTCCTGGTGGTGGCCAGCGGCGTCAATCGCGTCGATGAGACGAAGGTGGCCCGGCACCTGGGGCATGACATCACCAGGGCCGATGCTGCTTTCGTGCGCGAGAAGACGGGATACTCCATTGGCGGGGTGCCGCCGGTGGGGCACAGTCATCCACCGCGCACCCTGCTGGATCGGGACCTGCAGGCCTATGTGGAAATCTGGGCGGCGGCCGGCACCTCCAATGCGGTTTTCCGCCTGACACCGCAGGAACTTGCGACGCTGACCGGGGCGGAATTCACGGAGATTTGCCGGGCCTGACTTGGATTCCCGTCCTCTTGCGCCTACCTGATAGGGATGAACCAAGGAGGCGTTACGTTATGGCGACTCGAAAGCAGGATCCTGCGCGCAAGGTTATCGATGCGACGCTGAAACTGGCTGCGGAACGCGACTGGCAGGATGTGACCCTGTCCGATATCGCGGGTGAGGCTGGTGTTTCCCTGGCCGTCATTCATGAACGCTTCGGCAGTAAACAGGCCATTCTTGCCGCCTATGGCCGCGAGGTTGATGCCGCGGTGCTGGGCGACAGTGACTCCATAGACATGAATGGCAGTCCGCGTGATCGGCTATTCGACGTGCTGATGCGGCGGTTCGACGAATTGTCCCGTCACAAGGCGGCGATCGCCAACATCCTGGATTCCTATCGCTGCCAACCCGTGAACGCGCTTTGCGCTCTGCCAGGACTGGGACGTTCCATGGCCTGGATGCTGGAAGTGGCCGGTGTGTCGGCCGGCGGGTGGCGCGGAGCGGTGCGCGTGAAGGGATTGTCGGCCATTTATCTCTCAGTTCTGAGGGTCTGGCTGAAGGACGACAGCGAGGACATGGCAAAGACCATGTCGGCACTGGATCGCGCCTTGGCGCGCGCGGACAACCTGCTGGGGCGTCTGCGCAGGCGGCGCCGCGGACGGCGCGCCCAAGAGGGCACCTCCGACACGGAGGGTGCGGCCACAGCACCGGGTTGACGACTATGTTGCACTGCACAATATTCTCTATTGTGCAGTGCAACATAAAGCATTAGTTTGTGCCCAGTTCTGTCACCCACGGCTACAGGAGAGCGACCATGGCCAAGTCAGAGAAGACAACCTACAGCAATCCCTTTCTGGAAGCGGATTTCCAGAAGATGATGGATTTTTCCAAGATGGCCGAGAACTGGCAGGTTCCCGGTTTTGACCCGCAACAGGTCCTGGATGCTCAGCGCAAGAATCTCGAGGCCATCACAAACGCGAACCGTGTGGCCTACGAAGGCGCACAAGCCATTACCCAGCGCCAGACCGAGATCTTCCGAACCACCATGGAAGAAGCCAGCCGCGTCATGAATGAGATGGCGGCTGCCGGCGCCCCCGAGGATCGCATGGCGAAGCAGGCGGAACTTTGCCGCCAGGCTTTCGAAAAGGCCATTGCCAACATGCGTGAACTCGCCGAGATGGGCGCCAAGTCCAACAGCGAAGCGCAGGATCTGATCAACAAGCGCGTTTCGGAAAGCATCGAGGAGATCCAGTCCACCCTGCAGACGATGTCCGAGGAGGCCAAGAGCGCGCGCGGCGAGCAGAGCAAGTCGACCAGCGGCGGCGGCCAGGGCAGCCAGGGCGGACAGAACTGACGAGGGTCCTCTGTGGCCTGCCGACGAGCGCTGGGACAGCGACAAAGTCGGCTTTATCGGGGTTCTGTCCCCTGATAGGTTCATTACACTTCAGACCATGAGTGGCCGGTTCTCGGAACATCCCAGGATGTTGGGGGCCGGTTACTCGTGTGTGCAAACGTGGCAGGAAACCAAGAGATGGCAGACATAGAAGATTCCCCGATAAAAGAATCCCCCGAGATCAGCTTCGACGACTTCCTGAAGGTCGATATTCGCGTCGGGACCGTGGTGCGTTGCGAACCCTATCCGGAGGCCCGTCGCCCGTCCTACAAGCTCTGGATCGATTTCGGTCCCGAGATCGGCGAAAAGAAAACCTCCGCCCAGATTACCGAGCACTACAGCCTGGAGGATCTCGAAGGACGACAGGTCATGGGCGTGGTGAACTTCCCGCCCAAGCAGATCGGCAAGTTCGTCTCGGAGGTTCTGGTCCTGGGTTTTGCCGACGAGGACGGGGCCGTGGTGCTGGCCGAGCCCAACCTGAAGGTCCCCAACGGGGCACGGATGCACTGAGCGAACCGTCGCGAAGCGGGCTTTTCGCCCCTGTTTTCTTCCTAGCCCGGCAGCCAGATGTTGGCGCGCAGACCACCTCCGGGAGCCTCCTCGAGCTTCAGGTCGCCGCCCTGGCTGCGGATCATGTCTCGTGAAATGGTCAATCCCAGACCGGTTCCGCCGGTCTCCGGATTGCGCGAGGTGTCCAGCCTGAAGAAAGGCCGGAAGACCTCTTCCCGCTTCTCGGATGGAATGCCCGGGCCATCATCGTCGATCAGGATCTGGACACCCTTGCGATACCACTGGCCGGTGATGGAGATATTCCCGCCGTAACGCCAGGCATTGTTGATCAGGTTGGCCAGGCAGCGGCGCAGCGCTTCCTTGCGGGCCACGGTAGGCATCGAGTGTTCGATGTGCAGGTCCACATGGGCACCGTCCCGCCGGGCCTGGTCGACGACCTGGCGAAGGATCTCGCTGATATCGCATTCCTGGGGATTCTCGGTGCCTTCGCCGCGCGCGAACGCGAGATAGCCCTCGATCATGTGTTCCATCTGCTGGATATCGGCGCGCATGCTCTCCGTGGCGGCATCGTCGCCCAGCAGGGCCAGTTCCAGTTTCAAACGGGTCAGGGGCGTGCGCAGGTCGTGACTGACGCCGGCCAGCATGTCCGTGCGTTGCTGGATCTGTCGCTTGATGCGGTCCTGCATCTGCAGGAAGGCGGTGCCGGCCAGGCGAACCTCGGTGGCGCCTTCCGGGCGGAATCCGGTGACGTCCACGCCGCGCCCGAAATTATCCGCGGCTTTGGCAAGACGCCGAATGGGTCGGACCTCGTGGCGCATGAAAAGCGTGGCGGCCGCGGACAGCACGATGGAGCTGCCGAACATCCAGATCAGGAAGATATAGATCGTGGAGCTAAAAAGCCGGCGTCGCGGCACCAGGACCTGCAATATGGAGTCGCCCAGATCCACCTGGATCTCCACGTAGTGCGTGAGGCTCTGGCTGTCGACGACGTAGGGATGCCAGAGCTGTTCGCGCAGGGCCTGTCCCAGCCGGCTGTCCAGAACCGAGGGCAGGAGCTTGCTATCCACTTCCTTGAGTTCCTGGTCCGGCAGCAGGCGCATGTTGAGCCACATATGCGCGTCCGCCAGGGCGAACATCTCGACATTGGTCATGGTGCGCGACTCGCGCTCCAGCACGTCGATCACCGAGGCGATCTCGCCCGCCACGGCTTGGCTGAGACGCCGGGTGATGGTCTGGTAGTGGCGTTCATAGAAGGCCCAGGTGGAGATTCCCTGCAGCAGGATCAGCGGCATGATGATGATCAGCAGGGAGCGGGCCAGCAGGCTGCGCGGGATTAGGCGCTTCAGCTTGAAACGCGTGCGCCGGCGTCCGCTCTGGCCGCCACCGAGTGCACGGGGGCGGCGTATGCTCTTGGGATCGTCGCTCATGCCGGACGACAGGGGGGTGCTCCCCGGCAGGAATTGATGTTCGGGGGCATGCCGCGTTCCATGAAGCTTCCTTTCTGCACGACGCGCAGGGCTAGTCGGGCATCAGAACGTAACCCGTTCCGCGGACTGTTTGAAGGTATCGCGGTGTTTTCTGATCGGGTTCGATCTTGCGGCGCAGGCGGGTCATCTGCACGTCGATGCTGCGCTGGTTGCCGATTTCCGGACTGGCGTCGGCCAGACGGTCGCGACTGACCGGCACACCGGGCGATTCCGCCAGTGCCTTCAGCAGGCAGGTTTCGACTGCGGTCAGGTGGATATAGGCTTCTCCGCGGCGAAGTTCCGAACGGGCTAGGTCGAAAGAGAAACCGCCGAAGAAGACCTTGTCGGCACTGCCGGCAGCCTGGACCTGGCTGGAGCGGCGCAGGATCGCATTGATGCGCAGGATCAGCTCGCGCGGCTCGAAGGGTTTCGAGAGATAGTCGTCGGCACCGGATTCCAGGCCCGTGATGCGGCTTTCGACCTCCTCCATCGCCGTCAGCATCAGGATCGGGATCTGACGTTCCTGCTGGCGCAGCCAACGGGCCAGATCGTACCCGCTTTCCCCGGGCATCATGACGTCGAGCACAATGAGATCGAACTCCAGCCCGGACAGCTTGCTGCGGGCCTCTTCGGCATCAGCAGCCGTGGTGACGCGGAGGTTCTGGTCGCTGAGATAGCGGTGCAGCAGTTCGCGCAGGCGCTTGTCGTCATCGACGACGAGGATGTGGGCCTGGTTATCGTTCATGGACCCTGGTGCTCCCTTGAAGACACGCCGTCAGCGCTCGCCGGGAAGGCGCTGGGGATCGCGGTCAGCCAGGAAGCGTTCACGATCCTCCTCGTTGATCAGGCCCAGCAGGACGGTGCGGAAACCGACGACAGATTCCGCACCGGCGGCCCTGTAGGCACGGGCAAAGCGGGCCAGCTGGGCCTCGCTCAACTGCTGCTCCAGGCTGCGGCCCTGCTCGGTCAGGCGCAGCAGTCGCTGACGCCGATCGTGCTGGCCGGCCTTCTGTTCGATGAAACCCTCCTCCACCAACTGACCGAGCACCCGGGACAGGCTCTGTTTGGTGATCTTGAGGATGCGCAGGAGTTCACTGACCGGCAGATCCGGATTGCGCCCCACGAAATAGATCACGCGGTGATGCGCGCGTCCGAAGTTGTACTTGGCCAGAATGCGATCGGGTTCCGCGGTGGAATCACGGTAGGCGAAAAACAGCAGTTCTATGGCCTGGCGCAACTCCTCCTCACGGAGAAAAAGCGGATTGATAGCAGTTTTTACGTCAGTCATATTGACTTACTTGGCTAAAGTTGTTACCTAATCAGGGTCAGTCGTGACATAATCTAACAAATTCTCCGGTTAGCAGGAAATTCCTTGGCCTGTAGCGCTTGACTTCGCGGTCGGAACGTCCTGTAACGGAGTCTGTACTGAGTTTCACCCCCGATATAAGGGGCCGCGTTATGTTTGCTTGTCTGTTATAGGGCCTAAGGACCCCGGTTATCCATGCTTCCTTTCGATGATCGTGACGGTGTCATCTGGTACGACGGCGCGCTGGTTCCCTGGCGCGACGCCAATCTCCACGTTCTCTCCCATGGCCTGCACTATGCAAGCTGTGTCTTCGAGGGCGAACGCGCCTACGGGGGCAATATCTTCAAGCCCAGCGAGCATCATCAGCGGCTGCATGACTCCGCCGAAATCATGGGGTTCGAGATTCCCTACAGCGTCGCCGAGATCGATGCGGCCGCGGCCGAGGTTCTGCAGGCCAACGGAATCTCCGACGGCTATGTCAGGCCCGTAGCCTGGCGTGGCAGCGAGATGATGGGGGTTTCGGCCCAGAAATCGCGCATTCACCTGGCGATTGCCGCCTGGGAATGGCCGGCCTATTTCTCTCCGGAAGCGCGCCTGGAAGGCATCCGCATGACCGAGGGGCGGTACCGCCGTCCGGATCCGCGCACGGCGCCGGTCCACTCCAAGGCGGCCGGTCTCTACATGATCTGCACGCTGTCCAAGCACGAGGCCGAGCAGAAGGGCTACAACGACGCCCTGATGCTGGATTGGCGTGGCCAGGTCGCCGAGGCGACGGGGGCGAACATCTTCCTGGTCCAGGACGGCAAGCTGCACACGCCGAGCCCGGACTGCTTCCTCAACGGCATTACGCGGCGCACAGTCATCGAGCTCGCTCAAAAGCGCGGCTACGAGGTGATCGAGCGCGCCATTTTCCCGGAGGAGTTTGCCAAGACCGACGAAGTGTTCATCTGCGGCACGGCCGTGGAGGTGACGCCGGTGCGCGAGATCGATCAGTACAGCTTCACGCCGGGGGACATCACCCTGAACCTGTTGCGTGATTATGACGAACTGGTGAAGCGCTCCCACGACATGGCCGCGCATGCTTCCACCAGTGCGGCCTGAACCAGAATTTTTCCTGTAATCGATGCCACGACGGGCGGGCTTTCGGGCCCGCCCTTTTTCTATCGACTGTTCCAGTTCTATCAACTGTTCCAGCGGGCGCTGGCTTCCTCGTCGCTTTCGCGGGCCTCGACCCATTGCGCCGCGCCGTCGGGCGCGTGTTCCGCCTTCCAGAAAGGGGCCTTGGTCTTCAGCCAGTCGATCAGGAAATGGCAGGATTCGAAGGCCGCCTGACGATGCGCGCTCGCGGTGGCCACCAGCACGATGCGATCGCCTGGGTTCAGGGGGCCCACACGGTGGATGATCAGGCTGGCGTCCAGCGGCCAGCGTTCATGTGCTTCGCTCTCGATGCGTTCCAGCATCTTCTCGGTCATGCCGGGGTAGTGTTCCAGGGTCATGCCGCTGACCGGCTGATCGCCGGCCATGTCGCGCACCAGCCCGATAAAGGAGGTTACACCGCCGATCGTGGTGCTGCCACGAGTCAACTGCTCGAGCTCCGCGCCCGGGTCGAAATCAGCTTCCTGGACCCGAACCGCCATGGCTCAGCCTCCCGTCACGGGCGGGAAGAGTGCAACCTCGTCGGTGCCGGAGACCGGCGTATCGGACCGGGCGTATTCCTGGTTGACCGCCACGCGGATTCGCCTGCGATCACCCAAAGCTTCCGCATAATCCGGCCCGCGGGCGTGCAGCCAGTCCAGCAGACCGGTCACATCGACCACCTCGGCCGGCAGCGTGATCTCCTCACTGGCCGTTCCGATCTTGTTCTTCAGCCAGGCAAAATAAAGCAGTTTCACGTTCAGACCTTCCATTCATGATCAGCCATGAAACAATGCGCTGTAGGGCGTATAGAATACCGTGGTCCCGGGCTGCAGGCTGGTCAAGTCCTCCGGCAGCTCCACCAGTCCGTCGGTTTCCGCAAGCGAGCTGAGAATACCGGCGCCTTCGCGGGCGAATTTCTCGGCCAGCGGAAGGCCGTTCTCATCATAAGTTATGTGCACACGCACCCATTCGCGTCGATCCTTCTTCTTGCGATGGGCAAAGTTTGCGCTCACCGGCAAACGCTGTGGACGCTGAGGATCTGCGCCCATGAGCTGGAGGACCATGGGCCGCGCAAGCTGCAGGAAGGTAACGACCACAGCCGCGGGATTGCCGGGCAATCCGATGACGGGGACACGGTGAATCTGACCCAGAGCCACAGGCCGGCCTGGCTTGATGGCGACGCGCCAGAAGTGGAGTCGGCCGCCGGCTTGTTCCACGGCCTGCTTCACATGGTCCTCGTCGCCACTGGAAACTCCGCCGGACGTGACGATCAGGTCATGGCCGGCCGCGGTCTCTTCCAGCGTCGCGGCAAGTCCGGCGCTCTCGTCCTTCAGGATGCCGAGATCCGTGACCTGACATCCGAGATTGCTCAACAGACCGGCCAGAACCTGACGATTGGAGTCATAGATCTGGCCATCGCCTGGGGTTTCTCCGGGTTCGCAGAGCTCGTCGCCTGTGGAGAGCAGTGCCACGCGCAACGGACGGGATACTGGCAGTCGACTGCAGCCGATTGCAGCCGCCTGTCCCAGGTCCACGGGCTTCAGGACGCGTCCGGCGGGCAGTACCGTGGTTCCGGCACGGATATCCTCGCCGCTGAGGCGGCGATTGGCGCCCTGGCTGATGCCGGGGCGTATCCGCACCCATCCCTCCTCCTCGGTGCAGTCCTCCTGCATCATGACGGTATCCGCTCCGGGTGGCATGGGGGCGCCGGTGAAGATGCGGACTGTCGTGCCGGTGGCGACCTCCTGTTTCCAGGGGTGGCCGGCGGCAGCCCGTCCCACCAGCTTCAGGCGGCTTTCCGCTTCCGAATGCAGGTCGGCGTGCCGCAAGGCGTAGCCGTCAACCGCGGAATTATCACCCGGCGGAACGTCGATCGGCGAGAGCAGGTCCTGGCGCAGGACGCGTCCCAGCGCCGCCTGCAGCGGAAGTTCTTCCGTTTCCGTGACAGGCTCGAGACGCTCGGACAGCAGTTCCAGCGCCCGGTCAAAGTGCATGAGCGGGCCGCCGTGGGCAAAACAGTCGTCACTCAGCTGGGCCATGCAGGCTTTCCCGTGTCTTCTTTCGCTCCAGGCCGCAATGGCTTTCGATGAAATCGGCGATACCCACGATATCATTCAACTCCAGCCGGCGTGGGCGGCCGGGCAAGTGCTCCGTTGTCATTTCGCTGTCGCTCGCCACGGCCACGATGTGGGGGTCCTCTTCGGCCAGCAGTGGCTTGCCGAGGCTGGCGCGGTAGACCTCCAGCTTGTCATGGGGATCATGCTTGAAGCCTTCGACGATCACCAGGTTCACCGGTGAGAGCCGACTCATCAGGAACTCCAGCGTGGCCTCGGGCTCCTCGCGAAGCTCATGCATGAGGGCCCAGCGCTGATTGGAGGAGACCAGAACCTCGCTTGCCCCGGCCTCGCGATGCACCCAGGAATCCTTGCCGGGCTTGTCCACGTCGAACTTGTGATGGGCGTGCTTAATGGTCGAGACCCGATGGCCGCGGCCAGTCAGTTCGGGCAGCAAGCGCGACAGCAATGTGGTTTTTCCGCTGCCACTCCAACCAGCCAGACCGATAACCTTCATCTTTCCCGAACCTGCCAGTCTCTGTCTCAATGCGCTTTCATATGGGCAATGCCTCGCATGAGGTAATCATAACCCGTGATCAGCGTCAGAACAGCCGCAATCCAGAGCAATACGTCGCCCACCAGGGGCAGCATCAGCAGGGCAGGGCCCGCCGGTCCCAGGATGAGGACGCCAAGAGCCGTCATCTGCACCATGGTCTTCCACTTGGCAAGCCGACTGACCGGCATGGGAACGCGCAGTTCCGCCAAGTATTCCCGCAGGCCGGATACCAGGATTTCCCGGCAGAGGATAACGATCGCCGCCAGCAGGGAGACACCGCTGATGTCGCTGAGGGCCACCAGCATGATGATGATCGCCGCTACCAGCAGCTTGTCGGCTATGGGATCGAGGAAACGGCCGAGAGGTGACACCTCCCCCATGGAGCGCGCCAGCTTGCCGTCCAGCCAATCCGTGGCGCACGCCAGAATATAGAGGACAAGGGCCGCCCACCGTGTACCCGGTTCATTCATGTAAAGCAGGATGATGAGAGCGGGAATGGCCAGGATACGTCCCAGGGTCAATAGATTGGGCAGACTGGTCAGCATGGAGTCTCCGCTCTGCTTTCAAACCGGGCCGTTGCACTATGCGTCCACGGCTTTAATACGAAATATCACGGCTGTGGTCATTCATGAAAATGCTCATGGATCTTCTTGGCCACGGTGCGGCTGATTCCGTCAACGGCTTCCAGGTCGGCCAGGGCCGCCTGTTCAACAGCCCGGGCCGAGCCGAAATGCAGCAGCAGCGCCTTCTTGCGCTTGGCACCGATCCCCGGAACCCCGTCCAGGGACGAGGTCAGCCGGCTCTTGCTGCGGCCGGCCCGATGCGTGCCGATTGCGAAGCGGTGGGCCTCGTCCCGCAAGCGCTGGATGTAGTGCAGAAGCGGCGTGTCCGGCGTCAGCAGGAAGGGCTCGCGCCCCGGCAGGAAGATGCGTTCGCGGCCGGCGTCCCGGTCTGGCCCCTTGGCCACGCCTGCCACCGGCATATCTTCGATGCCCAGTTCGGCAAAGACCTCCTCGGCCACGCTCAGTTGGCCGCGGCCGCCATCGAGCAGAACCAGATCCGGCCACTGCCCGCCCTGACGATCCGGATCCTCCTTCACGGCCCGGGAAAAGCGTCGCGTCAGCACCTCGCGCATCATGGCGTAGTCATCACCGATGTCGTCCCTGTCCTTGAGAGAGCGAATGGCGAACTTGCGATAAGCGTTCTTGCGGAAGCCTTCGGGGCCCGCAACGATCATCACGCCATAGGGGTTGCTGCCCTGGATATGACTGTTGTCATACACCTCGATGCGTTCGGGTGGCCCGTCCAGTTCCAGCAGCTGGGCCAGTTCCTCCATGCGATGGCTCTGGGCCGTGACATCGGCCTGTCGGCGCGAAAGTGCTTCCTTGGCATTCAGCAGAGCGGTCTCGAGTAGCTTGCGCTTCTCGCCGCGTCGCGGAACCTGCATGCGGATTCGATGTCCGGCCCGCATTTCCAGGGCTTCAAGCAACAGGTCCTTCTCGGCTGGTTCGTGGCTCAGCAGGACTACAGCGGGGACCGGCTTGTTGTCGTAGAACTGGGCCAGAAAGGCGCCCAGCACCTCGGTCGTTTCCAGATTGCTGTCGTGTCCCGGAAAGTAGGAGCGATTGCCATAGTTACGACCGGCCCGGAAGAAGAAGACCTGGATGCAGCTCTGGCCGCCTTCCTGATGCACCGCGATGACATCGGCATCGTTGATGCCTTCCACGTTCACGTCCTGGCTGGACTGGATGTGGGCGAGCGCGCGAATGCGGTCGCGATAGCGCGCAGCCGTCTCGAAGTCCAGGTTTTCCGCGGCCTCCTGCATCAGGCCTGCAAGTTCCCCCTGGATGGCACTGTCCCTGCCCGACAGGAAGGCCCGGGCGGCCTCCACCAGTTGGCCGTACTCCTGTTGGCTGATGCGCCCAACGCAGGGCGCCGAGCAGCGTTTGATCTGGTAGAGCAGGCAGGGCCGTGTCCGGTTGGCGAAGACATGGTCCGAGCAGGAGCGCAGCAGGAAGGCCTTCTCCAGTGCTGTCAGCGTGCGGTTGACCGCGCCGGCCGAGGCAAAGGGACCGTAGTAGGCGCCTTCGCGCTCATGGGATCCGCGATGCTTTGTCAGGCGCGGATAGGAATGGTCACTGCTGAGGAAGATATAGGGAAAGGACTTGTCGTCGCGCAGCAGCACGTTGTAGCGCGGCATGAAGCGCTTGATGAGATTGCTTTCCAGCAGCAAGGCCTCGACTTCGCTGTTGGTGCGCACGATCTCGAGGCCACAGGTTTCCGCAATCATCCGCTGCAGACGACGGGGTTGCTTGGAGATCTGGGTGTAGCTGTAAACGCGCTTGCGCAGGTTCTTCGCCTTTCCGACATAGAGCACGTCGTTGCGGCGATTCAGCATGCGATAGACGCCGGGACTTTCCGGCAGCGTTTTCACCGCCTTTTCCAGAACGCCCACACCCTGGGCCAGGGAGGTCTCGGAATGCGTCGGGCCCTCTGCCTCGAAGCCTTCTGCCGCCTCGGCCAGACCGGGAATCGCGCCATGGAATTCCAGCGAGTCCGGGGTGTCATCGTGGAACCGCGGAGCCCGTTTCCCGCCGGCCGAGGGATCCTTGATTCGTCGGTTGCCTTTTGCCTTTGCCATTCTCAGAAAATCGCAGCTTTGTGCCTGACTGTCAGCGGAACGTTTCCAAGGGTATCTTCCTCCACTTGCAAGCCACCCCGAGGTCCGCCTGTGCGAATCACGCGGAATCTCTGGGCCTTGGAAGACTTTCCACGGTTTCTGTGGATAACTCTGTGGTTATCTTCGTCTTGTCAAAGCCGGGGCCCAGCAGAATCAAGCTTTTCTATAGACTGCCCAATTTTTGGGCAACAGTTTAAGTGTCTGTTGTTTAATACATTTTTCAATGTCAATCTTCATAAAACAGTAATATGTAAAGAAATTTGAGGAAAAGGGGGGTAGCCCCGAGTTTTTCCGGGCGATGTGTAAAACTTTCGAAGAGTCAATCCCCAAAGTCAGTTCACTTGCCCCCATCCAAGGTGCTGTCCGCCATCCAGCGCGATCATCTGGCCGGTCACGGAACGCGCTTTGAGAAGATAGCTCAAGGTGTTGCGCAGTTCATCCATGTCGGGGCCCCGTCTAAGGGGGACCTTCCCGACCTGGGCGTTGAACTGTTCTCGGGTCTGATTCGGGCTGGGAAGGGTCGGTCCGGGGCCAATGGCGTTAACCCGGATGCGCGGGGCGAGGGCCAGAGCGAGCGTCCGTGTCAGGGTCCACAAGCCGCTCTTGCTCAGCGTGTAGCTGATGAAGTGCGGCGTCAGGTTCCAGACCCGCTGGTCCAGCATGTTGAGGATCAGCCCTCCCCGATCCTGTGGCAGAGCACGCCCCAGGGCCTGGCCGAGGACGTAGGGTGCGCGCAGGTTGGGCTCCATGTGCAGGTCCCAGCTCTGCCGGGTGGTATCGTCCCATTCATCGCGCACGAAGGTGGCGGCGTTATTGACCAGCACGCCAAGGGGACCAAGCTGCTCCAGCACGGCCTCTGCCAGGTTTTCCGTGTCTTCTTCCTGGGACAGGTCAGCCTGAAAGATAACAGCTTCGCCGCCGCTGTCGGTGATAATCTGCGCCGTCTCCTCGGCGGCGGCCTGAGATGTGTTGTAGTGCAGGGCCACACGGTAGCCATGGGCTGCCAGTTCCAGGGCCATGGCCTGCCCGAGCCGCTGGCCGGCCCCTGTTACCAGAGCGCTGGTCGGATAGGTGTCCGGATGCCGGTCCGTGGCTGCCATGGTCTGATTCACTCGTCCTTGTCTTCCGGCACGAAATCCAGCGCCGCTGAATTGATGCAATAGCGCAGGCCCGTCGGTTCCGGTCCGTCGGGAAAGACATGCCCCTGATGTGCGCCACAGTTTCCACAGTGTGTTTCCGTGCGGCTCATCCAGAGCTTGCGATCCTCCCTGGTTCCCACGGCATCTTCCACGATCGGCTGCCAGAAGGAGGGCCAGCCGGTGCCGCTGTCGAACTTGTGCGTGGATGAGAAGAGGGGCGTGCCGCAGACGATGCAACTGTATGTGCCGGCCCGCTTTTCATCGTGCAATGCGCCGCTGAAGGGGCGTTCGGTTCCCTCGTTCTGCGTGACCTCCCGCTGCTCGGGGGTCAGGTGTGAAACATCAATGCTGGATCGTTGCTTTTCCGCAGTCATGCCGCTTCCTTGCCTTTCCTCGATGGAATGTTGTCATCTCCCCGGATATTGGGTCTCTGAGGGACAAGTGCCAATGGCAAAGCAAAGGGCCGGCATGTTTCCATGCCGGCCCGAAGCTTTTCTGCCAAGTCAATGAGGACGTGGATCAGAAGTCCATGTCACCCATTCCGGCACCGGCGCCCGCCGCAGACTTCCTGCTCTCCGGCTTCTCGGCAACCATGGCTTCGGTTGTGATCAGCAGACCGGCGATGGAAGCGGCGTCCTGCAGGGCCGTACGCACGACCTTGGTCGGGTCGATGATGCCGGCCTTCACCATGTCGGTGTATTCGCCGGTGTAGGCATCGAAGCCCCAGTTGTAGTCCTTGTGCTCGGCCAGCTTGCCGGCGACAACGGCGCCATCCAGTCCGGCGTTCTGGGCGATCTGACGCACCGGGGCCTGGAGGGCCCGGCGGATGATGTCCACGCCGACCTTCTGGTCGTTGTTGATCGGCTTCACCTTGTCGAGCGCGGCAATCGAGTGCAGCAGGGCGACACCGCCGCCCGGCAGGATGCCTTCCTCGACGGCTGCGCGCGTGGCGTGCAGGGCGTCGTCGACACGGTCCTTCTTCTCTTTCACTTCGGTTTCCGTGGACCCGCCGACGCGGATCACGGCAACACCGCCGGCCAGCTTCGCCAGGCGCTCCTGCAGCTTCTCGCGGTCGTAGTCCGAGGAGGTCTCCTCGATCTGGCCCTTGATCTGGTTCACGCGGGCTTCGATGTCCTTCTTCTTGCCCGCTCCATCGACGATGGTGGTCTCTTCCTTCGTGATGGTCACCTTCTTGGCGCGGCCCAGCATGTCGAGGGTCACGTTCTCCAGCTTGATGCCCAGGTCTTCGGAGATGGCGGTGCCGTTGGTGAGGACCGCGATATCCTGCAGCATGGCCTTGCGGCGATCACCGAAGCCGGGGGCCTTGACGGCCGCGACCTTGAGGCCACCGCGCAGCTTGTTGACCACCAGGGTGGCCAGGGCCTCGCCCTCGACATCCTCGGCAATGATCAGCAGCGGACGGCTGGACTGGACGACCGACTCGAGCACAGGCAGGAGGGCTTGCAGATTGCCCAGCTTCTTCTCGAAGATCAGCACGTAGGGGTCCTCAAGCTCGACGCGCATCTTGTCGCCGTCGGTGACGAAGTACGGGGAGAGATAGCCGCGGTCGAACTGCATGCCCTCGACGACCTCGAGTTCGGTCTCGAGCGACTTGGCCTCCTCGACCGTGATCACGCCCTCGTTGCCGACCTTCTGCATGGCCTTGGCCAGCATCTCGCCGATTTCCTTGTCGCCGTTGGCCGAGATGGTGCCCACCTGGGCGATCTCGGAATTCTGGCTGATATCGCGCGAGCGTTTGCGCAGGTCGGCGACCACGGCGTCAACGGCCAGCTCGATCCCGCGCTTCAGATCCATGGGGTTCAGGCCCGCGGCCACGGCCTTGGAGCCCTCGCGCACGATGGATTGCGCCAGGACGGTCGCCGTGGTGGTGCCATCGCCGGCCATGTCGTTGGTCTTGGTGGCCACTTCGCGCACCATCTGGGCGCCCATGTTCTCGAACTTGTCGGACAGTTCGATTTCCTTGGCCACCGTCACACCGTCCTTGGTGATGCGCGGCGCGCCGAAGGACTTGTCGAGGACCACGTTGCGGCCCTTGGGGCCGAGCGTCACCTTGACCGCATCGGCCAGGATATCGACGCCGCGCAGCAGGCGCTGGCGTGCATCCTGTGAAAATTTGACTTCCTTGGCAGACATGTCTTGTCGTCCCTTGTGTTAAGCGGCCTTCTTCGAGGCTTTCTTGCCCTCGAGAATGCCCATGATGTCGGATTCCTTCATGATCAGCAGCTCTTCGCCGTTGATCTTGACCTCGGTTCCCGACCACTTGCCGAAGATGATCCGGTCACCTTCCTTGAGGTCGAGCGCGATCAGCTCGCCCTTGTCGTTACGGGCACCCGGGCCGACGGCGACGACTTCGCCCTGCATCGGCTTTTCCTTGGCGGTATCCGGAATGATGATGCCGCCGGCGGTGCGCTCGTCTTCCTCGATGCGCCGAACCACCACGCGGTCATGAAGCGGCCTGAATTTCATTAATCGTCCTCCCAATAGAGACTGACGTGTTGAGGGGATGCTGTTAGCACTCCTTTTAAGCGAGTGCTAAGGCAGGCTTCATTTACGACCACCCCGACCCTTTTTCAAGAGCCTTGTGAAAAAATAGAACAGGGCGTTTTCAGGAAGTTATCGGCTCTGTGCCTGTTTCTTCTGTTCGCGGTAGAAAACATAGAGGCCGCTGGCGATCAGGATGACCGCACCGAGGAGCGTGAACCCGTCGGGCAGGTCGCCGAACAGCAGGAAACCGTAGAATGTGGCCCAGATCATGTTCGAGTAGTTGAAGGGCGCCACCACGGCGGCCGGCGCCGCCTGGTAGGCCTTGATGATGCAGAAGTGGCTGGCACCGCCGATGGCCCCGATGGAGACCAGGCCGATCCAGCCCCAGAGATCCGGCGTGGTCCAGAAGAAGGGGACCACGAAGAACATGACGATCATGCCGATGAGCGCGCTGTAGGTCAGCGTGGTCATGGGCGATTCGCTCTGGCTCAGCTGGCGCGTGTTGATGTGATAGAGGCCATTGGTGCAGGCCGCTGCCAGGACATAGAGGGTGGCCGGATCAAAAAGGTCGCTGCCGGGGCGGATGATGATCAGTGCGCCGATGAAGCCCAGCAGCACGCCCGTCCAGCGGCGAATGCCCACCGGTTCGCCCAGCAGGGGCATGGACAGCGCGGTCACGATCAAGGGCACGGCCAGCATCACCGCAGCGGCCTCGGCCAGCGGGATATGCGAAATGCCCAGGAAGAACAGGCTGGTGGTCACCAGCAGCATCAGCGAGCGGAACAGCTGCAGGGGCAGGCGGCGCGTGCGCAACAGGGCCGGCAGGCGCAGGTTCAGCAAGGCCACCATGATCAGGACGTGGAATGTATAGCGGGCCCAGACGATCTGGGCGATGTCATAACTCTGGGACAGGGTCTTCGCGATGGCATCCATGCTGACGAACAGGAAGACCGCGAACAGCATCCAGAAGATGCCCCGCCTGTTGGCGGCCGCGACGGACAGTGCGTCGACAGGTTGCAGGTGCGTTGACATGGAGCCCCCCGGAGGCGATTGCATTGCTATGATTCTCGCCGACTGTCTTTGTAGACCCTGCAACCCTCTCGGCGTAATTGCCAATCCTGCGGGGGTGCATTGCACGGTGGACAGGGCCGGGGCGGTCTCGGCGTTTTTCAAAAGATAAACAGGAAGAGGCAGCATGACGGATCAGCACGACAGCGAAAGCGGACAGGAAGAGATCATTGCCTTCCTGAAGGACCCGTCCACCCACCCGGAGGCTGCCGGCGAGGTCCGGCACGTCACCACCCACGTGGCCCACGTCTTCCTGGCCGGCGAGCGGGCCTGGAAGATCAAGCGGGCGGTGGCCTATTCCTTCCTGGATTTTACCGGCCTGGAGGCACGCGAGGAGGTTTGCCGCAGGGAAGTGGAGCTGAACCGCCGGACCGCGCCCCAGATCTACCTCGGTGTTCATGCCATAACCCGGGCCAGAGATGGCGGCCTGGAGTTCGACGGCGCGGGCGAAACCCTGGACTGGGTCATCGAGATGCGCCGTTTCGACCAGGCCCTGATGTTCGATCACCTGATCGAACAGGGGGAGCTGGAGCCGCGCCACATCATCGACCTGGTGGATCGCGTCCATGACCTGCATGTGCAGGCCGAGCGCCTCGCCGCGCCCTACGGCGGGACCGAGGGCCTGCAAGGCGTGGTGGAGGAAAATGCCGAGGACATGAAGGCGATGCCGGCCTGCTTCACGCCGGACGCTGTGGCAGATCTGACCCGTCGGAGCCGGACCGCCCTGGAGCGCGTCGGGCCGCTGCTGGACCGACGCCGTGAGGAGGGCTGGGTGCGGCAGTGCCATGGGGATCTGCACCTGGGCAACGTGGTGCTCTGGCAGGAGCAGGCGACTCCCTTCGATTGTATCGAGTTCAGCCAGCGTATTGCCGGCATCGATGTCGTCTACGACCTGGCCTATCTGCTGATGGACCTGGTCAACCGGGATCACCGGCATTTCGCCAACCTGGCCATGAATCGCTACCTCAGTCGGGTGGGGCAGGTGGGGGTCCTGGACGCCCTGCCGTTGATGCTGAGTATCCGCGCAGCCGTACGGGCAAAGGTGACAGCGGCCGCCGTGGACGCGCAGGAGGACAAGGCCGAGGCCGAGAGGCTGACAGATGCTGCCGGGCGTTTCTTCGCGCTGGCCCGCCAGTTTCTGGAGCCTGCGGATCAACCGCGGCTGATTGCGGTCGGAGGCTTTTCGGGAACCGGAAAGTCCACGCTGGCGGCAGGCCTGGCGCCCGCGGTGGGGCGTGCGCCCGGCGCCCTGCACCTGCGCAGCGACATGATCCGCAAGCGACTGCAAGGCGTGGCTCCGGAAACACGGCTTCCTCAGGACGCCTACAGTGCCGACGTGAGCCGAAAGGTCTACGACACGCTGTTTGCCGAGGCGACGGCGGCGCTGAAGGCTGGACAGTCTGTCATTGCCGATGCCGTCTGGGCCAAACCCGAGGAGCGCGGGCAATTGGAGGCACTTGCACGAGACTGTGGTGCTGCGTTCCGGGGTCTCTGGCTGGAGGCCCCGCGCGAGACGCTGGAGGCACGGATCGAGGGGCGACGCAACGACAGCTCGGATGCGACCGTGTCGGTTCTGGAACACCAACTGACCCACGAGACCGGTGAGATCGCCTGGCCGCGCCTGGATACGGGGAATGGGGCCGAGGCCGTGCTGGCCCGGGCACAGGAGAGGCTTGGCCTCGAGTCCTGACATGGCTGATCTGCGGAAATCGGGGTAACAGGTTGCGGCAAGGGACTTTCCCCGTCCGGCTGAGGTCTTATGCTGGCAGTCCCTTGCGCCCGGCTTCGTGCGGCGCGGAATTCAGGACACACAGCCGGAGACCATGGACCCCCTGACAGCCGATACCTTTGCGCTCTATGCGGTGGGCTTCAGTGGCCTGCTGCTGGCCGGTTTCGTCAAGGGCGTCATCGGCATGGGGTTGCCGCTGGTGGCCCTGCCGGTGCTGGCCTACATGATGCCGGTGCCGGAGGCGATCACGGTTCTGTCCCTGCCGGTCGTGCTCAGCAACCTGGTCCAGGCGTTCCAGGGTGGTCACTTCCTGGGAGTGCTGAAACGGTTTTGGCCTGTGATGCTGTCTCTGGTGCTCGGTGTATTGTTGGGTGTCCAGCTCCTGGTCTCGCTGGATCCGCAGCTGCTCTACCTGCTGCTGGGAATTGCGATCACCGGAATGGCGCTCCTGACGCTCTCCAGCCCGCGCTTCACTCTGAAGCCGAGCCAGGAACGTCCGGTGGGCCTCGGCGTCTGTTTCGGAGCGGGGGTGCTGGGGGGCGTCTCCAACCTGCCAGGCCCCCCGCTTGCGCTCTATCTCGTGGCCCTGCGCCTCGAAAAGACTTTCTTCATCAGCGCCATCTCGATCTTCTTTCTGATCAATTCCGCGCCTCTCTATGCCGCGCTGGCGCTGCATGACGTCCTGGGGTGGTACGAACTGCTGCTTTCAGCCTTTGCCGTCATCCCGGTGTTCGGCGGAGTCTTCCTGGGTCAGTGGGTCCGGAAATTCGTCTCCCAGGCCCGCTTCCAGACCGTGGTGCTGCTGGTCCTGGTCGTGATCGGCCTGTCCTTCATCTGGCGGGCCTACGCAGGCTAGTCGACCACGTGGAAGCGAGACTTCTGCTTTTCCTGCAGGTTCCGCCTCAACAGCCAGGGGAACAGGAAGAGACCGGCGAAGAAGCCGCCGGCATGGGCCTCCCAGGCGATAGAGGGTGATTCCGGGCCGCCGACACCGCCCACCATGGCATAGGCGATGTTGAGGGCCATCATCACCGCCGTGAAGGCGGCCAGCTTGCGCCAGCGCGTGGGTCTATCCTCCCAGGGGCGTGCGACGCCAATATGTCCGAACGCGCCCAGCAGGCCGAAAACACCCCCCGATGCGCCGACGGCTATGGCGGTCACCCCCCAGTTCAGGGCGACGAACAGGACCCCGCCGGCAACGGCGCTGCCGAGGAAGAGGATCAGGAAGTCACGGGAGTTCAAGGTTCTTTGTACCAGCGTGCCGATGGTGGCGATCCAGAAGCCGTTGAACAGCAGATGCACCAGGCCTTCATGGATGAAGACGCTGGTGACGAGGCTGTAGAGCCGTTCCCAGACGAACTCCCCGTTCACGAAGAGGTAGAGCGCGAACCAGACAATGAACTGATAGTCCAGATGAGGCGGCAACAGGGCGCGCAGCAGGCTGATGCCGGCCATCACGAGCAGCAGAACCAAGACTGTACGGGGCATGTTGAGCGCCGGCTGACTCGGCGGCGGAGGCGGCGGAGATTGTTTCTTCGCGGGGTCGGCGGTCATGCGGCCTCTGTCTGTGATCTGGGGGAAGAACCCGTTCCTCCCGCATGTAGAATGAAGCGGCTGCGGAGTCCATGTCTTCCGGGCCGACTTTCAATGTTGCAGCGCAAAACTTTCCTTGACGTAAACGGACCTCGATGTTCCTTGTGCCGCATTCCCTGTCATGAGCGATCAATCGCGGAGAAGAAGATGGACATCAACAAAATCCCCGTCGGCGAGAATGCGCCTGAAGACTGCAATGTGCTCATCGAGGTTCCGATCGGCAGCTCGCCGGTGAAGTACGAACTGGACAAGGACTCCGGTGCGCTCTTCGTCGATCGCTTCCTGCATACCGCGATGCACTATCCCTGCAACTACGGCTTCATTCCGCATACGCTTTCCGACGACGGTGATCCCATCGATGTCATGATCGTCTCGCGCCGTCCGATCCTGCCGGGTGCCGTGGTCGCGGCCCGGCCGATCGGTGTTCTGGTCATGGAGGACGAGAAGGGCGAGGACGAGAAGATTCTCGCGGTTCCCTCCGACCGCCTGCATCCCTACTACAAGGACATCAAGCGCTACGACGAGTTGCCGGAGATCCTTTTGGAGCAGATCACCCACTTCTTCGAGCACTACAAGGACCTCGAGAAGGAGAAATGGGTCAAGGTCAAGCACTGGGGCGACGATGCCGAAGCCCGCAGGATGATCGAGGATTCCATCGCCCGCGCCAACAGGACGTCTTCCGCGGCGTAATCTCCGCGTCCACGGTTCTCCTGGGCCCGGTGACCTTTGCCCTTTGGGGTGAAGGCCCGGGCCTTCTTGCATGAACTTACTGGAAGGCCACTTCGGTAATGCTGCGCAGTTTTCGCGAATGCAGCCGTTCGCGCTCCTGGCTTTGCAGGCGCTCCAGGGCCTTCAAGCCGATGTCCAGGTGCTGATCCACGCGTTGCCGGTAGAATTCCCCGGCCATGCCCGCCAGCTTGATCTCGCCGTGCAGCGGCTTGTCGGAGACACACAGCAGAGTGCCGTAGGGGACACGGCAGCGGAAACCGTTGGCGGCGATGGCCGCGGATTCCATGTCGAGGGCGATCGCCCGGGACTGTGACAGGCGCCGCATGACCGCCGTATGTTCGCTGAGTTCCCAGTTGCGGTTGTCCACGCTGGCGACCGTGCCCGTGCGCATGACCTTCTTCAGGTCGTAGTCCGAAAAGCCCGTGACCTCGGCCACGGCGGCTTCCAGTGCCACCTGGACCTCGGCCAGGGCCGGCACGGGCACCCAGGTCGGCAGGTCCTCGTCGAGGACGTGGTCCTCGCGCACGTAACCGTGTGCCAGCACATAGTCGCCCAGCTTCTGTGTGTTGCGCAGGCCGGCGCAGTGGCCCAGCATCAGCCAGGCATGGGGTCGCAACACCGCCACATGGTCGGTCATGGTCCGGGCGTTGGAGGGGCCGGCGCCGATGTTGATGATGGTGATTCCGGAATTGTCCTCCCCCACAAGGTGATAGGCCGGCATCTGCGGCATTCGCTCGCGGGGTGTTCCGCTTGTCTCGACACGGCCGTCTTCTCCCTGCCGGGTGACGGCATCGCCGGGCTCCACGAAGGCAAGACAGCCGCTCTCGCCCTGGCTGACACGCTCCCGCCCGATCCGCACGAAGGCGTCGAGATAGAACTGATAGTTCGTGAAAATCACGAAGTTCTGGAAATATGTCGGGCTTGTGCCCGTGTAGTGCAGCAGGCGGTGCAGCGAGTAGTCGATCCGTCCCGCCCGAAAGAGGGCGAGGGGCTGGGGTTTGCCCTCGGGCACCTCCAGGGTTCCGTTGATGATGGTGTCATCCATGCCGGCGAGGTCGGGCACGTCGAAGAAATCACGCAAGGGGCGTTCGATCTTCTCGAACTCCTGGCTGGGCGGGCTGTTTTCCAGATTGATATCGCGCTTGTAGGCGAAGTGGATGGGGATGGGTTCGTCCGATTCACCGATTTCCACCTCAACGTCGTGGTTCTCGATCAGCAGCGCGATCTGCTCGCGCAGGTAATCCCCGAAGACATCCGGGCGAGTCACCGTGGTTTCGTGAATGCCGGGCCGGGAGACGAAGCCATAGGCGAAGCGGGAGTCGATCAGGGCGTGAGAGCTGGTGGTCACCCGCACGAAAGGATAGGTGGCGCGTGCCTTCCCGGCCGGGACACGGCCTGAGAGGAAGGCTGCGAAGTTCTCCCGCAAGAACGCGGTATTGCGCTCATAGATTTCCCGGATCCGGGCCAGGGCGGCCTCGGGATCACGGAATGTGGCTGTCTCCATCGGTGGGGGGCTGAATATCTCCGGCATGTCGCTTTCGTACTGCTGCAGGTGGTTTTCGTTCTCTGCAGTCTATCGGCTCTCCGGGGTTGCGCAAACCCGCGGATCGTCCGTGAGCGATGCCCAGAGCGGAACATTCGAACACGGGGAACTTCCCGTTGGCGTTGAGAAGGTCGCTGGTATAACCTGATTCCACAGGAGAGGAAAGCCAGTGGCCCTCAGTTCCGCTATTGATGGCTGCAAGCAAGGGAAGACGTGTTCTGGGCGTCACTCCTCATTGGCTCCGGCAGCGGAAGGGACAGGCTGAATGCGAGCGGGCGGGCGCAAAGTGGACAGACACTCGGGAAAGCGCAGACTCCGCATTCCCTTGCGCCTGAATATCATTATTCTCTTCCTTTTTCTCTTCGGCGTGCTGGGTCTCGTGCTTGGCACGGTCGCCAGCCGGACCTCCCAGAGACTCGTCGATGAGACAGTGTCCACGTCGTTCCTGAAAAGTGCGGATCTCGCCCTGCTGGAACTGGATCAGCTGGAACAGACGGCACGTTCGGCGGCCGAAGCCCTGGCGGCCAATCCGATCATCCAGGCGGAAACCCAGGAAGAGCGAGGGCAGCACTTCCATCAGCTGGCCACGGTTCTGAGGTCTGTCCCGGGTGTTTCCGCGGCTTATGTGGGCTGGACGGACGGCGATTTCCTGCTCTTGCGCCCGGTGGGGCGGCACGAAGAGCAACTGGGTGCACCGCCCGATGCGGCCTGGCTGGTGCAATGGGCCCACACGCAGGGCGCGCGCTTCGAGTTCCTCGATGAGGACCTGGATGTCCTGGAGACTCGCACCGACGTCGCCTATGACTTCGACCCCCGAGAGCGACCCTGGTACGAGAAGGCAAGGCGCGTAGATGAAACCATCGTCACGGCCCCATATGTCTTCTTCACCACGCGGGAGCCTGGAATTACCGCGGCGCGGCGTGCACCCTCCGGTGCCGTGGCCGGCGTAGACGTTTCGCTCTGGGAGCTGTCGCAAAGCCTTCAGGCCGGTCGCCTCGTGCCCGCGACCGAGGCTGCCATACTGGATTCCGACGGCAGTGTGCTGGCCCATACGGACCTCCAGCGCCTTAAGGAAGCGGTGCAAAGCGGCGTCGGTGGTGACTCGCATGAGCTTGAAGCCCTGCCGTCCGCCGAAAGTGTCGGCCCACCGGTTCTGAGCGCCCTGTCGGCAAGAAGCAGGGAAATCGAGGAAAGCTCGACAGAGGCGCTTTCCATTGACGGTCAAGATTGGCTTTCGACCCTGGTGCCGCTGGATGGACGCGGCACGACGTTCGTGATGGCGGCTCCCATGGAGGAAATCGCCGCCGGACCTCGGCTGGTGCGGGCGCGCATGCTGCAGACATTCGGGTTGGTCATGCTGGTGGCGGCCCCCATGGTCTGGCTGTCCGGGCGGGCCCTGGCCCGGCCCGTGGAACGGCTTGCTGAAAATGTGGGGCGCATTGCGCATCTGGATTTCACGGCCTCTGCGCAGGGCCGTTCGCGGATCCGGGAGTTGGCGGAGCTGGAGGATGCCCTGGAAGACATGCGTCTTGCGCTGCGCAAGCGCATGAGCGAACTGCGTTGTCTCTACGATGTCTTGGAGCTGACATCCGATCGGTCCCGGCCGGTCGGTGATATCTGCCGGGATATCGTGCCGCTCCTGGAAAAGAGCCTGATCCAGCTCCCCAGTCCGGTGGTGCGCCTCGAACTCGAGGGCAAAACCTTTCTTTCGGGAAACCGAGAGGTGCTTGCAGGGCACTATCGCGCATTCATTCAGGGCGTCTACAAACAGGTCGGCTTCATCGAGGTTGGATCCGCGGATCCCGGTGAGAGCGACGCAGGACAGGACATCTTACTGCCCGCAGAGGAGAGGCAGCTGGTTGACGGGGTGGCCACCCATATCGGGCGCATGCTGCACAGTCGCCAGATGGCCGAGGAGCTGACCCAGTCCGAGCGGCTGCGGGCCCTGGGGCAGCTGACCGGAGGGGTCGCTCACGACTTCAACAATCTGCTGACCGTCATCCTGGGGAATACCGAGATCCTGGGAACCCGAGTCTCCGATCCGGAATTGCGCGAGCTGGCGGAAACCGCTGCCAATGCGGCCGAGCGTGGCTCTGACCTGACCCGTCGCCTGCTTGCCTTTGCCGGGCAACAGACACTGGAGCCGCGCCTCGTGAATCCGAATGATCTCGTGAGCGGACTGGAAACGCTGTTCCAGAGGACGCTGAGGGAGAACATTGAGATTGCCATTCGCTGTGACGAGGGAACCTGGACCATCCATGTGGATCCGGTGCTGCTGGAAGTGGCCTTGCTGAATCTGGTGATCAATGCACGCGATGCCATCAGGGCCAAGGGGCGGATCAGGATCGAAACGGGCAATGTCACCTTTTCCGGTCAGGCAGCCGAGGCCCTTCAGCTTGCAGCCGGAGACTACGTCGAGATCTCCGTGACCGACAACGGCTCGGGGATGACACCGGACGTCGAGGCGAAGGCTTTCGAACCCTTCTTCACCACCAAGGAAGTCGGGAAGGGCAGTGGACTGGGCCTGAGCATGGTCTATGGCTTCGTGCGCCAGTCGAGAGGACATGTAGGTATCGAATCGACACCGGGGGCCGGGACCGTGATCCGCGTATATCTGCCACGCAGTGAAGCCCTTGCCGAAGCGGCAGTGGAGACAGCCGGCCGGCAGGAGGTGAGTTCGGACCGGAAGAGGCGTCCCGAGGGTGCCGGCAAGCTGTTGGTCGTCGAGGATGACGATCTGGTGCGCAGTTATGTTGCCACCCAGCTTGAGAGTCTGGGCTATGAGGTGGTTGCCGTGCGCGATGCGGAGCAGGCACGCGCGCGCCTGAACGAAACCCGGGATTTTGACCTGCTGTTTACCGACCTGATCATGCCCGGAGACACCAACGGCCGTCAGCTTGCCCGGGAGGCCCTGAAACTCCAGCCTTCGCTGAAGGTTCTCTATACTTCGGGGTACGCCGAAACGGAGCGCCCGGACGAGACGGAACTGCCCGAAGACGCGGAGGTCCTGCACAAACCCTATCGCCGCTCGGACCTGGTGGATAAGATAGGTACCATGCTCTTGTCCTGAGGACCCACCTCCGCTAGCGGTCCACTGCGGTTCCCGGTCAGACAAGCAGGCGATGTTCGTGGACAGCGTTGGACAAATCTGGATTGTCTGACATAGTGGCGAACTGTTTCAGTTTTATTACACTCGTATGACAGCCGCCCCCTGGAGGCTGTTGTTCTTCTGTTTCCAAGTCCCGGTTCCTGCCCATGTCGGAAGATTTCTGGCTCGTTCATCTCCTGGGAAGCGTTGCCCTGCTGCTCTGGGCAACGAAAATGGTGTCGACCTATGTCCAGGAGTCCTTTGCGGCCGATTTCCGGCGCTTCCTTGGACGTGCCACCCGAAATCGCTGGATTGCGTGCCTGACCGGGACCGGGGTGGCCGCGGCCCTCCAGAGTTCCACGGCCACCGCACTGTTGCTGGTCACCTTCCTGAAGCAGGGACTGGTGCTGCTTGCCCCCGCCCTGGCCATCATGCTGGGGGCGGATATCGGCACCACTGTGGTGGTCCAGATCCTGTCGTTCGACATCTCCTTCCTGGCGCCGGCGCTGCTGATCACCGGCTTCCTGGCCTTTTCCGTCGGGCAGTTCGCCTGGTTGCGCAATCTGGGCCGGATCATCCTGGCTCTGGGCCTGCTGGTCCTCTCGCTCAACATGATCGTGGATGCCACCGAACCGATGCGGGAGAGCCAGTTGGTGAAAACGGTTCTCGACGGCCTGTCCGGCCAGCCCGTCGTGGCCCTCATCATCGCCGCCCTGCTGACCTGGGTGTCCCATTCCAGTGCCGCCATCGTGCTGCTGATCATGTCCTTTTCACTCGGTGGAGTCTTTCCCGGCACCCTGGGCCTTGCCCTGGTGTTGGGGGCCAACGTGGGGTCGGGACTGGTGATGATCGGTTTGACGGCCCAGGGGGATGCCACGATGAAGCGGTTGCCCATCGGCAACCTCCTGTTCCGCCTGACGGGGGCCCTGGTCGTTCTGCCGTTCCTGGAGCCGATCAGTGCCGGCCTGACCATGCTGGAGGACAACTCCGCTCGCGAGCTGGCCAACTTCCACACCCTGTTCAACATTGCCCTCGCCCTGGTGTTCGTTCCTTTCATCGGGCCCATGGCACGCTTTCTGGAGAAGGCCGTTCCCGAACAGAAGCAGACGCGTGAGGAAGTCGCGGAACCGAAATTCCTGGACGAGGCCGTGATCGACCAGCCCTCCATGGCACTGGCGGGCGCGACGCGCGAGATGATGCGCATGGCGGACGTCGTGGAGGGCATGCTGCGCGACACGATGGACGCCTTCAAGGCGGACGAGCAGGAGACCATCAACACCATCAGTCGCCGCGACAACGACGTCGATCGCCTGCACGAAGCCATCAAGCTCTATGTCGCCAAGGTCATGCGCAACGAGCTGTCCGAGGAGGAAATGAAGCGCAGCTTCGATATCATGGCGATGATCACCGACCTGGAGCATATCGGTGATGTCATCGACAAGAACCTGCTACGCACGGCCAGCAAGCGCCTGCGCAACCGCTTGCAGTTCTCGGAGGAAGGCTGGCAGGAGATCAAGGAGTTCCATGGGCTGGTCGTCGCCCAGATGCAGCTGGCCATGACGGTCTTCTTCAGCCGCGATATCGAGATGGCGCGCCAGCTGGTCCGCGAGAAGGACAAGATCCGGGACTGGGAGCAGGACGCCTCCGAACGCCACATGCAGCGGCTGCGCCACGGCCAGACGGAGAGCATCGAGACCAGTGCCCTGCACCTGGACATCCTGCGGGACTTCAAGCGGATCACGGCCCACCTGACCTCGTTCGCACACCCCATCCTGAAGAGCCACGGCGAGTTGCTGGACTCCCGCCTGAGAGCCTTCGAGAAGAAGGAAGCCGAGGCCGGAGCCCACTCAGGCGCGACGCAGAAGACCGCCAAGGGCAAGACTGACGAGGAACAGCAGAAGCGCGCAGACGACGATGCTGGGACCTGAGGGCGTGTCGTAAAGCAGCGAGCCCCAGAGCCCTCCTGCCACCGAGACCACGCCTGCGAGGGCGGCAAGTACAGCCATCTGCTCCGGCGTGGAGGCAAAGCGTCGGGCCGTTGCCGCGGGGATGATCAGCATGGAGGTGATCAGCAGGATACCGACGATCTTCATCGCGGCGGCAATGGTAACGGCCATCGTCAGCATCAGGACGAGCCGCAGCAGCAGGACGGAGACACCCTCGGCACGGGCCAGGTCTTCGTGAAGCGTGGCGAAGAGCAGGCGCCGCCAGACCAGCACCAGGAGACCCAGCACCAGTACGGCGCCGGCGTAGATCCAGGCAAGGTCGACCACGGTCACCGCGAGAATGTCGCCGAAGAGATAGCCCATCAGGTCGACGCGCAGATTGTCGAGGAAGGCGATGGCGACCAGGCCCAGCGCCAGGCCCGAGTGGGCGAGAATGCCCAGCAGCGTGTCGGTGGGCAGGCGGTTCTGCTGCTGCAGGCCGACGACCAGGAGGGCCATGGCGATGCAGCTGGCAACGACCCCGAGTTGCGGGTCGATGCCCAGCAGAAAGCCCAGGGCGATGCCCAGCAGGGCCGTGTGCGAGAGGCTGTCGCCGAAATAGGCCATGCGCCGCCAGACAACGAAGCAGCCCAGCGGCCCGGCCACCAGGGCCAGGCCCGTGCCGGCCAGGAAGGCGCGGACCAGAAAATCATCGAGCATGGGATGTCTCTTCCTTCTCCCGCTCGGACGTATCCTCGGACTCGACCGGGGCTCCCGTCAGGTCGTGATGATGATCATGGTGATGGTGATAGACGGCGAGCGCCTGGGCAGCGCGTGGGCCGAACATGGCCTGGTATTCGGGATGCTGGCTGACGGTTTCCGGCTCGCCGGAGCAGCAGACATGGCGATTGAGGCAGATCACCCGGTCGGTGGCGGCCATGACCAGATGCAGGTCATGTGAAACCAGCAGGACGCCGCAGCCGCGCTCGTTCCGAACCCTGTCGATCAGGCGATAGAGCTCTGTCTGGCCGATAAAATCGATGGCCTGGGCCGGCTCGTCCAGCACCAGCAGGTCCGGATCGCGCAGCAGCGTGCGTGCCAGCAGCACGCGCTGGAACTCGCCGCCGGACAGCGTGTGGAGCTGTGATCTAGCAAGATGAGCTATGCCCAGTTCCTCCATGGACTTCATGCGCTTGGCCCGTGGCTGGCGGTCGGGCAGCGAGAGGAAGTGCAGCACCGTCATGGGCAGGGTCGGGCCGATGGAGATGCGTTGGGGCACATAACCCATGCGCAGGCCGGGACGTCGGTACATATGACCGCTGTCCGGTTTCTGCAGGCCGAGTATGATTCGCAGCAGGCTGGTCTTTCCGGCACCGTTGGGTCCGATCAGCGTGACGATCTCGCCGGGAGAAATGGCAAGGTCGATGGACTCCAGGATCCGGCGGCCGGCGAGTGTCAGGCCGACGCTGGAGGTTTCGACCAGCGTGGACGTGGTTTCGGTCATGGGGGGTTCGCCTCAGTCCGTCTGGCAGCTCGCACAGAGACCGCGCAGTTCGACGATTTTCTGTTGGACCCGGAAGCCTTGTGCCTCTGCACTGCGCTCCAGGGCCTTGGTAATGGTCCTGTCCTGGCCTTCGTGCGTGGTGCCGCAGTGGTCGCAGATGAAGAATTGCACAGAGTGGCTGCGATCCGGCAGGGGACAGCCGATGAAGGCGTTCAGGCTTTCCACGCGGTGGATGAAGCCCTGCTCCAGCAGGAAATCAAGGGCCCGATAGACCGTGGGCGGATCCACCCGGCCGCGTTCGGCGCGCAGCATTTCCAGCAGGTCATAGGCCCCGTAGGCACGATGGCTGGTCCAGATCAGTTCCAGGATGCGCCGGCGTACCTCGGTCAGCCTCAAGCCGCGCTCGGCGCAGACGGCCTGAACCCGATCAAGCGCTTCGCTCAGGCACTGGTCGTGATCGTGATCTCGCTGCTGCATGGCATAGGATCCCTTGCATGACGAAGGAATAGGACAGAAGACCTCTCTTGTCGAGCTAAAAATGTTATAATATAACACAAGCTCAAACCTGCTCGGCACGTTGGCATGCCGGACCGATTGCGACAAACCCACCAGCTTACAGATCGAGGGATCCCATGCAGACTTTGAAAAACGGCTTGTTCGGCGGCGTTCTGGCAGGGGCTTTCCTCGTATCCGGCGCAGCGGGGGCGCAGGCCGCTCCCAGCGTGGTCACCACCATCCAGCCGGTTCACAGCCTGGTCTCGGCGGTGATGGAGGGCGTGGCAACGCCGGAACTGCTCGTCGAGAGTGGAGGCTCGCCGCACAGCTACAGCCTGCGTCCCTCCCAGGCGCGCGCCCTGGAACAGGCCGATGCGATCGTCTGGGTGGGTGAGGGGCTCGAAACCTTCCTGCAGCGCCCGCTGGAGGCGCTTGGTACCGATGCACGACTGGTGACCTTGTCGGAGCTGCCCGACGTGCAGCTGTTGGAAACACGCAGCGGCGGCAGCTGGGACGACCATGCGCATGGACCCGAGGGACATGCCTCTCGCGCAGGCAACGACTCTCATGGCCACGACGGAGAGACCCATGATCATGCCCACCACCACGAGGACGGCCATCATGATGAGGCCGATGAGCACGAGCATCATGACCATGATGAGGCACATCGTCACGACGGGGCGCATGATCAGCATGACGAAGGCGGTCACGGGAACGGGCATGTGCACGGCAGTCTCGACATGCACATCTGGCTCGCCCCGGACAACGCACGCGCCATCCTGACCGGGGTGCGCGATGCGCTGAGCGAGCTGGATCCCGGCAACAGCGAGCGCTATGAGGCGAATACGCAGGCGGCCCTGGAGGAAGTGGACAGCCTGGAGACCGAGCTGCAGTCGCAGCTGGCCGAGGTGGTGGAGCGACCCTACATCGTTTTCCATGACGCCTATCACTATTTCGAGGAGGCCTTTGGATTGAACGCGGTGGGGGCGGTCTCGCTCAATCCCGCACGCCAGCCGAGTGCGCGCAGGATGGCCGAATTGAGGGAGAAGGTGGAGCAGCTGGACGCCGTCTGCGTTTTCCGCGAGCCCCAGTTCGAGCCGCGCCTGGTGGCCAGCCTGGTCCAGGGGACCTCCGTGCAAACGGGCGAACTCGATCCGCTGGGTGTGGGCCTGGAACCAGGACCGCAGGCTTACTTCGAGCTGATGCGCAGCCTGGGCGACGACATCAGCGCCTGCCTGCGCGGAAACGGCTGAGGTGCCGGCTCTTCCACTTCGCTTCAGCGGCGCTTGAGGCGTGTTACCAGTCGATTCTTCCGGGAAGCTTCAGCTTTTCGCCTTGTCGAGGCTGCAGCCGCACAGCGGGCAGGAAAGTGAGGCCAGGACGGTGTCCAGGTTCGCGTCCGAGGTTTCGACCTTCTGCTGTTCCATCATCCGCGTGACCTCGGATATCAGTTCGGCATGGTATGAGGCATGCGACGTGCTGCAGGTCTCGAGATAGAGGGCTTCATTCTCAGGGGACAGCGGTTGGCGCGAAAGCGCCTCGACGCGCAGCGGCACGAGAGCACTGCTCGCGAGCCCTGCCAGGCCGAGCGAGATGGCACGGCGTCGATTCAGTTTCATGAACGGCCCTTTTGCTGTAGCCTTGAGAGACACAATATAACAGCTTGCAAGAAGGCTGAAGCGCGGAGACGTCGGAGATGACGTAATCGATGCGCTTCGCCAACAACGAATGTCCGGCCCACCGGGAAAGCCCGGGGCTAGAGCGAAGAAAGCAGGGTAGACTGCCATGACGCTTGTCAGAAGTTTCTTGATGAAAGCAGCCCGCCGAGCCGCAACGGACCCGCGTGTTCGCGGCAAGGCCAAGGAAGTCTATCAGACGCAGGTGCAGCCCAAGTTGACGGAAACCAGCCAGGAGCTGCGCAAGGACTGGCAGGAGCAGGCCTCGCAAACCAAGCCGTCGGAGAATCCGATGCGCTTTGCCGGCCGCATGACCGGCCGCATGAAGAAGCGTTTGCGCGGCGATGAGTGACCCATCTCCGCAGCCCGTGAAGACCTGAGGGAAATCCAAACCAACAGCGGCGTCGTAAGATCCTCTGAAAGCACGGCGATGCGGCCTGTGCTGGAGTGACGGGACACGACGATCCGGCATTGATTGGCGGCCCGTTCTCCATCGGATAGGAAGGACAGCCGGCCATGTCGGGTTGCAGGATGGTTCAAGTGGCTGCCGATGCCCGGCGCTGGGGTGCTCTCGCCCTGATGCTGACCCTGGTCGTGGCCCCCGCTTTCGCGGAGGTGCCCGAATCGAAGGCCCTGAAGTTCCAGGTCCAGCGTGACGGAAGCGACATCGGAACCCATACACTGCGCTTCGAGGAGAAGGGCGAAGAGCTTCATGTGCATGTGAACATCGAGCTCGAGGTCCGCATCGCCTTTGTCCCGGTCTATACCTACAGCCACCGCAATCACGAAGTCTGGCGCGATGGCCGTCTGGTTTCGCTGTCCAGTGAGACCGACGACGACGGCACCACCTATCGCGTCGAGGCCGAGGCCACCGAGGAGGGACTGCAGGTCGAGTCTAGCGAAGAGGGCAGCTTCACGGCGCCGGCGGATATCCTGACCACGAGCTATTGGAACCCGGAGGCCATGGAGCGGGAGCAGTTGCTGGACACCCAGTACGGCCGGATCGTGGACCTGGAAATCGAGGAACGGGGCCGCGAGTCGCTGGAAACCCTGGAAGGCTCCGTCCAGGCCACGCGCTATTCCGTGAGCGGCGACCTGGACATGGACATCTGGTACGACGTGGACGGTCAATGGAGCGGCCTGGAATTCCAGGCCCGCGGCGAGCCCGTGCGCTACCTGCGTGCGCCGGTCGACTCCGCCTCCGCACCGAACTCCTGAGCCGCTGCAATGATCGCGATTGCCGGCAAACGAGCCTGGATCACCGGCGCCAGCAGCGGCTTGGGCCGGGAGTTGGCGCTGCAGATGGCACGTGATGGCTGGAGCGTCGCCGTTTCGGCCCGCTCCGCCGAAAAGCTGGACAGCCTGGTGGCCGAGGCCGAAAGCGCTTCCGGGCACATTGTCGCCTATCCACTGGACGTGAGTGATCTGGATGCCGTGGGCCGGACGGTACAGCGGATCGAGAGCGAGGTGGGGCCCATCGACCAGGCGGTGCTGAATGCCGGCACGCACCAGCCGACCCCGGCCCATGACTTCAAGGCGGCGGATTTCCGCAAGCTGGTGGACTTGAACCTGATGGGCACCATCAATTGCCTGGAAATCCTGATTGCACGCTTTCGAACGCGACAAGCCGGCCGGATCGCCGTGGTGGCCTCGGTGGCCGGCTACACCGGCCTGCCCCAGGCTTCTGCCTATGGCGTGACCAAGGCCGGGATGATCAATCTCTGCGAGGCCCTGCGGGTGGAGCTGGCGCCCGACAACATCACGGTGCAGGTGGTCAATCCCGGCTTCGTGCGCACGCCGCTGACCGACCGCAACGACTTTCCCATGCCCTTCCTGATGGAGGTCGAAGCTGCCGCCCATGCTCTCTACCGGGGGCTCTCGCGCGACAGTTTCGAGATCACCTTTCCGCGGCGCTTCACCTGGATGGTGAAGCTGTTGCGCGTCCTGCCCTATCCGCTGAAATTCGCCGTGACCGCGCGCATGGTGCGCCGTGGGCAAGAGGGATCGTCATGAACATCGCGGAACGCACTGCTTCCGTCGGGCGCTATGTCGCCTTCTTCGAGTCGCTGTCGCCCGACACCCTCCCGGAGTTGTCCCAACATGTGACGGACGACGTTCACTTCCGCGATCCCTTCAATGACTTCACCGGGCGACCGCGCATGGAGCGGGCCTTCCGCCACATGTTCAAACTGCTGGACGAGGTGCGCTTCGAGGTGCTGGACGTGGCGCACAGCGACACGGCCGCTTACTTGCGCTGGACCATGGTTTACCGGCGCAAGCAGGGCCCCGAGCGGCGCATCGAGGGCATGAGCGAGATCGCCCTGTCCGAGGACGGGCGTGTTAGCGCCCACATCGATCACTGGGATGCCGCCGGGCAGCTCTACGAGCGGCTGCCGGTGATCGGCGGCATTTTGCGCAGCCTGCGCAGGCGTTTGCAGGTGGATTAGGCCGGTAAGGGGCCTGCCCCGTCAGCCTGCTGCGGGGACGGGTGCCGTCAGGGCCTCCTTCAGGTCGGCGATGATATCCTCCACCTCTTCCAGCCCGACCGACAATCGGATCAGCCCTTCGGTGATGCCGTGAGCGGCGCGTTCCTCGGCGGTATAGGTCGAGTGGGTCATGCTGGCGGGGTGCTGGATCAGGCTTTCCGCATCGCCCAGGGAGACGGCCCGCCGGATCAGCTGAAGCCGGTCCATCATGGCCTTGCCGGCCGCGTGCCCGCCCTCGAGCTCGAAGGCGATCATCGCGCCGAAACCGGGCATCTGGCGGCGGGCCAGGGCGTGCTGCGGGAAGCTTTCCAGGCCGGGGTAGTGAACTGTCGTCACCGCAGGATGGCGCTCGAGCATGTTGGCCACTTCCATGGCGTTCTCGCAATGCCGTTCCATGCGCAGCTTGAGGGTCTTCAGACCGCGCAGGACCAGCATGGCGTTGAACGGCGCCATCACAGCCCCGGTCATGTCCTTCATGCCGATGATGCGGACCTCGCCCATGTCTTCCGCTCCGCCGACGGCGAGGCCGCCGACCAGGTCGCCGTGCCCGCCCATGTACTTCGTTGCCGAGTGGACCACGATGTCGGCGCCCAGCTCGATCGGGCGGGTGAGCACCGGGGTGGCATAGGTGTTGTCCACCACCGTTTTTGCATCGTGTCGCCGGGCGATGGCACAGACCGCGGAGATGTCCACCAGCCGCATGTTCGGGTTCGCGGGCGTTTCGAAATAGACGATTCGCGTGCGGGACGAGATCGCGGCCTCCAGTGCTGCCGGGTCGGTCAGGTCCACATGGGTGACGGTGATCCCGAACTTCTCCAGTCCGTGCCGCATGAAGGCGAAGGTGCAGCCGTAGAGCGTTTCGTCGGTGATGACCTCGTCCCCCGGCGCCAGGAAGGTCCAGAGGACCGAGGTGATGGCGCCCATGCCCGAGGCGAGCGCAAGCCCCGCTTCGGCGCCTTCCAGCGCCGCTACCCGCCGTTCGAGCAGGTCCAGCGTGGGGTTGGAAATGCGTGAATAGACATGACCCTGGGCCTCCCCGGCAAAGAGGGCAGCCCCGTGCTCGGCCGTCTCGAAGGCGAATGTGGAGGTCAGGTGTAGCGGTGGCGTCAGGGCGCCCTCGTTGTCCTGCGGATCATACCCGAGGTGGATGGCGCGGGTGGCGAAGCCGGCGGGCTGGGTCGGGTTCATGGGGCTGTCCCTTCGATGCTGTCTAGGGGCAGTATTGCAGGATTGCGCTGGCGAGTGCTGCCAAATGATGTCAATAATGTGCTCTGTAATAGTGGATTTCACTAACTGGAGCGTCGTTTGAAGTCACTTGATGCCAAGGATTTCCAGATCATCCGGGAGCTGCAGAAGGATGCCCGGCTGACGAACACCGACCTGGCCGCCCGGGTCAACCTGTCGCCCACGCCCTGCCTGCGGCGGGTCCGACTGCTGGAGGAGGCCGGGGTCATCACCGGCTATTCGGCGAACGTGGCGCCCCGGGCCTATGGCCTGACGATCACCGCCTTCATCCGCATCTCGCTGGAGCGGCATGATCACCATGTCGTGCAACGATTCGAGGAACGGGTGCGCAGCATCGAGGAAATCCTCGACTGTCACCTGCTAACGGGGGAGGCCGACTACCTGTTGCGGGTGATGGTCGCCGATCTCGAGGCCTACGAGGAGTTCGTGCGCTCACGCCTGCACGCCATTCCGGGGATCAGCTCGATCACGACGAGCTTCGTCTATGGCACCGTCAAGTCGTCCCGGGTCTTCCCCAGGCCCGAAGGCTGACGGGCGGGGCCTGACGGCCTCTCAGTCTGGCTACTGGTTGCCCGTGCGATCTCCAGGAACCCCTCGATATAGGGCGTTTGCGCGTCTTCGCGGCGCATTCCGATATGGATGCTCTTGTCCATGCCCGCGGGGCCAAGGCGAAGTGTGTGAAGCTCCTCGCCGCCCGGCAGTTCGCGCAACAGCCAGTCCGGAATGGCACTGACGCCGCGTCCCGTCGCGATCATCTGCAGCATGAGTTCCGAGGTTTCCACGGTCCTGTGGCGTCGCGGCAGGCAGCCCGCGGGCACCAGGAAGCGCGTGAAGATATCGAGGCGTTCGGTGGCTACCGGATAGGTGATCAGGGTCTCGCCGTTGAGGTCTGAGGGTTCGACCTCGCTCTTCGAGGCCAGCGGATGGTCCGGCGCCACCGCCAGTACTATCTCGTAGTCGAAGACCGGGACGTACATCAGGCCCGGACGCTCTATGGGATCGGGGGTGATCAGCAGATCGATCTCGTGCCCCAGCAGGGCGCCCAGGCCACCGAAGCGAAAGGCGCTGGTCACATCCAGGTCCACGCGCGTCCAGGTTTGCAGATAGGGGTTCGCCACGCGCATCAGCCACTGATGGCAGGGATGGCATTCCATGCCGATGCGCAGGACCCCGCTGCGTCCGGAGGCATAGTCCTCAAGGGCCGTCTCGGCATGCTCGATCTGCGGCAGCACGCGCTCGGCCAGGGCCAACAGGTAGGTCCCCGCCTCGGTCAGCCGGACACCGCGACCCTGCTTCTCCCAGACCGAGACGCCGAAGCGCTGCTCGAAGCGGCGCATGGCATGGCTGACCGCCGACTGGCTGAGGCAGAGCTTGTCGGCGGCGGCCGTCAGGCTGCCGCTGCGGTAGATTTCACGCACGATGGCGAGATGCTGGATATCGATCATGATGCATGACTATTCATCATTGATTGATGAAAACAAGCCATTTTTTGTCATGCGTCGCTTTCCCTATGTTTCTTCTTAACCGAAGAAGAAGGAGACAGTGATGATACAGACAGCAAATCTCGGTTTTCCCCGGATCGGGGCCAGGCGTGAACTGAAGAAAGCGACCGAAGGCTACTGGAAGGGCGACCTGACGGCCGAGGAGCTCCTGGAAGAGGGGCGGAAGCTGCGCGCCCGGCATTGGCAGCTGCAGAAGGAGGCGGGGATCCAGGTCATACCCTCGAACGACTTTTCCTTCTACGACCAGGTGCTCGACGCCGCCGCCATGGTGGGGGCGGTGCCCGACGGCTATGACTGGAGCGGCGGCCCCGTGTCCCTGGACAGCTACTTCGCAATGGCCCGCGGCACGCGCGGTCGTGCCGGCGGTGACCTTCAGGCACTGGAAATGACCAAGTGGTTCGATACCAACTATCACTACATGGTGCCCGAGTTTACGCGCGACCAGGCTTTCGCACTGTCCTCGACCAAGCCGATCGACGAGTTCAGGGAAGCGAAGGAGCTGGGCATCCACACGCGCCCGGTGCTGATCGGACCCGTCAGTTTTCTCCTGCTCGGCAAGAGTAAGGAGGAGGCGTTCGATCCGCTGACGCTGCTGTCCGGGCTGATCCCGGTCTATGTCGAGGTGCTGAAACAGCTGGCGGCAGAGGGGGCCGACTGGGTACAGATCGACGAGCCTTGCCTGGCCCTGGATCTGGGCGATGCGGCTCACGACGCATTCAGGTCCGCCTATGCCGAACTGGCCAGGGCGGACACCGGTGTCCGCCTGATGCTGACCTCCTATTTCGCAGAGCTGGGCGACAATCAGGGCATGGCGCTGGGCCTGCCCGTCGACGGCCTGCATCTGGATCTCGTGCGGGCGCCGAATCAGCTGGGCGAGGTGCTGGTCCAGGCTCAGAGGGATCTGGTTCTGTCGCTCGGCGTTATCGACGGGCGCAATGTCTGGCGCAGCGATCTGCCGGCGATTCTGGAGCGCATCGAACCCGTCGTGGCCGAGCGCGGCTCCGATAACCTGGTGGTCGCCACCTCCTGCTCCCTGCTGCATGTGCCTGTCGATCTGGAGCTGGAGACCGAGCTCGACCCCGAGCTGAAGTCCTGGCTTGCCTTTGCCACGCAGAAGATCGACGAGGTCGCCATCCTGGGACGGGCGCTCAACGAGGGGCGCGCTGCCGTGGAGGAACAGCTTGCCGCCTCCGCCGACGCTGCCGCGGCCCGCAGGACCTCCCCGAAGATCCATGACACGGCCGTCAAGGAACGCGTGGATGCCGTGACGCCCGCCATGGCCAGGCGCGCGCACGGTTTCGCCGAGCGACGCCAGGCCCAGCGGGAACTGCTTGAGTTGCCCGCGTTTCCTACCACCACGATCGGCTCCTTCCCGCAGACGCAGGAAGTGCGCCGGGCCCGGGCCGATCATGCGAAGGGCGTGATGGATGATGCGGCCTATCGGGACTTCCTGCGCCACGAGACGGAAGCCGCCGTTCAAAGGCAGGAAAGGATGGGGCTCGACGTCCTGGTTCACGGCGAGTTCGAGCGCAACGACATGGTGCAGTATTTCGGCGAGCAGCTGTCGGGCTATGCCTTCACTCGCCACGGCTGGGTGCAGAGCTTCGGCTCGCGCTATGTGCGCCCGCCGATCCTCTATGGCGACGTCGCGCGGCCGCGGCCGATGACGGTGGACTGGTCGAGCTATGCCCAGTCGCTGACGGACAAGCCCATGAAGGGCATGCTGACCGGGCCGGTCACCCTGCTGCAGTGGTCCTTCGTGCGTGACGACCAGCCGCGCGAACAGACCTGTCGCCAGATCGCCCTGGCGCTGCGCGACGAGGTGTCTGACCTGGAACGGGCCGGCATTCGCATCATCCAGATCGACGAACCGGCCTTCCGCGAGGGCCTGCCGCTGCGGCGTGCCGATTGGCAGGATTATCTTGAGTGGGCGGTGGACTGCTTCCGGCTGTCGTCCTCAGTGGTGGCGGATGAGACCCAGATCCACACCCACATGTGCTATTCGGAGTTCAACGACATCATCGACTCCATCGCGGACATGGATGCGGATGTGATCTCCATCGAGACCGCCCGCTCGAAGATGGAGCTGCTCGAGGCGTTCACGACCTATCGCTACCCCAACGAGATCGGGCCGGGGGTCTATGATATCCACGCGCCGCGCTGCCCGAGCGTTGAGGAAATGGCCGATCTGCTGGCCCGGGCACGAGAGCGCCTGGCGCCCGATCAGATCTGGGTCAATCCCGACTGCGGCCTGAAGACCCGCTCGTGGGAGGAGGTCGACCCGGCCCTGACCAACATGGTCAAGGCGGCAGAGCAACTCCGCGCGGGCGGCAACTAGGCTCCCTCCGTCCGATGCCGGGGTGCGAGGCGGCTGGGATCCCTGTTCCCGGTCGCCTCACCTGCCTGCCTATGCATCGCGTGGCAAGGCGACGCCATAGGTTTCGGCCAGGCGCGCGAAGGCCGAGCTCGTTGCCGGGTCGAGCGGAACACCCTCTCTTATCCGGCGTTCGGCTTCTGCCCATTCGCGGTCTCCCGGGGCCATGACGCTGGCCCCGCTGCGCGGTGCAGAGCTGCGCAGAACCTCCAGGTAGCGCGCCATGCCCCCCTCGAAGGTTGCCGTGTCGACGAAGGCATCGGGCTTGAGTGCCAGGACGAAGGCGCCGAGGCCGCGCGGCGTGCTGAAATCCGGCCCGCCCATGGGGGCGATGTCGAAACTGAGCCGCATGCCGGTCAGCACGGCGCTGAAGATCTCGACCAGGCCCGCCAGGCCCGCACCCTTGAAGCCCTGGCTGCCGCCCAAGGGTGCCAGCATGGATGCGGCTTCCGGGTCGCGGGTGTCCTGGCCCTCGGCATCCGAGGCCGTGTGCTCCGGCAGTTCCTGGCCCAGGCTCTTGTACAGCTGGACGCGATTGTAGGTAATCGCGCTGGTCGCCATGTCGAGCAGCCAGGGCTGGTTGTCCCCCGAAGGAACGGCACAGGCGATGGGGTTGGTGCCGTGGAAGGGCGCCGCCCCGTCGTGCAGCCGCATGAAACTGTCGGAGTTGCAGGTGGCAACGCCGATCAGGCCGGCCTCGGCGGCGGCAAGCGCGTAGGCCCCGGCCGGCCCGAAGTGGGAGCTGTTGCGGATGGCAACCGCCCCGATCCCGCTTTGCCCGGCCAGGCGGATCGCCTGCTCCATCCCATAATAGGCCGCACGCGCCCCATGTCCGTTATCGGCGTCGAGGGTGGCGATCGCGCCGCTCTCGTGCGTGAGTTCCAGGTGGGGACGAGGATTGACCCGGCCGTGAGTCAGGGCCGTCACGTAATGGTCGAGCAGGCGCACGCCGTGGCTGTCGACCCCCAGCCGCGTGCCATGCATCATGGCCCGAGCGGCGGCGTCCACGGTCGCGTCGTCGGCGCCGGCTGCTGCCAGAACCTCGCGACAGAAGCGCTCCAGGTCGCTCAGCGAAACGGGCCCGAGAGCTTCGTTTGACGTTTCCTCGCCTTTGGTCACGGTGTCAGACCTCCCTCAGCCTTGGGGCAGGAATCAGGGGTCACCCCCGTCTCGTGCATCATGTCTTTCAGGCGCTCCGTCATCGGACCTCCCTGTTGCCCTATGCCGTTGTCTGCACGATACATTTGTGCTGGCAGGGTGCAATGGAGAATGCCAGCGCGTGCTGGCTGAGAGTGGGTGACGACAAGGAGGCACGAGTGGCTCACGAGTCGAAGGAGGTGGACTCAGGTACGGTGGTGCAATTCCGCGACCTGCAGGACGCGGATCTCGCGCAGGCGCGCCAGTTGTCCGCTGCCGAGGGCTGGCCGCACCGAGAGGAGGACTGGCGCTTCATGCTGCAGCTGGGAGAAGGTCTGGCGGCCTTCGATGGCGGGCAGCTGATCGGCACGGCCCTGGCCTGGCCGTTCGGCGAAGCCGTCTCGACGGTGGGAATGGTGCTGGTGCATTCGCAGCGCCGGGGCAGCGGCCTGGGCAAGGCGCTGTTCACGCGGCTGATGGCGCGCATCGGCGCGCCGACCGTCCTGTTGCATGCCACGGACCAGGCCGTGCCGCTCTATCGCGCCTTCGACTTCACGCCCGTGGGGCAGGTGCGGCAATGCCAGGGTGAAGCACCGCAGCAGGGCTTTGCCCTGTCCGAGGACATTTCCGCTGTGCGCCCTCTGGAGCCGTCTGCCCTGGACGATATCCTGGAACTCGACGCCCGGGCCACCGGCGCGGACCGCCGCGACCTGCTGTCCGGGATCGCCCGAATGGGCCGCTGTTACGGCCTGCACGGCGAGAAGGGCCTGCGCGGCTATGCCGTCAGCCGGCCGTTCGGACGCGGCGTCCAGGTCGGCCCCGTCGTGGCCGACAGTGACGCCGGCGCCGTCGCGCTGGCCGCCGCTTGCCTGTCGGAAGTACCCGGCGGCTGCCATCTGCGCTTCGACGTCCCGGCCGAGAGCCCCCTGGCCGACTGGGTCCAGCGCCGGAGCTTGCCGGCCGTTGGTCTGGTCACCCGGATGCAGCGCGGCCCCGATCCCCTTGACGGCCGCGAGGGCGCCCTCAAGGTGCATGGCCTCGCCAGTCAGGCCCTGGGGTGAGGGATGCCTTGTGACAGTGCGTCAGGCGATCCGTCACCCATCCAGCAGGATCGAGATGGTCGTGGCGACCAGCAGCAGGGCCACCGTGACGTTGAAGATCCGGGCATAGAGCGGCTGGAAGAGGAAGCGCCTGAGGACCATGCCGCCGGCCGTCCAGACCGAGACGCAGGGCACCGAGACCAGCACCATGACCAGTGCGGCGAGCAGGATGTTCAGCCGAAAGTCGGCGGTTGGCACATAGGCTGCCACGGCGCTGGTGGTGATCGCCCAGGCCTTGGGATTGACCCACTGGAACACGGCACTGCCCAGGAAGCCCAGCGGCGGGCGTTCGTCGCCGTCGCTGCGCAGCGGCCCGCTGTGCGCGATCTTCCAGGCCAGCCACAACAGGTAGGCCGCGCCGGCCACGCGCAGCAGGTCGTGGAGCAGCGGAAAGGCTTCGAAGGCGGCGCCTAGACCCAGGCCAATCATGATGAGTTGCACGGCAACGCCCACCGCGATGCCGGCGACCAGGGGCATGGAGCGCCAGAACCCCACCTTGACGCCCGCAGCCAGGGCCATCGCGTTGTTGGGGCCGGGAGTGCCGGTCATCACGATGCAAAAGACGATATAGGGCAGGAGAACGGTCAGGTCAGTCATGCCCGCAAGAATAGCGGTAGGTTCATTGCATATGGTTGCTTTCTCACGAAGAATGAGAGAAAATTTGCAATGAATGACGAATATAGACGAGATTGACGAGCGAATATTGCAAGAGCTGAGACGCGACGCGCGCCAGCCCAACGTGCGGCTGGCCGAACGGGTCGGCCTGTCTTCCTCGGCCTGCCTTCGCCGCGTCCAGGAGCTGGAGCGGGCCGGGGTGATCCAGGGCTATCGCGCCGTCATCGACCGCTCCCAGGTCGGCGCCGGTTTCCTCGCCTATATCGCTGTCGGCCTGTCGGCGCACTCCAAGGCCAGCCAGGAGGCCTTCGAACGCGCCGTCGCCCACGCACCCGAGGTGGTGGAATGCCACAACATCACCGGCACGGTGGAATACCTGCTGCGCATCGAGGTGGCCGACATCAAGGCCTACAAGCGCTTCCACACCGAAGTCCTGGGCGCCCTGCCGCAGGTCACCTCGATGACGAGCTACGTCGTGCTGGACTCCTCGAAGGACGAGCGGGGGTGAGAGACATTACATCGTGATCTCTGCCTGCTTCAGGTGCAAATCGTTGCCAGAAGCATGTCAGGGTCCTTCTGCCCCGATTGCGTTTGGGACCGAGAGTTCCGGCGCAGCTTACCTTTGGAGATACCCTGCTGAGGGTAGTACTGACACTATGGGTGGATTGCTGTATGGATCGCCTTAAGCGAGCGCAATAAGCTGCCAGCGGAACCGAGTGGGAGGCAACTTGGGCCGTCGCAGAGGGCTTTGTCGGGATCTGGGTGAAACTCTAGGAAGACTCCGTCGGCACCTGCCGCAACAGCAGCCTTTGCTATGATAGGTACCCCGTCGCGCCTTCCCCCTGTTGATTTGCCTCCTGTCTGCAGATCAGCACCAGGCAGTTGAACGGCGTGCGTCGCATCGATTGTAACAGGAACGCCGAGTTGCTGCATTCTGCCAATGCCCAGCATATCTACGATCAAGTTATTATAACCAAAAGAACTGCCGCGTTCGCATAAAATAGAAATGTTATTTTGTGCGGCATCATTTATTTTTTCTGCAATATTTTTGCAATCTTCAGGGGAAAGAAATTGCCCCTTCTTTATATGGAGCCATCCTCCCGATTTCATTACGGCTCGGGCTGCTGAGACCACCAAGTCGGTTTGTCTACACAGAAAAGCCGGTATCTGAATCACTTCCGCTGTCGCTGCTACTGTCTCTGCCTGTGAGACCTCGTGGATATCGGTCGCAATCGGAACACCAATTCGTTCTCTTACCTCTGCTAGTATGCGCAACCCAGCAGATAGTCCCGGTCCGCGATAGCTCTCCAAGGATGACCGGTTAGCCTTGTCAAAACTCGCTTTAAAGATGAATGGTATTTCCAGCTCGCTGGTTACGGCCTTTAAGTGAGCCGCAGTCTCAAGAGCCAATTCAACGTCCTCAAGAACATTGAGGCCCGCTATACAAACGAGTGGGTGACCGCGGCCGATACAAAAATTCCAGTTTTCCAGCATCCTAATAGTCATGCACTTGACCCTTACAATATATGCTCACCTTGCCATTTTCTGAGCAACTCAGACTAGCCCGCATTTATCACCAAGGCTTACAAGCGTTTCCACACCGAAGTTCTAGGCGCCCTGCTACAGGTCACTTTGATGACGAGCTACGTAGTGCTGGACTCGTCGAAGGACCAGCGGGGGTAAGGAGCATCACATCGTGGTTTCTGTTTGCTTCAGGCGCAAATCGTTGCCAGGAGCATGTCAGGATCCTCCAGTCACCCGCAGTGCGGACAAGGCAATGCTCGCTGCCATCTCATGAACCGAAGCACGGTTGATGCCGCTTTGATCTTGGCAGAGTGTGGGCTCATTGTTCTTGCCCGCCTCAGTGCATTCACACAGGAAGGTGTAGTGACCGACATCGCGGCCCAGCAGATGCAGGCTGCTTCGAGGGAGCTGCTCATGCATCCAGACTGAAAATAGATCGGCCGGAGCTTCGGTATCTCCTTCGCCCACGATGATGGTTACCGGGGCGTGGATACCCTGGAGGCTTTGCACGGTGAGTGCTCGGGTGGGAGCCGGTGCGAGCGCAATGAATCTTTTGATTCGGGCATCGTAGTTTGAGGCGGATTGGCTCTCCCAAGACGCTTTGAAAACTGGGTTTTTATCTGTGAGAGCCTCGATGTGGTCTACAACGTCAGGGAGTTCTCTAGGGCCTCGGGCAAATCGAGACTCTCCCGCCCATTCCAGATAAAGATTTACATCGGTAATGGCGCCCGCGAGCGACAAGACTGTGTAGCCACCGAGGGAAAAGCCGGCAGCAGACCCACGCTCCAGATCCATTCTGTCGGCGAAGGGACCTGTTAGCATGAGTTGATCCAGAATCACAGACAGGTCCCGCGGCCTTTCCCACCAGCACAGGAAACCTTCCGGTCGATAAGGCTCTGAGGCCGTGTTTCCATGATGATCGACGCCAATAACGATGAAACCGGCTGACGCAATATGCTGTGCCAACCAGCCCAAGCTCGATGCCGTGCCGCCGGTGCCATGTGAAAGCAAGACGACAGGGTACCGCTCATAATCAGTATTAAACGCGGCCTCACGTGCAACCGACCCCATGACGAATAGGGGTGACGTTGTGGGAAGAGTGACCACTTGCTCGACAGCGTCGTTCCGGGCTGGATACCAGGCGGACCATCGAATGGGCCGAGGACCGTCATCGGACCAGTTGCGTCGCTGAGGATCGCTGGCCTTACCTTCCCGGAACCCAACCTTGAAGCATCTCATGATCGACCCGCCTGATTGATAGGGTCTTATCAGACGGGAAAATTTATAGGAGTTTCAAGGGAAACGTATCCCAATCCACCGGGAAATGGTGGGTGAGCCCTAAAGGCATTCTGTTGTAGGATGGGACGGTGGAGATACTCTCAAGGTCTCCTCTCACCATACACAAAGAACTGAGATCCGCTGAGTTGCATCAAAAGGCAGCTAAAGGTCGTTAGCGGAAGTTGGTACATCCTTTGCTATTGAAGCATGGTGATAGTTGCCTTCTTGCAAAACATGACTCCCTGAACTCAAACAGCCGTTTTCCGCCGATAATGCCGCTCCGCCTTCGCTCGGTTGCCGCAGATGGCCATGGAGCACCAGCGGCGGGGTTTGCCGCGGGAGCGGTCGATGTAGAGCCAGGAGCAGCGTTCGCAGCTGCGGATGCGGGTGACCTCTTCACCGGTGAGCAGCTCCTGGGCGGCGAGTGCCGCGCGCAGGCGCGGGGTGTCCGGGCCGGCGCCCTTCACCGGCACCAGCCATTGCAGGCGTAGGCCGTCGGGCCAGAGGATAGCCTTGGCGTGGGCCTTGCGCAGCGTGTCCTGCACCGCCTTCCAGGGGGCCGGCTCGGGCACGCGCTGGTCGACCATGCCGGTCAGCACCGTATAGAGGCTGTCGCGAAAGCGCCGCAGGCGCGTAAGCGCGGCGCGTTGCTGTGTCTCGGAGCTCCGTGCCAGCTCCGTTGCTTCGCCAGCCGTGATCAGGCCCGTCGCCTGGGCCCAGGCCAAGGCGACGTCATAGCCGGTCAGGCGGTCCAGGTCGCGCGCCTTGGTCGGGCCGCCGCGCGTGTTCACCAGGTCCAGGCAGGGATGGCCTCCGACCAGGATGTCCGCGCTCCATGGTTCGAAACTCTCCGGCATCACTTTGTTGTTCCTGTAAAAATTCGTATCTCTTGAGAAATTTCTTGCACGCAATTATAACCATTTTTATAAATTATAACAGTTAGAAATTTCGGAAGAAGGAGCGAAGCATGGACACATGGGAGCTGCCGCTGGCCCTCGAGTTCGAAGGACAGGAGGTCCGCTACGGCATCCTGGGAGATGCGAAGGCGCCGCCGCTGGTGCTGCTGCACGGCACGCCCTTCTCCTCCTACGAATGGCGCCGGATCGCGCCGCTACTGGCGCAGCGCTACCAGGTTCACTTCTATGACATGACGGGCTATGGCCGCTCGACGATGGAGGCGGGCCGGGATGTCTCGCTGGGCATCCAGAACCGGGTGTTCGCGGCCCTGCTCAAGCACTGCGGACTCACCGAGGAGGGATCAAGCCTGCCGCATGTGGTGGCGCACGATTTCGGCGGGGCAACGGCCCTGCGCACCCATCTGCTGGACGGCTGCCGCTATCGCTCGCTCACCCTGATCGATCCCGTGGCGATCCGCCCCTGGGGCTCGCCGCTGGTACAGCACGTGCACCACCACCAGGAAGCCTTCGCCGGCATGCCGGCCTACATGCATCAAGCCATCCTGCCGCCCTATATCCGCTCGGCCATGCATCGCCCGGTGGCCGATGCGACCCTGGAGGGTTATATCGCGCCCTGGATCGGCGAGCGGGGCCAGGCGGCCTTCTATCGCCAGATCGCCCAGATGGACATGGCCTATACCGACGAGGTCCAGGGCCGCTATGGCGAGATCGACTGCCCGGTGCAGATCCTCTGGGGCGAGGAGGACCAGTGGGTGCCCATCGGACACGGCCGTGACCTGGCGACCATGATCCCGCAGGCCCGCTTCATCCCTGTGCCCGACTGCGGCCACCTGATGCAGGAGGACGCGCCCGAGGCCATCGTGGATGCGCTGTGGGACTTCCTGTGAAGCGTGATGGCGTAGAGCGGACGGCCTTGAGCGGATGGTGTGCTCGGCGGTCGTCATGAGAGTTTTGCCATCCGTTCTCCGTCTCTTGCTCCACAGGGGACAGAGGGGGATCATGCCGTACCCGTTGAATGCGTCGAGCCACGCTCGTCGCGAACCAAAAGGAGATTGACGGATGATCAGACTTTTAGGCCGCCAGACCTCGGGGAACGTCCAGAAGGTCATATTCCTGCTGGAGGAACTCGGCGTCGAGTACGCACGCGAGGATTACGGCGGCGAGTTCGGCAAGCTCCAGACGCCGGAGTACCTTGCGCTGAACCCGCATGGGAAGGTGCCCACCCTGATCGAGGACAAGACGGTCATCTGGGAATCCAACACCATCCTGCGCTATCTGGCGGCGACCCGGAATCCGGAGCTGAATGGCAGCTCGCCCGCCCAGGCGGCCGACGTGGAACGCTGGATGGACTGGCTGCTGGCCTCCGTCAATCCGCACTACATGACGGCTTTCCAGGAAAGCAAGAAGCCGGAGCAAGAGCGCAGCAGTGCCACTTTCGCCTCGGCTGTCAGCCAGCTCGACGGACTGCTGTCCCTTGCCGAGGCCCACATGGGGGACAAGAGCTATTTCGCGCTCAACCGTCTGACCCTGGCCGATATCGCCCTTGGCCCGATCCTGAAACGCTGCCTGGACTTCCCGGGAGAGCGCACGCCTGTCCCCAGTCTCGAAAGCTGGGTCGCGACGCTGGAGAGGCGGGATGCCTTCCAGGTGATGCTCGGCAACAAGGCCAGCGTTCTGGACAAGGCAAGCCGGTAGGGTGCGAGGGGCATAGCCTGGGTAGGCGGCCTACTCGGCGGCCTTCCGCCGGCTTTCTTCCAGGCCCTCGCTGTCGTCCGGCTTCTTGAAGAAGATGGTGGCCTGGCCCAGCTCGATGCCCAGCTTGCTGACGCGGGCGCGATTGATGATGACGCCGTCGTCCATCAGGAACATCCAGTCGTCGAAGTCGACGTTCCAAATGCGGCCGCCGATCTCCAGCGCCAGGGTGTAGCGCAGGTTGAGCGCATTGCCGTAGACCTCGGCCACGCCGGTGCCCTGGACGTCGTCGGCGGTGCCTTCCCAGCGGTGGTCGTCGATCTTCTCGAGCCGCCAGACGCGTCGGTCTTTCTCGCCGTCGGCGTAGTGGAAGCGCTCGTCCAGGACCAGGGTGTCGCCGTCCCAGCTGCCCTCCACGTCCACGGTGAACTCGCGGCGCAGGTTGCCGAAGCGGTCCTCGAAGATGCCCCAGGCGCGGGTTTCGCCCAGGAAGTACTCCTCGAGCACCAGGCGTGGCTCCTTGTTCTCAAAATCTTCCGGTTTCATGCTGCTGCATCCTGTCAGGAGGAGGGAAAGGGCCATGAGGCCGGCGAACGCTTTCAGGATGTGTCTCGGGTTCGGGATCGGGACGCGCATGGTCGGGTCCTAACTTGTTTGGGCCTGCTGCTCGATCAGGCGGCGGATGCGCAGCTGTTCCGCGGCGGTGATCTGGAAACGGGCGATGAGGGCGATGGCCGGGATCTTGAAGGCGATGGGCACCAGGGCGTAGAGCCCGGACAGGGCGAAGCGGGCCAGGGCATCCTGGCTGTCGGCCTGGTCCCGGAAGCCGGCCAGGTCGAGCAGGGGGAAGGCCAGGCCCACGGCCAGCGCCAGGGCCAGCTTGGTCACCATGCCCCAGAGCGCGAAGTAGAGGCCGGCCCGCCGCTCGCCCGTCTGCAGAGTGTCCTGGTCCACCACGTCCGCCTGCATGGAGGCTGGCAGTACCAGGTCGGCGCCCAGGCTGACGCCTGTCAGCACGCAGATGGCGAAGAACCACCAGACGTCGCCCGGTCCCAGCAGCGGCACGGTGGCGAAGACCAGGCAGGCCCAGATCATGGCCCCGGCCCAGACCCGGTGCTTGCCGAAGCGATAGGACATCCACAGCCAGGCCGGCACCGCGGCGATGCCGCAGAAGAAGTAGGTGAACAGCAGCAGGCCCACCCAGGGGTCCTGGGGCAGCTGCAGGTAGCGGGTGACGAAGAGCACGAAGAGCGTGGCCGGCAGGCCGTTGGCGATACCGTTCAGCAGGTAGGCCGCGATCAGGCGGCGGAAAGGCGCGTTGTCGTGCAGCGCCCGCAGGCCCTGGCGCCAGGTCAGCGCCGTGCGGCGCCGGACCGCGGCGTCGGGCACGACGGCGAGGCAGGCGGCAATGGTCAGCGGCAGGGTGACGAACAGCCCGAGCGCGATCAGTTTCAGGGACTGCTCGGCCGTGTTGCCGAACAGGGCGGGCAGGCCGGCGGCCAGCAGGGTGCCGACGACCACGAAGACCTCGCGCGCCGAGGAGATGCGGCTGCGCTCGTTGTAGTCCGGCGACAGCTCGGCCCCCCAGGCCTGGTAGGGCAGAGTGATGAGCGTTCCGGCCAGGTAAATCGCCAGCGTCCAGACCAGCAGATGACCCCAGCCTACGTCGGGGGCCGGCACCAGCAGCTGCCAGGCGGCCAGCAGCAGCAGGGGCGTGCCGAGCAGCAGCCAGGGCTTGCGTCGGCCGAAGCGGCCCGGGGTGCGGTCGGACAGCAGGCCGATCAGCGGGTCGGTCACCACGTCCCACAGCCGTGCGATCAGCAGCACCGCGCCCACGGCCGTCAGGCCCAGCCCCAGGTCCTGGGCGTAATAGGCCGGCAGGTGGATGAACAGCGGGAACTGCAGGGCGGCCAGCGGCAGGCCGGGCAGGCCATAGGCCGCCAGCACCCTGGCGGACAGGTGCCTGTTCCCGTGGGAAGAGGACATTGCGGCGCTCAGCTGTGGGCCAGGGCGACATGGCGCACGTCGATCCGCCCGGTGCGGAAGCCCGCCTCGCAATAGGCGAGGTAATAGGTCCACATGCGGCGGAAACGCTCGTCGAAGGCGCCGGGGTCCAGGCGCGGCCAGGCGGCCTCGAAGCGGGCGCGCCAGATGGCCAGCGTGCGGGCATAGTCCGGGCCGAAGCCGCGGTCGGTGGTGCAGACCAGGCCGCCCTGGCGGATATGGGCCTGCAGCACTTCGGGCGAGGGCAGCATGCCGCCGGGAAAGATGTGGCGCTGGATGAAATCGGCGCCGCGGCGGTAGCGTTCGAAGTGCCGGTTGGAGATGGTGATGACCTGCAGGGCGGCGCGCCCGCGCGGCTTCAGGCAGGCGCGCAGGCGTTCGAAGAACAGCGGCCAGTAGCGCTCGCCCACCGCCTCAAGCATTTCGATGGAGACGATGCGGTCGAAGCGCTCGTCGAGGTCGCGATAGTCCTGGTGCCGGATTTCGACCAGGTGCTCCAGGCCGGCCCGGCGGATCCGCTCGCAGGCATAGGCGTATTGCTCGTCGGAGATGGTGATGGCGGTGACGCGGGCGTTGTAGGCGCGCGCCAGGTACTCGGCGAAACCGCCCCAGCCGCAGCCGATCTCGAGCACGTGGTCGCCCGCCTGGATGCCGGCATACTCGGCCATGCGGCGGTACTTGGCGACCTGCGCCTCGGCCAGGGATTGCCCCGTGCCTTCGAACAGGGCCGCGGAATAGGTCATGCTCTCGTCCAGCCAGGCCCTGTAGAAGTCGTTGCCCAGGTCGTAGTGGTAGGCAATGTTGCGCTTGGACCCGTTGCGGCTGTTGGGCCTGGCCAGGTGGAACATCCGTTGCAGCCCGCGATAGACGGCGTTCCCGCGCAGCGTCTCGGACCAGTACTCCATGTTCAGTGCCGCCAGATGGAGAAAGGCAGGCAGGTCCGGGCTGTCGCAGTGGCCGGCCATGTAGGCCTGGGCAAAGCCATTGGAGCCGCCGAGCAGGAAGCGTGGGAGGAACTGTGCGTTGTAAACCTGCAATTCGGCATGCGGCCCCTGGCTGGCGCCGATGAAATGGTGGCGCCCCCCATCGGGCAGTACCAGCGTCAGCTCGCCGTAGCGCAGGCGCTGGCCGAGCAGCACCAGGGGGCGATACAGGGCGGGCACAGGTTGGCGTTTGGGAAACCAGCTCATGTCCATTTCGCCGAAACCTTCAGTCATTCGGAAACTCTCCGGTGGGAATTCTGTGATGCCAGGCTGACCGCCTGGGCCGGCGGTCGCGGCCGGCGATGGAAGGGTGCGCCCTTCAGCCAGAGGCGCAGGGCCTGCCAGTGAATGGCGCCGATCACCTTCAGGGTCAGCAGGGGGTGGGTGAAAAAGGCGCGCAGCAGCCGGGCATCGGTGAGCTCGGCGCGGTGGGCGCTCTGTGCCGCCACCAGCTGTTCGCCCTCGGGGACCGATTCCCGGATCACCACGGACAGCCGTTCGTCCGGCAGGGACAGGCGGAAGCGATAGTGCGCCTGCATGGGGATGAAGGGTGAGACGTGGAGCGCCTTGTCGCAGTCCTGCTGCAGGGGCTCGCCCGGCGCCAGCGGGCTGGCCACCGGGATCAGGTAGCCGTGCTTGTCGCCGAAGGTGTTGCGCACCTCGTAGAGCACCGCACGCAGGCGGCCGTCGCGATGGTGGCAGAACCAGATGGTCAGCGGATTGAAGACGTAGCCGAGGATGCGCGGGAAGCAGAGCAGGCGCACCGGCCCGCCGTCCAGGTCGATGCCTGCGGCTGCCAGCTGGCTCTCGATCCAGGGGCGCAGCGCGCCGCCGTCGCGGGCGCCGTGGTCGCGGTCGTGAAAGCTGAAGAGATTGAAGCGGTTGTGCGAGAAGAGGCGCAGCCGGCGGTCCAGGTCCGGCAGTTCGTCCAGGTCCAGCCAGAGCTGGAAGATGCGATAGACGAAGCGGTGCCCGAAGGGCCGGAGCCGCTTGTGCATCACCTGACCGAAATAAAGCGCGGAGGCATGAGACATGACTGGGTTCACTCCGCCGCCATGGCCGTGGTTTCGGGGGCCGCCTGGGGCAGGGCCGGCGCGCCGGTCGGGATGTCGTCGGCCCAGGGCGCCGGGCAGCCCAGCGCGGCCGCCACGGCCAGCCCGGCCTGCAGTCCGTCCTCGTGAAAGCCGTAGCCGCAGTAGCTGCCGCAAAACCAGACGCGATCCCGCCCCTGGATGGCGGGCAGGTCCTTCTGGGCTGCGATCGCGGCCGCGTCGAAGAGGGGATGCATGTAGCTGTATTCGCCCATCACCAGCTCCGGGTCGGGCTCGGTGACGGGGTTGAGGCTGACGAACAGGGGGCTCTCGGTGTCCAGGTTCTGCAGGCGGTTCATCCAGTAGGTGACGCTGACGGCGCGATCCGGCCCGGCATTGCCGTGGGAGAGATAGTTCCAGCTGGCCCAGGCGCGGCGGTGGCGCGGCATCAGGCGGGTGTCCCGGTGCAGGACGACGCGGTTCGCCTCGTAGCGGAAGGCGTTGAGCAGCACGCCTTCCAGAGGGCTGGCCTGATCCCCAAGGATGGCGCGCGCCTGGTCGGCATGACAGGCCAGGACGACCTGGTCGAAGGCGGAGACCTCGCCGTCGGACAGGACGAGGCGGACCCCCGTGCCCGAGCGTTCCAGGCGCTTTACGGGGGCGGAGGTTCGGACCTGCCCGTCGACGGCGGCGGCCAGGCGCTGGACGTAGCTGAGGCTGCCGCCCGTCACCGTGCGCCACTGCGGGCGGTCGGCGAGCTTCAGGAGGCCGTGATTGCGGAAGAACTGCAGGAAGCTGACGGCGGGAAAGTCCAGGATCTCGTTGAAGGACGAGGACCAGATGGCCGCCGCCATGGGCAGCAGGTGGTCCCGGCGGAAGGCCTGGCTGTAGCCCTCGCGGTCCAGGTAACCGCCTATGGACAGTGTCGGGTCGGGGTCGTCCAGGAAGTGCTCGGCCTGGCGATAGAAGCGCAGGATCTCGCGTGTCATGCGCCAGAAGCGCGGGCGCAGCAGGTTGCGGCGCTGGGCGACCAGGCCCGGCAGACTGCCGGCATACTCGAACCCGCCGTCGTCGGCCGAGACCGCGAAGGACATGTCGCTGGGCTCGGTGGCGATGCCGAAGTGATCGAACAAGGCCACCAGGTTGGGATAGTTGACCTCGTTGTAGACGATGAAGCCGGTGTCGACCGGGATCGTGCGATCGTTCTCGGCAACGCAGACGGTGTTGCTGTGACCGCCCAGGCGGCTGTCCGCTTCGAACAGGGTGACATCATGGGTCCGCGACAGCAGCCAGGCTGTCGAGAGGCCTGTTATTCCGGCGCCTACAATGGCTATGCGCATCATTGATCCTTCTTGATCGTCTCGAACGCCGCCAGGGCATCCCGGCGGGCCTGGGCGTGGTCCACCAGGGGGCGGGGGTAATTCCCCCCGAGGACCACGCCGGCCTCCTGGAGCACGCGCTCGGGTGCCTCCCAAGGCTTGTGCACGTAGGGATCGGGCAGGGCCGCGATCTCCGGTATCCATGTACGCAGGTAGTCGCCGTTTGGATCGAATTTTTCCGACTGGGTGACGGGATTGAAGATGCGAAAGAAGGGGGCGGCATCGGCCCCGCTGCCCGCGATCCACTGCCAGCCGGCTGCGTTGTTCGCCAGGTCGGCATCCACCAGCGTGTCCCAGAACCAGGCTTCGCCCGCCGTCCAGTGCAGGCGCAGGTCCTTCACCAGGAACGAGCCGACGATCATGCGCACGCGATTGTGCATCCAGCCCGTGTGCCAGAGCTCGCGCATGCCGGCATCGACAATGGGATAGCCGGTCCGGCCGGCCTGCCAGGCCTTCAGGTGGGCTTCGGAGTTGGACCAGGGGAAGTCGTCGAAGGCCGTGCGCCAGTTCTCCTCCGGCAGGCTGGGCCAGTGATAGAGCAGGTGATGGCAGAATTCGCGCCAGCCTACTTCGCCGAGGAACGTCCAGCCGGCCTGGCCGAGATCGTCCTGGTCAATCCGATGGCGCGTGGCGTGCCAGACCTGGCGCGGGCCGATCTCGCCCCAATGCAAATGCGGGGACAGGCGCGAAGTGGCCGCCCGGTCGGGCCGGTCGCGCAGACGCCCGTAGTCGGCCAGGCCATGATCCAGGAAATCCGACAGCCGTTCGCGGGCGGCGACTTCACCCGGTCGCCAGCTGTCGCGCAGGCCGCCGGCCCAGTCCGGGCGAGTGGGGCGCAGGCCCCAGTCCTCAAGCCGCTCCGTAGTCACGTTGGCCCGGCCGGGAACATGCTCGGGTGCTTGCTCCGGGCGTGGCACCTCGCGGTCCCGCACGGCCTTCCAGAAGGGGGTGTAGACCTTGAAGGGCGTGCCGCTGCCGGTGGCGACCGTCCAGGGCTCGAACAGCAGGGCGGCATTGAAGCTGTCCACCTCGATGCCGTCGTCCTGGAGCTGTCGCTTGATCCGCGTGTCGCGGGCGATCCGCCAGGGTTCGTAGCAGCGGTTCCAGAAAACGGCCCCGGCGCCGCTCTCCCGGACGACGTCGGTCAGGACCCTGTCGGCCGGCCCGCGGCGCAAGACGAGCTGTGCCCCGTGGGTCTTCAGGGCCTCCGCGAGGGCGGCCAGGGCGCCGTGCAGCCACCAGCGTCCCGCGCCTCCGGGGGCACGGTGTCCGGCATCCGCATCCTCCAGGACGAACAGCGGAATGACCGGACCGCCGCGGTCGACAGCTGTCCGCAAGGCCGGGTTGTCGGCAAGTCTCAGGTCCTGGCGGAACCAGACGATGGCAGGCGGGATTTCATTCATGCGGGAACTTTTTTGTCAGTCTGACTGTCTGGAAGGAGTACGGAGGTCGTTGACCAGTGGATCAGCCGGTGTGCCGAACAGAGGCTCCGGGTTGTTTCATGCTCCGGCCTGTTTCATAATTCTGCCGCATTTTAGGCAATTTCCGAACCTTCACACGCCCCTTGAGCAAGGATGCCCAATGAAGTTCCTGATCCGCAGTTCCCTGGCCGCGTTCGTCTCGCTCGCCCTCCTGCTGCCGGCTCACGCCCGGGCGGCCGACATTATCGATACGGCCCTGACCGACGGCCGCTTCCGCACATTCATCACGGCGGCCCAGACCGTGGGGCTGGTGGTGGTTCTCAAGAGCAACGGGCCCTTCACCGTCCTGGCCCCCACCGACGAAGCATTCCGCCGACTGCCCACGGAGCGGGTCGAGGCCCTGCTGGATCCCAAGAACAAGGAGGAGACCTTCGCCCTGCTGTCCCGGCACATCATCAAGGGCGAAGTGGATTTGAGCGAAGGCGGGCAGGAGATCAAGACGATGGAAGGCAAGCGCCTGAATATCGAGAACGGTGATCAACCGCGTGTCGAAGACGCCGAGATCGACGGCGAGGTCAGCGCCGACAACGGCATCATCCGTCCCGTGAATCGCGTGCTCGGGGAAGAGGAAGAATAAGCTTCAAGACCAATGCCCAACGGGGCTGCGCGTATGGCTGATGAATCTCATTTCCTTTCTTCCAGCCTGCGCGAGAAAATTGTTGAACATGTTTTTGTTGGCGATTTACTTCGTAGTCTTTGGCTTCAGGAGGCCGAGGGCATCGAAGTTCTAAGAGCCGAAGTTGATGATGCTGGCTATGACCTGGTGCTCGAAGCCAACGGCGTGTTGCGTCATGTGCAGCTAAAGGCCAGTTCTCGCACTGCAAAAACCCGTCAGGTGAATATACACACCGCGCTTTCCAAAAAGCCAAGTGGCTGCGTTATATGGATTTCCGTTGATCCTGAAACGCTCGATCTCGGCCCGTATCTCTGGTTTGGCGGATCACCAGGTCAGCCATTGCCCCCATTGGGGGAGCATATCGCGAAGCATGCGAAAGCGAACAGCAGGGGCGAGAAAGCGATGCGTACGAATATTCGCATCCTTCGGAGAAGTGAATTCCGGGAATTCAGTACCATCTCCGAGGTTACAGAGGCCCTGTTCGGTTCTGCTTCATTCTGACGGTGTTGGCTCAGAATTGTGCGCGTGCCCATGCTCGGTGGCGCAGAGGGTGTGATCCGAGAGCACCTCGATGACGCGGCAGTCCTCGACCTTGCCGCCCGCGCACTGGCGCAGCATGCGCTGCAGCTCGGTCTGCAGGCTCTTCAGGCGCTCCAGGCGCTGTTCCACGGTTTCCAGATGTTCGCGCGCGATGCTGTCGGCTTCCTCGCAGGGCATGTCGGGACGTTCGCTGAGACTCAGCAGGCTGCGGATCTGGTCGAGGGTGAAGCCCAGTTCGCGGGCATGGCGCAGGAAGCGCAGGCGCTCCCTGTGGGCCTGGCTGTAGCGCCGCTGGTTGCCGGCCGTGCGTCCGGCCGGCGGCATCAGGCCTATGGATTCGTAATAGCGGATGGTCTGGACCTTGACGCCGCTGTCGCTCGCCAGGTCGCCGATGGAAAGTGTATCGGCCATGATCTGTCCTCTCGAAAAAATCCCTTGAACCTACAGTGACTGTAGCTCCTATTTTGTGAGTCGTTCGCAGAATGCAAGATGCGCTCCCGCTTGCACGGGGGAGCGCTCGAGAAAGGACGGAGCGACATGGCGGGCTGCTGCCACCACGAAACGGCATTTGACGGCAATTCGAAGGCCTTCCGGCGCGTCCTCTGGACCGTGCTGGGCCTGAACGGCGTGATGTTCGCCGTGGAGCTCGTCGCGGGTGTCGCTGCAGGGTCCTTGGCACTGCTGGCCGACGCCGGCGATTTCCTGGGGGATACCTTCACTTACGCGATCAGCCTGGCGGTGCTCGGCAGCGCGCTGCGCGTGCGGGCCGGCGCGGCCCTGTTCAAGGCCTTTACCCTGGCGGCCCTGGGCCTCTTCATCCTGGGCGCCGCGCTCTATCGGGTGTTCGTGCTGGGCACGCCGGATGCCATGACCATGGGTACCGTGGGCATCGTCGCCCTGCTGGTGAACCTCTTCTGCGCGCTGCTGCTGTTCCGTTTCCGGGACGGCGACGCCAACGTACGCTCGGTCTGGCTGTGCAGCCGCAACGATGCCATCGGCAACGGCGCGGTCCTGCTGGCGGCCAGCGGCGTTTGGGCCAGTGGCACGCCCTGGCCCGACCTGGCCGTCGGCGGCCTGATGGGGGCGATCTTCCTGTCCTCGGCGGTCTCGATCCTGCGCCAGGCGCTGGGCGAGTGGCGCCGTGTGGACAGCGGGGATCAGGCCGGGACGCCGAAGGGCTCCAGCATCTCCGAGGAAAAGGCATAGACTTTCCGGGCGCTGATGAGGCGTACGCGAAAGCCGGGCGCCAACAACTCGCGCAGGGCCGGAGCCAGAACATCAAGGCCCCCCGTGTAGGCGCCGAAGGACGGCAGGATCAAACGGCCTTCGTCGAACGCGAAACAGGGCCGGGAGAAGCGGCGGCCTTTGACCCGCACGGCGGCCTTGGGATGGTAGTGGCCCGAGACTTCGCCGTACCCTTCCGGGCTTTCCTCGGCCTCGTGGCGAAAGATCAGCCTGTGCATCTCCACTTCGTTCAAGACGTCTCCGCCCAGCTCGCGCGGTGGTTCGGGGTCATGGTTGCCCGTGATCCAGATCCAGTCATGACCGGAGGTGAGGGCGCGGAGCCGCTCCTTCTCGGCATCGCTCAGGCGCCCGCCGGCTTCGGCGTCATGGAAGGAATCGCCCAGGCAGATCACGCGCTTCGGCTGCAGGCGGGCAATCACCTCCTGCAGGCGCTCCAGGGTCGCACGACTGTCATAGGGTGGCAGGAACTGGCCGCGCGCGGCAAAGGACGAGCCCTTTTCCAGATGCAGGTCGGCCACGACCAGGCAACGTTCGGCCGGCCACCAGAGTGCGCCCGAAGGGTCGCTGACCAACGCGGCGCCGTTGAAGCGGAAGCTTCCGGGCTCCGCAGTTTCGGGGAAATCGAAGGCTTGCTGCATGCGAGCATCCTAGTCGTGCAAAGGGGGAGTCGACCAGCCTTGTCGTAGTTCAGCCGTGCTGAGATGCGGCTTCGGTAATCATCTCCTCGGCGGCCTCCTCCAGCAGGGCGTCCTCGGCGCTGCCGGACACGCGCTCGCGGCCGATTTCCAGCAGGACCGGCACGGCCAGCGGCGAGATGCGCTTCAGGCGGCGATGGACGATCCGGCCCTGGACCCGGGTCAGCATGGCCGACAGCCGGCCGATGTCGGTCAAACCGCTGGCCGCGTCGGCGCGGGTGGCGCGCAGCAGCACATGGTCCGGCTCGTACTTGCGAAGCACGTCATAGATCAGGTCCGAGTTGAAGGTGACCTGCCGGCCCGTCTTCTCCTGCCCCGGGGCGCGGCGGTCGATCAGTCCGGCGATCACGGCGACGTTGCGGAAGGTGCGGCGCAGCAGGGAGGATTCGGCCATCCATTCCTCCAGGTCGTCGCCCAGCATGTCCTGGTCAAATAGCGCGGCGGCATCCTCCACCGGCTGCAGGCTCCAGATGGCGATGACGTAGTCGGTGGCGACGAAGCCCAGGGGTTGCAGACCGGCGCGCTCCATGCGCCGGGTCAGCAGCATGCCCAGAGTCTGGTGCGCGTTGCGCCCCTCGAAGCAGTAGGCGACCGTGAAGGTCTTGCCGCCGCGCGGGAAGCTCTCCACCAGCAGGCCGTCGCCGGGCGGCAGCAGCGAGCGATGGCGTTGCAGCGACAGCCAGTCCGAGACCGCCTCGGGCAGGCCCTGCCAGCGGTCCGGGGCTTCCAGCAGGCCGCGCACCCGCTCGGCAAGGTGGGTGGACAGTGGCAGGCGCCCGCCCATGTAGGCCGGCACCTTGGGTTCTCCGCTGCCACCGCTGGAAACCTCCATGCGGGTCTCGCGCAAGCGTTCGAATTTCAGCAGCTGGCCGGCGAAGACGAAGGTGTCGCCCGGCTGCAGGCCCTGGGCGAAGTATTCCTCGACCTCGCCCAGCACGCGGCCACGGCCCAGCGTGACCTTCAGGGTCGGGGCGTCGACGATGACCCCGGCGTTCAGGCGATAGCGACGGATCTGCTGGGTCGAGGCGACTCGCCAGCGGCCCTGCTTGTCGGTCTTGAGTCGCCGGTATTTCTCGTAGCTGCGCAGGGCATAGCCGCCGTGGGCGACGAAGGCGAGAACATCGTCGAATTCCTTGCGGGCAAGCGCGCGGTAGGGTGCGGCCTGCCGTACTTCGTCGTAGAGCTGGTCGGCAATGAAAGGCCCGCTGCAGGCGGTGGCCAGGATGTGCTGGGCGAGCACGTCCAGGCCGCCCCGGCGCGGTGGCTCCCCGTCCAGGGTCTGGGCCTCGATGGCGTCCAGGGCGGCGCGGCACTCCAGCACCTCGAAGCGGTTGCCGGGAACCAGCAGGGCACGGCTGGGCTTGTCCAGGCGATGGTTGGCGCGGCCCAGGCGCTGCAGCAGGCGTGCCGCACCCTTGGGCGCCCCCACCTGGATCACCAGGTCCACCGACGCCCAGTCGATGCCCAGGTCGAGCGAAGAGGTGGCGACTACGGCGCGCAGGTCGCCGCGGGCCATGGCGGCCTCAACCTTGCGCCGCTGCTCCACCGCCAGGCTGCCGTGATGCATGGCGATGGGCAGGGCATTGTCGTTCAGCCGCCAGAGTTCCTGGAAGGCCAGCTCGGCTTGGGCGCGGGTGTTGACGAAGACCAGCGTGGTGTGGGCCTGCTGGATGCGCTCGTAGACCTCGGGCATGGCGTGCAGGGCCATGTGCCCGGACCAGGGCAGCCGTTCGCGGGTGGTCAGGATTTCCACCTCGGGCTTCTCGGCCGGCATGCCGCGCACCTGCCGGACCCTGGCATCCATCGGGTCGGCCTCGGACGAGATCCAGGCGCGCAGGCTGTCGGGGTCGTGGACCGTGGCCGACAGGCCGACGCGCCGGGCCTGCGGGGCCAGGCTGCCAAGCCGCGCCAGGCCGAGGGACAGCAGGTCGCCGCGCTTGCTGGCCACCAGCTCGTGCAGTTCGTCCAGCACGATGCAGCGCAGCCCGCCGAAGATCTCGGGCGCGTCCGGGTAGCTCAGCATCAGGGCGAGCGACTCCGGCGTGGTCAGCAGGATCTGCGGCGGTTGCGAGCGCTGGCGCAGTTTCTTGCCCTGGGGCGTGTCGCCGCTGCGCGTTTCCACCGAGAGACCGAGCTCCAGCTCGCGAATCGGAGTGTCCAGGTTGCGCTCGATGTCCACAGCCAGGGCCTTGAGCGGCGAGACATAGAGGGTGTGCAGGCCGGCGTGGGGTGCCTCGGCGAGCTCGATCAGCGTGGGCAGGAAGCCGGCCAGGGTCTTGCCGCCGCCGGTGGGTGCGATCAGCAGCGCCGACTGCCCAGCGCGTGCTGCTGCGACCATCTCCAGCTGGTGCGCGTGCGCCTGCCAGCCACGCGCGGCGAACCACGCGTCGAAGGTTGGGGGCAGGGGGGCGGCCTTGGGTGCGCTGTCGAACGGCGGTTCCATCCTTCTCTTCATGGCGTGTGGCAGGCGTTCGTCAAGCCCCCTGGGCGTCCTCGTCTGGGCAAGGCCGCGAATCCGGTTTAGGCTGCGCGGCGAAGGGACATTCCCGAAGACAACGAAAGCACAGAACAAAGGGAGGCTTCATGTCCGACAAACCCGTGCTCCTGATCACCCGCCGCCTGACCGATGCCGTGCATGCCCGCGCCCAGCGCGACTACGAGGCCATCCTGAACATGGACGACAGGGTCTTCTCGCGCGACGAACTGATCGCCCGCTGTCAGGAGGTGGATGCGGTCCTGCCCTGCCATTCCGAGCACTTCACGGCCGAGGTGATCGCGCAGTTGCCGGAGCGCCTCAAGGTGATCGCCAATCACTCGGTGGGTGTCGACCACGTGGACCTGACGGCGGCGAAGGAGAGGGGCATCCTGGTGACAAACACGCCGGACGTGCTCTCGGATGCGACGGCCGAGATCGCCATGCTCTGCATGCTGGGGGCGGCCCGGCGCGGGGCCGAGGGCGACCGCCTGATTCGCCAGGGCAGGTGGGACTTCTGGTCGCCGGCCTTCATGGTCGGCAGCCAGGTAACGGGCAAGCGATTCGGAGTGCTCGGCATGGGGCGGGTCGGACAGGTCGCGGCCGAGCGGGCACGCGGATTCGGCATGGAGGTGCACTATCACAATCGCGCGCGCCTGCCGGATCACCTGGAAAAGGGGGCGGTGTTCCATTCCGATCTGGACAGCCTGCTGGCGGTTTCGGACGTGCTGTCGCTGCATTGTCCGGCAACGCCTGACACCCGCGACATCGTCAATGCCGAGACATTGGCGAAGCTGCCGGACGGCGCGATCCTGGTGAACACCGCCCGCGGCAACCTGGTGGACGAAAAGGCGCTGATTGCCGCGCTGACTTCCGGCAAGCTGTTTGCGGCCGGTTTGGACGTCTTCAAGAACGAACCGGGCGGGAATCCGGAGATCGCAGCACTGGAGAACGTCTTCCTGCTGCCGCACATCGGCTCGGCTACGCGGGAGACGCGGGATGCCATGGGCTTCCGCGCGCTTGACAACCTGGACGCGTTCTTTGCCGGGCATAAGCCCGAGGATATAGTAAATTGAAGGGATGGCAGACCCTTGGGACGTCGAAAATTTGTCGTTATAAAAATCAAAAACCAGGACATATAATATTGATTATAAATGGATATTTTGGGAACTAGCCAGGCAGAGTTGAGAAAGAATGGCGAGAATGTGTCTTATCCATCTTTCGAAGAAAACAACTTTATGATTTACTCTTCGGCCAGCAGTCCGGAAGATTGCGGACGGTAAGAATGAGTTCAAAGAATATGTTACGGGAGGTAAACGATGACAGAAATTACCAATACTGTATCTGAGGAGACGGATGTTGCGTCGACGGACGCCACCTCTGAATCCAAGAGTGTTTCGCGCCGCTCGTTCCTGAGCAAGGGCGCGCTTGCCGGCGGTGTCGCAGCGGCGTCCGGTTTCGCGGCTCCGGCCGTTCTCGCCCAGAGCCCGATCGTCATGCGCATGCAGACATCCTGGCCCTCCTCGGACATCTGGATGGATTTTGCCCAGGAATTCGTCAATCGCGTTCAGGACATGTCCAATGGACGCATCGAGGTCGACCTGTTGCCGGCCGGTGCGGTCGTTGGCGCCTTCCAGGTCATGGACGGCGTGCATGACGGCGTGATCGACTGTGCGCACTCGGTGCCGGTCTACTGGTACGGCAAGCACAAGGCCGCGTCCTTCTTCGGCACCGGCCCTGTGTTCGGCGGTTCGGCCACCACCATGCTGTCCTGGTTCTATCAGGGTGGCGGTGACGAGTTCTATCGCGAGCTTACCCAAGATATCCTGGGCCTGAACGTGATTGGCTACATGGGCTTCCCGATGTTTGCCCAGCCCTTCGGCTGGTTCAAGGAAGAGGTCAGCACCGTCGAGGACATCGAAGGACTGAGGTACCGCACCGTGGGCCTGGCGGCCGACCTGTTGCAGGAGATGGGCATGTCCGTTGCCCAGCTGCCGGGCGGCGAGATCGTGCCGGCCATGGAGCGCGGCGTGATCGATGCCTTCGAGTTCAACAACCCCTCGTCCGACCTGCGCTTCGGTGCACCGGACGTGGCCAAGAACTACTACCTGTCGTCCTATCACCAGGCTTCGGAAAGCTTCGAGTTCATCTTCAACAAGGACTTCTATGAGGACCTCGATCCGGACCTGCAGGCGATTCTCAAGCACGCGGTGGAAGCGGCCTCCACGTCCAATACGGCCTCTGCCATGGACAACTATTCGGCTGATCTCCAGAAGATCGAGAACGAATACAATGTCAGCGTGCATCGTACGTCCGAGGAAATCCTGGCGGCTCAGCTGGAGGCTTGGGATGTCCTCATCGAGCGGCTTGCGGAGGAGGATGATCTCAACAAGCGCATCATGGACAGCCAGCGTGAATGGGTCGAGCGGGTCAGCTACTACGAGCTGATGAATGCGCCCGACTATGCCCTGGCCTATGAGCACTTCTTCCCGGGCAAGCTGGCTCTCTAAGCCGGCAAACAAGAACAGGTGGACAGACCGGCTCCGGCATTGCAGGCCCTGTGATGCCGGAGCCGCTTGAATGAAGCGGCGAGGAATAGATGCTCTGGTATATTCAGTTTGCTGACAAGCTTTCGGGCTGGTTCGGCAAGGGTTTCGGATGGCTGATCATCCTGATGACCTTCGGTGTCAGCTACGAGGTCTTCGTGCGATACCTTCTGAATGCCCCCACCACCTGGTCGCTCGACGTTTCCTTCATCATGTATGGAAGCCTGTTCATGGTCGGCGGGGCCTATACCCTGTCGCGTGGCGGCCATGTGCGCGGGGATTTCCTGTATCGCCTCTGGAAGCCCCGTACCCAGGCCGCTGTCGACCTGGTTCTCTACATCTTCTTCTTCTTTCCCGGCATCCTGGCCCTGATGATCCGTGGCTGGGACTATGCCGAGCGGGCCTGGAGCTATGGCGAGGTCAGCGTGAACAGCCCGGCCGGTGTGCCGATCTATCAGTTCAAGACCGCCATGGCCCTGGCGGCGCTCCTACTGGTGATTCAGGGCGTCGCTCAGGTCTTCCGCTGTATCCTCTGCATGCGTGAGGGCTATTGGCGCCTGCCGGAAGAGGATGTGCAGGAGACCGAGGACATGCTGCTGCACTCGGGCCCGGAGCACGAGATGACGGGCCCCGACAGTGACAAGCATAAACTCTGAACCCGATGCGCCTGCCGAGGCTGCATCTTTCGTCGAGAACAATTTTGAACGGAGCCGCTGAACGTGACTGACCCCCAAGTCGCCCTGTTGATGCTGGCCGTCTTCATCGTGCTTGTGTTCCTGGGTTTTCCCATTGCCTTCACGCTGATGGCCCTGGGCATGTTCATGGGCTATTACGCCTATTTCGAGCCCAACCGTATGTGGCGCGAATACCTGCGCCTGGAGGACGCCGATTGGTGGACCTCGGCCACGAGCTGGCTGGACGGCTTGCTCAACAGCCGGATCTTCGACCTCTTCGTCAACCAGACCTATACGGTCATGTCGAACGAGGTTCTGACCGCCGTTCCGCTGTTCCTCTTCATGGGCTATATCGTCGAACGGGCGAACATCGTCGACCGCCTGTTCTCGACCCTGAATGTCGCGGCCAAGAACGTGCCGGGTTCCATGGGCGTGGCCGCGTTGATTACCTGCATGCTGTTTGCCACGGCGACGGGTATCGTGGGCGCCGTGGTGACCCTGATGGGCCTGCTGGCCCTGCCGGCCATGCTGAAGGTGCGCTACAACACCAGTTTCGCCAGCGGCATCATCTGTGCCGGCGGTACGCTCGGCATCCTGATCCCGCCGTCGATCATGCTGATTGTCTATGCCGCATCCTCGGGCGTGTCCATCGTGCGGCTCTATGCGGGCGCCTTGCTGCCGGGCCTCGTGCTGGTCGGGCTCTACATAACCTATGTGGTCGGCCGGTCGATCCTGCAGCCCAGCGCCGCGCCAAAGCCCACCAAGGAAGAGGTGCCCGATATCTCTCTTCCGAGGCTGCTGTTGATGCTGGCGACCTCCTTCCTGCCACTGGCCTTCCTGATCCTGGCGGTCCTGGGCTCGATCCTCTTCGGCCTGGCGACACCGACGGAAGCCGCTGCAGTGGGGGCACTGGGCGGCATGCTGCTGGCCGTGATCTATCGGGCCATGACGTTCCAGCGCCTGCGGGAATCCGTCTACCTGACGGTGCGCACCACGGCGATGGTCTGCTGGCTGTTCGTCGGCTCCTATGTCTTCTCGTCGGTGTTCTCCTACCTGGGTGGCGAGCAGTTGATCTCGCAGTTCGTCGAGGGACTTGACCTGACGCCATTGCAGTTCCTGCTGCTGGCACAGCTGATCATCTTCCTGCTGGGCTGGCCGCTGGAGTGGTCGGAGATCATCATCATCTTCGTGCCGATCTTCCTGCCGCTGCTGCCGATGTTCGGGATCGACCCCCTGTTCTTCGGCATCCTGGTGGCGCTGAACCTGCAGACCAGCTTCCTGACACCGCCCATGGCGATGTCGGCATACTACCTGAAGGGAATCGCGCCGCCCGAAGTGCAGCTGACGCAGATCTTCAAGGGCGTGTTGCCCTTCCTGTTCATGGTTTTCCTTGCCATGGCCCTGATCTACAACTTCAACGAACTGGTTTTCTATCTGCCGCAGGTGTTCTATGGCCGCTAAGAACAAGAGCATACAGACACGCAAGGGGCAGCTAGATGCCCAGCTCGACCTCAGCGCGGTCGAGCTGCGGGATCGCATGGTCCGGGGCCAGCTCAAGGTGGAGGAGGTGGCCCAGGGCTATCTGGACCGCATTGCCGAGCGCGAAGGCGAGGTGCAGGCCTGGACCTGGCTGGACAGCGATCACGTGCTCGAGCAGGCGCAGGCTCTCGACAAGTATCGCGGCACGGGACGCGCCACCGGTCCGCTGCACGGTCTACCGGTTGCGCTCAAGGACATCATCGACACCCGGCGCATTCCCACCGAGAACGGAACCGTCATCGACGAAGGACGGGTTCCCGGCGATGATGCCTATGTGGTCGAACGCTTGAAGGCGGCCGGCGCAATCGTCATGGGCAAGACCGTGGCCACCGAATTGGCCTACCGCCAGCCCGGCAAGACGCGCAATCCCCACAATCCCGAGCATACTCCCGGTGGCTCGTCGTCGGGCTCGGCGGCGGCGGTGGCCGCGGGCATGGTGCCGCTGGCGATCGGGACGCAGACAGACGGATCGGTGATCCGGCCGGCCGCCTATTGCGGCGTGGTCGGGTTCAAGCCCAGTTTCGGTGCGATTCCCCGGCGCGGGATTCTGACGCAATCGCCCAGCCTGGATACTGTCGGCGTGTTTGCCCGCACCCTCCAGGATGCGGCCCTGCTTGGGGATTGCCTGTTCGGTCATGACGAGGCGGACAGTGCCACCGAGCCGACGCCGCCGCCGCGCATGCTGAAGACGGCCCAGGCGGATGTGCCGGTCACGCCGATGATCACGTTCGTGCGGCCACCCGGCTGGGACGAAGCCGATTCCCAGACACAGATGGCCATGAAGGAGCTGACCGACCTGCTGGGTCAGGGCTGCTTCGAGGCCCTGCTGCCCAATGTGTTCGAAGAAGCGCCGACGATCCGGGAGCGGATCAATTTCGCCGAGATGGCGAAATGCTACTATACCTACGAACGCCGGGGCTGGGATCAGCTGTCCGAGCCCCTGCGCACGGCGATGGACAAGGGCAAGCAGATTCCGGCCCGCGACTATATTGCCGCCCTGGATTGGCCGAACGTGCTGAATGCGGGGCTGGCCGAGATCTTCCAGCGTTGCGATGTCCTCCTGACGCCGGCCACGCCAACGCCCGCGCCGGCTGGCCTGGAAAGCACAGGCAACTCGGTCTTCAATGGCGTCTGGACGCTCTGCGGCCTGCCTGTGGTCACCATTCCGTTGCTGGAAGCGGAGAACGGGTTGCCCATGGGTGTACAATTGATCGGACGCAAGGGAGACGATGCGCGCCTGCTGCGTACGGCCCGTTGGCTGGCGCTGCAGATGACGGAGTCCCCCGAACTGCTGGAGGCTAAAGCATGACGGACCGTATCATGGCCCTGGTGGCCTACCTGTTTCTTTTGGGCTTCCTGGTGGTCCTGGCTGTCGGCGTTCCGCACATCGACCTTATCCTGGTCGTGATCATAACGCTGGTCCTGGCGGGCTGGGATTTCTGGAAGCATTCGGGAAAGTCCGACTCCAAGCTGTGAGGTCACGCCCTGGCGCAGGCCGAAGCGATCTCTCCGGCCTGACGCGCATTGGCCAACAAGAGAGCTCGATTGGCGGCCAAAGTCGCACCCTCGCTTATCCCGTGCAGGCGCGACAGCAGGAAGGGGGTTACCGCCTTTCCCGTTATTCCCTCGCTCGAGGCTTCCTGTAGCGCCTGCTCGATCCAGGCATCCAGCTTCGCAGAGGGCAGGGCGGCCTTCTCCGGGACCGGGTGTGCCAACAGCAGTCCGTTGCCGCCCAGCTGCCAATGGGCATGCAGCAGAGCCGCAGCCTCGGTTGCGCTGCCCACGCGCTGGTCCAGGCAGAGGCCGCTGCTGCGCGTATAGAAAGCCGGGAACTCGCTGCAATCCAGCCCCACAACCGGCACCGAAAGACTCTCCAGCAGCTCTAGGGTTCGCGGCAGGTCCAGGATGGACTTGGCGCCCGAGGCCACCACCGCCACCGGGCTGCGCGCCAGTTCCATGAGGTCGGCGGAGATGTCGAAGGTCATGTGACTGTTGCGATGCGCCCCGCCGATGCCGCCGGTGGCGAAGAGTCGGATGCCGGCCAGTGCGGCCAGGCGTGCCGTGGCCGAAACCGTGGTGGCGCCGTCCCGGCTGCCGGTCATGGCCGATCCCAGGTCACGGCTGCCGAGCTTGGCAATGGCTGCGCCGTTCCGTGCAAAATGCTCCAGCCGGGTCTCGTCCAGGCCGATGACCGGACGGCCGCCAACCACGCCGATGGTGGCCGGTAGCGCGCCGGCGTCACGCACCTCGGATTCCATGGCCCAAGCCGTTTCCAGGTTATCGGGCCAGGGCAGGCCCTGGGCGATGACGGTGGATTCCAGTGCCACCACGGGCTGCCCGGCCTGCAGGGCCGCGGCCACGTCGGGGGCGATCTCCAAGGGGGGCCTGCTCACAGCGGATGGCTCAGTTCCCGGCGCAGGGCCAGCACACGTTCCTCAAGCTGATGGGGTTCATAGGGCTGCTTGTCCTGCTTGCCCCAGATCGGGCCCGGCCAGGCGGGATCGTCGGCAAAGCGTGCGATCACGTGCACATGGAGCTGCGGTGTCATGTTGCCGAGTGCGGCCACGTTCACCTTGTCCGGACTGAAAAGCCGGCTCAGTGCCTGGGAGCAGATCGTGATCTCGTCGCAGACGCGGTACTGGTCCATGGGGTCCAGGTCATGGAAATCCTTCTTGTTCGGCCGCTGGGGAACCAGGACCAGCCAGGGCCAGGCCGCGTCGTTCATCAGCAGCAGGCGCGAGAGTCTGAGGTCCATGACCTCGACGCCGTCGCGCGTCAGGTCCGGGTGCAGTTCGAAGTTCTCCGTCATGGAAGGGACCTCCCGTTTCGTCTTGTTCACAAAGGTTCCAGTACTGCGCCGCAGGTGCAACGGAAAAGCCGGCCCCCAGTCTATGACATTTCCAGAGCCCTGGCCGGTTTCGTAACACAGGCCTGCATGGTTATGCTTGCCGGCCTACGCAGTTCACGGGGAAGGACACATGGCTCTCGATTTCAGGTATCGCCGTCTCGGGTATGTTGCACTCAATGTCACCGATCTCGATCGCTCCGCCAGGTTCTACGAATCCCTTCTGGGCCTGCAGCAGACAGGAGAGACCGGGACCGGCGAGCGGCTGTTCCGCTGCAGTCCGCGGCATCACGACATCATTCTCCACCAGGCGCACGAGCCGGGACTGCGGCGCGTGGGATGGCAGATGGAAAGCGTGGAGGACCTGCACCATGTGCGCAGGCACCTGGCGTCCCTCGGCTGTCCCATTCAAGAGGTGGACAGTGAGGAGAGTGCGGACCTGGGCATCCGCGACGCCTTCCGCGTCAGCGAACCCAACACGGGCGCCACCTTCGAATACTTCCATTCCTTCGAGGAAGCGGACCGGCCGTTCACGCCAACGCACACCAAGATCGAGCGGCTGGGCCATGTGGTCCTGGGCGCAAGTGACCATGCCCGGACCGAGCAGTTCCTGCTTGAGCAGTTGAACTTCCGTGCCTCCGACAGGATCGAGGGCGCCATTACCTTCATGCGCTGCTTCCCCAATCCGCTGCATCACTCCCTGGGCCTCGCCCATGCGTCTGCCAACCACTTTCACCACGTCAATTTCATGGTCACCGACGTGGATGATATCGGGAAGGCATTCTGGCGCATGAAGAAGAACGATGTGCCCATCGTCTTCGGGCCGGGCCGGCATCCGCCCTCGGAGTCCATGTTCCTCTATTTCCTCGACCCCGATGGCCTGACCGTGGAGTACAGCTTCGGCATGGAGGAGTTTCCCGAAACGGGTCCGCGTCCGCCCAGAACCTTGCCGCGCACGCCGGCCTCCATGGACTACTGGGGCGCCGTTCCGGAACCGCGGATGGGACGTATCGGCGGGATCGAGTCGCTCTGAAGCTTCACGGCAAAGCTGCAGCGAAGCCTTTGTGAAGGCCCGGCAAGCCTGGGCCGGACACGTGCCTTCCGGCACAGTCCGGCCCAGGTCCCCTGCCAGTTCAGTCGAGCTTCCCGTTCAGTAGGGGCTGTCGGGGTAGTAGTAGTCCTCGGCGTTCTCCGGCGTCACCAGGACCGAGCCGATGATGAACTCGCCCGAGACCGGGATGTTCGCGACATACCGCAGGGCCGTCATCTCGATGGCCGTGGCCGCCATCGCCGGCGGGTAGGTGACGTCGACGGGAACCTGCGGGTCGCCTTCCATGATGCGCTTGACCATTTCCTTCATGGCGGCGCCGCCGACCACCCACATCTCGTCGGAACGGTCGGCCTGGTCGATGGCGGCGAGCGCCCCCATGGCCATGTCGTCGTCGGCCGCCCAGACCGCGTCGATCTCGTCGAAGCGGGAGAGGAAGTCCTGCATCACCGTGAAGGCGTCGTCGCGGTTCCAGTTGCCGTGCTCCATGCCCAGGATCTCGATGCCCGAGCCCTCGATGGCCTTCTGGAAGGCCTCCACGCGTTCATTGTCGATGGTGGTGGGAATGCCACGCAACACCACGATCTTGGAGCCCTCCTCCAGGTTTTCGGCGAAGTATTCGCCCGCCGTGCGCCCGAAGCCCGGGTTGTCACCCGCGACGTAGAGGTCCTCGATCCCTTCCTGTGCCAGGCCGCGGTCGACCACCGTCACCCAGGTTCCGGAATCGGCCACGCGTTTCACCGGACCCGTCAGGGGTTCGGACTCGAAGGGCAGGACCACCAGCGCGTCGATTTCGCGGGCGGCGACCATGTCCTCGATGTCGTTGACCTGCTTGGAGGGATCGGAGGCCGTCGCCATCACGAAGTCGAGTTGCTCGTACTGCTCCTCGAGCCGGTCCACGGCCTGCTTGGCGTGGTAGTTCATGCCGCCCGCCCAGCCGTGGGTGGCGGCGGGAATGGAAACGCCGATTACCGTGGTTTCTTCGTCCTGGGCCATGGCCGGCACGGCCATGGTCATGGCGAATGCCGCTGCTGTTGCGGCGATGCCGTTTCTGAATGTCATCATAACCTCCCTTGCTTCTGCCGCTTGCGCGGCTGTTGCCTGGTCGTCACCGCAGGGCGGCTCTGCCGCGCTGCAGAACGACGGCCAGGATGATGATTGCGCCCTGGATGGCGCCGTTGAGATAGGGGCTGACGGCGTCCGTGAGGTTCAGGATGTTGCCGATCAGGCTGAGGACAAGGACGCCGATGACCGTCCCCCAGACGCGCCCGAAACCGCCCTTGAGCACCGTTCCTCCGATGATGACGGCGGCGATGGCCTCCAGCTCCCACAGCACGCCGGTGGCCGATGAAGCTGAGCCGAGGCGGGGCACGTACATGATTGTCGCCACCGCCACCAGAAGGCCCAGCAGGACGAAGGTGGCCGTGCGGACCCGGTCCACATGGACGGCGGAGTAGCGGGCGACCTGCTCGTTCGAGCCGATGGCGGCGCAATGCCGGCCAAAGGGGGTGTGGCGCAGGACGATCTCGCCGACGAGCGCCACCAGAGCAAAGACGAGGATCGGCCAACTGACGCCCAGGATGCCTTCGTAATAAACGGGCCTGTAGATCTCACGCAGCTGGAAGTCGAGCGAAAGCGTGCCCCCGTCCGCCAGCCAGGTGACCAGCGAGCGATAGATGCCCATGCTGCCAAGCGTGACGATGAACGCCTCGATGCGTGCGCGGGCCACCAGCAGGCCGTTGATCGCCCCGGCGACGAGACCCGTCAGCAGCGCCGCGGCTACGCCGACGAGGATCACACCGACGCCCGGTCCCATGACCGGCAGGAGGCCGTTCATCACCATGATCATCAGTCCGGCAATGAAGGCCGCCATGGAGCCCACCGAGAGATCCAGCCCCCCGGCGGTGATGACGAAGGTCATGCCCACCGCGATGATGCCGATGAAGGCGGAGCGGGCCAGGACGTTGGTGATGTTGGCGTAGCTGAGGAAGTTCTCGTGCAGCGCAATGCCGATGAGAAACAGGACGATCAGCGCCAGCAGGGGGCCGAGCGCATGCAGGTTGATCCGCAGCGTACGCCGCGCAGGAGCAGCAGAGCGGTCGGCCTGGCTCATGATGTGACCTCCTCGGTGCTCAGGCCCATGGCGAGCCGCAGGATGGACTGCTCGGTGATGTCGCTGCCTGACAGCTCGCCGGCGATGCGCCCGGTTTGCATCACCACCACCCGGTCGGAGAGGCCAATGACCTCGGTCATCTCGGAGGATATCACGATTACGCTGCGTCCCTCGGCGGTGAGCTTGTGAATGAACTCGTAGATCTGCCGCTTGGCGCCGATATCGATGCCGCGGGTTGGTTCGTCGATGATCACCACTTGCGGATCCGCCAGCATGGTCTTGGCGAGCAGCAGCTTCTGCTGGTTCCCGCCCGACAGGTTGCCGGCGGGCATGTCGCGGTCGGGAATGCGGATATCGTAGTCCACCGCCGCCTGATCCAGCGCCGCGTCCTCGGCCCGACGATCGATGAGCCCGTTGGAGAAGCGGTCGAGCGCCAGCAGGGTCAGGTTCTCGCGCAGCGACTTGTTCATGAGCAGCCCGCGGGACTTCCGGTCTTCGGTGAGGTAGACGAGGCCGGTGCGCCGCGCGGCATCGACCGAGCCGGGACGAAGGAGGCGCCCCTGGAGGCGCACGCTGCCGCTGCGCGGGCGCAGGCCCACGACGCTCTCCATCAGCTCCGTGCGCCGCGCGCCGATGAGGCCGGCGAAGCCGAGGATCTCGCCCCGGCGTAGCGTGAAGGAGGCATTCTCGACCAGGCCGGGGACGGAGACATTCTCCGCCTCCAGCGCCTGTTCGGAGCCCGCGTGCCCGCTGCGGGCGGGAAACAGGTCAGACATCTCGCGCCCGACCATGGCGTTGGCCATGCGATCGCTGTCCAGTTCGCCTGCCGCCGCCGAAAGCACCATGCGGCCGTCGCGAAGCACGGTCACGCGGTCGGCAATGCGCTCAACCTCGTCGAGCTTGTGCGAGGTGTAGAGGATCGCCGTTCCCTGGGCGCGCAGCCGTTCGATCTGTTCGAACAGGATGTCGATCTCGCGGCGGGTGAGGGCCGCGGTCGGCTCGTCCATGACCAGCACGCGGGCGTTCTTCGACAGGGCCTCGGCGATCTCCACCATCTGCTTGTCGGAAACGGAGATATCACGCGTGGTGGCATCCACGTCCACCCGGCACTGCAGCTGGTCGAGCAGCGCGCGGGTCTCAGCCCGCATCGCGCGATGGTCGAGAAAGGGGCCGCGGCAGCGCTCGCGGCCGAGGAAGATGTTCTGGACCACTGTCAGCTGGTCGGCGAGGTTGAATTCCTGGTGGATCATGGCGAGCCCGTGCGCTTCCGCCTGTTCGACCGAGGACAAGCGGACGGACTGGCCGTCCAGCATCACCGTCCCCTCACTGGGCGTCAGATAGCCGCAGAGGATCTTCATGGCGGTGGACTTGCCGGCGCCGTTCTCGCCGATCAGGGCGTGGACCTCGCCCGGACGCAGGTCGAAATCGAGGTCGAAGAGAACCTGCACCGGTCCGAAGCGATGCGAGACGCCCGCGAGCGCGGCGACGGCCTCCGGAGTGCTCATCGCGGCCTCACCCAGGCCGCGTCGCGGGCCGAGGAGCGCACGCAGGCGTCCACGAAGGCCACACCGCGCAGGCCGTCGTTCACGGATGGCAGCAGATTCGCCGGGGCGGGCCGACCCTCGCGTCGGGCGCGGATCGCCTCGGCCGCTTCGGCATAGAGGTTGGCAAAGGCCTCCAGGTAGCCTTCAGGGTGCCCGGGCGGGATGCGACTGCTGGCGGTGTTGCCCGGCGTGGCGCCGGCGCCGTTGCGGGTGTAGAGGCGCTTGGGTTCGCCGTGGCGGGTCACCCACAGCCGGCCCGGTTCCTCTTGGAACCACTCCAGGCCGCCGCGGTCGCCGAAAATCCGCAGGCGCAGCCCGTTCTCCACGCCCGGGGCTACCTGCGAGCACCAGAGCAGTCCCTTCACGCCGCTCTCGAAGCGCAGCATCACATGGGCATTGTCGTCGAGCCGTCGGCCCGGTGCGAAGCTGTCGAGGTCGGCGCTCAGCCGATCCAGCTCCAGCCTTGTCACGAACTGGGCCAGGTTGAAGGCGTGGGTGCCGATGTCGCCAATGGCACCACCGGTGCCGGAGCGATCGGGGTCCGTGCGCCATTCCGCCTGCTTCACCCCCTGCTGCTCCACCGGTTCCGTCAGCCAGTCCTGCGGATACTCCACGTTCACCAGCCGCAGCCTGCCGAGTTCCCCGTCGGCCACCATCTCCCGTGCCTGGCGGATCATGGGATAGCCGGTGTAGTTGTGGGTCAGGATGAAGAGGGCCTTCGACCTTTCCGCCAGCCGGGCGAGCCGGCGCGCCTCGGGCAGGGTGCCGGTCAGCGGCTTGTCGCAGATGACATCGATGTCGCGCTTCAGGAACTCGCGCGCGACCGCGTAGTGGAGATGGTTGGGCGTGACCACGGCCACCGCCTCGATGCCGTCCTTCCGCCGGGCCTCGCGCTTCGCCATCTCGGCGTAGGTGTCGTAGATTCGCGGCAGGCCCACGGCCTCGCCCGAGGCACGGGCCTTGTCTGGGGTCGAGGAGAGTGCACCGGCCACCAGTTCGTAGTGTCCGTCCAGGCGCGCCGCGATGCGATGGACGGCGCCGATGAAGGCATCGGCCCCGCCGCCCACCATGCCGAGACGCACACGCTCAGCCATGGCCGCGGTCCAGTCCCAGCATGCGCCGGTTGGCCGCTTCGTCGGTCCCGGCGCCGGCGAAGTCGTCGAAGGCCTTGTCGGTCACGCGGATGATATGGTCGCGCACGAACTGTGCGCCTTCGCGGGCGCCGTCCTCGGGATGCTTGAAGGCGCATTCCCATTCCACCACGGCCCAGCCGCCGAAGCCGTGCCGGGTAAGCTCGGAGAAGATGGCCCCGAAGTCCACCTGGCCGTCGCCAAGCGACCGGAAGCGGCCGGCACGCTCCGTCCAGGGCTGGAATCCGCCGTAGACGCCCTGCTTGCCCGTGGGGTTCAACTCGGCATCCTTGACGTGAAACATGCCGATGCGCTCGTGGTAGATCTCGATGTTGGCGATGTAGTCCAGCGCCTGCAGGACGTAGTGCGAGGGGTCGTAGAGCATCTGCGCGCTGGGGTGCTGATCGAGGCGGTCCAGGAACATCTCGAAGCTGATGCCGTCGTGCAGGTCCTCGCCGGGGTGGATCTCGAAGCAGAGATCGACGCCGTTGTCCCGGGCGTGATCGAGCAGGGGGCGCCAGCGGCGGGTGAGTTCGTCGAAGGCCGTGTCGATCAGGCCCGGCGGGCGCTGCGGCCAGGGATAGACGTAGGGCCAGGCCAGCGCGCCAGAGAAAACGGCGAGCTTGCTGAGCCCGAGATTGCGCGAGGCCGTGATGGCCTTGTGCACCTGGTCCACGGCCCAGGCCTGCCGTGCCTTCGGGTCGCCGCGCACCTCGGAGGCCGCGAAGCCGTCGAAAGCTTCGTCATAGGCGGGATGGACGGCGACCAGCTGGCCCTGGAGGTGGGCGGAGAGCTCGGTGATCTGGATGCCGTTCTCGGCGGCACGACCCTTGAGGTCTTCGCAGTAGCCTGTCGACTCTGCCGCCTGCGCCAGGTCCATCAGGCGCGTGTCCCAGCTTGGAACCTGAACGCCGATATAGCCGCAATCCGCCGCCCAACGCGTGATGCTGTCCCAGGAGTTGAAGGGCGCCTCGTCGTCGGCGAACTGCGCGAGGAACAGCGCAGGGCCCTGGATGGTCTTCATGTTTCCTCCCGTCGCTGGCGTGGTCTCAGGGCAGATTGCCGTGGCCGCGCTTCTGTACTCGGTTCAGGTAGTGTATGAAGGGAATGTAATCGATTACAAGAGGGAATCGAAGCGTGCCGAGACCGCCGATGAGGATCCGCCGATGAACGACGGCCAGGGGCCCGGGAAGCGCCCGCCGCGCATTGTGGACGTGGCCGAGGCGGCAGGTGTTTCCACCGCCACGGTCAGCCGCGCCCTGTCACGGCCCGAGACGGTTACGGCCACAACCCGGCATGCCGTCCTCGCCGCCGTGGAGCGCATCGGCTACACCGTCAATCATGCCGCCAGCAACCTGCGCCGGCAGCGCTCGGGCGGGATCGTGGCACTTGTCCCGAATCTGGCCAATCCCTTCTTCTCCGAGATTCTGGGGGGCATCGCCGAGGTGCTGTCGCCGGCCGGCTACAATCTGTTGATCGCCGATACGCGCGGCGGTTCGAATCCACTGGACTACGCCGACCGTCGACGCGCGGACGGGCTGATCGCCCTGGACGGCGCGATTCCGGCGGATGCCCTGGTGCGTGGCGGCCGCGGCGGTTCACCACCGCCCACCGTGCTCGCCTGCGAATGGATCGAGGGATTGCAGGCACCGCGGGTGCGTATCGACAATGCGGCCGCCGCGGAGCTCGCGATCGCTCACCTGGCCGGGCTCGGCCATCGGCGCATCGGCCATGTCCAGGGGCCGCCGGGCAACGTGCTGACGCAGACGCGGCAAATGGGCGTGGAACAGGCGCTGGCGGCGCGGGGGCTGGAGGTGCGGGGAGACTGGTTCCTGCCGGGGGACTTCTCCTATGCTTCGGGCCAACGCGCCGCCCGGGCCTGGCTCGAGCTGACGGATCGTCCCACGGCCCTGTTCTGCGCCAGCGACGCCATGGCCTGCGGACTGATGGGGGAACTGCAGCGCCGCGGCGTGAAACTGCCAGACGACCTGTCCGTCGTCGGGTTCGACGGCATCGAGCTGGCGGCCCACCTGGCGCCAGCACTTGCCACGATCCGGCAGCCGCGACGCGAGATCGGGCGGACCGCCGCCCGGGCATTGCTCGACCTACTGGCGAGCGAGGCGACACTGCCGCTCTCAGACCAGGTCCTGCCCGTCGAGTTCCTGAGCGGAGGCAGTGCCGGACCGGCATGACGCCTGGCGCGGTGCGGCAGCGAGGGCTGGTCAAGACGTGCCGGATCGCCATATCCTGAACCATGCCACGACGCGAACTCCGACCCGAAAGCTGGCTCTATGTGACCGACCAGGGCCTGTACTGCGCACCCGGGGATTTCCATGTCGATCCGCATCGCGCCGTGCCGCGCGCGCTGGTCACTCATGGCCATGCCGACCATGCGCGTCCCGGACACGACAAGGTCCTGGCCACGGCCGAGACGCTGGCCATCATGCGCAGCCGCTACACGGACAAGGCGGGCCGCGAACAGCAGGCACTGGCCCATGGAGAGGTGATCGATATCGGCGAGGCACGGGTCCAGCTGGTGCCGGCAGGCCATGTACTTGGCTCGGCCCAGGCGGTGCTGGAGTATGATGGTCAGCGCATCGTGGTCTCCGGCGACTACAAGCGGCGGGAGGATCCCACCTGTGCACCCTTCGAGCCGGTGCCCTGCGACGTCTTCATCACGGAAGCCACCTTCGGGCTGCCGGTGTTCCGCCATCCCGATCCGGACCGGGAGGTCGACAAGCTGCTGAACTCGATGCGGCTCTTTCCCGAGCGCACGCACGTGGTGGGCGTCTATGCTCTGGGCAAGGCGCAGCGAGTGATCGCGCTGCTGCGCCGTGCAGGCTATGACGCGCCGATCTACATCCACGGCGCGCTGCAAGAACTTTGCGAGCTCTATCGCGCCCACGGGGTCGAACTGGGCGAGCTGCGTCCGGCCACCGCCAGCCAGAAGGAGGAGATGGCGGGGGCCCTGGTGCTGGCGCCGCCCTCGGCCATCGCTGACCGCTGGGCGCGGCGGCTGAGCGAGCCGGTGATCGCCATGGCCTCGGGCTGGATGCAGGTGCGCCAGCGTGCCCGCCAGCGCGGCGTGGAGCTGCCGCTGGTGATTTCCGATCATGCCGACTGGGACGAGCTGACGGACACCTTCGCCGATGTGGGTGCGCCGGAGATCTGGGTTACCCACGGCAACGAGGAGGCGCTGATCCATTTTGCGCAGCAGCAGGGCCTGCACGCCCGCGCCCTGTCGCTGATCGGTCGCGGCGATGAGGAGCAGGAGGCCGTCTGAGACCCATGGAGCGTTTCGCCCTCCTGCTCGATCGCCTCAGTCTGACGCCCGGGCGCAACGACAAGCTGCGCCTGATGGTGGACTATTTCGCGCAGGAGCCCGACCCCGATCGCGGATGGGCGCTGGGCGCGCTGACCGGCACGCTGGATTTCCGCAGCGCCAAGCCGGCCCAGGTGCGCGCGCTGGCCGAGGAACGCCATGATCCGGTGCTGTTCCGCTGGTCCCACGACTATGTGGGCGACCTGGCGGAGACGGTCTCGCTGATCTGGCAGGCCCGGGCCGGCGCCAACCGCCCGCCGGAGCTGAACGAGATCGTCGAGCGCCTGCAGGAGGCGCCGCGCGCCCAGGTGCCGGGCCTGCTGGAAGGCTGGCTGGATGCCTTGGACGCCACGGGCCGCTGGGCGCTGTTGAAGTTCATCACCGGCGGCCTGCGCGTGGGCGTCTCCGAACGTCTGGCCAAGACCGCGCTGGCCGAGTTTGGCGACTGCGATGTCGGCGAGATCGAGGAGCTGTGGCACGGCCTGGCGCCGCCCTACGAAGCGCTCTTCGCCTGGCTGGAGGGGCAGGGCGCGCGTCCCCAGCCGGACCGCAGCGCCGCCTTCCGTCCGCTGATGCTGGCCCATCCGCTGGAGGAGCGCGAGGTGGAGAGCCTGGAGCTGGAGAACTTCGCCGTGGAGTGGAAGTGGGACGGCATCCGTGTGCAGCTGGTCGCCTATGACGGCAAGGCCCGGCTGTTCAGCCGCACGGGCGAGGAAATCAGCCACAGCTTCCCCGACGTGCTGGAGGGGGTGAACTTCGAGGCCGTCCTGGACGGCGAGTTGCTGGTAATGCGGGACGGCGAAGTGGCGCCCTTCAACGACCTGCAGCAGCGCCTCAACCGCAAGTCCGTGACCGCGGCCGGCCTGCGCAAGCATCCGGCCCACATCCGCCTCTACGACCTGCTGTTGGAGGGCGATGCGGACCTGCGCGATCTCTCCTTCACCGAGCGCCGCCGCCGGCTGGAGGACTGGTACGCCCGCCACCGGCCACCGCGCATGGACCTCTCGCAGCTGGTTGTGGCCGACGACATGGAGACCCTGGCCCGCCTGCGCGCCGAAGCGCGGCAGCAGGGGCTGGAGGGCCTGATGCTCAAGCGTCGCGACAGCAGCTACGTCGCCGGCCGACCACGCGGGCTGTGGTACAAGTGGAAGCGCGACCCGCTGTCGCTGGACGCCGTGCTGATGTATGCCCAGCGCGGCCACGGCAAGCGCAGCTCCTTCTATTCCGACTACACCTTCGGCGCCTGGACCGAGGCGGGCGAGCTTGTGCCGGTGGGCAAGGCCTATTCCGGCTATACGGACGCGGAACTGAAGAAGCTGGACAAGTGGGTGCGCGATCATACCGTGGAGCGCTTCGGCCCGGTGCGTGCCGTCGCCCCCGGCCTGGTCTTCGAGGTGGTCTTCGACGCCGTCCAGCCCTCCACCCGCCACAAGTCCGGACTGGCCATGCGCTTCCCGCGCATCAGCCGCATCCGCTGGGACAAGCCGGCCGCCGAGGCGGACCGGCTGGAGACCCTGCAGAAGCTGGTGGAGGAGTAAGGTGGCGCTGCGGGCTGAGCGGCCTGTGCCGAGATGTTTCGAGGCACCCCTGTGGGGTGCGCCTCAACATGAGGATAGGATTTAAAAAGCTGATATTAAACGATTATTATAATCCTGAGGTGCGAGCGTTAGCGAGCCTCGAAGGACCGGCCCCAAGCTCATACGGCAAACCGTCCGCCTTCGCCAGCACCGACATCCAGCTATTCGACCCGTCAAGCGTCACGAAGATTCGTCCCAGTCGCGCCCTGTCCCGCAAGCGCAGCCTGACCTCCAGCTCTCCGGACTCTCCAGGCTTCAGCAGGATGGCCGGTGTATCCTCACGGATGCTTCCATGGCGGAGCGAATGGCCATGGCGCTGGGTCGCATCGCGCAGCGCTCCGATCGTGGTGAAATGCATCTCGGCTGTGGTGGCCGCCTCTTCCAGCACGACAAAGCCCGCTAGGTCATCCGGCGTCAGTGCCGTCTCCGGCAGGGCCAGCACGAGATCGCCCGGCGCCCCGGCTTTCCGCAGAGTCAGAAAGGCCTCGTCCGGCCCCTCGCTCTGCAGCCGCACCGAAAGCTCCACCGGTACTGTCTTGCCGTCCGGTCCCGTGATAGTGGTCCGGATGCGGGAATGACTCTGGGATTGGAAAGCGGACCCCTGCCCGGCAAGCGTCAGAATGTCTTGCAGGCTCGGCAAGGCGGCGCCGTTGCCTGCTGTCGGCAAGGCCAAGCTTCCCATAAGCAGAAGGCTCACCAGCAACGATCTCATGACTCACGCCCTCTACAGGCCGAGCATTCCACGCTCGATCCATCCGAGCGTAAACCTGGCGAAGCGCCTCGGGCCAGCGGTCAAAGGGATTATCTCGATGGGGGCACAGTCTTGGAGTAGCGTCTGGGCTTGGGGCCGATTCTTCGAGGCCCGTCCCTGCGGACCGTGCACCTCAGAATGAGAATTATTATTTAATTTCAGCAATTTAACTAAAACCTCATGTTGAGGTTGCGCGAAGCGCACTCGAAGCATGCCGGCACAGGCCTTTCCGCAAGACCCACTCATCTTGTCCGCTTCAGTAAGGGCTCTCGAGCTCACCCAGTTCCACGTAGACGCTTTTCAGCTGGGAATAGTACTCGATGGCCGCCTTGCCGTTTTCGCGGCCGAGGCCGGACTGCTTGTAGCCGCCAAAGGGCATCTCGATGGGCGTGAGATTGTAGTTATTGATCCAGCAGATGCCGGCCTGCAGGCGGGCCACGGTGCGGTGGGCGCGGGTCAGGTCGCGGGTGAAGACGCCGGCGGCGAGGCCATAGGGCGTGGCGTTGGCGCGGGTGATGGCCTCCTCGTCGTCCTTGAAGGACAGAAGCGACAGCACGGGACCGAAAATCTCCTCGCGCACCAGGTTCATGTCGTCGTTGCAGGCATCGAAGATGGCCGGTGTGACGAAGCCGCCGCGGTCGAAGGGGGGTTCGGTCAGGCGCTGTCCGCCGGTCACCAGGCGCGCGCCTTCCTTCTGGCCATCGGCGATGGCCTGCATCACCTTCTCGGTGTGCTCAAGCGAGATGAGGGCGCCGACCTGAGTGTCGGGATCCAGGGGATCGCCGATCTTCAGCGCCTCGGTGCGCGCCACCAGACGCTCCAGGAAGGCGTCCTTGACGCTCTCGTGCACGAAGACCCGGGTGCCGTTGGAGCAGATTTCGCCGCCGCTGTAGAAGTTGCCCAGCATGGCGCCGGTCACGGCACGGTCGATGTCGGCGTCGTCGAAGATCAGGATGGGCGACTTGCCGCCGAGCTCGAGGGTGACCTGCTTCACCGTGCCGGCGGCATCGGCCATGATCTTGCGGCCGGTGCCGACCTCGCCGGTCAGCGAGACCTTGGCAATCTCCGGATGCCGGGTCAGCAGCTGCCCGGTCTCGGCAAAGCCGTGCACCACGTTGAAGACACCGTCGGGCAGTCCGGCCTCGCTGAGAATCTCGGCGACCTTCACGGCCGTCAGCGGGGTCAGCTCGGCCGGCTTGAAGATCATGGAGTTGCCGCAGGCGAGTGCCGGCGCCGCCTTCCAGCAGGCGATTTGCGTGGGGTAGTTCCAGGCGCCGATGCCGGCGCAGATGCCCAGCGGTTCGCGTCTGGTGTAGGCGAAGGACTGGCCGAGGTCTATGTGCTCGCCCGCCAGCCCGGCCGCGATGGCGCCGAAGTATTCCAGGCAGTCGGCGCCGCTGTTGATGTCCTCGACCGAGGTCTCCTGGATCGGGCGGCCGGTATCCAGGGTTTCCAGGCGGGCCAGCTCGTCGTTGCGGGCGCGCAGCAGATCGGCGGCCCGGCGCAGGATGCGTCCGCGTTCGGCGCAGGTCATGGCCGACCAGACGGCAAAGCCCTTGTGGGACGCCTCTACCGCGCGGTCGACGTCGGCCTTCCCGGCCTGGTGAACCCGGGCAATCACCTCGCCGGTGGCGGGGTTCAGGTTGTCGAAGGTCTCTCCGTCGGCGGCATCCTGATGCGTGCCGGCGATATAGAGCTTGCAGTTCTGTATCTCGGCCATGGTCTCTTGCCTTTTCGCGTTCGTTCGGGGGTCAGACCCGGCTGCGCCGCCGCGAACCGCGTCGCCCGGCGCTTTCGCCGGGTTTCTCGCCACGTCCGCCGGCGGAGATGGCGCCCAGCTCCCGGGTGATGTCCTCCACCGACGGGCTGTCGCCGGGTTCGGTGGTTTCCAGCACGTGGCGCATGCTGCGGATATGCTCCGGCGTGGTGCCGCAACAGCCGCCGATGATACGCGCCCCGGCGTTGCGGGCCAGCACGGCGTAGCGGGCCATCAATTCCGGTGTTCCATTGTAGCGTACTTCACCTTCCACGAACACGGGGATGCCGCAGTTGGCCTTGGCGACCAGGGTATCGGTGGGACCGGCCGCGTTGCGCATGTTGACCAGGGCGGCCACCATCTCGGCCGGGCCGGTGCCGCAGTTGCCGCCGAAGGCCAGCGGTTCGGAGGACGCCTGGTGGGCCAGCCGGCTCAGGTCTTCGGGCGTGACTCCCATCATGGTGCGCCCGTTGGTGTCGAAGGACAGCGTGCAGACAACGGGCAGGCCAGCCCTTGTTGCGCCTTCGATGGCGGCGTTGAGCTCGTCGGGCGAGGACATGGTCTCGATCCAGGCCACGTCGGCGCCGCCCTCGAGCAGTCCGGCGCACTGCGCGGTGAAGGCGGCCACCCCGTCCTCGTGCTTGAGGGGACCCAGCGGCACGAAGAGATCCCCTGTGGGGCCGACTGAGCCGGCGCAGACCACGTCCCGCCCGCTGCGGGCAATCTCTTCCTTCATCAGGCGCGCGGCTTCGCGGTTGATCTCGTGCACCTGCTCCTCGGCGCCGTGCAGCTTCAGCCGGTTGGCGGTGCCGCCGAAGGTATTGGTCAGCACGATGTCGGAGCCCGCCTCGATGAAGGAGCGATAGTGCCGCCGCACCTTGTCCGGCTCGGCCAGGTTCCAGAGCTCGGGCGCATCGCCGTGCTGCAGGCCCAGCGCAAAGAGGTTGGTGCCGGTCGCTCCGTCAGCCAGCAGCCAGGGGCGGTGGGAGAGCAGGTCTTGCAGCAGGTCGCTCATGAAAGGGCTTTCCTCGTCGGGTTCCGGATCTTCGCCTCACTCCTCGCCGTGGAGGGAGCAGCCGTCGACAATGGTTGTCTCGTCGGCGCGGGTCTGCAGGAAGCCGGTGTTCCCCTTGGTCCACCAGATCCACTCCTCGCCGGCGTAGCGGGCGCCGCTTGCCGAGCGAACGGTCTCCATCTGCTCCGAACGGCCTTCGTAGGTCACCACGGCCTCGTCATCCTCATAGATTGCGGCCACCATGGCGCCCCCGTCACAGATATAGACGATGGGCTTGGTTTCCGGCAGGCCCTCGTCATCCCCCTGTGCGGCGGTGCTCGGTGCCGGAGCACTGCCACGCTCGGCGCCGGGAATGCCGGTCTGGCTGCAGGCGGTCAGTGCGAGGCTTGTAAACAGAGCGAGGGCGAGACGGGGTGCTTGCATCCTTGAGACTCCTGATCACGGGCTTGGGTCATGCCGGAGAATAAGCCGTGGCTCCCTTGCTGTCCCGGACCTTTTTCCTCGCCTCCTCCGTCGTGAATATGGGGCACCCGCTCCAGGGCGAAAAAGAGCGGCGGCCGGCTATGCCGGCCGCCGGGAAGACCTTCGCACGGGAGGAGTCAAGCACGCAGGCGTTCGTTCTCCGGATCCCAGGGGGACTCCGGCACGACCCGGGCCTGGAAACGGTCGCGCAGGATCTCGATTTCCAGTTCCGTCCCGGGCTCGGCGAAGTCGGGCGTGACGTAGCCCAGAGCAATGCTCTTGCCGAGATTGTGGCCATAGACGCCCGAGGTGGCGCGACCGATCATGGTGCCGTTGCTGTAGAGCGGTTCATTGCCGCCGGGATCGGCGATGGGCCGGCCGTTGCGGGCCTCAGGGAAGACCTCCAGCGTCACGAAGCGCTGGGGGATACCTTCCTGCTGCTGGCGGACCAGGGCCTCGCGGCCGGTGAACTCGCCCTTGTTGAGCCGGACGAAGCGGTCCAGCCCGGATTCGAAGGCGGAGTATTCGCGGCTGAGGTCCTTGGCCCACATGCGATAGGACTTCTCGGTGCGCAGCACGTCCATGGCCCGGATTCCAACCAGACCCAATTCGTGGGCTTCGCCGGCCCGCATGATCTCGTCGAAGATGTGGCGCTGGTACTCGATGGGATGGTGCAGCTCCCACCCCAGTTCGCCGACGAAGTTGACGCGCAGGGCGCGCACGTCGCCGGCCAGGCCGACGTTGATGGTCTGGCCGGTCAGCCAGGGGAAGGCGGCAGTGGAGAGATCGCTGTCCGTCAGCTGCTGCAGGATATGCCGTGCATTGGGTCCCGCCAGCACGAAGACGCCCCGGCTGTTGGTCACGTTGTCCAGACGCACGCTGCCGTCATCGGGAAGGTTCTTGTAGAGGAAATCCCAGTCGAAGCGTTCCGCCGAGCCCGAGGAGATCAGATAGTAGCGGTTCTCCGCCAGCTTGGTGATGGTGAACTCGCTGCGCACGCCCCCCGCCTGGGTCAGGGCATGGCTGAGCGACATGCGGCCCACCTTCTTGGGGATGGTATTGGCCACCAGACGGTCCAGGTAGGCCTCGGCCCCCGGGCCCGAGATCTCGAACTTGGAGAACGAGGTCAGGTCGATCAGGCCGGCCTTCTCGCGCATGTGCCGGGCCTCGTTGCCCACATGCTCGAAATAGTTGGTGCGGCGGAAGGACCAGACGTCCTTGCGCTCGACGCCCTCGGGCGCGAACCAGTTGGGCCGCTCCCAACCGTAGCGCTGGCCCCAGACGGCCCCGGCGGCATCCAGCCGGTCGTGAACCGGGCTCATCTTTGCCGGACGCGCAGCGGGTCGCTCTTCGTCGGGGTAGTGGATGACGAAGACATGCTCGTAGGCTTCCTCGTTCTTCACCTTGGTATAGCGCTTGTTGGCATAGGCGCCGTAGCGGCGTGGGTCCACATCGATCAGCTCGATGGAAGGTTCGCCTTCGACGATCCACTCAGCAAGGAAACGGCCGGCACCGCCGGCGGCGGTGATGCCGAAGGAATGCCCCTCGCTCAGCCAGAGGTTCTTCACGCCCCAGGCCGGCCCGACCAGCGGATTGCCGTCCGGCGTGTAGGAGATCGGGCCATTGATGATGTCCTTGATACCGGCTTCGGCGAAGGCCGGTATGCGTTTCATGGCAGCTTCCACGTGGGGCATCAGCCGCTCCAGGTCGCCGGGGAAGAGATCCTGGCCAAAGGAGTCCGGCACGCCGTCGACAAAGCGGGCGGGCGCGCCCTTCTCGTAGGGGCCGAGCAGGAATCCCTGGCGCTCTTCGCGGAAGTAGTAGGCTTCGTCGGCAGGTCTCAGGACGGGAAGCTCGGGCTTGCCTTCCTTGTGGCGTTCCATCAGGGCGGGATGGGGTTCGGTGACGATGTACTGATGCTCCACCGGAATGGCTGGTATATCCAGACCGAACATGGCGCCCGTCTGCCGGGCATAGTTGCCGGTGGCGCAGACTATATGCTCGCAGGTGACGTCGCCCTTGCTGGTGTGGACGATCCACTCGCCGTTTTCTTTCTGCGTCACGCCGGTCACGGCCGTCTGGCGATAGATCTCGGCACCACGGTTGCGGGCCCCGATGGAGAGCGCAGTGGTCAGGTCGGCCGGCGCGATATGCCCGTCGTCAGGGTGGTAGATCGCACCCACGATGTCGTCGACCTCGGCCAGAGGCCAGAGTTCCTTCACCTCGCTGGGCGTGAGCAGTTCATAGGGCACGCCGATGGTGTTGGCCGTGCCGCAGTATTTGCGGAATTCATCCATACGGTCCTGCGATTGGGCAAGGCGCAGATTGCCGTTGACGTGAAAGGAGACGTTCTGGCCGGTTTCCTCTTCCAACGTCTTGTAGAAATTCACCGAGTACTTGTGGATCTGGCCAACGCTGTAGCTCATGTTGAACAGCGGCAGCAGCCCGGCGGCATGCCAGGTCGAACCGGCAGTCAACTCGGTGCGTTCCACCAGGACAACGTCCGACCAGCCCAACTGTGCCAGATGATAAAGGGTCGAAACGCCGACAGCGCCGCCGCCGATAACAACCACCCGTGCTTGTGTTTTCATGGCCGCTGCCTTTCTCGAAAATGCGATGAACTTTCCAGCCCAAGCATTGCAATGGTTGGGAGACTCTGCCGAGCGAATCGCGACACCAGCCTTGTCGATAGCGACATGAGACCGCCACGAAAATGCGGCGTTTCTGCGCCTTTCGAGGTCGCTGTTTCGCAAGCCGTTGCCGGTTGAGCGGCGCCCAATGGGATGCGTGCGACTCACTTACCAGAAGTGGAATCAGGGCCATGAGCGATCAGGCAGTGGACGACAAGGCGGACGCGACAGCCGAGGAGCAGACTGGTGGCGGACGGGCCGGCCGTCGCGGGCGCGGCGGTGCGGAAAGCCGGCGTGCGGCGCGGCGTGGCAGCGGACAGCAGCAGCTGCGCCATATCCTGCGCAAGGTCCCGCGCTTCGAAGTGATGAACGACGAGGCGCTGGGGATCATCGAGCACAATGCCGACACGCTGCTGGAGGAGATCGGACTGGAGTTTCGTGGCGATCCCGAGGCGTTGCAGCTGTGGAGGGAGGCCGGCTGCGACGTGCAGGGCGAACGGGTGCATTTCCCGCGCGGTCTCTGTCGCAAGCTGATCCAGGACAGTGCGCCCGCCCGTTTCACCCAGCACGCGCGTAACCCCGAGCGCTCTGTGGAGATCGGCGGCGATGCCACGGTCTTCGCGCCGGTTTACGGCCCGCCCTTCGTCAGCGACCTGGAAGGCGGCCGCCGCTACGGGACCATGGAGGACTTCCGCAATTTCGTGAAGCTGGCCTACATGGCGCCGGCGATCCACCACTCGGGCGGAACGGTCTGCGAGCCCACCGACGTGCCGGTGAACAAGCGCCATCTGGACATGGTGTACAGTCACATGCGCTATTCCGACAAACCCTTCATGGGCTCGGTAACCGCGCCGGAACGCGCCGAGGATTCGGTCGCCATGGCGAAGCTGCTATTCGGTGCGGACTTCGTCGAGAACAACACGGTGATGATCAGCTTGATCAACGCCAACTCGCCCATGGTCTGGGACGACACCATGGTGGGGGCGCTGAAGGTCTATGCCCGCCACAACCAGGCGGTCATCTGCACGCCCTTCATCCTGGCCGGGGCCATGGCGCCCTGCACGGTGGCTGGCACCATGACCCAGACGCTGGCCGAGGCATTGGGCGGTATGGCGCTGGCCCAGCTGGTGCGGCCCGGTGCACCGGTGGTGCTGGGATCCTTTGCGAGCTCCATGTCCATGCAGTCGGGCGCGCCCACCTTCGGCACGCCGGAGCCGGCCCTGGTGCTCTACGGCATGGGCCAGCTGGCACGGCGCCTTGGCGTGCCCTTCCGCTCGGGTGGGGGGCTCTGCGCCTCCAAGCTGCCGGATGCGCAGGCGGCCTATGAATCGGCCAACACGCTGAATGCCACGCTGATGGGCGGGGTGAACTTCACACTGCACGCCGCCGGCTGGCTGGAAGGCGGCCTGGTCTCCTCGTACGAGAAGTTCATGATGGATATCGACCAGCTGGGCATGCTGCAGGTGATCGCCGGCGGCGTGGACATCAGCGAGAACGGCCAGGCCATGGACGCCATCCGCGAGGTCGGGCCGGGTAAGCACTACCTGGGCTGTGCCCATACCCAGGCAAATTTCGAGACCGCCTTCTATCGCTCCAGCGTTGCCGACAACAACTCCTTCGAGCAGTGGCAGTCGGAAGGCGGCCTGGACACCACCGCGCGGGCGCACCGGCTATGGAAGCAGTGGCTGGAGTCCTACCAGGAGCCGGGGCTGGATCCGGGCGTCGACGAGGCGCTGCAGGACTTCATCCGGCAGCGCAAGGACTCCATGCCTGATGCCTTCGCCTGACCGGGCAGGCTGGCCAGGCATCCACTGAGCCGGCGCTTTGTCGGCTTGGCCGGTGTGTTCTGGACGAGACTCGGGTGCCTCGATAGACTTTCCCAATCGGGGTCATCTTCAGAATACAGCGGAGTGCCATCTGCTTAAGCGAGGTGTGTTCATCGGATACTAACGTTTGGTCCACACAATGCGGCCGACCCCGAAGTCGTGCCGATGGACAAACGGCAGTGGCTGTTCCGTTCACGACCCGGCAATCAAGATGCAAGTATCCGTTTCCTTCATGAACGAAGATATCCAGAACTTCCTGAATGCCCTGGACGGGATCGGCTATATTGTCGAAGGGGGCGGGCGCATTCTCGCGGTGGGACAGCCGCAATGGCAGGACTTCCTCGAGAAAACCGGTTTCGCTGCCTCTCCGACGAAGAACGTTATCGGGCACAACCTCTTTGATTTCATCACCGGCGCCGAAGTGAGATCCAGTTACCAGCGCCTGCATGAAAGCGTCTGGCATGGCCAGGGGCAAAAGCTGTCTTTCCAGTATCGCTGCGACGGACCCTCGGTGAAGCGCGAGATGCGCATGTCCATGTCGCACCTTTCCCTGGACGGGATTGGTGGGGCGGTTCTCTATCAGTCACAGCTGCTTTCGGAGGTTGCGCGCCCGCCTCTCAATCTGCTTGACCCTGACCTGATCCTGGGAGTCATGGCCAACGAGCGCAATTTCCCCATTGTCGCCCTCTGCTCGTATTGCCAGAAAGTGGCCTGGCCCCTTAGCGAGCATCGGGAAGACGCACGGGAATGGATCACGCCCGAGGACTATTATGCACGGGGCGGACATTCCGATGTCCGTGTCAGTCACGGCATCTGCCCGAGCTGCGTTGGCATGCTGGAGATGGCGTAAGGAAAAGGGCCCTTTCTGCTGAGGAGAAAGGGCCCGAATGGATTGAGGGAATCGCAGCGCTATTTCTCTATTGGGGCGGCGTGCATGAAGCCCCAGCTGAAGTCGGTCTGCAGGACCTGGAGCTCCGGTGGCTGACCCGAGGTGTGATACCAGGCCGGATTGGGCACGCCGCTGTTGCTCTGCTGATAGCCGGTGACGTTCAGGCGGTTCTCGAAAACCCCCAGCGGCATCTGCGGCGGCTTGCTGTCCGCCACGCCATCGGTGCCCGCACGCGCGTGGCAGGAGATGCAGGAGGCGGAATTCATGAAGCCGCCCTCCGTCACGGAATTGCCCAGGTAGGTCGCACGTCCCATGGAGTCCGTGAACTCGACCTGGCTGCCCTTCAGGCGGTAGGACCGCCAGGCTCGGTCCGTGATCCTGGGCTCGTCGCTTCCCGGCTCGGTGGCAATATCCAGGTCCACGAGGATGTCCTCCAGTTCCGGGTTGATGGGGCCACTGTCATAGGGTTGGCCGTGCTCGAACACCTGCTGAGGCGTGGCCAGATCGTCGCTGGTCTGGTGCGGTGCCGTGTAGTTGTCGGCTGCCCCTTCGGGCAGGTCGTCGGCCGAGGCAAATCCGTAGGAGTCGTTGCAGCCGGTGTAGTCGCAACGGCCGGGATTATCCACATGCTCGAATGTGGCCCAGACCCAGTTCGGCGTGTCCTTGGAACTGACGTGCATGGCTACCAGCCAGTAGGTCCCGGGCTGGATCTTCTCTCCAAATCGGTCCTCCTCCTTCTTGTCGATGGTCATGGTTATGTAGGGGTGATCGTTATCCTGCTCGAAACCAAGCTCTTGGGCCTGTTCCTCGAGCAGCCAGTTGCTCTTGATCATGATCGACTGCACCGGGAGGTCGAGCTTCGCCAGTTTGCCATCACCGACGCGATAGGGGGCGTTCCGGTCGATATTCCGGGCGTTGGCCTTGAAGGCGTCGGCCAGGCCCTGGGTGTTGTAGAGATTGTGCTCGAAGATGTAGTCGAACATCGGTTTGTTGCGCTGGACGATCTCGGCCATCTCCTGGCGCGCGACTCGGCCCGGGTCGATGTCCGAGCGCGTCGGGTGGACGCTGTGCCCGATGGCCTGGGTCATATTGGTGGAGTGCGCCTTCGACAAAGCCCGTCCGGTTCGTGTCAGGCTTTCGCCTTCCTCCAAGTGATCGCCCGGATAGTATGGGCAATGAGCCGCGGGCGTGTCGCTGTCGTAGCCGGGGTTCTCGGCGCCCGGCGCGCAGCAGTCTGGGCCGGTCTCGCCAGGCTCGCACATGCCGTAGGGTTGGCTGGGCCAGACCTGGTCGTCGCTGGCCCAGTTGCGCCAGAAGCGGTCCTGGATCACCTCCGTGAACAGCTTCCAAGCACTCATGTCCGGACAGGTCATGGCCGGATTGCTGATCTCTGGCGAGACCACGAGCGTATCCTCCACGACGGACATGGAACACTGTTCCGCGTCCTTGGCTTCGCTCATGAAATACATGGCGTAGTCGATGCCGTCGGGCTTGCTGTCGTCTGCGACTGCGCCCGGCATGACGGACAGAATCGCCCAGGCGCCAAGTGCGAGAGCACCGCAGGCAGTTTTCCATTTCCTGAACATTTTATAGCCCCCCTTTTCTTTTCAATGCTTTCGGAGAGATCCGTAGAAACGGGATTGGCAAGCCGCTCCCCGCGTGTTTGGTGAGATTATCCAAAACCGGCACCTTCGTGAAAGGGATTGTTAGCAAAAATGAGTAACATTTAAATAAATATCCTCATAATTAGTTATTATCAAATTTTCTTAAAAATAAGAATATGTAGTAAGAGATTTTCTCCGATAGAATATTTTCTATTTGTTAATTTTTATAAAATACATTAGCTGCATAAATTCTAATCATTCGGATTCAAGAATTTTCATAATACAAGGCCTTATAGCATGTCGACCATTCTGCTGATCGATGATGAGAAGAGTATCCTGGAGGTGATGGGAAACTCTCTCGGCAAGGCAGGCTACACGGTCTTGTCCGCTGGTGATGGGAAAGAGGGGCTCGAGTTGCTGCGCAGCGAGCCTGTCGATGTCGTGGTCACCGATATCATCATGCCCGAGAAGGAAGGCATTGAGACCATCATCGAGATTCGTGCCATGGCGAAGGATATGCCGATTCTCGCGATCTCCGGCGGTGGGCGTACACGCCAAATGCATTTCCTGGAAATGAGCCGCAATTTCGGTGCGGACCGAGTACTACAGAAACCCTTCAAGCCATCGGATCTGATTGCGGAGCTGGACGATCTTCTGAAGAGGACGCAGCCAGCGCCAACTGAGTAAACCCTGACACCGGTGGAGGTCTCATGATTCGGTCCTGGATGTCCCGACTGCTGGGCGGGCAGGAAGAGTCGAAAAAGGTGGTGGTGCGCGAACATCGTTCGCGGGTGCAGCAGAAGGATACCCTCGAGGCGTTCCGCGACCAGCTGATGTCCATGCTCTATAACCACAGCTGGGTGCCGGCCGGGCAGATCAATCTGCTCAACCTGGATCTGCTGAAAAGGCATTTCGGCGAGCGCTGGGGCGAGATGCGCGACTCGATATGCGAAGCGGTCACCAAGCGCATCCGGGGCCACATCGACAAGCAGGATATTTTCGCCGAGGTCGGGGAGCTGGAGTTCGTCGTCGTCTTTGCGCATCTGGACGAGAGGGAATCCCAGCTCAAGCTGGCAAGCATCGCTTCCGAGATCTACCAGTATTTCCTGGGGGAGCCGGCGTTGCAGGAGGTGAACATCAGCACCGGCCTGAAGCGCGTCGACGGCGAGATCGAGTTCGAGGGCGTGGACGCGGAACGCCTGCTGGAAGGGCTCAAAAGTGCAGAAACCCTGGTGCCGCACTCGGAAGAGCCGCGGCCGCAGCCGGCAGCCAGGAAAGACCAGGAAAAAGGCCCTCAGTCGACCACAATCCGCCCGTTGAGCGATGACTATGCTTCCGAGGAAGCTCCTTTACCGCCCGTGGATTCCGAAGAGGGCGGCCGCCGACCGACGGTGATCTACAAGGGGCGTGAACGGGCAGTCAGCTACAGCCTGCGCGCCGTCTGGAACGTTCACAAGTGCGTGATTGCCGCAAATCATCTCAACACGCTCTGGCAGGCCGAGGACGGAAGCTGGCAACGCATTCCGGACGACCTGGGCAGCGCGGCCGAAGATACCCTCTGCCGGATCGACTGCCTGGCGGCCCGGCAAGTCGGACAGGTCCATGAACAGGCCCGGCAGAACAAGTTCCCCATGGTGATGGTCCTGCCCATCCATGTGCAGAGCCTGGCCTCACGCCGGAATCGCGAGGAGCTTGGCCGCCTGCTGAAGGCCTATGTGGCGCCCTATGCCTCCCTGACCCTGATCGAGCTTTGCGGCGTGAATACCGAAACTCCACTGCTCAGGCTGGGGGAAGTCCAGGATTACCTGCGCTCCAGCGCCAAGGGGTTCCTTCTGAGAACGAAATTCTCGAGTGAACTTCTGTCCCGCGTGAAGGGCATGGGATTCTTCGCCATAGGGCAGGACCTGGATGTCCTGCTGCAGAACAAGAGCTTGGAGGATGCCCAGCTGCTCCAGGCTCTGGAAACCTTCGCCACCAAGGCGGAGCAGAACAGGCAGGGCGTCTATCTGTTCGGGGTTCACAAGACCAGCCAGCTGCTGGCGGCCACGGCCGCCGGTTATGACTTCATCGACCTGGATCGCCTCGACCCGATCGAGAGCATGACCTCGAAGCTACGCCGCTATGACTGGGAACAGGTCTATGCGCCGAAGGTCCAGGAGGCCCTCGGGGAAACGGAGCAGGAGGCCTGAGCGGCCAAAGTCCTCCCTGCTGCTCGGCTCAGGAGCTCTTCAGGACGGTGACACCGTATTCCCTGGCGGCGTCCTGGAGCCAGCGCCACAGATAGTCGGCAAAGCTCCGGCGGACATGGAGCCGATAGCACCATTCCTCCCCCTCATCGGCCTCAAGCCGTTCGAGTATGACCGCTGTCTTGGAGACCAGGCTCTGGGCGCAGCTGCCGATACCGAACACACGGGGGTGCAGGTCAAGAGGGCATCCCTTTTCCAGCGTTGCCCGTGCGGCCGGTCCGGAAATGCGCAGCGCCGTGTAGTTATCACTGACGTTGCTTACGGAGGCGAAGTGATCTCCGGCGGCCTCACGAAGGTCATGTTCAAGCCGCTCCTCGGCTTCTTCGGGGCCGGTGGCCAGCCATTCCTCGGGGCCCAGCCAGAGCACGGAGATATCTCCCGCTTTGGCGATGGTATTGGGCGTGTGCGGCAGGTCCACGCCAAGCACTTTGGCGAAAGCCTTCATGAGAGCCGTATTGGAGGGTTGGCCGCGGAGATTGATGGCCGCGCGGAAGGGCGTTTCGCCAAGAGCCACGCCATGCTCTTGCGCCCGGAAGTCGGCTGCGGCGGCCTCAAGGCCGAGATGGGCCAGTGCCGGTCGCTTCAGATTGACCTCAACCATGAAGTCGTTCCCCTTCCTTGTCGAAGAACACGGAGTCCGTGACGGTGCAGGCGATGTTCCGGTCCGTCAGGTTGGCGTAAAGGGTCTGTCCCTTGCGGGCACGGCCACCTTTGACCAGGGCCAGCGCTATGGAATGGCCGCAATTGGGACTCCAGTAGCTGGAGGTGACGTAGCCGACCGTCGGGATAGGCGGATGCCCGGCGCTGCTCTCCACCAGATGGGCGCCTTCGGGAATGACCTCCTTCGGGTCCGAGGTCACCACACCCACCATCTGCTTGCGGTCCTCCTTCAGCATATCGGGTCGGGACAGTGAGCGCCGGCCGATGAAATCCTTCTTCTTGGAGACGATCCAGTCCATGCCGAGATCGATGGGCGTGACCGATCCGTCGGTTTCCTGCCCGACGATGATGAAGCCCTTCTCGGCGCGCAGTACGTGCATGGCCTCCGTGCCGTATGGGGTGATGCCGTACTTCTCGCCACTCAGCATCAGGGCCTCCCAGACGGCGAGGCCGTATCGGGCCGGCACGTTGATCTCGTAGGACATCTCGCCGGTGAAGGAAATGCGGAAGACCCGCGCCGGTACGCCCGCCACCTTGCCGGTGGTCATGCCCATGTGGGCCAGGGCCTCGGTCGAGACATCGAAATCCGCAAGTTCCGAAAGCAGGGCGCGTGAATTGGGACCGGCAATGGTCATGGTGGCGAACTGCTCGGTGACCGAGGTCAGGTAGACCTGCATGTCCGGCCACTCGGTCTGCAGATAGGACTCCAGATGTGCCAGTACCTGTGCAGCGTTGCCTGTGGTCGTGGTCATGATGTAGCGGTTCTCGTCGATCCGCGAGGTCACGCCGTCATCGAAGACCATGCCGTCTTCCTTCAGCATCAGGCCGTAGCGACAGCGCCCGACCTGCAGTTTGCTCCAGGCGTTGGAATAGACGAGGTTGAGGAACTTCGCGGCGTCCGGTCCCTGGATGTCGATCTTGCCCAGCGTGGTGGCATCCAGGATGCCGAGGGAGTCGCGCGTGGCCTTGACCTCGCGGGACACGGCCGTGCGCAGGTCCTCGCCTTCCCGTGGGTAGTACCAGGCGCGCAGCCATTGCCCCACGTGCTCGAAGAGGGCGCCGTTGTTCACGTGCCAGGAGTGCATGGGCGTGATGCGCGCCGGATCCAGCAGCTCGTCCACGTCGCGGCCGGCAAAGACACCGAATGTCACCGCCGTGTAGGGCGGCCGGAAAGTGGTGACGCCGACCTCCGGGACCGTCGCATTGAACTGTTCCGCCACGATGCCGATGGCGTTGACGTTGCTGGTCTTGCCCTGGTCGGTGCCCATACCGGTGGTGGTGTAGCGCTTGACATGCTCGATGGAGCTGTACCCCTCGCGCAGCGCCAGCAGCAGGTCGGCGGCGGTGACGTCGTTCTGCAGGTCCACGAAATGCTTGCCGCCTGCGCCTACCGGCTTGTCCGAGGGGACGAGGAACAGTTCCCGGATCGGCAGGAAACCTCGGTCCTCGGAGTTTGCCACTTCGCCGACGGTGCTCGTGTTGTGGCCGGTGGATTCTGCTGCAGCCTGTCCGGCTGCATGCCCCTCGGCCAGACAGCGTCCCAGTCCGAAGCTTCCGTTGGCGCTGCCGGCGACGCCCTGGGCCTTCTGCATGGATTCGTGCGGGCGGAAGCAGGAGAGTTCGTGATCCCAGTGCAGCGTGCCCTTCGACTGGCAGAAGAGATGAACGCTTGGTGTCCAGCCGCCGGAGGACAGCAGCAGGTCGCAGGCAATCTCCTCGGCCTGCCCGCTGACGGACTTGCCGTCCTTGTCGAGAGCCATGTGAGTGAGTGCGGTGATACGGAAGCGGCCCTTCGTGCCGGTGACCACCCGGCCGGCCTTAATGGGGATTCCGGTTTCGCGGGCCCGTTCCGTCAGGGGCCCGGAGGGTTCGGCCCGGGCATCGAGGACGGCGACCACCTCGAGGCCGGCCTGCTTCAGGTCCAGGGCGGCGGCATAGCCGCTGTCGTTGTTGGTAAACAGGACCGCCCGCTTGCCCGGTTTCACGGCATAGCGATTGACATAGGCGCTGGCCGCACTGGCCAGCATGATGCCGGGTCGGTCGTTGTCGCGGAAGACCAGTGGCCGCTCGATGGCGCCGGTGGCCATCACGACATGGCCGGCCCGCACCTTCCAGAAGCGTTGCCGCGGCAGGTGTGCCGGCCGTTCAGCCTGCGGCAGGTGATCGGTAACGCGCTCCAGCAGGCCCAGGAAATTATGATCGTAATAGGCAAAGCACTGTGTGCGCGTCAGGATCCGGACATCCGGCAGACTCTCAAGTTCGGCACGGGCGGCTTTCACCCAGTCCATGGCCGGCTGTCCCGCGATCTCGGCTTCGCGCTCGGACGACAGCAGGCTGCCGCCCAGTTCGCTGTCCTGTTCCACCAGCAGCACACGCGCGCCGCTGCGGCCAGCGGCAAGCGCCGCCGCAAGCCCGGACGGTCCGGTGCCCACCACAAGGACGTCGCAATGGGCATTGGTCTTGTCATAGTGGTCCGGATCCGGCTGTTCCGGTGCCTGGCCGAGGCCGGCAGCCCGGCGGATCGCGCCCTCGTAGACCTTCCAGCTCGGCCACATGAAGGTCTTGTAGTAGAAGCCCGAGGGCATGAAGCGGGAGAAGAGTCTGTTGATCTCGCCCAAGTCGAACTTCAGGGAGGGAAAGGCGTTCTGCGAATGCGCGTCGAGGCCGCCATGCAGCTCAACCTGCGGGGCGCGCTGGTTGGGGTCGGTCCGGGGGTTCTCTCCCAGCTGGAGGAGGGCGTTGGGCTCCTCGACGCCGGCGCTGAAAATGCCCCGGGGACGGTGATACTTGAAGCTTCGCCCCACGAAGTGCACGCCGTTGGCCAGCAGGGCCGAGGCCAGGCTGTCGCCGGGATGGCCCTCGTAGCGCCGGCCATCGAACGTGAACTCGATCGTCCTGCTTCTGTCGATCAGGCCGCCTTCGGCCAAGCGGTGAGTCTGCGCCATGGTTCGTCGGGTCTTCCAGTCTTGTACGGCGGTTACAGGTAGGTTCTCTCGGGAACCGTCGGTGGCGTCTCACCCATGTGGTAAACGGCCAGGACCTCGTAGGTCACGGTATCGCGGGCCACGTTGAACCAGCGACGGCAGCCGTGGGCATGCACCCAGCGCTCGAAGAAAACGCCCTTCGTATTCCGGCGCATGAACAGGAAGTCGCCCCAGTCGGCGTCGCTCATCTCGTCGGGATTGCCCGGGCGCATGATGTGCGCCTCGCCACCGTAGGAGAATTCCGTTTCCTCGCGCGGGCCGCAGTGGGGGCAGGGAATCTGTAGCATCGTCGTACTCCTCAATGGGCGACGGCGGCGGCGCCGTGTTCGTCGATCAGATAGCCGGTGCGGAAGCGGTCCAGGCTGAAGGGCGCGTTGATCTCGTGGGGCTCTCCCTTGGCGATGGTGTGGGCGAAGACCCAGCCCGAGCCGGGCGTGGCCTTGAAGCCGCCCGTGCCCCACCCGCAGTTGATGAACATGTTCTCCACCGGAGTCTTGGAAATGACCGGGCTGGCGTCCGGGCAGATGTCCACCACGCCGGCCCACTGGCGCATCATGCGCATGCGCCGGAAGATGGGGTAGAGTTCGCAGACCGCGGCCAGGGTCTCCTCGGTGATCGGCAGGCTGCCGCGCTGGCCGTAGCCGATGTACTTGTCGGCCCCGGCCCCGATGACCAGCTCGCCCTTGTCCGACTGGCTGACATAGGCATGCACTGTCCCTGACATGACGACGCAGTCGATGACCGGCTTGACCGGCTCGCTGACCAGGGCCTGCAGCGGCTGGGACTGAACCGGCAGGCGGAAGCCCGCCATGTCAGCAAGGACGGTGGAGTTGCCCGAGACCACGATGCCGACCTTGCCGGCCTCGATGGTGCCCTTCGGCGTTTCCACGGCCTTGACCCGTCCCTCTTCGATCCGGAAGCCGTTGACCGGGCATTCCTGGATGATGTCCATGCCCATGGCATCACAGGCCCGGGCATACCCCCAGGCGACCGCGTCATGCCGGGCCGTGCCAGCGCGACGCTGCAGCGAGGCGCCGAGAACCGGATGCCGCCCGTTGCCACGCAGGTCGATAATCGGGCAGTAGGCCTTAACCCCCTCGGCATCCAGGAACTCCGAATCGATGCCGTTCAGGCGGTTGGCATGGACGCGTCGGTGGACTTCGCGCAGGTCGTGCTGGTTGTGGGCGAGATTGAGCACGCCGCGCTGGCTGAACATCACGTTGTAGTTCAGGTCCTCGTTCATGCTCTCCCAGAGCTTGAGTGCGTGCTCATAGAGGGCAGCGGATTCGTCCCATAGATAATTGGAACGCACGATGGTGGTGTTGCGGCCCATATTGCCGCCGCCCAGCCAGCCGCGCTCGATCACGGCGACATTGGTGATGCCGTGCAGTTTGCCAAGATAGAAAGCAGTCGCCAGGCCGTGGCCGCCGGCGCCGATGATCACCACGTCGTAACGCTTCTTGGGCTCCGGCGAACGCCAGGCCCGGGGCCAGTCGCGGTGTCCAGTCATCGCGTTACGCGCGAGGGAGAAAATGGAGTAGCGTTTTGTCATTATCCGCGGCGACTCCCTGATGCGACCATGTCTTCCATTAACCCGTATAACTTATTTATAAGCTTATTATTAATGCTAATTCGTTATGAAATTATTCCGAAGCCGTCTGTAAAGTCACTTCTTACACCACTTGCTCAACTGCTTCCTGGCTCTCGTAACGCCGTCGGCTAGTTTCCATTTCGCGACATGGCAATTTGCGGCACAAAGGCACGTGCAACACAGATGGAATATGGCATAGTGCGCTTCAATTGGGTTCGGCTATTCAACGATAAGATGAGCGATCAGAGGGTGTGATGCTGGGCAACGTGCCGAGAGAATTCCCACAGGCAATCGGCTTCATCCTGTTGCCGAACTTTTCCATGATCGCCTTTGCCTCGGCCGTCGAAGCCCTGCGTCAGGCCAACCGACAGAGCGGACGGGATCTCTATTCATGGCCCGTCTTCTCCATTGACGGAGATCCCGTCGAGGCCTCGAACGGTCTGAAGATCACACCCGAAGGCAATCTCGAGCATGCCTCGAAGATCCTGACCTTCGTTCTCTGCTCCGGCCTTGATGTGAAGAAGGTGGCGGACAGGCGGCTGCTGTCCTGGCTGCGGCGCATGGATCGCCAGGGCGCGGATATCGGGGGGATGTGTACGGCCAGCTACATTCTGGCCAAGGCGGGTCTGCTGGAAGGCTACAGCTGCACCATCCATTGGGAAAACCTGGCGGGTTTCGTCGAGGACTTTCCCGAGCTGGACGTTACCAACGAGCTGTTCGAGATCGACCGGCACCGCTTCACCTGCGCTGGCGGTACGGCCGCTCTGGACATGATGCTGAACGTCATCAGCCTGCAGCACGGTCATGAGCTGGCCGCCGCGGTGGCCGAACAGTTCCTGCATGAACGAATCCGCGACCAGAACGATCACCAGCGCATGAGCCTGCCGGCACGCCTGGGCGTGCGTCATCCCAAGCTCCTCAGCGTTATCTCCACCATGGAGCGCCATCTGGAGGAGCCGCTGTCGCGGGCCCAGCTGGCGCGCGAAGCCGGACTATCGACACGCCAGCTGGAGCGCTTGTTCCGCAAGTATCTCAGCCGCTCGCCGGCGCGCTATTACCTGGAACTTCGACTCAACAGGGCGCGCCTGCTGCTGCTGCAGACCAACCTGTCGGTGATCGATGTGGCGCTGGCCTGCGGTTTCGTCTCCGCCTCGCACTTCTCCAAGTGCTATCGCGATTTCTTCGGACGCACACCACGCAAGGAGCGCGGCCTGCCGCCGGCGCCCGAGGGCGTTCACGAGGGCGTCTAGGCGCCCGGGGAGAAGTCAGGAGGCGCGCCGGCGCCGCCGGCGTGGCTGGTCTCCCTCCAGAGGAGACAGCCCTTCTGGTTCCGGGACTGGCAGGGAGACGACCTGCGACAGCGACGGATAAAGCAGGTTCTTGTGCGGAATGGCCATGGCCTCGACGAAGTGTTTCTGGAAGGCCGGCTCAACGGCCGTTTCCACCTTCTCCACGCGCCTGACCACACGTTCGATCTCGTCGCGGGTCTTCTGGTTGAGCAGGGCAATGCGGGCACCTGTTCCAGCGGCATTGCCAGCCGAGCTCACCTTGTCCAGGTCGCAGTCCGGAAGCATGCCCAGGATCATTGCATACTTCACGTCGATGTGGCTGCCGAAGGCGCCGGCAAGCTGGATCCGGTCCACATGATCGACGCCCAAGCGTTCCATCAGCAGACGGATGCCGGCGAACAGCGCCGCCTTGGCCAACTGGATGGCGCGAATGTCGTTCTGGGTGATGACGATGCGCGGTTCTTCGGGGTTCACCGGTTCATGGAGCAGATAGCTGAAGGTGCGGCCCTCCATGAAGACACGGGTGCTCTGGGCGGCCTTGCGACCGTTCACGGTGCCGTCGGGCAGGATGATTCCGGCCAGGAACATCTCGGCCAGGACCTCGATGATCCCCGAACCGCAGATCCCCGTGACACCGATCCGGCGAACCTCTTCGGTGAAGCTGGTCTCGTCGGACCAGCTCTCGCAGCCGATCACCTTGAAGCGCGGCTCGAGTGTTTCCGGGTCGATGCGCACCCGCTCGATAGCGCCCGGGGCGGCACGCTGACCGCCCGAGATCTGCGCACCCTCGAAGGCCGGACCAGTGGGCGAGGAACAGGCCAGCAGGCGATGGCGATTGCCCAGCACGATCTCGGCGTTTGTGCCGACATCGACCACCAGCGTGGTTTCATCACGCAGGTGGGGCTGTTCGGAGAGAATCACGCCGGCTGTATCCGCGCCCACATGGCCGGCGATGCAGGGCAGGACATAGACGCGTGCATCCGGTGCCAAATCGATACCCAGTTGCTCGGCCCAGAGCGTGATCCCGGAATTGAAGGTCAGCGCGAAGGGCGCGCCGCCCAGCTCCGTCGGGTCGATGCCCAGCAGCAAGTGGTGCATGATGGGATTGCCGACGAAGGTGGCATTGAGAATGTCCTGTGGCATCAGGCCGGCTTCGCCACAGATTTCCTGGACCAGGCGATTGATGCCATCGCGCACGGCTTCGGTCATCTCGTTGTCGCCGCCCGGGTTCATCATGATGTAGGAAACCCGGCTCATGAGATCCTCGCCGAAGCGGATCTGTGGGTTCATGATGCCGTTGGATGCAAGGACTTCGCCCGTGGCCAGGTCGCAGAGATGGGCGGCGATGGTGGTGGAGCCGACGTCGACGGCCAAGCCATAAGCCTTGTCGCGGAAGCCGGGCCAGATGGTGGTCAGCACCTGGCCGCGGTGGACGGCTACGGTGACCTTCCAGTCACTGGCACGCAGGGCTTGCTGCAGGCCCTGGAGGACACGCAGCTCGGCCGTCAGGTCCGTCAGTCCCCACTGGGTTTCGAGCGCCTTGAGCAGGCGTTCCAGGTCGCCCGTGGGATTGTGCATATCGGGCTGTTCCACCTCGACGTAATGCAGACGGATGGCCGGGTCCAATTCGATGTTGCGCACTTCCGCACGTTTGCGCACGACCTGCTTGTGCACCTGACTTTCCGCCGGCACGTCGATGACGGTGTCGCCCTGGAGCATGGCCTGACAGGACAGGCGCCGCTCGGGCTTCATCCCCTTCTTCGCCTGGTAGCGCGCCTCAACACTGCTCCACTCGGAGACATTTTCCTTGCGGCTGACAATTCCGTGCTTGGCGAATTCACCTTCGCCGACCGTGACCTGGCAGCGTCCGCAGAGGCCCCGGCCGCCGCAGACCGTGTCGATATCCACTCCCAGGTTGCGGGCGCACTTCAGCAGGGGCGTGCCAACGGGAAAGCGCCCCCGCTTTCCCGAAGGTGTGAAGACGACCAAGGCCTGCGAAGATTTATCCGACATGGATCTGGTGACGCCGGCCTTGTCAGCCCGCCGCCCTCCTGCGTCTGCGTTCGCCGCGCGCTTCGCGTGCCGTAGCTTCGGCAGAGCCCTCTGCAGCCGGTTCGCGGAACTTGCGGATCCAGGCGCGGCAATCCCGGTCGGTGCCGAGCAGGACGTCGGCGGCCATGACGCCAGCCATTTCCTCGCTGTGCAACGGGTTCATGATGGCCGATGTCATGCCGGAACAGGCTGCCATGGACAGGAAGGCGGCATTGAGGGCATGCCGGTTGGGCAGCCCGAAGGAGATGTTGGAGGCGCCGCAGGTGGTGTTCACGCCCAAGTCCTCGCGCAGCCGGCGGATAATGCTGAAGGCCTGCTGTCCGGCGGTCCGCATGGCGCCGATCGGCATGACCAGGGGGTCCACCACCACATCCTCGCGCGGGATGCCGTGATCCATGGCGCGTTCGACGATCTTCTTCGCCACCGCGAAACGCACGTCCGGATCCTCGGAGATTCCGGTCTCGTCGTTGGAAATGGCCACCACAGCCGCACCATACTTCTTGACCAGTGGCAGGACCACCTCCAGGCGCTCCTCCTCGCCGGTGACCGAGTTGATGAGAGGCTTGCCCTGATAGACCGACAGCCCGGACTCCAGGGCTTCGACAATCGAGGAATCGATGCTCAGCGGCACATCGACCAGGGACTGCACCAGCTTGATCGTATCCGCGAGAATGGCCGGCTCGTCGGCGAGCGGGATGCCGGCGTTGACATCCAGCATGCTGGCGCCGGCCTGGACCTGGGCCAGGGCGTCACGCTCGACCGTGCTGTAGTCGCCGGCAGCCATTTCGGCGGCAAGTTTCTTGCGCCCTGTGGGATTGATCCGCTCTCCGATGATGCAGAAAGGCTGATCGAAGCCAATGATCACTTCCCGGCTCTGGGAGGAAACGACAGTGCGGGACATGCGGGGGAACTCCTGATTGCTGGCCGCTGTCAGGCCATTAGGGGATTTCGCGGCGGAGTCGGGCTCGTGTCGGCGCGACGTTCAATGGCGGCTTTGCGCCTGCACCGCGGCCAAAAGCGGAGCCTGGAAGTGCGGGTTATTCGACGCTGCGGTTGACGGTGAACCCGCTGTGGTCCGGTTTAAGCTCGAAGTCGCCATCAACCACGGCGTAGCTCCAAGCCGCAGTCTTGCGCAGACCACCCAGCGGATACATGTGCGCATCGTGGATGCCGCAGTTGGGATCGGTCGCCTTGTAGTGCGCCAGGTCCACAATCAGCTTGTCCGGAGCGTTGACCGTCATGAGCTTGGCGACATTGCGCGCCTGTTTCACCAGGAAGCCCATGGAGGCGCCGATGCCGCAGTTGCGCGCATGGTGGAGCAAGGTCTTGAGCGTGGCCAGGCCCGGAACGCCGATACGAATGGGCAGGCGATTGCCTTCCGCCTGGATGCGGCGGTCCCAGGCGATGATCGGCTCGGCCTGGAAACAGAACTGGGTGATGACGTAAAGCTCGGCATCCGTGCGTTCGGCAAAGGCATTCTTCCATTTGAGCGCGTCCATGACGTCTTCGTCGCGGATATCCGGGCTGCCTTCCGGATGGCCGGCCACCCCGATCCGGCGGATGCCGTGGTGATCGAGCAGGCCGCTTTCCAGAAGCTGCATGGAGTTGTCGAAGGGCCCCAGCGGCGTGGGAACGGCACCACCCAGCACGATGACCTCGTCCACGCCGACCTCGCCTTGCAGGCGAGCGAGGCAATCCTCGAATGCCTGCTGACTTGGCATCGAGCGCGCGGCCAGGTGGGGCAGGGGGCGAAAGCCCTCCTGCTTCAAGCGGGCCGCCGTGGCGATGGTATCCGCGAAATCCGAGCCCGGCAGGAAGGTTACGGCCACGGAGGTGCCCGGACGCAGCATCTCGCGATAATCTGCCGTCTTGGCAGAGGCCCCCGGCGTCGTTTCCACGGTAAAACCCTCCATGAAGTCGCGGACCGCGGCCTTCATATCGATGTCGGTGTCCTGCATCGGGGTCATTTCCAATACGCTCATGGCCCTTGTCCTTACACTACAGGTGGTCCGCAGGTTGATCCGCTGCCAGACCGCCGCTGTCGATCAGGCCTTGCAGACGCTGCATGTCGTAATCCTCTTCCAGCTGTGCGGCCATGTCCTGGACGGCCGCTTCAAGGTTCGCGCCGCATGGAAGTGGCTCCCCGCGCCGCCAGTGCGCCAGGTAGCCATCAGTGTCGCGCAATCCGGCTTTCATGGCAGCGCGATCGATGGCCGTCTCGAAGCGGTTCGAGAGGACGGCCTTCGCGTTGCGCCGCCCCTCCTTCGCGATGACCTGGGCTGGAATATCCCGCCAGTAGAGGATCGTCAGGCTGGCCATGGCTCAGCCCCCTCTTGCCGGGCGGCCTGCTGCAGGAAGTCCGCCAGTTCACCCAGCCCGCAGTAGCGGTATTCATAGGCCAGCCCCAGTCGTTCGGCGGCCGCTTTCGCCCGGTGCTGGAGAGCGGGGTCGTGGGTCTGGGCCAGATAGACCAGGCGGTTGTAGTTGCCGAAGCACAGCCCCAGCATATCCGGATGCCGATCCAGGCCCAGGCCGCGCACCACCAAGCGCTCGAAATGGCGTGCCAGGTAGTCGGTCAGATAGAAGGTAGCCGGGTCCTGTTCCTGAAGCTCGGCAAAGCTGTCCAGGCCGGCATAGAAGGCATAGCAGTGATCGCCGGCGATGCGCTCCACGCCCTCCTCGGCCAGCATGGCATCGAGCTGGCCGCCAGTTCCGCAATCGCCGTAGGCCACCAGGATGTCCCGGTAGCCCTCCGCGCGCGCCTTGCGGATCTTCTCGCGCAGGGCTTCGGGAATGCGCTGGGGCGTGTTGTGCCAGATCGCCGGCAGGCAGCGGACCTGCAGGTGCGTCCAGCCGTTCAGGCCGATCGCGTCCACGATCTCGCGTGCCAGGGCGCCGCAGGCAAGGACCAGGGTCTTCTGTTCGGACATGGCAACCTCCTGGCCATGCATTGCCGGGCACACTAGGCGGAGGCCGAAGCCAGGCTGTTATGCCGGCGCTGCATGAAGTCCTTGGCGGTGTCCACCGTGACCGCGGCGTCCCGGCAGTAGGCATCGGCACCGATGGCCTCGGCAAAGGCCTCGTTCAGCGGCGCACCACCCACCAGCACGATGTAGTCGTCGCGCAGGCCCTGTTCCTTCATGCCCTCGATGACGACCTTCATGTACGGCATGGTCGTGGTCAGCAGGGCGGACATGCCGAGGATGTCGGGCTTGTGCTCCTCCAGCGCTGCCAGGTAATTCTCAAGCGGATTGTTGATGCCCAGGTCGACGACCTCGAAGCCGGCGCCTTCCATCATCATCGAGACCAGGTTCTTGCCGATGTCGTGGATGTCGCCCTTGACGGTGCCGATCACCATCTTGCCGACCTTGGGGGCATTGGTCTCGGCCAGCAGGGGGCGCAGGATGTTCATGCCGCCCTTCATGGAGTTGGCCGCCATCAGGACCTCGGGCACGAAGAGGATGCCGTCGCGGAAGTCGATGCCGACGATGCGCATGCCTTCCACCAGGGCCTCGGTCAGAATGCGGTAGGGCTCCCATCCGCGCTCCAGCAGGATGTGCACGCCTTCCTCCACCTCTTCCTTGAGGCCGTCGTAAAGGTCGTCGTGCATCTGCTGCACGAGGTCCTCGTCGTTGAGCGAACGCAGGTCCAGATCGTCCGTGTCAGCCATGTCACCACACCCTTGTTTCTGCGGCCCGGTGTACCGCCCGGTTACCTGTTGCCAAACAGACACAGCGGCCTTTGGCTGGCTGTGCTGTTTTGTCACTGCATGGTCTCTTGATTGGGCTTTCTCCAGCTTCGGTGGCCGCGACTCGTCGTGGCTGAAACGCGACAGTCGCAGTCTCCTGCGGACTCCGAGCTCTTGCCGGGGGGTGCGGGGGTTGCTACATCAGCTGATAATCAGGCCCATTGTCATGAATGGAACGAAGGATGAGCGAAGAAGCCGACTACAAGGTTAAGGACATTGGTTTGGCGGACTGGGGCCGTCTTGAGCTTGAGATAGCTGAGACGGAGATGCCGGGTCTGATGGCGACGCGCGAGGAGTATGCTTCGTCGCAGCCGCTGAAGGG
>NZ_JBHSCW010000007.1:0-368311 GCF_042651425.1 Fodinicurvata halophila | reverse complement strand
GAAAATCAAGCAGTTCAGAGGCATCGCAACACGTTATGACCGCAAACCGGAAAACTACCTCGCCGCGCTCAAGCTGGCTTCACTCCGCATCTGGTTGAAGTCTTATGAGTCTGCGGCCTAGAGTGACGCCCGAGGCATGATGCTCTCGTTGACATCCTGCTTCCCGGATTTACCCGATTTATGTCCCGACGACACGAACGACAATTGTCCTGTTATCTGACGCCATGGGATATCAAAGAGCGCCACATCAATGGCCCAGCCTTAAACAGACCGGGATATCAACGGGGATGGACAATCGCTGAGGGCACTCTACCAGACCATGCCCGGCACCAAATCAGAACCCAAGAGGCCGGATTGGATCTATCGTCCAGAACGACATCATTTAACGGTTCCGTCCGCATCGGTTGCCTCGGACTCCTCGCCGATGTCGTCAGGAATAGTCTCTCTGCCGCGACCTACAGAAATGACGCCCCGATCGGGCTGTATGGTTTCAGCCTCATCACGCGCCGCGACCTCGTTACGAGCTTCTCACCGGCACATCTGACGCACTGACCTTGCCGTCGATCCAATTCGGCTGTCAGACCAAGGGCACGAGCGATGGCGTTGACCTGTTGCCGCTTTGAGAGCTGGCACTCGGCGGTAAGGCAGTCGTCGCAGATCGGCTGTGGCGCCAGTTTGACAAGGTGGCTGTGAATCTTCCCGGGAATATCCATGGCACCCAACATTCGGGAAAAATCATTCGAGTGCGACCAGAGCGTTCAGCGGCCTTACCCTGACATTGTAGCGCTCGTGTATCCATCGACAAGCCCAACAGGGACCCTTGGAGGTGCTGCAAGATTCGACGATAATCCCGTGAGGATCGGGATTGCGTCCGGTAGCTCAACCGCACCGGCCGTAAACCACTTCAAGGGGCTGGCCGCTTGGGCACCAGGCCGAACCAAAGACGTCATTGAGGCCAACCCAGCTGCCGGACAGGACCGGGAGGCCGACGCAAGGAGGACACGATCCAGGCGAAAGATGCTGGAGAATGTCAAACGCTCCAACATTTAGAGTTCTGTGATTTCTGGCGGGATCGCGGCCAGCCCCTTGATGCTGAGATCAAGTTTCTCACCCTCCCGCCAAGCCTTGATCCGGCGGAGCGCCTCGGCGCAGGCCTGTTCTGCGTAGCTCATGTTACGCCGTCACCATAGAATCCGTATCGCCAAGCCTAGCCGTTGGGGTCGTGACTGGGCAATCACCTACATGCCTCTCCGCCTGCCGCCCCTAAAATCCCGGTCCCAGTTCCCGTTCGCTGAAGATCATGCCCCAGACCTTCAGGTCATCAGTCATGACGCGGCCGAGTTGGGTCAGCATGCTTCGCACCTGCGACCGCGAGGGCTGGAGCATGCCATCGGGGTCGGTTGCCGGGGCGGCTGTCCGTTTCACCTCGAACTGGTGCTTCAGACGTTCGAGCTCGGCCAGCGTCCGTGCCGACTGATGGCTCGACGCGCGGAAGTCTCCGGTCGCGCGAATGCCGTACAGCGCCGCACCGGCCACCGGCAACACGCCGCCGAGGAAGGTCGCAAGCGGCTTGATGGCCTTCGCAATCTCCGGACAACCGACCACCAGCGCACCGCCATAGACCAGCAGGAACACGGCACCGCTGGCCACAACGGCCCACAACATACAAAGCGCCATCCACTCCAGCCGATGGTCGATGTCGTGCGCGCGCATCTCGTTCTTGCGGTGGTAGTCGATCTGGCCCTCGATCTCGTCCGTAACAGCGGCGGCAAGCACGGCCTGCAACTGCTCTGGGCCGATGACGGCATGGGCCGGCGCCTCGATTTCCCGCAGGCTCGACCGCACATACCACGCCACCCACTCCTGACCCGGCGTCACGCCCACCGACAGGCCCGGCCGGGCCGGGGAGCTTCCCATCAGGATCGGCAGGCAGGCAGGGCGGAGCACCTCGGCGACGTTCCGATAATCCAGCCAGCGGTTGTGCCATTCCCGGTGTTGGCCCCTTGCCGTCACGAACAGGATGGCTCCGATGCACATCAACTCCAGGATGACGAGGATGGCCTTCGCCGCCAGGCTGCTGTCGAAGAATAGGATGAGGAGCCCGATAAGCACCGCGAGCGCCGCCAGCACAAAGTTCGCGATGAACGCGGTGCGGAAGACGTGCGAATAGTGCAAGGCAACATTGTCGGCGCGCAGCCAGCGCTCCTTGAGGCGTTCCCTGATGGTCTCCGCGAAGGCCTCATCGCCAATGTCCGCTGCGGTTTGGGCGATGGTTTGCCATTGGTCCCGGCGTTCTTCGGCGAGGCGATAGTCCACGAACCGGCTGAAGCCGACCTTGTGCCGGTCCTTTGCCGTGAACAGAAACCGCAACAGGTTGTAACCACAGGCGTGTGATCCGGGTCGCAGCGTCTCGGCCCGAAATTGCTGCAGACAGCGGCGCGACACCTGTTCCTGCTCTGCGGTTTGAGAGGCCGATACGGCTGCGCCCGGCGGGGCGATCAGCGGCAGCAGCCGCGCTTCGATCTGGCTGGCCAATCCGCCAGGACAAAGGTTGCCGTCATCCAGGATGTCGACCGGCTGCCAGCAGCCGTCCGCGACCGGATCGAAGTCATCGGCCGCCATGCTCCAAAGCTTCACCCTGCCGTCGAGGGCGATCAGGACGACGGGCAGGCCCGTCCGTCGCGCTTCGTGGATGATATCGGCCGTGCCGCCAATACCATCGCCCGGCTGTTCGTTCCAGACCGCGATCAGCAGGTCAGAGTGGGCCAGGATCAGGTGCCCTGCGGAGCGATAGGCGGCCGGTGCCTGCGGTCTCTCCGTGACATGCAGTTCCACGTGGCTGCTGACCCTCTCATGATGTAGCAGACGCTCAAACTCCGCCAGCGCCTCGCCCTCGAAGTCGTTGCGGTAGACGTCCTCCCGAAACGGCAGGATCACGTTCAGCGCATAGCCCTCCCCGATTGCGGCCCGGGCGCCGAAGCTGTCGGATCCCGCGGCCAGGGCGGTTACGAAACGCAGGCTGGGCTCGACGCCCTTTTCAAGCGGCGCGCCCTCGCCGAGCGCATTGTTCTCTTCCTGCAGGCGCAACCCCATCGCCTTGATGCAGCCGAGCACCTCACCGATGCGCTGGCGGAGCAGGTCCGTATCCACGCCTTCCAGGTTGTTCGGGCGATGACCGGTGATCCCGACCCGGATCGTCAGCCGCGGCGCGATATACGGACTCTCGGTCATCGTTCCCTCTCTCCGCTGTTATGAGCAGTGCGGCCACATCGAACGCCGCGCACAGTAGTCTCGCGCTCACCGCAAATCGGCTTGATGATGGCAAGATCGTGCACTTGGCGAAAGCCCTTGCGTGCTTGCCCTGTCACGGACGATGGCTCACGGCGCGCAACAGGGAGGATCTTGCGCTCCGGGCCATGGTGTGCAGGCAATCGTCCCTGTTCGGGTAAAGATGGCGGGTCATGACCACACTTTTCATCAGCCACAGCAGTAAGGACAACGACGCAGTAAGGACAACGACAGGGCCAACCGGCTTCACGCTGCGTTGCGGACGGGTGGCTTCGGTTGTCTGTTCCTCGACAACCATCCCGATGACGGCATCCACGCCGGCGCGGATTGGGAGCAGGAACTGCACCGAAAGCTTCAATGGGTCATTCCGACATGTCAACCGGAAGAAGAAACCGCTGCCGCCGGGTCGGTTCGCGATAGAAATTCGCCATCTCCACCCTCGCCACCTGTCGCCTCGACTGAGGGAATCAGGAGACGGTCACCGGGTTCAACCAGGGATCCGCAGCGGCGAGCGCATTCTGCAACAGGCTCCAGAGAATCAATTATAATACCGAAGGCTCGCACAGCACCTTGTAGGAGCTGTGCGAGCCTTCGACAGAACGCAATGGGCGCCGCGCTTGAGCCACCTGATGGTGCCGCGCCGACGCCCATTGTTCACGTAGCCGAATGATGCCAGGCACAGAGGGAACAGGCTCTGCGCACAAGCAGCCCTCAAATAGGGATAAGTCGCCGCCAAGTCGCCCGAAAGATCGCGGTGGCATGGGGAGTAGCCGATTAAAATGAATTATGCGAAAATTAATGATATGTAGCGACATCCGGTCGTTGAATGCCGGGTGAGGAACCGGCAGCGCTGCCAAATGGAAAGCGGACGATCGCAATGGATGACGCCGAGACCGGCAACGGCCCCACCCGTCGCACTATCCTCTCTCTTGACGGCGGCGGGGTGCGCGGTGCGATCTCGGTCGCGTTCCTTGAGCGGATCGAGATGCTACTGGCCGATCACGGCAGCGGTCGGCTCGCCGATCACTTCGACCTCATCGGCGGCACCTCGACCGGCTCGATCATCGCCGGCGCGCTTGCGCTCGGCTGCAGCGCCGCCGACGTCCGCGACTTCTACCTAAAGCTCGCACCACAAGTATTCCGCCGCTCGTGGTGGCGTCTGCCGGGATTTCAGTCAGTGTTCGACGCGGCGCCCCTCGCGCGGGAGATCGCTGCAGTCGTTGGTGAGCGGACATTGGAGAGCCCCGACCTCCTCACTCACCTCGCGATCGTCATGAAGCGGATGGACACCGGCTCAGCCTGGGTCGTGACCAACAACCCGCGCGGCCCATTCTGGGAAGATCCCACCGATGGCAGCTACGTCGGCAACCGGCACTACCCGCTGAAGGCGCTGATCCGTGCTTCGACCGCAGCGCCGCACTACTTCGCGCCGGAGCCGATACCGATCCTCTCCGACCAGCCGCCCGGCCTGTTCGTCGACGGTGGCGTGACGCCGTATAACAATCCGGCATTGCTCCTCGCAATGGTCGCGACCATTCCGGCCTACGGCTTCGGCTGGCCCTGGGGCGCCGATCGGCTCGCGATCTTCTCGGTCGGGACGGGCTCCTTCAGGGTGACGCTTGACCCGGCGAAAGCGCGGCGAATGTCCTCCGCCCGGCTCGCTGTGCGGGCGCTTTCAGGCCTCATCTCCGACGCTGAAGTCGCGACGCTGACCCTACTCCAGTGGCTGGGGCGGACCGAGACCCCGTGGCGGATAAATTCCGAGATTGGCGACCTCACTGATGCGACGCGCCCGGAGCCGCTGTTTTCGTTGATGCGCTACGACGTGCGCCTCGAGGCGCCGTGGCTGGAGGATGAGCTTGGCATCCGCCTTGGGGCACGCGACCTCGAGCGCTTGCGCCAGATCGACAATGCCGCGGCAATCCCGCTTGCCTACGAGATTGCCGCCCGCGCGGCCGAGAGGTTCGTCGAGCCGCGTCACCTGGAGTCTTTGATTGCTGTGAGCACAGCGAAGTGAGGCACGATCGAGTTGCATTGTCCGTCTTTATCCGAGGCATCAACCGTTCCCGTTGCCGGTGGCGCAGTCCTCGGACATGCGGCAGAGGCCGCTATGCACTCATGGGCAACGGAACTCAACTTGAACCGGACCGGGATACGGTTCAAAGCTCTGTGCGACTGATCGTTCTTGCGGTAGGGGCGTGAGCACGTGAACGACACACCTGATATCTCGCACCAGGACTTCACCGTCTCGTTGATGAACACGGTATCATTGTCGGTGTCGAACCCGAGGATCGGCAAGGGGCGTCAAGCTGCGCAGCACGGTCAGCGCTTTGCTCTGCAGTTGCTGTTCCCGGAACAGAAGCGGCGTGCACTCCGTCAAGCCGCTCGCGAAATCGGTGAGCACCAGCGTCTGCGCGAAGCTTCCGCTCGTCAGCGGATCGCTGTGGGAGACGAGATCAGCCTTGAAGAACCCGGGCGGCGGATCGCCTGTCCTGGAACTGGCAATCTTCGGAGCACCGCCAAGCCGCCTGACCGCAGTCTAAGCGGGATGCTTACGTTACCATTCGACCGAATGCACGTCAGCAGCGCGGCGAATGGCGGCTACCGTTGGCACGTAGCGGGACGGCCGACCGACTTCGGGCACGGACGTTTCGGCGATGGAAACCCAATTGGTCTTAGCGGCCTGGTATGCCTCTGCGTGCTCTCGGCTCCAAGATTCCCGCAAATCGGAAGATGCCCCGAGGGCCAGTTGACCGTCGATGATGATCCAGTACCGGGGGTCACCGTGGGTCTTGGACCCGGTGGCCACGCAATAGGCACAGTATCCGCCGAACAGCGGCGCGAATTCCTCCGGGTTGTTTTCGAACCGAAGGCGGTTCACTTTGCTCTCGAAGAGCCAGATCGCGCCGCTCCAGATCGCCCAGTGGTCAAAGGACCCGCGACGGGCTGCACCTTCGGTGAAATACGCGACCGTATCGTATCCGCCAATCGCGACACTGCTGCGGTCCGTGCTGATCCGTTCCGGCGCCGGCGGCCCGTTCAGGGCATTGAGGGCGGCGCGGATCCCCGCCACCTCCGTTTCGGTGGCGAAGGTTACATGAGCGTCCTCGACCGATATGGCCGTGCTCACCGAAAGACTTCCGAGCAGGGAGGCGACGTGGCTGGGCGCGGTCTCTCTGGCCGGGACATCCTTAAACCTGCCCCAAACGGAACGCGCCTGTGCCGCGTTGGCGTCGGGCGAACTCGACCAATGGGTTGCGTCGATCTGGCTCGAGTGAAGGTAGAGGCGGCCGTCGTCCAGCGTCCAGTGGGCCGGGTCTCCGGGGACCTTGGACTCCGAGGAGACCATGCAGTAGCCGCAATGCCCGCCAAAGGCCGGCGCGGATCGTTCCGGATCGGCGTCGAACGTCTCCTTTGACCCACGGGTCGCGAAAAGCCAGATTGCGCTGTCGTGGATGCTCCAGTATCGGGGATCTCCCCGGACCAGCTTTCCGGTCTCATAAAGGGCGACCGTATCGTAGCCCCGCAGCGCCACCCCAACCGGATCCACCGCGATTCCGGGATGCGGCTCCATATCACCGTTCGCGGCGTGGATCGCTCGCACGTGCTCGATCTCTTCCGGAGTGAAATCGGGGAAGTAGCCGAGCCTGTTCAGGCCCTCCTCGATCGCCGCCATGACCTCCGTGCTGCCCTGGTATTCGCGAGCCTGCAAGTAGGCGGCGACCGCCTTGTCATCTTCCCGGAGTCGCCGGTGCGCTTCGGCGACGTGATACATGATCTCGGCCAGATCATCGTCACCGACCACGAAGGCCTCCTTGATCAGTTCCAGACCCCGTTCGATCTGACCGTTTCGGACGTAAGCCCATCCGAGGCTGTCCATCGCGAGGTGTCGACTGCCGGAATCCTCGGGTTCGAGGCTCACCGACCTTTCGAGTAGCGAAATAGCGATGGGCAGCATGTTGTTCTGTTCCGTCAGGCTGTAACCCACGTTGTTCAGCAGCTGGTAATTGTCGGGCTCAAGGGACAGGGCAAGCATGTAATCGGACAATGCCTCGTCGTGGTTGCCCGCCATTCCGTGAAGTCCTGCCCGGTAGGTCAGGATCTGCACCTGCTCACCCACCTGGAAAATGTCAACGTTCTCCAGGATCGCATTGAAGACGAGAATTGCCTCGTTGGGCAGTTCACGACTGAGCAGGGTGCCGACTTCGATCATGAAGGACATCAGGCTGGAATAACCGTTCTCGGTCCGGTTCCTCAGCAGTGTGCTGAGCGCCTCGGTCAACTCGCCGTTGCGGTTCAGGATGTTCTGCTGGCGGTAGATCAGCACGGCGGCGTTGTAGGCATCGCCCGCCTCGGCAAGCTGGCGCAGCCGGAATTCGATCTCGGCCGCCCCGTTGGGGTCATCGGTCGCTTCGTTTCGGATTGTCCGCGAATAATACTGGACGAAGGTGACTTCGGCTTCCTCGGCTTCCTGTTCCCATTCCCGCAGCCGGGCCACGGACGCGTCCGATACCTGCCGTCCCTTGAGAGCCTCTTCGGCCAGAATGCGATCGACGATGGAGCCCTCGCCGACGGGAACATCGCGGACGAAAAGGGTCCCAGCCTTTTCCTCGAAGCCTTCCATCCAAAGTTCATCTAGCATGACGTGGACATCATTTCTCGGGGTCCATTCCCGGGCGGCCAGCAGGGAGGCCATTTCCTCCGCAAGGTCGGGATCCTGAGCAATCGGGCCATCGCCCTTCTCGGCCCAATTCAGCAGCAGGCTGATCGCATCGAAGCCCTCCAGTTCCACCCCGCGACGGACGGCCCGCTCCGCTTCAGCCGCCCGGCCGGCCTGGTCGTAGAGCTTGGCAAGCTCGGAATAGGCAAGGGCCGCCGTGAATGCGACCTCGCGGGCCTCGGGATTGGCGGCGAGGTAGGTCTCCAGGCGTTCGGTGGTTGCCTCAAAGGTCCCGATCGCCTGCGCGGGATCATCGAACGCGGCCCTGTCGGTCGCACCGCCGGGCAGATTCGTTGCAGCCCAGAAAAGCGCGCGGCGGGCGGCGATCACCTCCTCCTCGGTCACGGTTTCGCGGGTCAGGCCGTCGGTCGCTTCCTTCAGCTCGTCGTAGACCTGAAAGAGGGTCGCGGCGGCTCCCGGATCACCAGCTTGAAGCTGGTATTCCGCCACCTGGGACAGAAAGGTGGCCGGATCAAGCCTGCACATCTCGCAAAGCTCCATGCCAGCTTCGAACATCACCTGCGTGTGGCGATACCACTTGCCGACCAACTCTTCGGCGATCGCCAGCGTCTCAGGGTTCTGGGTCCATCCTTCGATCCCGGTGACCCATGCGTATGTGTCAGAAAGCTTGTCACGGTAGGATTCGGCGAACCTGAAATTCGTCGTCAGTGCCGTGCCCAGGGCCTCCAATGCGGCGACGGTCTCGAGGCTGATCGCGAGCGCCTTTTCGAAGTCCCCGTACGCATCGTGATACCACGCAAGATTGCTGCCGACTGCCGCATGACGTTCCCGCAACCGGCCATTGAACGGGGCCGCGGCCAGGAGCGAACCGGACCGCTCGTAGGCCTCTTCCAGAATCCGCATTGCTTCGGTGTAGTCGTCGGCCAGGTATTCTCCGTGTGCGACGATGCCGGAGAAGTTGAACCAGTCGATCCAGTCGCTCAGGTCGCGCTCTTCCTCCGACAGCGCATCGACGTAGGCCCGGAGTTCCGCGACGAGATCATCGGGCGGCCGTTCTTCATTCGAGGAGACCCGAGCCCAGACGATGATCGTCGCACAGGTTGCTCTTTCCGACAGGACGCGGCGATCGTCGAGGGCCGCGCGAGACACGTCGATGCAGCTTCTCGCAGCGTCCTCGGCTTCGTCGTAGCGCTCGAGCTCCACGAGGGGGAGGCCCTGGGCCCGCAAATGCATCGTGGTCCCGTAGATGCGATCCGCTTCCGTCATCCCGGCGCCATGAACCTCCATCAGTTCCTTGGCTTGGAGGGCATATGACAAGGAGTCGTCGTATTGGCCGTCGACGCGCATGTTGCTGGAGGCCAAAACGTCGAGTTCGACCATGACGAGGGCGTCCTCGGGCGTCATATCCTGGCCTTCGAAGAGAGCGCGGGCATCGGCGAGGTAGGCCACCGACCCGTCCACGTCGCCCTGATCCGCAGCGAAGCCGGCATATTCCAGAAGCAGCTTGGCCCGGGCGCGGCGCAGGTTCGGGTCCCCCGGCATCCGCGTGTCGAGCTGGTCGAGAAAGGCGGTCCCCTCGTCCAGCAACGATTGCACGTCATCCGGCCTTACGCCGAAGGACCTGCGCAAGCGCTCCGTCATGTCGATCAGGAAGGTTTCGGAGGCGGTGATGGCGAAGGTGTTGGCAGCCTCCGCCGCCTGACGGGCCTCGCGCTCGTCTATGCTGGCGTTCCAACCGTAGAAGGCGGCACCGAACGAGATCAGGGCCATGACCAGGTAGGCGCTCGCCCGGGCGCGCAAGCGTCGGAGCCTTCTGCGCTCGTTGTCGGCGATCCGTGATTTCTCGAGCGCGTCGGCGGCCGAGCTTTCCTCAAGAAAGGCCCGCACATCTCCGAAGTCGCCGCCGTGCCGGCTGGCCCAGGCCTCGGTCGGTGCCGCACCAGACCACCAGGACTGGGCGTTCGCGAGGTCGAGGCCCGACAGGAGGTCGCCTTCGCCCTGGGCCCACGCCGACTGGGCTGTCACGATGCGCGACCAGGTCGCCGCATCGCGTGCCTCCTTTGTCAGCCAGTGACCCAGCTTGGACCACTGCCGGATTAGGCTTTCGTGGCCCAGGTCGACGATGGTCTCTGGTTCCAGCGGCACGCCGGGGGGCGGGCGCAGAAAGCTGCAGCCCTGCGCTCGGAAGGCGTCGATGAGCCGGGTCGTCGCCGCGGCGTTTCCGCCGGCCACCTCGACCAGTTCCCGGAACCTGCGAGGCTCGCGCAACGCGTTCGACAGGTTGGTGCCGGTCACGAGCGCCCTGAACACCGGTTCCGCCGCCGCTCGGGCCTCTTCGTCGAGGCTCGACAGGATCTCCTCGGCGTGGGCGTCGATCGCACCGCGCAGGCGCCCAATCACCTTGTAGTCTTCGAAAGTCAGAACGATGGGCCCGCCGGCCGACCGGGCCCGCTCGTAGAGGCGGTTAAGGACGTGCTGCATCAGCGGCAGCTGGTCCGCCCGGCGCGACAATTGTTCGAGGCTGGTCAGCGCGTCATCCCGGTCCCAGGGCGCGAGGCTGGCCATGTCGTTGAGAATTTCCGACACTAGCCGCGGCTCGACCTCAAAGCCGAGGACATGGGACGGCCCTTCGATGGCCTGCTCGCATTCGCCCCGGTTCATCCGCCGCGTGAGGTAGAGGCCCGTGTTTATCTGCTCGGCAAGGCCTGGCATCATCGCGCAGGCGCCAAGGAACTCGGATCGCATGGTGATCACGATGTGGATGCGCGGATCGGACCTGGCGCTTTCGAGCAGCAGGGCGACGAAGGCCTCGGCCTCCTCGCGGCCCGCGTAGTCTCGATAGCGGAACAACTCCTCGAACTGATCGACGATCAGCAGGAGATTCTGGTCGTCCTTGAGGCCGAAGTCATCGCACCACTGCATCAGGCTCCTTGGCCCGCGGTTCACGAAGGACCGCATGAGCGAGAGCTCGATATCGTTGTGCTCTACGCCGTCGAGTTCAACCAGTGTCCGGGCCAGGTTGTGCATTGGCCGGTCGCCCGGGTGCATGTCGGCCACCACCCACTCGCTGGTCCGGCCCGGCAAGAATCCCAACTCGAGGGCGTCGAGCAGACCGGTCCTGACGAGGGACGACTTTCCCGAGCCGGACGTGCCGAGAACCGCGAGGAAACGGGTCGTGGACAGCTTCTCGAGCATGTCGTCGACACAGCCCTCGCGACCGAAGAACAGATCGCTCTCGTCGCTCTCGTAAGAACGCAGGCCGGGATAGGGTGAGCGTGTATCCTGCGTCATCAGCTGGAAAAGGCCTCGATCAGCTCTTCGATGGTGTTTTCCTGCCAGGCCTCGGTCGAGCCCATGACCCGCAGGCCCGGCATGGAAACCCCCAGATCGCTGGCCTTGCCGTCCGGCGGCCCGACCAGCACGGCAACGAGCCGCGGAGGCACCTGGCGTTTCGAACGTAGCTTGTTGAAATGGCGCAGGTTCCTGGTGGCCCAGATGGGCGATGTATTGCCGTAGATCATCACCAGCCCGTCGCACTCGATGAGGTTCTCCCGAAGGTAGCTCTGCAGGTCCGTCTCCTCCCCGCGGTCCAGCGGGATCGAGGCCAGAAAGCCGTTGCGAGCGAACTCGTCACGGACCTTGCGCGCATAGTCGAGGTCGGACAGGTCCGCGTTGATGAAGATAACGGGCAAGCTGCCGTCGGGCTCGGTTTCGGCGTGCACTGGTTCCGCCTTGCTAGAGAGCTTAGCCAGGCGATCGTTCACCTCGGCCTTGAAGCTTTCGAACCCGCTGACGATGATGCCCTCGCCAGTCAGGGCCTCCTTGTGATCCGGGTCCGCGATGGCCTCCATGTCGAGGTCGGGCGACCGCCAGCGGACAGTGGGGACGCCGCGCGAGGTCGCTATGTCGTACTGGCATTTCGCGTAGGAGCCGACCATGTCCGCGGGAGACCTGCCTGCGTAAGGTCCGAGAAGCTGGACGAAGAGCGTCGCCTCCTCGAGGCCGAGGCCCGTGTCTTCCTCGAAGCCCAGAGTGTCTTGGCGCAGGTCGGTCTCGGGCTTGAGGGTGTGGCCGTATTGTTCGAGGTATCGCCGCAGTTGGTCCGACTGGAACGCCAGGTCGTCCGTCGCCTGGCCGAGGAACACCACCTGCCCCCTGCTGGAAGCCTTGCGGGCGCCGTTTATGGTGCCACGTTTCAGTTCCAGGGAGGCGGTGAGGGCTTTCACGTCCCTGACGGCCCGCATCGCGTAGAGCTGGTTGCGGATATCCTCGGCCAAGTCGTGGATCAGGTGGCCGAAGCGTGGGTCCGATTGTTTAATCGGAACGATGGTGCCGCCCATCTTGTCGGTGCGGGTGAAGAAGGGCTCCCGGTGCCGATCCTCCAGCACGTCGGGATAGCGGTCCCCCTGGTCCAACGGCATGATCTCGATGGCGAAGATGCGCTTGCTGCTGTCCGGCTGGATCGAGAAGGCCGCAAGCTCCTCCCGTGTCCAGGACCGCGCGGAGTAGCTTCGCGAGCAGACGCACAGAAACAGTGCACTGGTCTGCGCCGCGCGCTTGAGTTCCGACAACTCGTTATTCGATTTCATCTCGCTGCGGTCGAAGAAGACCTTGAGCTCCTCCGTGCCCCCAAGCCGCTTTCGCAGTGCCGTGGTCAGGTAAGCGACGAAAGTGGTTACCCAGTTGGTATCCGAGGGAAAATCCGCTTCGTCGTCGATGCGCGCGTAGGACACGAACAGGTCGAAGTCGAATTCTGAAACGTATGCCATCTGCCTCCCAACCCTACCACCACTAAGAGACGACCAAGTTTGGGACTCATTTTAAGCAAATCCGGAATATGTAGCTATTGCAAATCCACTTCCTGGTCAGCGCTTTCGGCCAAGCTTGCCGGTATGTTTACCACCAAATCGCAGCACCCTGATCAGCGTGCCTCACTCGACTCAAGCGGCTCTGTTGCACAAATCCCGTGAGGGATTCATCTCGTGAATCCAGCGTGGTAGCTGGGATGCATGAGCAGACCGACACCCCCGACCTACAAGACCAGTAACTGGCCGGCTTATAACGAAGCGCTCAAGCGCCGAGGCTCGCTGGCGATCTGGTTCGGCCTCGCCATGACCGGGGTGGGCGCGCCCACGGGCAAGCGCGGACGGCAGCCCCACTACAGCGACACGGCGATCCAGACATGCCTGACGATGAAGGTGCTGTTCGGCTTGGCGCCCAGGAAGACGACCGGGTTCGTCGAGAGCTTGCTGCAGCTGGTCGACCTGGACTGGGCGGTACCGGATTTCAGCACGCATTCCGGCTGCCTGAAGACGCTGGCCGTGAACATCCCATACCGTGGGTCGAAGGGGCCGTTGCACCTTCTGATCGACAGTACCGGGATCAAGATAGAGGGCGAAGGCGAATGGCCTGCGCGCAAGCACGGTGGCCTGAAGCAGCGCGTCTGGCGTAAGATACAGTTCGGAATCGACGAGCAAACGCTGGAGGTTCGGGCTGTCGAGGTTGACGTGATGCTGTGAACGGCGAGCCTTATAGCGAACACGCCAAGCTGGTCTCTAGTTGTCCCCGACCTTCCCGAGTGAGGGAAACCAGTTCCTGGAAGCCACTTGTCGCCGGGAGGAGATCCATTCTATCGGTGGCTGTAGCGAGACAGACCCGACTCAGCGGGCTGGGCATGTCAGTGATCCTGGGCCCAAGGAACCAGTTAACAGCGACTGTCAAGTGGTACAGCTTGGATTTTGTCAAGAGGGCTATCTTATTGATTTAATTGAGCTCTTGTTCCAGATGGCGCCCGGGAGACGAATCACTCCCTCTCCGCCATTTTCCTAGATGTCCGACCCGGAGAGATAGGTTACAGATTGTACCTGAGACATGGGTTACCCCCTTTGAGCAAAAGGGTTGCTTATGGTCTGCAAGGTTCTCTGCTCCAGGTCGATATATCCCAGATCATAGTGCATGAAGCTTACGAGCCAAATGCCGTCATCGACTTCTTCCGTTATGCCGAGCCTTTCGCGCGACCTCGTCCGCCATCGCTGCATCGGTTGTCGGCCCGCGCCGCAGTCCGCGCCCTATCGATGGGAATTCGAGGAGGACGGCATCCCCTTCGACGTCGCAGTCGAGCCGCAGATCACCACCAACGACCTCTGGTTCATGCTGCGCAGCACGCTCGCCGGTGCCGGAATCACCTTCGCGACCGAGGGAACATTCCGGCCGAACTTCTGGGGCCAGTCGTCGGCGCGACGCTTCCGGCCCTGATTCCTCTTGTCACCCTGGGGATCGGCACGGTCGTACTGCAGGAGGCCGCGGGGGTCAGCGAGATGGCATCGGCGAGCGTGACCGCAGCAGGTGTCGCGCTGATTCTCGCCGGTAACCTTCCCGCATACCAGCTTTGGCGGTCTGTTTTCTCAAGGTTTCAGCCGGAAACAGCCCCTGACAATTGCTCCTTGACATGCAGGTAAATACCTGCATATTAGGTTTCAAATATACGCAGGACCTATGGACAAGACTGACAAGGTATTCAAAGCGCTGGGCGACCCGACACGCAGGAAGCTGCTTGATCTTCTTTGCGAGAAGAACGGGCAGACCCTCGGCCAGCTTTGCGAAAACCTGAACATGGCCCGGCAATCCGCCACCCAACACCTCGAGATATTGGAGGCGGCCAATCTGGTGAGCACAGTCCGACGTGGCCGGGAGAAGCTGCATTTCATCAACCCTGTGCCGCTCCACGAGGTCTACGAACGATGGGTGCGGAAATTCGAACGTCAACGGCTCAGCCTGCTTCACGATCTGAAGAAGGAACTCGAAGGAGAGGAATAATGACCAAAGAGACGACCAGCTTTGTTTACGTGACCTATATCCTCTCCACACCGGAAAAGGTGTTCGAGGCCATAACGAAACCGGACGTCGCTAGGCGCTACTGGGACCACGAGAACGTCTCTGACTGGACGCCCGGATCGAAATGGGAGCATGTCCGTGCCAATGAGGAACGGACTGTCGAACTCGTCGGCGAGGTCATCGAGGTCTCGCCGCCGACCCGTCTCGTCATCACCTGGGCAAACGCGTCGCAGGCCTCCGATCCGGCCAGCCATAGCCGGGTGACGTTCGAGATCGAGGAATACGAGAACATGGTCCGGCTGACCGTCACCCATGACGAACTCGAAGCCGGCAGCGGCATGGCGAAAGGCATCAGCAAGGGTTGGCCGGCCGTCCTCTCCAGCCTGAAATCCTTCCTGGAAACCGGCCGCGGGATTGACCTTTCCGCCAAGCCAAAATCGGCTTGAAGCCTTGCGACGCCACTTGTGAAACCTGCCAGCGGGAGACTGACGATGACCAGATCCTATACCGGCGGATGTGCCTGCGGCGCAATCCGCTATGAAACGACCAGTGAGCCCATTTTCCAGAACCACTGCCAGTGCCGCGATTGCCAGAAACGAAGCGGCACGGGACATGCCTCCTTTCTGACCTTCCCCCGGCAGGCCGATGTAACGATCACGGGCGACGTGAAAACCTGGCGGGTTGCGGGCGACAGCGGGAACGAAAAGATCCACGCCTTCTGCCCGACCTGCGGAGCACCGGTCTACCTGATGCTCGCCGCAATGCCGGAATTGATCGCGGTCCACGCGGCCAGTCTTGACGACCCGGGCCGGTTCAATCCGCAGGTGGTCACCTACAGCATCCGCGGCCATGCGTGGGACAGGCTCGATCCCTCGTTGCAGACATTTGAGCGATTGCCGACCGGATAGAGTCCGTTGGAAGCACTCCGAAACAACGGCACATAAAAAGAATCCCCACCACCAGGGGCAAGGCAAAGCGAGACAGCATGGCCTATAGGATGGATCGTCACCCGTCGCAGGGGTAAGTCCTCCTGGCGGCCGCAATGGCCGTCGCAGGTATCTCCGCCTCCCGCAATTGTCGATCCGCCTCGATCGTATGGATCACAGTCTCTGCCGCCTCTCCCATGGTCATGGTTTCCTCCGGCGGGCAGATGTGCTGGATCAGAATCAGGGTATCGAGAATGCCAAGTACGTAATTGATCGACATCTCACGGGCTACGGGGCCCGCCTTGTAATCCAATATCAGATTATCCCCTGTCAGCGGCTCCGCATCCTCCGCACCCGCCACGCTGGCGAATGTCAGGACCATCGCTGCGGTTATGCTTGCCAGCAGGTGTCTCATGGCGCTCCCTCACTCTTTATATCCTGCCCCATCATCCCTCACGCCTCCGGAGTATCTGTTCCGGAGAGACCGGTAACGGATTGTACCAGAGACATGGCCTATACCCTTTCAGCAATAGGGGCCTCAGGGTCAATACGATCAACGGGGCTGCGCTTCCCAGGCTGTCGAGGGATGCGGCGCGCCTGGTTCTTGGGGCGACTTGCGTTTACTTGGCATGCCTGGATCAGACCTTTGTGGGCTCCGGGGCATGTCGGCCCCGAGCCTGAGGCTGACATCGGACAATGCCACGGGCTGGCGCTGGCGCGACCACAGGGTGCCGGACGGCTACGGCATCTCGGCCTCGGGACTGAACTGCCCGCGCGATATCAAGGACGGTTAGAGTGAGCATGCCAAGTAAACCGTGCCAATCCCGCACCTTGCACATCAATCCGCGCCGCGCGTATGCTACCATATGTGGCGGGCTCCCCTACTCGATACCCGCGCCGGCTACATAATCACTGTCAGGCCCAGATCGAAGTTCTTTGCATGTGGATAGTTTGGCTACCAGCTGGCGTCATTCTTGCCGTCATCTTCATACTCGTGGCCCGCACCCTTAACGAGCCAAAGGTATTCGCTATTGTCCTGATTGTGGCCGCCCTTATCTACGTTGGGTTTGCGGTCTTCGGTGGTGCCCCCGGAGCGCGGGTCGCACTCGAGATCCTTGGGGTCATCCTTTACGGTACAGCGGCAGTGCTTGGCTTGCGCGTCACCCCCTGGTGGCTGGCTATTGGTTGGGGTGCCCATCCAGTTTGGGACGCAGGAGTGCAGCTGTTTGGCGGGGGGCATGCGTTTGTGCCAGGCTGGTACGCCATCAGTTGCATAAGCTTTGATGCGGTTCTGGCACTGTACATCGCATATCAATGCAGTCGGCCTGGGCCTGACAATTCCTTCAAGCCGACGTCGCTTCGCCACAGGGCTTAGTTCAGGCGTCAGCGCGTCAAGGTCCGATGGTGGATCGGCAGAAGACATTCGGAGAAGACATACAAGGAAATCGAGGTCCTGCTGTTGCCTCACCTCGAGTGCGGTATAGGGGAGCGCGGGCTCTGTTTGCACCTTATCCGCCACAAGCCCGATCGCACGAGAGCTTGCTCACATTGGGCGCCTACAGCCATACGCTGCACCGCTTCTGTCTTGAACGCGCGGCTGTACTGGAACTCGGCCCAAAGTGCCCCTTCCGGACGACTTCACCCTCCCAGAGTTCAGCGGGCATCACGTCAGGGTCAGTACGATCAGCAGGACCGCGCTCGCCCCCCGTGCGAGGTTCGCATGCTGGGCCGGCCCGTCATACTGGTCCGCCGACCTCCAGACACCGACCATCACCGCAAGATTGTAGGGCACGGAAAGGCCATAGCCTGCGATCAACGCCAGCCATGGCAGGTCGAGCGTGATCAGGACGAGAAACAGGCCGCTGCTCGAGAGATTGACCAGGAGGCCGCCGAACACCGCCCAGGTCCAGAAGGCATCGCCAAGGGAAAGGTCGCCCATCCAAAGGGCTCGAAGCTTTTTCATCGTCGCGAGTATAGAGTCGGCCATTCCACCCGGCCAGCCCCCGTACCGGCCAGTCATCGTGAGGGCAGGCTCGACTCTCGGAACGCTCGGGGCAGGCCGTTTCGTGGCTTGTCCACTCACACCACGGAGTCGTAGCGCTCTCGGCAGGTGGCGAGCACCTCCTCGGGCGGGCGTTTCCACCAGTCCTCGGAGCTGAAGATCTCCACTTCCGCATGACCGGAATAGCCGGTTGCCTGCACCTCCTTGCGGATGCGCGGGATGTCGATGACCCCGTCGCCCATCATGCCGCGATCCATCAGCAGATCGCGCGTGGGCACCAGCCAGTCGCAAATGTGGAAGGCGAGGATGCGGCGGCCGGCCCGGACAATCTCATCCGAAAGCGCAGGATCCCACCAGACATGATAGACGTCGAGCGCGATCCCCAGGCCCTCGCCGAGCTCGTCGCAGAGGTCGTTCGCGTGAGCCATGGTGTTCACGCAGGCCCGGTCGGCGGCATACATCGGATGCAGCGGCTCGATGGCCAAAGGCACACCTGCCTTCCTTGCTTCCGGCAGCAATACGCCCAGCATGTCCCGCACCTGGGCCCGCGCCCCATCGATATCGCGGCTGCCGGGCGCCAGGCCGCCAACGACGAGCACGAGGCAGGCCGCTCCAATACGCGCCGCCTCCTCGATGGCCCGTCGGTTGTCGTCCAGGACGGCCTGGGTGCCGTCCGCCTCTGCCCGCGTGAACATGCCGCCGCGGCACAGCCCGGTGACGGCGAGCCCCTCTCCCTCGATCATCCGGGCCGTCTCCTCCAGCCCGGTCGCGGCGACCTGGTCCCGCCAGGGCGAAATGCCGGTAATGCCGGCCGGACGGCAGGCCGGGATCATCTCCTCGAGGCCCCACTGCGCGCGTACGGTCGCGGTGTTGAGAGACAGGCCGGCAAGCGCCTCGCCAGTCATGGGTCCACACCCGCATGCACATCCAGCCAGGCCGAGAAGCGGCGGACGGCAGCGTCCGGCTCGCGCAGCAGCCCCGCCTGGTCGGCCAGACGGAACAGTTCGGCAAAATGGATGGCCGAGCGGGCGCTTTCCTGACCCCCGACCATCGAGAAGGCCGGCTGATGGCCGTTCAGCCACGCCAGGAAGACGACACCGGTCTTGTAGAAGCGCGTGGGCGCCCCGAAGATGTGCCGTGACAGCGGAACCGTCGGCGCCAGCAGGCGGTCGAACTCCTCCCGGTCGCCGGCGGCGAGGCTCTGCAGCGCCGCCGCCGCCACGGGGGCAATGGCATCGAAGATGCCGAGCAGTGCGTCGGAGTGGGTCTCACCGTCACCGGCGATCAATTCGGGGTAGTTGAAGTCGTCCCCGGTGTACATGCGCACGCCTTCTGGCAGGCGTGCCCGCATGGCGACCTCCTTGTCCTTGTCCAGGAGCGAGATCTTGATCCCGTCGACCTTGTCGGCGTGGGCGGCGATCACATCCAGGCAGACCTCCATCGCCTGCCAATGGTCGCCGCGGCCCCAGTATCCCTCCAGGGCGGGGTCGAACATCTCGCCAAGCCAGTGGAGGATGACAGGCTCCCGAACGCTTCCCAGGACCCTGTCATAGACGGTGGCATAGTCATCCGGGCTTGTGGCGTTTGCCGCCAACGCCCGGCTGGCCATCATGATGATGCGGCTGCCGGCCGCTTCCACCGCCTCGGCCTGGTCCATGTAGGCCTTCACCACGTCATCCAGGCCAGAAGCGTCGGCCGGGCTCAGATGGTCGGTTCCGACACCCGAGAAAAGCTGTGCATCGGATCGAGTCCTGGCCTCGGCGACGCTGCGTTTTATGAGCTCGAGCGCGCTGGGCCAGTCGAGCCCCATGCCCCGCTGCGCCGTGTCCATCGCCTCCGCAACCCCCAGGCCCAGGTCCCAGAGGTAGTGGCGATAGGCCATGGTCCGATCCCAGTCCAGGGCGGTCTCGAGCCAGGGGTCGACCGCCGCCAGCGGCTGCGGCACCACATGAACCGCTGCGATGGCCCGACGATTGAACCGCAAGGCCTCCGACGACGGGGGCGCCGCCGGGGTCCCTCTCAGCGTGTAGTCGGTCACCGTGCCGTTCGCATCGGGAAGCCTGATCTTCGTCATTGCCTCACCCTCCGATTGCCGGAATATCGACCCAGCGCCGCTCGCGCCAGCTCTGCAGGCCGAGTTCGGCGAGCTGGACTCCCTTCGCACCCTCCTTGAGGTCATGCGCGAAAGGAGCATCCTCCAGCACGTGGCGCAGGAACATCTCCCACTGGTGCTTGAAACCGTTCTCATAGACCCGGTTGTCGGGCATCCGCTGCCAGTCGGCGAAGAAATTCATGGTCTGGCGTTCGTCCGGATTCCAGACGGGGCGCGGCGTCACCTGGCGGGGCTGAATCCAGCAGTCGAACAGGCCGGCCACGGCACTGCCCCTGGTGCCGTCGACATGAAAGGTCACGAGGTCGTCGCGCCTGACCCGCGTGGTCCAGGAGCTGTTGATCTGCACGACAATTCCCCCGGCCAGCTGGAACGTGGCATAGGCCGCGTCGTCGGCATCGGCCTGATAGCGCGCACCCTGCTCGTCCGCCCGCTCGGGAATATGGGTCGCGCCCAGGCAGCTCAAAGACTCGACCTCGCCGAACAGGTTGTCGAGCACATAGCGCCAGTGCGGCAGCATATCGAGGGTGATTCCGCCGCCCTCCGCCTTGCGATAGTTCCAGGAGGGGCGCTGCGGAGGCTCATCCTCGCCCTCGAACACCCAATAGCCGAACTCGCCACGCACCGACAGAATCCGGCCGAAGAAACCGCTGTCCACCAGGGACTTGAGCTTGAGCAGGCCGGGCAGGAAGAGCTTGTCCTGCACCACGCCGTGCTTCACGCCCGCGGCTTCCGCCGACTGCCACGCACTTACCGCCTCGTCCAGCGTCTCGGCGACCGGCTTCTCGCAATAGACATGCTTGCCCGCCTCCACCGCCTGCCTCAGAAGGCCGGCGCGGAGCTGCGTGGAGGCGGCGTCAAAGAACACGGAGTCACCCGGATCGCCAAGGGCGGCATCGAGATCCGTGGTCCAGCGCTCGATGCCGTGCGCCTCGGCAAGCGCGGCGAGCTTTCCCGCATTGCGCCCGACGATAATCGGGTCCACTTGCACCTTCCGCCCGTCGGAGAGCGTGACGCCGCCCTCATCGCGTATGGCAAGGATTGAGCGTATGAGATGCTGGTTCATGCCCATGCGTCCAGTGACGCCGTGCATGACAATGCCGATGCGTTCGGAATGGCTCATCGTTTCCTCCCGGTCTTGTTCCAGCCGAGCCGGCACTCTGTCGTGCCGTCGGCAAGCTCATGGTCATTCAGTTTGGGATAGGCGGCATACGCGTGCCCCTCGGCGGTGGCTGGCCCGGCCTCGACCCGCTTGCAGGGAGACCGCCAACGGAGGGCTTCGAGACGGCCCGCGCCGCTCACCACGTCCTGAAGGTTCGCACTCACGCGGGCGCCCGGCAGAGCCCGCTGGCGGCATGTGTCGGAAACGGAAGTGAAGGCGGTCTCTACACCCCTCGCGCACCAGGCTGTAGGGACTGCGACAGGAACCTCGTAAGCGCACATATCATCCTCAAGTAACCGACCGGTTACTTGTAACCCTGCACCCCCGAGGGCGTCAATCGATCTGGCGCAAATATCCGAGGATCACGTCGATGACATGCTGCCGCCGCTGCTCGAGCTCCGGGCGCGAGGCAAGATCCCGGCTGAAGATGGCGGAGAGGGTGAAGCGATTGGAGAAGAAGAAATAGCTGATGCCGGCAATCGATATATAGAGCTGCACCGGATCGACGCCCGAGCGGAATTGGCCGGAGGCCTCGCCTCTCTCCAGGAGCTCCTGGATCATGTCGACGAGTGGCATGTTGAGCGAACGCGCCTTGGCTGAACTCTCGACATGCACGCCTTCATACAGGTTCTCCTCGTTCAGCAGCTTGGCGAATTCGGGATGCCGGTGAAACCAGTCGAAGCTGAAGCCTACAAGTTGCGCCATTGCGTCCACGGGATCGCGCTGGGTCAGCCGCAAACGCTTCTCGCTGCCGCGAATATCGGCGTAGGCCTTCTCCAGAACCGCCTGGAACAACCCCTCCTTGCTGGAGAAGTAGTGATAGATCATGCGCTTGTTGGCCCCGGACCGGCGTGCGATCTCGTCCGTTCGGGCCCCTTCGAGACCCTTGGCGGCAAACTCCTCCGTCGCCGCCTGGAGAATCCTGCGGCGCGTGCGCACCGGATCGCGTGTCGTGACGGTTTTGCGGTCCTTGCCCGTCCTGGAGTCCACCTCCGCCATGATCTCAGCGTCCACCGGTCCGGGAACTGGGAAGGCCGGGCCTTGCGAGGACACTGCCCGCCTCCGGCAACGGGGCCGCGACAGGCGGAATGACCCGGAAGAGAAGAGACCTGGCGCGTCGGGCGGCCCCTTCAGGCAACCACCCCAGGAAGGCCGGCCTTGCCGCCCGTCTGGGGGGACCCGCTGAACAGGCCCTGATATCACGCTGCCAAATCATCCTCGTTTCTCCCCCGCCATTGGTCCCGTCCTGCGTATCATCACGATGCGGGAGGGCCCATGCAACACTCTCCAAGAGCCGGATGATCCCGGGATACAGGACAACCTTGCCGTAAGGAGGCTTTCTAAAAACCCGGACGCTAGCTGTCCTCTCTCGCAAGCATGTCAAAACTCCAGGTCTCCTCCGGAATCGCTGTCTCCAGGGACGGCGGCGTACCGACGCCCAGGCCCGGCAGCTGAAGCGACGACACCTGCAGGCCCCCTTCGGAAATCCGTAGCGAGACGCCCCCCGCCCGGCGTTCGTATAGGTCGGGATGGGCGGCGAGGGCCGCTTCCTGGGTCTCACCGGGCAAGTGGTCCAGGCCGCGGAAATAGTGATGCCCGTTGCGTTCCACATGCGGGATTCCCAGCGTGGCGACCACGGCCAGGTCGGCCTGAAGCGGCACCACCGGCAGGGTGGTCAGATCCTCCGCCGAGAGGAAATAGCGCTGCTCTCCTGCCTGCGAATTGAGCCGATGCGCAAGCGCGCTATTCACCAGGGACCGGAAAACGCCCTTGCAGTTCTTGTGACTGACCCCGTGATAGCCAAGGCGTGTCGCCTCGTGAAACGCCGTGGTCCAGCCATCCGCTTCATCGATGATGAGGGGGCGGCCGATGGTGGCGGCTGCCTCAGGTCCGATCACCTCGTCCATGGCGACGTCCCGTGTCAGGGGCTGCTCGATGAAGAGGATGGCCTTGTAGAAGTCGGCCAGCGCAGGCGTCGCGCGAATGTGCTCCATCAGCTCGGCGAAACCGTCGATGCTTCTGTACTGTTCGTTGCCGTCCAGACTGATGGAGACCGGACGGTCGTGCTGGCGAAGGATCTCGGCGATGCGCGTGAGGCGATCTATGTCTTTGTCCGCCTCTCCGGAAACCTTCACCTTGAGATAGCGCAGCTTGTCCTCGTGCAGGTAGGCTTCCAGGGTCTCGGGAAATCCGTCATCGATCCGTGCATCCGGTTCGACGTCCGCCGCCGAAAGGGGATCGACAAGGCCCACCGTGTGGCGCAGGGCGACCCTCTCGAGCGGCGTCTCCGGAAGCGCGGCCAGCATGTCGTCGGAGGAGAGTTCCGGCAGGACCTCCTGGGGCCGGATGCCAAGCGTATCGTCATGGACCATCCGGTGGAAACTCTGGCCCGAGAGGCGCCCCGCGGCATCGATGATGGCCCGCTCCACCATCGAGGAGGCGAAGGAGGCGCCCAGGCGATTGAAGCCGGTCTCGAGGACGACACGCTCTATCTCCGGATGCAGACTGCGCCACAGGGCGAAGGGTGTGTCCGCCTCCGCCTGCTGATAGATGGCCCGGGCCTCGCGCATGGCCGACAGAAGGTCATGCACATTGTCGGCCGCCGTCTTCTCGGGCCGCTTGTCAAACCACTTGTAGGCCAGGAAATCGCCGGCATATCCACGCTCGCGCCGGCCGTCCGTCGTTTCCACCGTCACTTCCAGCGTCGCCACGGGCGCCGCTGTCATGGTGACGACGCCGAACCGGAACGGCATGCGCGTGAATGCATTGTGGATGCCGACCCGGCTGTCGACCACTTTCAGCCGCAGCGTCATGTCTCCTCCTTCAGAATTTCCAGCAGGCCCTTGAGATAGCCAGCGTTGACGGCCGCCGTCGTGGGGCCGTCGGGCTCGTAGATGAATGGTTCGGCGGACAACGCGCCTTCATATCCCACGTCTCTCAGGGCCCGGAGGATGGGCCCGAAGCGGTCCTCCCCCTGCCCGGCGGCGCGGCGATTGCGATCATTGACCTGAACGTGTGCGAGACAGCCGGACGGCCACCAGTCGCGAATCACCTTGTCCACCGGCTCGCTCTCGGCCCGCCCCGCGGCGGAGGTATCAATCATGGTGCGCAGGGCCGGGTTGTCGATTTCCTTCACGATGGCCACTGCCTCGCTGACCGTGTTGACCAGTGCTGTCTCGGAGGGGGCAAGCGGCTCGATACAATAGACGACACCCGCCTTTCGTGCGGCCTCGCCAACCGAAGCGAGGCACTCGACGAGGTTTGCACGCGCCGCATCCGGGCTCTCCGCATCTTCAACCCGTCGCGCCGGCGGAGAGCCATGAACCAGCACGCGGCCGCCCAGCTCGGCACAGAGCTCTACCAGGTTGTGGAGCACGTCCACCGTGCGTCGGCGCAGCTCGACATCGCTCGTTGTCACCGACAGGCCCCTGGGGGCGACCAGAAGCCAGTGCAAGCCGACGATCGAGAGGCCGTGATCCCCGGCAATCTGTCTGATCTCCCGACGTTTGGCAGCGGGCAGCTCGTGCGGGGTCTCCGGATCGAAGGTGAAGGGCGCGAGTTCCAGCCCCTCATAGCCGAGCGCCGCCGCGACCCGGCATTGCTCGGCAAAGGGAAGATCTCGCAGGACTTCGTTGCAAAGTGAAAGATACATGAAGCTATCCCGGTAAGCGCACGTAGAAGAGCGTTTCGAAGATGTAACTGACGGCGAAGGCGCAGATCACTGCCAGGACCAGGGCCGAAGCGATCGCCCGCCAGGACGGCCTGCGACCCAACGCCAGCGCTTCCGTCGTGACGATAAAGGCGAAGACGAACAGGCCAGTGCCCAGCTGGAACGGCGTCCAGACGAAAAGGACGATGGCATAAACCAGGGTCAACACAAGCGTTACCGCCATGCGTCGCGTGGCCGAGCTGGTCAGGAAATCGGCAAACGCCTGACGCGAAAGACCAAGCCGCCAGCCCCCCGCGGCAACGGAGCGGACGAACAGGATGATCCCGCAAAGCGCCAACAAGGCTCCCAGGAAGCCCGGCACGATACCCGGCAAGGAGTAGGGATTGACGTCCACCCCCTCCATGCGGGTCATCCGCAAGCTCTCCACCAAAACAGCAACGCCGAAGGCAGTGAGAATGATGGAAAACACGAAATCGAGCCGTGTGAGGAGACCAGGCTTCATGAGGAGACCTCCTTCGAACGCCGGCGCGAGAACAAACGCCGCACCGGCGGTATGGAAAGAACCACGAGAAGCAGGAGCGAGACCCACAGCACCGCACTTACCGGGCGTAAGAAAAAGGGAGTTGGATCGCCGTCGGAGAGAACGAGTCCGCGGCGCAGATTCTTGTCGAGAAGGTCGCCGAGCACGATACCCAGGATCAGGGGCGCCATCGGATACTTCATCTCGCGCAGGAGGAAGCCGAACACGCCAAAGAACAGCATGATCCAGACGTCGAACAGCCGGCTGGAAATCGCGAAGGCGCCGACCGTGCACAGCACGAAGATGATCGGCATCAGCCGCTCGCGTTTCACCTGGAGTATCAGGAGCAGCGGCTTGGTCATCAGAAGACCGAGGATCGCCATGGCCACCGTGGCCATGAAGACCATGGCGACAACGCTGAAGACAAAGTCCGGCGACTCGATCATGATCATCGGTCCCGGACGGATGCCATGAATGATCATCGCGGCCAGGAGTACGGCAGCCGGAGCGGAGCCCGGCACGGCGAGTGTCAGAACGGGAATGAGGGCGCCCGATACCGCCGAATTGTTCCCGGTCTCGGCCGCGACCAGCCCCTCTACCGAGCCGTGCCCGAACTTGTCCTTCTCCTTCGAGCTATGGCGGGCGGCGGCATAGCTGCCCCAGGCTCCCATGTCTTCGCCAACGCCGGGAATGAGTCCCATGAAGGTCCCGATCAGGCCCGAGCGTATGGCGGTGATCTTGTAACTCAGGGCAGAACGGATGCCGGAGAGGACACTGTCCATCTTGGTCTGCACCACGGTATATGCGTCCTGTCGCATGACGGACAGGAGTTCGGCAAAGCCGAAGGCGCCGACCATGGCTGGCAAGAGGCCGATGCCGCCCGCAAAATCCGTTGACCCATAGGAAAAGCGTGCCACCGCATGGATGCCTTCCTGGCCGATCATGGCGACGAACAGGCCCAGAAAGCCGGAAATCCATCCCTTGATGGGATCGTCGAACGCCGTGAGCTGTCCGGCCACCACCACACCGAACAAGGCCAGCCAGAAGAACTCGTAGACACCGAAATCGAGTGCAAATTCGGCGAGTGCCGGCGCCACTAAGGCGAGTCCGAGGATGCCGATGATGCTGCCGATGAACGAGCCGCTCGTGGCAATCGCCATGGCCGATCCGGCCTTTCCTTGCCGGGCGAGCGGAAATCCGTCCATGGAGGTCGCTGCATTGGCCGGTGTGCCGGGAATGTTCAGAAGAATCGCACTGCGGCTGCCGCCATAGATCGCCCCAACATACATGCAGATGAGGATCAGGATCGCACGCCCCGACTCCATATCGAACGTCAGGGTTGTCATGAGGGCCACGCCGAGTGTGGCGGTCAGGCCCGGCAGCATGCCAACGATTATACCGAGGAGCGTCGCCCAGAAGACATCCAGGATCTGAATGCTGGTGACGATATCGGCAATGGCGTCGAGGAAATAGGTGAGACCCTGCATGGAAAGGCGATCATGTTCCCTGGAAGCACAAACGTGGGCACTCTCCGAAGCGGGTTAGCTCCGGAGAGTGCCATGGAGTTGGCAGGGCGTCACTCCGGTCTCTCGATGCCGAACTCCTCCGGGTTGTTCTCCGCCTTGTTGGCATCGTACAGCAGCCAGGCATTCTGCCGCAGGATCGGGCGCGCCTTTTCCTGCGCCTCCTCGCCATAGGAGGGATCGAAGATTGCGCCATTCTGAGCTGCATACTCCTGCAGCTCCTCGCTGTTCGCGATCTGGTTTTCCCAGATCTCATCCATTGTCGCCTTGACGTTCTCGGGAATGTCCTTGGGGGCCCAGATGCCGAAATAGTTGTTTGCGGTCACGATGTCGGGAATCCACTCGGTGACCGGCGGAATTTCACCGTAGCCCTCGATCTCCAGAGGCGTATCCGCAAGGACAGCCAGCGGCTCGATGCGGCCGCCCCGGATCATTTCAGCCTGTTCGGACGCGAGCTGTGTGGTGATGTCCGTCTCACCCGAAACCGTTGACAGCACCGCAGGATTTCCGCCGTCATAGGTCGCATGCCGATACTCTACGCCGGCCGCTTGAGCGATCGCTTCCATCGCATTGTGACCGCCTGATGTCGTCCCTGCGGTGGCAACCGTGATCTCGCCTGGATTCTCTTCCATCGCGTCGATCAGGTCTCCGAAATTCTCGTATCCCGCATCGGGATTGGCCCCTACCACCGCGACATTCGCGATGTGGAGATAGAGCCGCCACTCCTCGATCGGTACATCGAGCATGCCGAGGACCGGATAGCTGCCAAGATCCACGGCCGCGCCAGCCGTCCAGGTCAAGCCATCTCGATCTGCCTCCCAGGCATTCGTCGTGCCCACCGAGCCTGAAGCGCCCGGTTGGTTCGTAACCACAACGGTCTGGTCGAGTGCCTCTTCAAGCTCACTCGCCAGCACGCGCGTGACACTGTCGGTGGACCCACCTGCCGACCAGGGCACGATAATCGTTACCGGCTCCTCCGGTTGCCAGGATCCCTCTTGAGCGGCCGCCGGAGCGGCCATGAAGATCGCTGCAGCCGTCGCCATAAAAGCACGCCTCATTGTTTCCTCCCTATAATCTTTGAAGCTGACATAAGTAACCAGCTGGATACTTGAGAGAATGAAGTGGTGAAAGTTAAGCTGTCAAGAATGCATCCATTAAATTATCGCCTACACAAACGGCGGCCTTCCTTTGCAGTGACGTCACGCCACCACATATGTGGAGCACTATCGAAACCGGAAGACAGAGGCGACTCCTGGATCCGGCGACGACAGACGGGAAGCGCCCGTCTTCATCGTGAGCAGGGATTGCGATGATTCACGTTGGCACCTCCGGCTGGCACTACGATCACTGGGTGGGGCCGTTCTACCCTGAGGGCATGAATTCGAGCGACTTCCTCCCCTTCTACGCGGAGCGCTTCGAGACGGTGGAGATCAACAACACCTTCTATCAGCTTCCCGATCCCGAAACCCTAGCGCGCTGGCGCGACGCCACGCCGGCGGGCTTCCGGTTCGCCTGCAAGGGCAGCCGCTACATCACGCACATGAAGAAGCTGAAGGATCCGCAGGAGAGCACGAAGCGCTTCTTCCAGGTGGTGGAGGCGCTGGATGCCAAGCTTGGCCCGATCCTGTTCCAGCTGCCGCCCCGCTGGCGCGCCGATGTCGAACGACTCACGTCTTTCCTTGCGGCCCTGCCCGATAACGGCCGCTATGCCCTCGAGTTCCGCGACGAGTCCTGGTTCACCCCCGAGATCTACGATGCGCTGGACCGCGCGAAGGCCGCCTTCTGCATCTATGACCTTGCCGGCACCGGCACGCCGGTCGAGGTGACGGGCGACTTCGCCTATGTCCGGCTGCACGGCCCGGACGAGTCCTACAACGGCAGCTATTCCGACCAGGCCCTCTCCGAGTGGGCCCGCCGCTTCCGGCAATGGCAGGCGGAAGGCCGCGACGTCTACTGCTTCTTCAACAACGACCAGGAGGGCCACGCCGCCCGGGACGCGCAACGTCTGAAGGCGATGCTCGCGGGGCAGTGACCCCAGCTTTCCCTTGCCTCCTACACTCTCGCGCGCTCATAGTCCGGGCTGCCGATACATCGGTTCTGCCATTGCCCATCCCGCCAAACAAAGTCAGGACTCGACCATGACCGAGCTCCACTGCTGCCAGCTCACCGGCTTCGGCCAGCCGCTCGAGGTCAGCACACGGCCCCTGCCCGAGCCTCGTGGCGAGGAGGTGCTGCTGCGGGTCACCGGCGCCGGGGTCTGTCACTCGGACGTGCACATCGCCGAGGGCGGCTATGACCTGGGCCAGGGGCGCAGCCTGTCGTTCAAGGAGCGCATCCGCTTTCCGCTGACCCTGGGCCACGAGACGACAGGCGAGGTGGTCGCGCTGGGCTCGGGGGCGCACGGCGTCGCACCGGGCGACCAGGTACTCGTCTATCCCTGGATCGGCTGTGGCGACTGCGCCGTCTGCCGCGCCGGGCAGGAGAACCTCTGCCTGTCGCCGGACTTCATCGGCGTCAATCGCGACGGCGGCTATGCCGACCACATCCTGGTGCCCTCGGCGCGCCATCTCGTCGACATCGCGGGGCTGGACCCCGTCAAGGCGGCGCCGCTGCCCTGTTCGGGGCTGACCACCTACAGTGCGCTTAGGAAGTTCGGCCCCCGGCTGGAAAGCGTCCCCACGGTCGTCATGGGCGCCGGCGGACTGGGGCTGATGGCGCTCGGCCTCATGCAGCGGATGGGCGCGCCCGGCGCCATCGTCGTCGAGCCCGATGCCGCCCGGCGCCAGGCCGCCCTGGAGGCCGGTGCCCGTGCCGTGGTCGACCCCGGCGCCGAGGCGGCCGCCGAGACGATACGACAGGCGGCGGACGGCGAGGTGCTGTCGGTGCTGGACCTGGTGGGCAACACCGCCTCGCTCACGCTCGCCCTCGACCTGCTGGGCAAGGGCGGCCAGGTGGTGGTCGTCGGCCTGATGGGCGGCGACATCAACCTGCCCATCCCCTACCTGCCCATGCGGGCGCTCACCATCAGCGGCAGCTACAACGGCAACCTGGGCGAACTGCGCGAGCTCGTCGACCTGGTGCGGAAAACCGGCCTGCCGGAGCTGCCCATCGAACGGCGCCCGCTGCACCAGGCCGAAGCATCGCTGGAGGACCTGCGCGCGGGCCGGGTCGTCGGGCGCATCGTCATGACACCCGAGGCCAGCGAGTGAGATCGCACCGCTAGCGGATCACGTGCACCGAGCAGTCGGCGTGGCGCACCACCCGCGCCGCCGTCGAGCCGATCAGGAAATCGCCGAACCCCGGCTGGTGAGAGGCGATGACGATCAGGTCAGCACCCCGCTCACGGGCCAGCTCCAGGATCTCGGCCGCCGGCTGGCCGGGGCGCACCTCGATCTCGCAGCCGGGCGCGTTCCCCTCGGCCAATTCCTCGAGCTGCAGGCGTGCCTGCTCCTTCAGCCGGTCGATGACGCCGGCCGGAAGCTGGGCTTCCATGAAGCTCGGCACATCCTCGATCACGTTGGTCAGGATGAGTGTGGCGCCCTCGCCCTCCAGGCGTCGCGCCGCCTGGATCATCGGCTGGATACGCTCGGCGTGCATCAGGTCGATGGGAACGATGATCGTCTTGTACATGGCCTCTCCGCTTTCACGAGTGGTCCGGCAGAGGACACCATCCCATCCATGCCTTCGCATGGAAAGCTCGCCCATCTCCTGCCGCCCTTGCCTGGCCGCGCGATTCACCCGGCCTGGCGCGAGTCCTTCTGCTGGGCATCGCGCACCAGGGCGGCCAGTCTGTAGAAGCCGTGCACCATCTTCGAATAGGGCGTCAGCAGGAAGAAGGCCAGCACCGCCCCCAGATGAAGGGCCAGCAGGGTGGGCACCGCCGCCGTCCCGGTTGCCGCATAGAGGACCAGGCCGCTGGCCGCCACCAGGAAGAGCAGCAGCACGAAGGCCATTTCGCCGCCCCATACGCGCGGCGCGCCCAGCTCTGGTGCTGCCCGGGTCTTGAGCCAGGCCATGCCGGCCGTTCCGACCATCAGCAGCAGCCCGCCGGGAACACCCAGGAGCTTTGGCGGCGTGAAAACGCCATAGGGCGCCTCCCAGCCCAGCAGGTAGTGCATGAGTGTGGCCGAGGAGGTGGAGGCGAAGCACAGCAGGAAGCCATAGAGCACGGCCTGGTGCAGCCAGCGCCGGCGGTTCGTGTAGCGCGTCCCCTCTTCGAAGTTGCAGCCCTGCCCCTGGCCGCCCGAGAGATTGCCCAGCCGGGACGCATCCCGGACGGCCGCCGTGAGATGGGCCAGCTTCACCGGCGCCCCGCCCACATGTCGCCAATAGCGGCGCAGGCTGACGCCGACCGCCACCAGCGGCAGCAGGAAGGCCGGGGCGAAGAGGCTCACCATCAGGCCGTGCGAGAGATAGGCGTAGAAACCGGCTCCGCTGTCCGGCCGCATCGTCTGGATGAGGGCGAAGACCACCGCCAATCCCGCCACCAGGGCCCCGGCCAGCGCCACGCCGCTTTCCTGGAAACGGCGCGCCAGCCCGCCCGGCCAGGCGAACCTCTCCCAGCTGTCGCTGCGCACCTCGGCCAGGGCTTTGGGCAGGTTCAGCGCGAACTCGTGCGGCTCGGTGTACTGGCAGGCGTAATAGCAGCCGCGGCAGTTGTGGCAGAGGTTCGCCAGCTGCGTCATGTCGCCTTCGGCGAAGAGGCGCTGGCGCGTGATGGCGGGAAAGACCGAGCAATAGCCCTCGCAATAGCGGCAGGCGTTGCAGATCTCGACCTGGCGCCGGGCTTCCTGGATTTCGTCGCTTTCCGGCTCCGTCTGCACGCCCTGGACGATGTCAATTGACATGGGCGGCGGCCTCCTGTCCCGCGATGCGTCCGAAGACGGTGCCGATGGTCATGCCGAAACCGGCCAGGTAGCCCTGGCCCAGGATCGAGCCCGCCATGATCTCGCCGGCCGCCCAGACGTTGTCGTAGCGCCCCTGGGCGCCCGAGACCCGGGCCGTGCTGTCCACCTTCAGGCCCAGATAGGTGAAGGTCACCCCCGGCCGCAGGACATAGCCGTAGAAGGGCGGCTCGCTGATCGGTCGCGCCCAGTTGGTCTTGGCCGGCGTGATCCCCTGGGTGGCGAGAGCGTCCAGCTCGGTGGGATAGAAAGTCCCCTCGCCACAGGCCGCATTGAAGCGCGTCACAGTCTCCGTCAGCCTGTCCGGCGGCAGCTCCAGCTTCTCCGCCAGCTCCTCGATGGTGTCGGCCTGATCGGGCTTGAAGACCGAGGGCATGAAGAGGTCGATGGACTTGGAATCGATGATGGAATAGGCGACCTGGTCGGGCTGCGCCGCCACCAGTCGCCCCCAGATGGCATAGCGCTTGGGCCAGACGTCCTCGCCCTCGTCATAGAAGCGCTCGGCCTCGCGGTTCACGACGATGGAGAAGGGCACGCAGTCCAAGCGTGTGACGATGCCGCCGTCGAACTTCGGCGCGCGACCGTCGATGGCCACGGCATGACACTGGGTGGGATCGCCCACGCTTTCCGCGCCCTGCTCCAGCATGTCGTTGAGGACGACACCCCTGTTGTAGGGCGTCCCCCGGATCAGGAAGTTCCGCGCCGACGGGCCCCAGGCCCGGGCCAGCCAGTCGATGTCGGCCTGGAATCCGCCCGAGGCCAGGATGACGGACCGCCCGCGGATGCGGCAGGGCGCGCCGGCGATCTCCGCCTGCACGGCCTCGAAGCGGCCGTCGTTCACCTCCACGTGCGTCACCTGCGCCTCGTAGGCCACACTCACGCCCAGGTCCGCAGCCGTGTTGTAATAGGCGTTCACGAGCGCCTTGCCGCCGCCCAGGAAGAAGGCGTTGGTGCGGCTGAGCGACAGCGTGCCGGAGAGCGAGGGCTGGAAGCGCACGCCATGCGCCTCCATCCAGGGCAGGCAGTCTTCCGAGGAGCGGATCGCCAGGCGCGCCAGCTCCTCGTCGGTCTCGCCCTTGGTCACCAGCATCAGGTCGTCGAAATACTCGTCCTCCCCGTAGCTGTCCGTCAGCACGGAGAGCGGCCCCTGGTGCATGCAGCGGAAGTTGCGGGTATGCCGGGAATTGCCGCCACGATAGGGCGCCGGCGCGCCTTCCAGGATCAGCACCCGGCACCCGGCCTCGGCCGCCTCGATGGCGGCGCAGAGCGCAGCATTGCCGCCGCCCACGACGACGACGTCCCACTCCTGCCGGGAAAGATGGTCATGTTCAGGCATCTCTCGGCCCCTGCTCCGCGAACGCTGTGAAGGTCACCGCAACAGGCCCTCTCAACGCTTGTTCTCAGTGAATTACATCCGAATGTATACGAATGCATTCATTCAGAGTCAAACGCAAGCCCTCCAGCCAGGGGCAACACCAGAGCTCGTTCCAGGGATGGCCGGGTCCGGCCTATTCCTCCTCGCCCAGCACCAGGTCCTGGCGCATAAGCTTGAGGCGCATGCGCTGGGCATTGCGGATGTGGGCGCGGGCGGCCTGTTCGGCCCGGACCTCGTCGCGCGCCCGGATGGCGTCCAGGATAGCCAGGTGCTCCTGGTGAGCCGCCGTACAGCGGCCCTCAATCGCCAGGGTCGTCCCGCCCAGCAGGGCCATGGAATCGCGCAAGCCCAGCAGGGACTTCTCCAGGAAGCGATTGTGCGCGGCGCGGTAGATGGCGGAATGGATCAGGCGGTTGAGGTTGGCCAGCTGGTCGGGATCCTCCGCCACCTCGGTTTCCGAGGCGATCAGGTCCTCCAGCTCCTCGAGTTCGGCCGTGGAGGCGTGACGCGCGGCGAAGCTGGCGGCCGTGCCTTCCAGGACCTCGCGCATGTCATAGAGCTCCATGGTCTGCTGGTGGTCCAGCTTGGAGACCACCGCCCCGTTGTGCGGCACGAAGGAAATCAGGCCCTCGGACTCCAGGCGGCGGATGGCCTCGCGGGCCGGCGTCCGGCTGATGCCGAAGCGCTCGGCGATCTCGACCTCGCGCACCCGCATGCCGGGCGCCATACTGCCCTTCTTGATGGCCTCCTTCAGCTTCTGATAGGCGGCCTCGCTGCGGGAGATCTGGCTGCTGTTCTCCATGTTACCCGGATCCGTTCACTCTGCACCCAACCGCGGCGTCCCGGCCGGGAGCGACGCACTCCCGCAGTCTGCCCGGTAGACGCAAGGCTTGCCAAGCGCTTTGAGCCGCCGGCCGGCGGAGCTCATCCCTCGTGCTTGGCCGCCGGGCGCACCGGCGCCAGCAGTGCTTGCACGCTGCTGGTCACCACGATGAACTGCGGGCCCGGCCGGGCGATCAGCTCCGGCAGGCGATCCAGGTCGGCCAGGGTCTCCAGGCGCGTCACCGCGCAGCCATAGGCCTTTCCGAGGGTCTCCAGGTCCGGGTTGGTGAAGGTGGTCCCCGTCCAGTGACCGGGATAGTCCCGCTCCTGGTGCAGCAGGATCGAGCCATAGACATTGTTCTCGGACACGATGACCTTCAGTGGCAGCTCGCGCTCCAGCGCCACGGCCAGCTCGCTGCCGGTCATCAGCAGGCCGCCGTCCCCGACGAAACAGATCACGGGCCGTTCCGGCGTGCGCAGGCCCGCCGCCACGGCGGCCGGCACGCCGAAGCCCATGGCGCCCGAGATCGGGGCCAGCAGGCGCTGCGGCGGCCTGAAGGGGATGGCGCGATAGATCGGGGCGCCGAAACTCCCGGCATCAACGGTGACGATGGCGTCCTCCGTCAGGTTGGCGCCGACCTTTTCCACGACGCGCGCGAAGGGGACGCCATCGGGCTGCTCCTTGTCCGTCACGGCCCGAATCTTCGCCCGCTCGGCCGCCAGGGCCGACAGCCAGTCCCGCCGGTCCGGCAAGGCCGCCTGCGGCTGCCCCAGGGCCCGGGCACAGGCCACGGGATCGCTGGCGAGCGCCAGGTCGGCGGCAAAATGAATCCCCAGCACATCGGGATCGGCATGCACGTGGGCCAGGCGCATCTCGGGACGCACCATCTTCGGGAAGCTGTAGCCCTGGCTGGTGATGTCGGACAGCCGCGCCCCCAGAGTCACCAGCAGGTCGGAACTGCGCAGCAGCTCCAGCTGGCTGGCCGGGTTGGACAGGCCCATGTCCCCGGCATAGAGCGGATGGGCATTGTCGAACAGGTCCTGGCGGCGGAAGGACACCAGCACCGGCAGGTTCCAGGCCTCCGCCATGTCCTTCAGGGCCGTACGTCCCGCCTCGTTCTCCAGGCCGCTGCCGGCCAGCAGCAGCGGCCGCTCGGCCTCGGCCAGCCAGCCGCGCAGCTGCTCCAGCGCCGCCGGATCCGGCGCGCCCCGGACCCTGGCCTGCGGCTGCACCGTCGCCGCCTCCACCTGGGCCGTCAGCACGTCCTCCGGCACGGCGATCACCACCGGCCCCGGCAGGCCGGTGGTCGCCACCTGGAAGGCGCGCAGCAGCGTCTCGGCCATGCGATTGGGGTCGGTCACCTCCGCCGTCCACTTGGCGATGCGCCCGAACATCTGGCCGTAGTCGATTTCCTGGAAGGAATCGCGGCGCACGTCGTCCTTCGCCACCTGCCCCACGAAGAGGATGAAGGGCACGCCGTCCTGCTGGGCGGTGTGCACCGCAATGGCGGCATTGCAGGCCCCGGGACCGCGGCTGACGCAGGCCACACCGGGCCGACCGGTCATGCGCGCATCGGCCAGCGCCATGAACCCGGCCCCGGATTCGTGGCGACAGACCACCGTGTCGATCTCGTCGCACCCGTTCAGGGCCTCGAGCAGGCCCAGGTAGCTCTCCCCCGGCACGCAGAAGAGGCGATCGATCCCCTGGGCGACCAGGGAATCGACGGCAAGCTGTCCGACTGTCTTCATGGACTCCGACTCTGTTTATTATCCATTGTGAATGAGGCTGCGCGCCTGGCTCAGATCGCCCGGATCTGGCCGCCGTCGACGCGCTGGGTCGTGCCGGTGACGAAGCTCGCCCGCTCGGAACAGAGGAAGGCCGCCACCTCGCCGAACTCCTTCGGCTGGCCGTAGCGGCGCGCCGGAATCTCGGTCAGGATGCTCTTCTGCACCTCTTCCAGCGGACGCTGCTCGCGCTCCGAGCGGGCGGCATCCAGCTGTGCCACGCGGTCGGTGTCGATACGTCCCGGCAGGATGACGTTGCAGGTCACCCCGTCAGCCGCCACCTCTGCGGACAGCGTCTTGTTCCAGGCCAGCAGCGAGGCGCGCAGGCTGTTGGACAGCGCCATGTTGGGCGCCGGCTGCACCGCCGCCGAGGAGGCCACGGTCAACAGGCGTCCCCAGCCGCGTTCGCGCATGGCCGGCAGGCATCGCGTGGCGGCGTGGATCAGGTTGCCCACCATGCGCTCGAACCAGAGCGTCCACTCCGAGTCCTCGACGCCCAGCGCCGGCTTGGGCGGCGGACCGCCGCCGTTGAGCACCAGGACGTCGATGCCGCCCATGGTCTCCAGGGCCGTGTCGATCAGCTTGTCCACCTGCGCCCGCTCGTGCAGGTTGCAGGGCAGGCCATGGACCTTGGCCCCGGTCTCGGCGGAGATCTCCTGCGCCACCTGTTCGGGCCCCGAGCGTCCCGAGACGCAGACCTCCGCGCCTTCCGCCGCCAGGGCCGTGGCGATGGCCCGGCCCAGCCCCTTGGTCGAGGCGAACACCAGGGCGCGCTTGCCCTTCAATCCCAGATCCATCTCTTTGCTCCTTTGGTAAGCTGTTGTCTCTTCGCGTTGTCCCTCAGCGCCCGGCAGCATAGCCCTGCATGCCGCGCGGATTGGCCCCGGCGCGCAGGTAACGCATGCCGTTGCGCGTTTCCTGCGAACAGGCGGACAGGCGTCCCTCGGACCAGTCCTCGCCCACGCTCACATCGTGGCCGCGCCGCTTCAGTTCCTCCACGCTGTCCTTCGGCATCCGCCCCTCGACCAGCAGCAGGTTGGGCTTGGCCAGGCGCGGCCAGAACGAGCTGGGCGGATGCTCGCTGTGAAAGGACGGCGCGTCGATGGCCTCCTGAAGGTTGTAGCCGTGATGCAGGTGGCGCAGCAGGAAGCTCAGCGACCACTGGTCTTGCTGGTCGCCGCCGGGCGTGCCCCATGCCAGGTAAGGCTTGCCGTGCTTGAGCGCCATCGAGGGCGTCAGCGTCGTGCGCGGACGCTTGCCGCCCATGAGCGTGCTGGGCAGCCCCTCCTTCAGCCAGAACATCTGGGCGCGGGTGGACAGCGAGAATCCCAGCTCCGGCACCACCGGGCTGGACTGGAACCAGCCGCCGCTGGGCGTGGCCGCCACCATGTTGCCCCAGCGATCGATCACGTCGATGTGGCAGGTGTCGCCGCGCAGCGCCCCGTTGCTGTCGGTCTCCTCCTCGCCGGCCTTCGAGACCGTGGGTTCGCCCACGCCCAGCAGGGCGCTTACGTCGATGCTGTTCTCGTCGGCCACCTGATAGTCCGGCAGGACCGGCGGGCGTCCGTCGGGCGCGCCGGGGCGGAACTCCTCGGATGCCCTGTCGCCCATCAGCTTGCGCCGCTCGGCGGTGTAGGCATCGGACAACAGGGTCTCCAGCGGCACCGCGCCGGCCGAATCCCCGTACCAGGCCTCGCGGTCGGCGAAGGCCAGCTTGGCCGCCTCCACCACCGTGTGGATGAAATCCGGGCCGTCCGGCGGCATCTCGTCCAGCGGCAGGTCGCGCAGCAGGGCCAGCTGCTGCAGCATGAAGGGGCCCTGGCTCCAGGGGCCGCACTTGGCGACCGTCAGGCCGTGATAGTCATAGGTCGCGGGCGCCTCCACCATGGCCCGCCAGTCGGCCATGTCCTGGCCGGTCAACAGGCCGCCGTGGCGCTCGCCGGTGGAATCCTTCAGTTCCTGTGTGCGGTAGAAGCGGTCGATGGCCTCGGCCACGAAGCCCTCGTACCAGCAGGTGCGCGCCGCCTCGATCTGGGTTTCGCGATCGCGGCCGGCCGCTTCCGCCTCCTCGACGATCCGACGATAGGTCGCGGCCAGGTCCGGATTGCGGAACAGGTCGCCCTCCTTCGGATGCCCGCTGGAGGAGAGGTAGACCGCGGCCGAGCTTGGCCACTCCTCGCGGAACAGCGGCTCCACCGAGCGCAGGGCATTGACGATCTTGGGCACCAGCGGAAAACCGTGTTCGGCATAGAAGATGGCCGGCTCCAGCACCTCGCGCAGCGGCATGGAGCCGTGCTCGGCCAGCATGCGCAGCCAGGCTCCGAAGGCCCCGGGCACACAGGCCGGCAGCAGGCCGGTGCCGGGCACCAGGTCCAGGCCCATCGCCCGGAAGCCGGCCGCCGACGCCGATGCCGGCGCCGTTCCCTGGCCGCAGACCACCTCGATTTTGTCCCCCGTCGCGGAATAGGTCAGGATCGGCACCTCGCCGCCAGGCCCGTTCAGGTGGGGTTCCACCACCTGCAGCACGAAGCCGCCGGCCGCGGCCGCATCGAAGGCGTTGCCGCCGCGCTCCAGGATGCCCATGGCCACGGCGGTGGCCGTCCAGTGGGTCGAGCCGGCCACACCGAAGGTGCCGCGCAGTTCCGGTCGCGTCGTGAAATCTCCGGGCCGTGTCATCGCGTCATGCTCTCCTGCTCGTCAGTGTTGATCCCGTCGCGGAACGCGACAACCCCCGGCTTGCACGCGCGGCGTCCGGACTGGCCTTGTGGGAATGTTCAGAGGCTCCCTCGGGGGTTTTGGGCTTGCGTCATGTTGTTCATGCTGCATAATTTCCTGTATACAGACAAGTATATCCACAATAACCGGGAGACCAAACATGTCACGTCAATCGAAATTCCCCGAACTGTCCCGCCGCGATGCCCTGCGTCTCGGCCTTGCCGGCGCCGCCGCCAGCAGCTTCGGGCTGCACACCACCAGCGTGTTCGCCCAGCAAAGCCTGCAGTGGGGCTCGTCGTCCCAGGGGTCCACGGGCTACGTCATCATCGAGGGCCTGGCCAACACGGTAAACCGCAACACCGATATCGAAAACGCCTCGATGTCCACCAGCGGCGGCACCGAGAACATGCAGCTGTTCCACGAGGGCGTCATCCAGATGGGCCAGACGACCTCCACCGACTGGCAGCCGGCCTTCGAGGGCAACGATCCCTATCCGGAACCCATCACGGTCCACCAGATGTTCGCCTACACGCTGTTCAACTGCACGCCGATGGTCCGTGCCGACAGCGACATCCAGACCCTCGAGGATCTGCGCGGCCGTCGCTGCATGCCCTCGCCGGCCGGCAGCTCCACCGCCACCATGTGGGGCATTCTCTTCGAGGCCGCCGGAATCCTGGACGACGTCGAGTGGACCTACGGCTCCTGGCGCGAGAGCTACGATGCCCTGCGCGGCGATTCCGTCGACTGCATCCCCTCGCTGCTGACCAACGGCCGTGCAGCCCCGATCCTCTCCGAGCTGACCTCCACCACGCCGGTGCGCATCCTGCCGATTCCGGAAGAGGTCATGGCCAAGGCCAGGGAGCTCAATCCCGGCATCATGTTCGGCACCATTCCGGGCGGCGTTGCCGAGGGAATCGACGAGGATATCCAGGCCGCCTCCTTCTCCGGCGTGCTGGCCGCCTCTCCCGACGTCTCCGAGGACGTGGGCTACCAGATCATGCAGGCCGTCTTCGAGAACACCGACTCGGTCCAGGACCTGGGCGTCCAGTTCAAGGACATCAATCTGGATTTCGGCGCTCAGTACCTTGTCGAGGGTTTCCCCGTTCACAAGGGCGCGGCCAGGTACTACAAGGAGAATGACCTCTGGTCCGACTCCATGACCGAGGCTGAATAAACCGCTCGCACGGATTATCAGGACCGCAGGACCCTGCATGAAAGGACCCTTTCAGCGACTCGCCGGCATCTTCACTGACGAGGATGCCGGCGATGCGCGTATAACCCTTCTCTTCGGTCTGGCCGCCATCGCCTTCGTGCTGACGCATGTGGTGCAGGTGCTCACCTACACACTGCCGTCGGGCCAGTTCAAGGTCGTCCATGTGGGCGGGGCTGCGGCCCTGATTTTTCTCTATTCCGCCGCGCACACGAAAAGCGCGGTCTCGAAGGCTGCCCACCTGTTGCTTGCGGCCGTCGCCGCGGCGGCCATCTTCTACATCTTCACCGAACACCAGGCGCTGACCACGCAGCGCTCCTTCCTGCCCAACACCACCGACATGCTGATTGCCTGGGTCTTCCTGGGCATCTGCCTCTACGCCTCGCTGCGCGAATGGGGCTGGGTGGTCAGCGCCATCGCCGTCGTCGGCCTGCTCTACGGCTATTTCGGCGAACTCTTGCCCCAGGGCCTGCTCTATCACGGCGGCATCACGCTCAAGCGCCTGATCGGCTACACCTCGATCCCCTATTTCAGCGGCCTGCTGGGCAGCCTGGCCGAGCTCTCGGCCGGCACGATCTTTCCCTTCATGCTGTTGGCCGCCGCCATGAAGATGACCGGCTGCATCGACTTCATCATGCAGGTGGCCTATCGCCTCGGCGGCCGGAGCCGCGCCGGGCCGGCACAGATCGCCATCATCTCCAGCGGCCTGATGGGCATGGTCTCGGGCTCCAGCGTGGCCAACGCCGCGTCGACGGGCGCGCTCACCATCCCGCTGATGAAGCGCGTGGGCTTCAAGCCCGAGTTTGCAGGCGCCGTCGAGGCCGTCTCCTCCACCGGAGGCCAGATCACGCCGCCCATGATGGGCCTGGCCGCCTTCCTGATCGTCGGTCTGACCGGCATCCCTTATGGCGAGATCATCATCGCCGCCGTCTTCCCGGCACTGATCTACTATCTCTACCTGATGTTTGCGGTGCACCTGCGCGCGGTGAAGTTCGACCTCGACGCCTCGGCCGACGAGACCATGCAGGCGGAACTGCAGGTGGAGCACTCCATGCTGCGCACCTGCCTGTGGAACGCGCACTTCTTCATCGCGATCGCCTACCTGATCACGATGCTGCTGATCACCAACCTGCCGGGTCGCGTATCGCTGCACGCAGCTGGCATCCTGCTGGGGCTCTACATCCTGCGCGAACTGGTCTTCCATTGGCGCGGCCTGGCCAGCATCGCCTGGAACATCCTCCGGCTGGGTGGGCGGACCGCCTTTGACGCGGCCCTGCGCGGCGCCCAGATCGGCGTGGTCGTGGCCGTCATCGGCGTGCTGGTGGAGGTCCTCACCGTCACCGGCTTCGCCCAGAAGCTGTCCTTCTGGATGCTCGAACTGGCGGGCGGTGACCTGGCCCTGCTGCTGATCGTGGCGGCGCTGGCCTGCATCGCCTTCGGGCTGGGCCTGCCGACCTCGGCTTCCTATATCCTGGTGGCCCTGATGGGCGCGCCGGCCCTGGTAGAGCTGGGCGTGCCGCTGCTGGCCGCCCATTTCTTCGTCTTCTTCTTCGCCAATGTCTCGGCCATCACGCCGCCGGTGGCCATCTGCTGCCTGGTGACCTCCAAGATCGCCGACGGCAGCTTCTTCCGAACCAGCTTCATCGCGGTGCGGCTGGGCCTGCCCGGCTTCGTGCTGCCGTTCCTCTTCGCCGTGCACCCGGAAATCCTGGGTCTGGAGGCGAACATCTTCAGCGCCCTCCTGGTCTCGGCCATGGCCCTGGCCGGGGTTATCGCGCTCAACGTGATGCTCGAGGGCTTCCTGTTCCGGCGGCTCAGCATTATCGAACGACTGCTGCTGCTGCCGGCGGCAGGGGGCCTGCTCCATCCCAGCCTCTGGGCCTCGTTCGCAGGTCTGGCGGTCTTCGCCGCGCTGGCCGGCTGGCTCTGGCTGGCCAGCCGGCGCGCTCAGACCGCCCAGGAGGGTTGACCGCCCTCGTCAACCACAGTCAGGAAGCCGCCTAGGGCTTCGGGCAGCCGGAAGGTGATCTCGCTTGATCCGACATCCCCGGCCACGGGCGTGAAGCCGGCGGCACGGAAGCGTTCCGCCGTCCTCTCCAGGTCCGCGGACCCCAGCGCCTGGGCAGCGATCCAGGGCGTCTGCAATTGCTCCCCGACCCAGGGCAGCTGAGTGCGTGCGGCCTCCGGGCTCAGGAAGACGCAGCTGCCGCGATCCAGCACCAGCCGGAAACGTCCCTCGCCGCCCAGCTCCGAGGGCCGCCCGCAGAAGCGCCCGAAGCGCACGGCAGCCTCGTGCGGATCGTCGACCACCAGCAGCACCGACTTCAGCGAGCGCACCGCATTGTCGTGCGCCAGGAAGCGCGGCTGCCAGAGCGCCTCCTCGGTGTGATGCTCCAGGATCTGGATGCGCCCTTCAGGCATGATTCCGGGCGGCACACGCAGGACCGTGAAACGAGCCTCCATCTCCTCGCCCTGCTGCCCCTCCACCGGCCGTGTCAGGTTGACCGGGGCATTCGGCGAAAAGGCTTCGCGGTCCAGATGCGCATGGGTGGCTTGCGCATCACCGCAGGCCAGGGCGATCAGGTGCAGGCCCAGATAGCGCTCGACGGCCTCGTGGAACTGCCGTGAAAGCTCCGTCTCGGACACCGCCGTCAGCAGCTCGATATAGCCTTCCTCCAGCATGATGCAGCGATTGGCCATGCCTGAAGGCACCATTCCCTCAGGCGTGCGGTTCTCCTGCCGCGTGAAGGGCGTCAGCACGAAGCCGGCGGCCTCCATGGCGGCGCCGGCATCCTCCAGCGAGGGCACGAAGTGGGCGACATGATCCAGGAAGACCTGATCTCGGGTGGGCAGTTGGGTCATGGTCGGGATACCTCCACAAGAAACGTGGCAGACGATCGGGCAGGTGGAATAGGGATTATGCCAGCGCACTGTACCCCATCTTCACGGCGGTGATCGCCAGGAAGACAGCGAACAGCCGGCGCAGGATGTTGGGCGCAATGGCATGGGCGATCCGCGCGCCCCAGGGGGCGGCCAGGGTGGTCAGCGGGGCAATGATGACAAACCCCAGCAGGTTGACATAGCCCAGCGAAAGCGGCGGCAGGCGCGGATCGCCCCAGCCCGCGGCCATGAAGGCCAGCGCCCCCGGCAAGGCGATCAGCAGGCCGAAGAAGGACGAGGTGGCCACCGCGTTGCGCACCGGATAGCCGCAGGAGCTGAGCACCGGCACGGTGAAGGTCCCGCCGCCGATCCCCATAAGCGAAGAGACAAAGCCGATCAGCACCGGGATCGGCTGGGCCTTGAGGCCCTTGGGCAGGCTCGGGAAGAGCTGCGTGCCCTCGCGGCGCACACTGAGATAGATTGCCACACTCAGGGCAACGACGGCGAAGAAGAGCGAAAGCTCCTGGCTGTTCAGGAAGCGCGCGATCAGGCCGCCGGCCACCGCCCCAAGCGCAATGGCCACGGCCCAGCGCCTGGCCAGGGCCCAGTCGATGGCTCCCTTGCGGTGATGCGCCCGGGCCGAGGACATTGACGTCGCGACAATGGTCATCAGCGAGGTCCCTACAGCAAGGTGCATGCAGATGGCAGGATCGACCCCGATCAGCAGCAGGATGCTGAACAGCACCGGCACGATGACGATCCCGCCGCCGACTCCCAGCAGGCCCGCCAGCAGGCCGGCCGCCACCCCGGCACCCGCCAGCGCGGCGAAAAGATACGCGATTTCCATCCAGTTGTCTTCCAAGGCTGCAGCTTCCTTTTGTATCGTTTCTTATCTTCTGGTCGGGCGGATAACAGGCATAATCCATCTGACCGCGCGGATCACGGATTTCCATGCTTCCCGCCCCTCCGGAAGATCAGGCGACCGCGCCCGGCAACCTAGTGTTTCTTTCCCCCATGCGCTGTGCGTCGGCAAGGCTGAGCGGCGCAAATCGAAGCAGAAGCATATTGACAATCTGCGGTTCTGCATTCACGATTTGGCTCAGGATTGCATACAGTATTGCGTGCTGAGAGATTATGACAGAGGAACCAGAGGCGAAAGCGACGCGTGGCGCATCGGTCGAGCGGGCCTACACGGAGATCCGGCAGCGGGCGATGACCTTTGCCATCCGGCCGGGCGAGCGGATCAACGAGCTGCAGCTGGCCAAGGAGCTGAACGTCAGCCGCACGCCGCTGCGCGAGGCGCTGAACCGGCTGACGGCGGAAGACCTGCTGACCTTCTCGGTTAACCGCGGCTTTTCCTGCCGCGAGCTGGACGCCAAGGAGATCTTTGATCTCTACGAGCTGCGCCAGGACCTGGAAGCGGGCATTGTTCGTCGGGTCGCCGAGCGGGCCGAGCGGGCCGAGCTCGAGGAGGTCCTGGCCTTTCTCCGGGAAACGGCCGAATTGCCCGAGGACACCGACGTGGACCGGATGGTGTCCCTCGACCTGAAGTTCCACGAATGGCTGGCGGAGCTAAGCCGCAACCGGCAGATGCTGGACGCCCTGAAGAGCGTGAACACGCGCACCTACTTCGTGCGCTGGGTGGACATGACCGACACCCGTCGCGACGACACCCAGGCAGAGCACCGCCAGGTGGTGGAGCACCTGCTGGCCGGCGAGGCCGAGGCCGCCGAGACGGTCATGCGCCGCCACATCACCCGGCGCATGGACCAGATCGTCGAGATGCTCAAGCGCGGCTATGCCTACATCTACGTCACGCAAGCCATGAACCGCCCGGACAAGGGCTGATGTGGGCGACCGACACACCTCAATAAGCAGAGAAAGCGAACACCTTGACCGCTGACGACAAGACCAACCGGATGACGGGGGCGGAAGCCTTCGTGCGCGTGCTGCAGCACCATGGCGTAAAGCACATCTTCGGGCTGTGCGGGGACACCAGCCTGCCGCTCTATGACGCCTTGCACCAGTTGGACCACGGGATGACCCACATCCTGACACGCGACGAGCGCTCGGCCGCCTACATGGCCGATGTCTACGCCCGCCTCTCCGGCCGGGTCGGCGTCTGCGAGGGTCCGAGCGGCGGCGGCGCCACCTATATCCTGCCCGGCCTCGTGGAGGCGGACGAGTCATCCATACCGGTCCTCGGCATCACCACCGACATCGGGGTCGGCGGCCGCGGGAAATACACGCTCACCGAACTGGATCAGGACAGCCTGTTCAAGCCGGTGACCAAGTGGAACAAGGTCATCGACCAGGCCGACCAGATTCCCAACACCCTGCGCCAGGCCTTCCGGCAGATGACCACGGGCAAGCCCGGGGCCGCGCACATCGGCCTGCCTTTCGACGTGCAGAAGCAGCCGGTGAACCAGGACACGGTCTGGGCGGACGAGACCTTCGGGCGCTATCCGGCCGCGCCCACGACCCCGGACAGTGCCAGCCTGGATGCCGCAGCCGAGCTGCTGCTGAAGGCCAGCAACCCCTTGATCATCTGCGGCGGCGGCCCCCTCAATGCCGGCGCCAGCCAGGAGCTGACGGCCCTGGCCGAGGCACTCGGCGCGCCGGTCGCCACCTCCATCAGCGGCAAGGGCGTGATCTCCGAGCGCCATCCTCTGGCGCTGGGCGTCGTCGGCAGCAACGGCGGCAGCCTGGCTGCGCGCGAGGTTATCGACGCCGCCGACCTGGTGCTGCTCGTGGGCTGCCGCGCCGGCTCGGTCACCACCGAACGCTGGCGCCACCCCCAGGCCGGTAGCTGCAAGATCGTGCATGTGGATGCCGACCCCGGCGTGATCGGCGCCAACTATCGCACCGACGTGGCCGTCATCGGCGATGCGCGTCCCGCCCTCAAGGAACTGCTGGACCGCGTCCAGTCCGAGGCCAGCGACCGCAAGGACCGCCGGGCCACCTCCGAGCAGACGGCGACCGGTCTCTGGAAGGCGCGCTTCGAGAAATTCGACGAGCTTGCGGCCATTGAGGATGACCTGATCCGGCCCGAGCGGATCATTCGCGAGATGCAGGAGCTCCTGCCCAGGGACTCGGTCATCGTCGCCGATCCGGGAACGCCCTGCCCCTATGTTTCGGCCTACTACCGCCTCGAGGACTCGGGCCGCCGTTTCGTCTCGAACCGCGCCCACGGCGCCCTGGGCTATGCTATGCCGGGGGCGCTGGGCGCCTGCTATGCCCGCCCGAATGCCCGCGTCGTCGCGTTCGTCGGCGACGGCAGCTTCGGGTTCAACGCCGGCGAGCTGGAAACCCTGGTGCGCATGAAGGCCCCGATCACTGTGATCGTGGCGTCCAACGCCGTCTACGGCTGGATCAAGGCCGGCCAGAAGAGCGGCTTCGGCGAGCGCTACTTCTCCGTAGACTTCGACCGCACCGATCATGCCCGTGTGGCCGAGGCCTTCGGGCTAAAGAGCTGGTCCGTGAAACAGCCCGGCGACCTGCGCGGCGCCCTGAAGGCCGCCTTCGAAGCCGAGGGTCCGACCCTGGTCGACGTCATCACCCAACCGCTGCACGAGGCCAACGCCCCGGTCAGCGAGTGGGTGGCGTAATCGCACACGCCGGAAACGGCAGACTCACGCCTCGTCCGCGAGTTCGGTCTCGATGACGGACGAGGCGTGCAGCGTCCGGTGCACCGGACACTTGTCGGCGATCTCCAGCAGGCGCTGGCGCTGCTCGTCGGACAGATCGCCCTCCAAGCGAACAACACGGGTGAAGACATCGATCTTGCCCTCCCGGGTCTCGCAGTCCGCGCAGTCCTCGGCGTGCCGCTTGTCGTGGCTTACATCCACCGAGACCTGCGTCAGAGGCCAGCCCTTGCGGCGCGCATACATGCGGATGGTCATGGAAGTGCAGGCGCCCAGGCCGGTTGAGAGAAACTGATAGGGACTGGGCCCGGTTTCGGTGCCGCCGAAATCGGCGGGTTCGTCGGCGGACAGCTGGTAACGGCCGTCCACCACCACGTCCTGGCGGAAGCCCTCCGGATCGGCCTCGCTGACCCGCACCACACCTTCCGGAGCCGAAACCGACTTCTCTTCCTCAGGCAGATCCAGGTAGCGCTGCGCCCAGGCGGCGATCACCTCCGCGGCATATTCGGCATCGCCGGCCTCGCTGAGCAGGTGATCGGCATCGTCCAGGGTGACGAAGGACTTGGGATGCTTGGCGGCCAGGAAGATCGCACTGGCATTCTCGATGCCGACGATCTCGTCCCGCGGTCCGTGCAGGACCAGCAGGGCGCGCCGCAGATTGCCGATCGATGCCTTCAGCTCGCTCTGCTCGATATCCTCGACGAACTGCCGCGTGAGCGTGAAGGACCGGCCGCCCAGGTTGACCTCGGCCTCGCCCATCTGCCGGATCGTCTCCAGATCCGCTCCCAGATGCTGCAGGACATGGTCGGGCGAGGACGGGGCGGCGATCGTCACCACGGCCCTGGCCGAGGCAATCTCGCCGGCGGCTTTTAGCACCGCCGCACCGCCCAGCGAGTGGCCGATCAGCAGGCTGGGCGTCAGTCCCATGCCCTCCAGGTGTCGGGCCGCCCGCACCAGATCCTCCACATTGGAGGTGAAGCCCGTGTTGGCGAACTCCCCCTCGGAGTGTCCCAGACCCGTGAAATCGAAGCGCAGGACCGCAAACCCCAGGGCCGACAGGCGCGCGGCAATGCGCCGGGCCGCCCGCAGGTCCTTGCTGCAGGTGAAACAATGGGCGAAGAGAGCCACCGCCCGGACCCGGCCGTCCGGGCGATCCAGGCGCGCCGCCAGACTCTCGCCACTGTGACCCGCGAACTCCAGTTTCTCCGTTCTCATAGGCTATCCCGTCCCTGATGTCTCATTCCGTTTCCGGACCAATGGAAGATATGGGAACGCCTCCATGGCAGGGGCAATGTCAATCTGACTCCCCGCCCATACAGCTGCAAAACTCAGCCGTAATGGACATGAAGTCCCTGGCTCAGATCCTGGAGGTTGCGCTCTGAAAGTCGGGACTGTGCCAAAGGCAGAATCACGAGATCCATCCAGGCGACATGCCGTTTCTGGGCTTCGGCAAAGGCGTCCCCCGAGATCGCCAGGCGTTGCTCCAGCCCGTCATGGGGGCTCTCGCTGTAATCCGACAGTATCCCTGCCAGACGGGCCGCCCGACCACGGTCAACGCCATGTTCCAGGACCAGCTGAGCCACGGGGCCCTGGATGGAGTCACCGACGAAACAGGCGTGCTCCAGCTGGGGCAGGAACCTGTGATCCAGCCAGTCGAGATGGCGTGGATAGTCCCAGCGCAAATAGGCAAGCAGCACCGGTGTGCTGTACGGCGCCAGGCGCCCCGCGTTCAGTGCGATGAGTTCAAGCTGGGCACACACCCTCAGGAGGCGGGTGTTCTCGGCGACCAGATGATCCAGGGGGCGCTCGAAAAGCCGCGTGTCCACTGGCGCCAGCAGCAAGGCGCCTGGTGCAGCAGGATGGTTGCCGCTCCCACTCTCCCGTCCCGCACCCATCATGGCCGATAGCCTCTTCTACTGCACCAGGGGCGAGCCCGCTGCCTCGATCTCCAGACCCTCGATCTCGGCCTGACCGGCCAGGATCGAAATATACTGCCGCACGGCGCGGCGCCAGGTCTGTTCCTGCAGATAGGCAGCGATCGTTTCCTCGGCTTCCTCGAAAGATATCTCCTCCCCGCCTTCCCGGGCCTTCAAGTGAACCACGTGATAGCCATAGGGGGTTGGCACCGGCGTCGGGATCAGCTGTCCGGGGACTCCCTCGTACAGAAAGGTCTCGAACTCCGGCACGGTCTGGCCCTTCACGACCCAGCCCAGATCACCATCTTCCTCCTTCGAGGGACAGGCGGAATGTTCCCGGGCCAGCGGCCCGAAACGCTCCGGCGTGGCCAGCAGGGTGTCCAGCAGGTCCTGTGCCTGGGCCCGCGCGGCTTCGCGAGCGGCCTCGTCCTCGGGTGCAGCCGGCAGCAGGATATGTGCCACCTGGAAGCGGTCCGGCTTGCGGAAGCGGCTCTTGTTGCTGTCGTAGAACCGCCGGCACACCTCCCGATCCGGCTCGGGAACCTGGAGTTCCTGTTTCAGCAGGGCATCGATCTGCCGCTCTTCCTCCGTGGACTCGTCCTCTTCACCTGTCGGCGGGGGCGCCACGACCTCCTGCCGGTCGGCCTGCTGCATCAGCAGTTCGCGCACAACCAGCGCCTGGGCCGCATCCTCCCAGGCTTCCTCGCGACTCTCGGCCGGATGGTACTGCATCTCGAGGCCGATGGCCTCTTCGCTGATCTCGTTGCCGTTGACCCGGATCATCGTGCCCCTCCCGTCTTGCGGCTGCGCACCACCTGGTAGTTGCGCGTGAGATAGCCGAAGGGGGCGCTCCAGATATGGACCAGACGGCTGAAGGGGAAGACCAGGAAGACCGTCAGGCCCAGGAAGATATGCAGCTTGAACACCCAGTGCGCACTGGCCACCAGGTCGGCGGCGCCACCCTGGAAGGTCACGATCATTTGTGCCCAGGTCATGAAGGCCATCATCTGATCTCCCTCGGGATGGCCCAGCGAGATCGGGATCGAGAACATGCCAAGGATCAGCTGGACATAGAGCAGGAAGAGGATGAAGAAGTCCATCTTCGTGCTGGTGCCGCGAATGCGCGGATCGGTCAAGCGCCTGTGGATCAGCAGGGTCAGGCCGGCAAAGCACATGATGCCGAAGATGCCGCCGACAACGATCGCCATCATCTGCTTTGCGGAATGGGATATGCCCAGAGCGTCGAAGATGACGATGGGGGTCAGCAGGCCAACCAGATGCCCCAGGAACAGGCCAATGATGCCGATGTGGAACAGGTAACTGCCCCAGGCGAATTGCCGCTTGCGCAGCATCTGGCTGGAGCCGGCCCGCCAGGTATAGGGATCTCGGTCATAGCGGATCAGGCTGCCGATCAGAAAGACCGCCAGCGCGACATAGGGATACAGGCCGAAAGCGGCGTCGTTCAGGTATGCGCTCATGACTTCAGGGCTCCTGTCCCGGCATGGCCGATGGGCCTTGGTTCTGCGATCCCGCGCAGGCAGGCGCCCCCGGCCCGAAGGTCACGGGCTCCTCCTCCCAGTCGCGGTCCAGTTCGTCGAGATCCTCCGGCTCGCTGGCCATGCCGGCCAGCACGGCGGCGATCTCCTCCTCGTCCGGCTTGCGTGCGGACAGCGCGATCAGCGCGGCAAAGATAGCGGCATGGTCAGCCTCGCGCTGTCGGGCGCAGCGTTCCATGGCCGCCAGGGTGTCCACGGCATCCGCCAGCAGGGCGCGGGCCGCCTTCTCCTCGATCAGCGAGGCGAACTCGCAGACCAGCGGCAGGTAGTCGGGCAGCTCGTTGACCGCCAGCTCGAAGCCGTTCAGCTTGTAGACCGTGGACAGCGTGGTCATGGCCTCCCCCCGGCTGCGGCTGTCGCCATGCAGATGCTCGTAGAGATGCAGGGACAGCTGGCGCGAACGGTCGAAGAGGTGCACGTACTCGGCCTGCAGGTCCAGCAGGTCTTCCGATTTCAGCCGCTGAAACAGGGGCTCCAGGCCCTTGAGAGCTTGGCGGTCCAGCAGCCCCTCATGGTGCAGCACCTCCTCCATCTCGTCCAAAGCCGCGATCATCTCCGGCTCGGGATAGGTCAGCAGCAGGCCCAGGATACGGAAGGTCTTCATGACAGGCTCGCTTTCTTCAGGGCACCGCGGATTGAGTTGGGCTTGCCGAACAGCCGCACTTCGTCGCTCTCGCCCTCGGAACAGCCGTTGCCGAAGGAAAAGCCGCAGCCGCCCTGCAGGTTGTAGGTGTCCTCGGCTTCCTCGCGGTGCGTGGTCGGGATGACATAGCGGTCCTCATAGGCCGCCAGGGCCATGACCTTGTACATCTCCTCGATCTGCTCGGGCAGCAGGTCCACCTCGCCGGCGATGCGATTGTTCAGCCGTCCGTGCACATGCTTGTCCCGCATGTAGATGCGCATGGCGAACATGCGCCGGATGGCGCTCAACACCGGCTCTTCGTCCCCGGCGGTCAACAGGTTCGCCAGGTACTGCATGGGAATGCGCAGGTTCCGGGCATCGGGAATCTCGCCATCGAACCCGATGTGACCGTCCTCGGCCGCCCCCTGGATCGGCGAGAGCGGCGGCACGTACCAGACCATGGGCAGCGTGCGGTATTCGGGATGCAGCGGGAAGGCCACCTTCCATTCTATGGCCATCTTGTAGATCGGAGAGTTCTGGGCCGCCTCCAGCCAGGCATCGGGAATGCCCTGCTCGCGGGCCTCGCGGATCACCTCGGGATCGTTGGGATCCAGGAAGACGCCCAGCTGCGCCTCATAGAGGTCCTTCTCGTCCGGCGTGCTGGCCGCCTCCTCGATGCGGTCGGCGTCATAGAGGATGACGCCCAGATAGCGGATACGGCCCACGCAGGTCTCGGAACAGACCGTCGGCTGCCCGGCCTCGATGCGCGGATAGCAGAAGGTGCATTTCTCGGCCTTTCCGGACTGCCAGTTGAAGTAGATCTTCTTGTAGGGACAGCCGCTGACGCACATGCGCCAGCCGCGGCACTTCTCCTGGTCCACCAGGACGATGCCGTCCTCCTCGCGCTTGTAGATCGACCCCGAGGGGCAGGCCGCCACGCAGGTGGGGTTCAGGCAGTGCTCGCACAGCCGCGGCAGGTAGAACATGAAGGTCTGCTCGAACTGCCCGTAGATCTCTTTCTCGATGTCGCGGAAGTTGTAATCCTGGGAGCGCTTGGAGAACTCGCCGCCCAGGATCTCCTCCCAGTTCGGGCCCCAGTTGACCTTCTCCATGATCTCGCCGCTGACCAGCGAGACCGGCCGCGCCGTGGGCATGGTCGGGCTCTCCGGCGCCGTCTGCAGATGCTCGTAGGTGAAGGTGAAGGGCTCGTAGTAGTCGTCGATCTCCGGCAGGTCGGGATTGGCGAAGATCTTGGCCAGGACCCGGAAGCGCCCGCCGATGCGCGGCTCCAGCTTGCCGTTCTTCTTGCGCTTCCAGCCGCCGTTCCAGCGGTCCTGGTTCTCCCAGTCCTTGGGATAGCCGACCCCGGGCTTGGTCTCGACATTGTTGAACCAGACGTATTCCATGCCCTCGCGGTTGGTCCAGACGTTCTTGCAGGTGACCGAGCAGGTGTGACAGCCGATGCACTTGTCGAGGTTCAGGACCATGGAGACCTGTGCGCGAATTTTCATAGCGTGCTCTCCCTATTCCGCTGCCGGAGTGGTCGTGGTGCGACCGGGCAGGCCTTCGGCCTCCATCCAGTCGACGGTCTTCATCTTGCGGCAGACGACGAACTCGTCGCGGTTGGAACCGATCGTGCCGTAATAGTTGAAGCCATAGCTCTGCTGGGCATAGCCGCCGATCATGTGTGTCGGCTTGGTGACGATGCGGGTCACCGAGTTGTGGATGCCCCCGCGCAGGCCGGTGATCTCCGAGCCGGGGACGTTCACCACCTTCTCTTGAGCATGGTACATCAGGCACATGCCCTCCTTGACCCGCTGGCTGACCACGGCCCGCGCCGTCAGCGCCCCGTTGGCGTTGAACAGCTCGATCCAGTCGTTGTCCTCGATGTCCGCCTTGGCGGCGTCGACCTCGCTGATCCAGACGATCGGCCCGCCGCGCGAGAGCGTCAGCATGATGAGATTGTCGGTATAGGTGCTGTGTATGCCCCACTTCTGGTGCGGCGTGATGAAGTTCAGCACCACCTCCCTGTTGCCGTTCTCGCGCACTCCGTGCGAGCCCTTCAGCGTGCGGGTGTCGATGGGCGGGCGATAGACGGCCAGCGCCTCGCCGAAGGCACGCATCCAGGGATGGTCCTGGTAGAGCTGCTGGCGTCCGGTCAGGGTGCGCCAGGGAATCTGCTCGTGCACGTTGGTGTAGCCGGCGTTGTAGCTGACGTGTTCGGATTCCAGCCCCGACCAGATGGGTGACGAGATGATCTTGCGCGGCTGCGCCTGCACGTCGCGATAGCGAATCTTGTCGTCTTCGCGGGGCAGGGCCAGATGCTCATGCTCCAGGCCCGTGGTGCCGCTCAGCGACTCCCAGGCCTTGACCGCCACATGCCCGTTGGTCTCGGGGGCAAGAGCCAGGATCACCTCGCAGGCATCGATATCGCTGTCGATCTTGGCGCGCTCCTCGCCGCTTTGGGGATCCCGCACCGTGCCGTTGAGCTGCTTGAGGAACTCCACTTCCTCGCCGGTCTTCCAGGCCATGCCCTTGCCGCCGTTGCCCAGCTGCTCCATCAGCGGCCCCAGGGAGGTGAAGCGATGATAGAGATTGGGATAGTCGCGCTTGACCACCGTCATGCTCGGCATGGTCTTGCCCGGAATGGGATCGATCTCGCCCTTCTTCCAGTCCTTCACGTCCAGTGCCTGGGACAGCTCGCCCGGGGAATCGTGCATCAGCGGGGTCAGCACCAGGTCTTCTTCCTCGCCCAGGTGGCCGGGACTGAGCTCCGACACCTTGCGCGCCAGGCCCTTGAAGATGTTCCAGTCGGTGCGTGTCTGCCAGACCGGGTCCACGGCCGCCGACAGCGGGTGTATGAAGGGGTGCATGTCCGAGGTGTTGAGGTCGTTCTTCTCGTACCAGGTGGCCGTCGGCAGAACGATGTCCGAATACATGCAGCTGGTGGACATGCGGAAGTCGATGGTGACCAGCAGGTCCAGCTTGCCCTCCGGGGCCTCGTCGTGCCAGGTGACCTCCTCGGGTTTCAACTCGCCTTCGGCGCCCAGTTCCTTGCCCTGCACGCCGTGATCAGCGCCCACCAGGTGCTTCAGGAAGTACTCGTGCCCCTTCCCGCTGGCGCCCAGCAGGTTGGAGCGCCAGACGAAGAGGTTGCGGGGGTGGTTGCGCGGATCGTCCGGATCCTCGCAGCTCATGTGCAACGAGCCGTCCTTCAGGCGGCCGGCAACATAATCTGGCGGTTCCTTTCCGGCCTCCTTCGCCTTGCGCGTCAGTTCCAGGGGATTCTCCTCCAGCTGCGGCGAGGAGGGCAGCCAGCCCATGCGTTCGGCCCGCACGTTGAAGTCGATCAGGCTGCCAGAGAATTTTTCGCGTTCGGCCAGCGGCGAGAGTACCTCGTCCACCGCCAGCTTCTCGTAGCGCCACTGGTCGGTGTGGGCGTACCAGTAGCTGGTGCCGTTCATCTGCCGTGGCGGACGGCTCCAGTCCAGGGCGAAGGCCAGCGGCAGCCAACCGGTCTGCGGGCGCAGCTTCTCCTGTCCCACATAGTGTGACCAACCGCCGCCGCTCTGCCCGACGCAGCCGCACATCACCAGCAGATTGATGATGCCGCGATAGATCATGTCGGTGTGGTACCAGTGGTTCAGCCCAGCCCCCAGGATCACCATGGACTTGCCGTCGGTCTCCTCGGCGTTGCGGGCGAACTCGCGGGCGAGAGCAATGACCGACTGGCGCGGCACCCCGGTGATCTGTTCCTGCCAGGCCGGAGTGTAAGGGACATTGTCGTCATAGGAGGTGGCGACGGCCTCGCCGCCGTACCCGCGGTCCAGGCCGTAGTTGCCGCAGAGCAGGTCGAAGACGCTGGCCACCCAGACCGTGCCGTCCGGCGTGTCGATCCGGCGCACCGGCAGGTTGCGCTCGAGCACGTCCGCCTCCGGATTGCCCTCGAGCGGGTTGCCCTCGAAGTGCGGGTTCTCGCCTCCGCCGAAGTAGGGAAAGGCCACCGGCTTCACGTCGTCCTTGCTATCGGCCAGCGAGAGCGTCAGCTCCGTGTCCTCCTCGGAGGCGCTGCGTTCCTCCAGGTTCCACTTGCCCTTTTCGCCCCAGCGAAAGCCGATCGAGCCCCGGGGGACCACCAGCTTGCCGGTCTTGCCGTCGAAGGCCAACGGCTTCCATTCCGCGTTGTTGGACTCGCCGCCTTGATCCGCCAGGTCGCTCGCCCGCAGGAAACGATCCGGAACCAGGCGCCCCTCCTGTTCGTTCAGGCGCACTAGGAAGGGCATGTCGGAATACTTGCGGCAGTAGTCGCGGAAATAGGAGACCTCGCGGTCCAGATGGAACTCGCGCAGGATCACGTGCCCCATGGCCATGGCCAGTGCCGCGTCGGTGCCCTGCTTTGGCGACAGCCAGAGGTCGGCGAACTTCGAGGCCTCGCTGTAATCGGGCGAGATCACCGCGCTCTTGGTGCCGCGATAGCGCACTTCGGTGTAGAAGTGTGCATCGGGCGTGCGCGTCTGCGGCACGTTGGAGCCCCAGACCACCAGAAAGGTGGAGTTGTACCAGTCGGCACTCTCCGGCACGTCGGTCTGCTCGCCCCAGGTCTGCGGCGAGGAGGGCGGCAGGTCGCAGTACCAGTCATAGAAGCTGAGGCAGGTGCCCCCCATCAGAGACAGGTAGCGCGTGCCGGCGGCATAGCTGACCATGGACATGGCCGGGATGGGCGAGAAGCCGGCAATGCGGTCGGGCCCGTGGGTCTTGGCCGTGTGGATATTGGCGGCGGCGATGATTTCGTTCACCGTATCCCAGTCGGCGCGCACGAAGCCGCCGCGCCCGCGCACCTTGCGGATTTCGCGCATCTTCTCGGGGTCACCGGCGATGGAGGCCCAGGCCTCCACCGGGTCCAGGGACTTGCGCGCCTCCTGCCAGTGGCGGATCAGGCGCTTGCGCACCAGCGGATACTTCACGCGGGCGGCGGAATAGAGATACCAGGAATAGCTGGCGCCCCGCGAACAGCCGCGCGGTTCGTGGTTGGGCAGGTCAGGACGCGTGCGCGGATAGTCCGTCTGCTGGGTCTCCCAGGTGACCAGCCCGCCCTTCACGTAGATCTTCCAGCTGCACGACCCCGTGCAGTTCACGCCGTGGGTGGAGCGCACGACCTTGTCGTGCTGCCAGCGCTTGCGGTAGGCCTCCTCCCAGGCGCGGTTCTCGTGGGTGGTCACGCCATGCCCGTTGGAGAAGTCCGTCCGGGGGCGGCGGAAGTAGGTCAGCCTGTCGAGAAAATGGCTCATGGATCTCTCCTTGAAGCGCGACTTAGCAGGGGTTGGGGGCGTTGCGGCGGGCGTAGTACCACCAGTTGATCAGGATGCAGGCAGCGTAATAGGTGGCCAGCAGGTAGAAGACCTCGGTGGTGCGCCCGAAGAGCGACAGCGAGACGCCGAAGAACATGCCCATGGCGAAGGGGCCGTAGGCCGCCATGGCGCTGGTCCATCCGATCACTCCCGCTGCTTGCCGGGCCGGGAACAGCATGGGCATCTGCTTGAAGGTCGAGGCATTGCCGATGCCGGAGAAGAAGAAAATCCCCAGCATGAAACCCAGGAACAACGGGAAGCTGTCCATGGAGTCCGGCGTCAGGAAGAAGCTGACTCCGATGGCGCAGACCAGCATGCCAATGCCGGCAAACTGCGTCACCTTGGCACCTCCGAAGCGATCCGACAGGGGACCGCCCGCCACCCGCATGGCCGAACCGATGAGAGGCCCGATAAAGGCATAGAGCAGCGGGTCCAGAGACTCGCTGAAACCACCGTAGCTCTCTTTGATCAGAAGCGGGAACGTCGCCGACAGCCCCGCGAAGGAGCCGAAGGTCATGATATAGAGTATTGTCATGATCAGGCCGTGCTTCAGCTCGAAGATATCGAGCTGCTCGCGGAAATTGGCCCTTAACGGCACGCTGCGCAGGTAGAGCCAGCAGAGCGCCGAGAGCACCACGACGAAGGGGATATAAATCAGCAGCGCATTGTGCAGCCAGATCTTCTCGCCATCAGGTCCGGTCTGCGGTGCGGCGAAGATGCTGCCGAACAGGGCGAAACCTATGACCCAGGGCGTCAGGAACTGCACGATACTGACGCCAAAGTTTCCGACACCGGCCTGAATGGCCAGCGCCGTACCCTGCAAGCGCTTTGGGAAGAACAGGCTGGTTGACGGCATGAAGGACGAGAAGTTGCCGCCGCCCAACCCGGCTAGGAAGGCCAGGACCATCAGGAGCCAGAAGGGTGTTTCCGGATTCTGGACGGCGAAGAACCAACCCACCAGCGGGATCAGCAGCGACAGGGTCGAAAAGGTCACCACATGGCGCGTCCCGAAGATCGGCGTCAGGAAGGTGTGCACCACGCGCAGCGTCCCGCCGGCCAGCCCCGGCATGGAGGCCAGCCAGAACAATTGTCCGCTGGTGAAATCGAACCCGGCGTTGGGCAGGCGCACCACCAGAGCCGAGATGACGAACCAGACAATGAAGGCCATGACCAGGCTGGCCGTGGTCAGGATCAGGGTGCGCCAGGCAAACCTGCGGCCCTGATCCTGCCAGAAGGCTTCGTCGTTTGGCTCCCAGCGCTCCAGCCAGGTCTTGCTGGGCTTGGTCGTTGCCTCGCTCATGAGCGGCCTCCCGTGGCGCGCGACCAGCGCGTCGGTGTCGCGGAGGCAGTCGGGCCGTCGGACGCCGCACGACTGGGAGGCGGCGGGTTACCTGAAAGCTCGGGCAGGTACTTCGGTCCAGCCAGTTCGGGGGATTCCTGCATCTCCATGCGCCGGATGGCGAAGTGCATCCAGGTCAGCGCCACGGCAATGATGGCGAACAGCAGCATGAAGCAGCTGGTCCAGACCCCGATCAGGTCGTTCATGACACCGAAGGCCAGCGGCAGGACGAACCCGCCGATACCGCCGATCATGCCCACGACGCCGCCGACGGCACCCACGCGATCCGGGTAGTAGACGGGAATGTGCTTGTAGACGGCCGCCTTCCCCAGCGACATGAAGAAGCCCAGGATGAAGGTCAGAATCGTGAAGGGGATGAAACCTATGGCCAGCGTAAACTCGATCGGCCCCTCGATGCCATGCACCACATAGTCGGTGGCCGGATAGGACAGGAGGAAGGTGCATCCCAGGGACACCAGAAAGGTCAGGTACATGACCCGGCGTGCGCCCCAGCGATCGGAAAGCACGCCGCCAAGCACGCGAAACAAGCTACCCGGGACGGAATAGGCGGCCCCCAATAGGCCGGCGGTGACCACGTCCAGCTGATAGACATTCACGTAATAGCTGGGCAACCAGAGGGCCAGGGCCACGAAGGCCCCGAAGACGAAGAAGTAGTAGAGCGAGAAACGCCAGACCTGCAGGTTCTTGAGCGGCTCAAGCTGGGCCAGGAAGGAATCGGGCTTCTGATTGCTGGCCCGCCTGGCGGCCAACTGGGGTTCGTCGCGCGTGGTCAGAAAGAAGATGACGGCCATGGCGGCCAGGACGATGGCCCAGAGCTGCGCTACCATCATCCAGCCGAAGGACACCATGATGAAGGGGGCCAGGAACTTGGTCACTGCCGTGCCGACATTGCCCATGCCGAAGATACCCAGCACCGTACCCTGGCGCTCGCGCGGATACCACTTGGAGACATAGGTGATCCCGACGGCGAAACTGCCGCCGGCCAGACCAACGCCCAGGGCGGCGATCAGGTAGGTGATATAGCTGTCGGCCCAGGTGAGCGCCCAGGTGGCAAAGGCCGCGGCCAGCATTACCAGCGCCAGGACGCGCCGCCCGCCGTACTGCTCGGCCCAGATTCCTAGGAACAGGCGTGACAGTGAGCCGGTCAGGATGGGTGTACCGATCAACAGGCCGAACTCGGTGCTGTTCAGGCCTAGATCCTCGCGGATTTGGATTCCGATGATGGAGAAGATGGTCCAGACGGCAAAGCATACGGTGAAGGCTGTCGTGCTCATCACCAGAGCAGTGCTCTGTCCTTCAGGGGCTCTACTGCCCTGTGTGGAGGTGTTCTGTGCCATGAACCCGGTCTTTACCTCCTGTCGAATCGCGATCTCCTGCGAGGGAATCGGGAACAGGATAGGAAAGACCGGGGCTTACGCCTTGATCTGAATCAAACGGGCATGAAGGATAGCTGCTGTCCACAAACAAGCACATTATATGCTTGTTTGTGGACAGCAGCTGTAGCTTCCTCTACGCTCCATTGGTGGGAGAGAGCGAATAACTCGCCGATGAAGTGATCGATATGCAGCGATCTGTCCGCACCCTGGGCGTCAGGAATGGTGGTACGGCCACAGCGTCCTCGATCCCGGCTTTTGTGCCGGAAACGATGGGGGAGGCCTGTACCGGAGAGAGATGTTATAGATGTGACGTCCGATCCCAGTCGCTGTGCAGCTCGTTACCCATAAGCGAACTGGGTTACCTTGACCGCATTGCCCGGCGCCAACATGGTCCAGCCGGCGCCACGATGATCCACGATGGCGCCCCCATGAACTTCGCATGCAACATCACGCGCGGGGCTGTTCGCCTGAGTCGCCTCATGTCCGATGGACGGCGGCAGGTCACTGGCTTTCTGTTTCCCGGTGATTTCCTTGGCCTGACTCGCCGTCAAAACTTTCCCTTCAATGTCGAAGCCATCACGGAGACCGAGTATTGTCTCTTCGGGCTCAATGAGCTCGACACCCTGGCACGGGACTATCCGGATTTGCGACAGCAGCTCCTCGAGATGGCCTGTCGCGAACTGGATTCAGCACAGGACCAGATGCTGTTGTTGGGCCGAAAGTCGGCGCTGGAGCGGGTCAGCTCCTTCCTGCTGGACGTATTTCGGCGCCAAAATCGGTGGCAGGGCACCGACAATATCGTCACTCTTCACATGCCCCGTGGGGATATTGCGGATTATCTGGGACTGACCATCGAAACGGTCAGTCGCACTCTGACCCGCTTACGGCAGGACAGGATCATAGATATCCGGGAAACCTACAGCGTCGAGATCCTGACCCCACAAGGGCTCCAGGAGCTCACGGGCAATTCCTGACGCCGGCGGGTTATCCTGGCCGTCCATCCACACGAGGCCGGATCAGGAACGGGCCATAGACCACCACGAACAAAGCGAACGCCCCGATCCAGGCGGCACCCGACAGGACCAGCGTGGCCTGATAGATCGCCGGATCCAACACCGGCAGCAGGACCCTGAGCAGCGCCGCCCCCAGAACCAGGACGTAACAGAGCACGGTCAGCTTGCCGGCCACGATCGCCCGGCCCGTATGGCCTAGCGTGGCCCGGGTCATGACGGCCAGGATCATGGTCGCGAAGGCTCCGATCGTGATGGCGTGCAGCCAGGCCGAAGCGATAGGAATCGCCCAGACCAGCCACATCCCCTTCAGCAGCAGGCCGACGGGCACCCAAAGAAAGCCGGCATGAAGGATCCAGACGATGGGGGCATTCCATGCCCGCCAGCCCTGCCAGCAAGCCAGGCGGGCGCCGGTGAGCAAACCGGCTATCAAGGCGGCCCAGCCGGTCACTCGGCTGCCTGCCACGACCAGGTCCAGCAGCAGGACGGCGAGCAGGGAGACCAGCGTCAGAACTTCGAGCCAGCGCGGGCTCTCAAGAGAGACCTCTGTTCCGCGCGCCTTCAGATAATTGCGTGTGAAGGCGGGGATGATCCGGCCTCCAAGCATTGCAAGAACCAGCAGCAGGGTGTTGATCGCCAGGAATATCCCCATCCGGGCGGTTGCCTGGGTTGCGCCAAGCTGCTCCAGATGGAACAGCAGGTTGCCGCTCCAGAAGACCAGGAGCAGCACGGGGAACACGGCGTTGCGGCGGCTGCGGGCACGGATGAGCCCCGGCAGCACCGTCAGGACCAGAAGCGGGAAGAATGCGAGATCGACGAGAGCGGCCCAGGCCGGTGGAAGCGGCAGGTAGGGATTGAGGGCAAGCCGCCCGCCCAGCCAGACCAGGGCCAACACGACCAGGCGCCAGCCGGAATAGCCGCCTTCCCCGGTCCAGTTGGGCGCCGCCGTCAGCAGAAATCCGGCCATGGCGGCCGCGGCGAAGCCGAACACCATCTCGTGTGCGTGCCAGTCCATGGCCGACATGAAGCCGACCGGCCAGCTTCCGCCACTCAGGGCATGCAGCCAGATCAGAAGGGCCAGCAGTGCATAGACCCCGGCCCCCAGGAAGAAGGGCCGAAAGCCGTAGGCAAATAGCGCGAAGCCGCTCGCCGTCCGGAGAGGGCGGCTGTCTTCGGTTTTCATGGCCGCCATGACGGGCCCTCCTCGCTGTCTTGAACCGACGTCATCATGCAGGCACGCAGCAACTCTGGCTGCCGCGTCAGGTCAGCCAGGCTGTAGCGATCCAGAACCGCCAGGAAAGCCTGCAGAGCCTCCTGCAGGACACCCTTCAGCTGGCAACAGGGCGAAAGCACACAGGTGTTGCGCTCGGCGTCGAAGCATTCGACCAGGGCCAGGCTCTCCTCGGTTGCCCGGATGACCTCCCCCAGCGAGATGTCCTCGGCGGGCCGGCCCAGCTGCAGACCGCCCTTGCGGCCCCGGAACGTCAGGATCAGGCCGTGCTGCCCCAACTCATAGGCGATCTTCATCAGGTGATTGCGCGAGATTCCATAAGCGTCGGCCACCTCCTGGATTGTCACCATGCGCTCCGGATCGAGCGCCAGGCGCATGAGCAGGCGCAGCGCATAATCGCTGTAGAAAGAGAGCTGCATGATGACTCCGAAAGATGTATACGAACTATTGCTTTTCTCGGGACGGCACTATAACGTCCCAGGATAAGAAGTACAGAGTATACTTATTAAAAGAGAGGTTCCAATGCACCCTCATCCGGACAGCCCTGCCGCGAAGGATCCGGCCGAGACCACATCCCGGACGCCCATCACGGAGGCGCTGATCGAGCGTCTGGTCCGCGACTTCCATGGCAGGATTCGTCGCGACCCGGTTCTGGGTCCGCTGTTTCTCGAGGAACTCGACCATGACTGGGACGCGCACCTGGAGCGGATGTGCGCCTTCTGGTCTTCCGAGATGCTGGGCACCGGCCGCTACCGAGGCCGCCCCATACCGGCCCATCAGAACATACGCACCATCCGTCCGGCCCATTTCGACCGCTGGCTGGGGCTCTTCCGGCAAAGCGCCTTCGCGGTCTGCGAACGAACCGTGGCGCTGGCCTTCGTGGATCGGGCCGAGCGGAGCACCGAAACCCTGAAGTCTACCGTTTTCCAGCGGGCCGACCTGGCCGTCCCCGGCGCCTTGCGCGCAATCGCCGCGCAGGAGGTCCGGCCATGACCTATGTGGTGACGGACGCCTGCATCAGGTGCAAGTACATGGACTGCGTCGAGGTCTGTCCCGTGGACTGCTTCTACGAAGGCGAAAACATGCTGGTGATCTCGCCCAGCCAGTGCATCGACTGCGGCGTCTGCGAACCGGAATGCCCGCCCGAAGCCATCCATCCGGACAGCGATCCCGGCATGGAAGGATGGGTCAAGTTCAACGCCGAGTATGCCGAGAAGTGGCCCAACATCTTCATGAAGAAGGACCCGCCGACGGATGCGGCTGAGTGGGACGGCGTTCCTGACAAGTACCCCGCACAGTTCAGCGAGGACCCCGGAGAGGGAGATTGAGCATGACTGTTCCCCTTCGAGACAGGCACGATACCTCCTCGTCTAGGGACCAGGCGTCGCGCGAACTTCACCCAGGATTTTTCCGGGTGGTGATTATTGCGTGGCTGTGGTTGATCGTCGCCTTCTGGTCGGTTTTCGCCGGAGATCCGCAAAGCGCCTGGATGGTGACGATCAGCACGGCCTTCTTTGGAATGTACTTCGGACTCTCCGCCATCCTGATAGGACTCCAGCGTGATCGGGAGCCTGTGCACAAGGGCTTCCTCACCTACCTGAAGGGCCGCATGGACATCTTCACCGGTCCCGTCAGCGGCCGCGGAGCCCTCGTTCAAGTGGCGATCATCCCCATCGCACTGGCCTTGGCCGGAACGGGCATGGCGGTGGTGCTGGCCTTGGTGCGCGGAAGCTAGGCGGAATGAAGTCTTCCTGGAGCGCACTTGCCCGGCTGGTCCTGCCAGTCTTCTGGATTGGCCTTCTGGTCGGGGTTTCCTTTCTCGCCACACCGGTCAAGTTCCAGGCCCCATCGCTTGACCTGCCGGTTGCCCTGGACGTCGGACGGGTGACATTCGCCCTGTTCAACCGTGTGGAATGGGTGATGGTTCTGATTTCCGCCGTTGTGGCGCTGGTTTCCGGCTTTCCGCGCAGGTGGTCCTTGTTGCTGGGCCTGGTGATCATCCTGCTGGCACTCGAAACCTTCTGGCTGCTGCCGGAACTGAACGAGCGCGTTCGCACCATCATCGCTGGCGAGATACCGACTCCCTCAAATCACCACATGCTCTACGCAATAGCGGAAACGGGTAAACTCCTGGCTCTTTTAGGTATGTTCATAGTGACAGCGCTGCGGTTTCCTTCCCTGCACTGCAGGTAAACTTCAAAGCTTACCTTTATCAAGGAGATCACAGACCCTAAGCTGCCATAATTTTGTCTGAAAATGACTCTTCTAGCAGCTTCCGAAATATAATATCATGGAATTATGGGAGGCGCAGGCAAAAGAAGAGAAGAAAACGCGGAAACAAGGTACAGGGAAATACAATCTATTTCCTTAAAGCATTATCTTTATGTAATATCTTCTTCTGCAATAGTATTATATTTAATATTTTTTACCCTTGTAACGTATATATACAGTGAAATAAATTTATATGTATTTGCAGTTTACTTAATACTGACACTAATTTTTTCTTTATCTATTTTTATATCAAGGAAGTATAAAAATTATAATATACTCAATATAACAAGTTTTTTATGCACTATATCTGCATTAATTGGAATTACTCTTATATATGTATCCATAGGAAATCTTGACAGGCTTTTGGCGGGTATCTTCATCATACTTATTGCAGCCGTGCAGCTCACCACTGGATATAAGTTTATACTCGCCGCTACGACTTCAGTCCTGGTGTTTCCGAACCTCGCCCTACTGCCACATGACGTTCCCCTTCAATACAAACTCATAATAAACGTATACCTGCTGACTGGCGCCATACTCTATGCGACTGTCAGTGTCGCCAGGGTCAAGCGCCTGAAACAAATCGCCAAGCTGGAGACGGCCTTTGCAGAACAGCAGGAAGAAACGGAGCGCCTGGCCCGTGTGGACGCCCTTACCGGGTTATGGAATCGACGTCACTTCTTTGAGCTGACCAAGAGGGAAATCTACAGAGCCGGCCGCGAGGGCACTCTTCCAGGAATCCTTCTGGTCCTGGACATCGACCACTTCAAGAATATCAACGACAGCTTCGGTCATGCCTGCGGGGATGAACTGCTGAAGCATCTTGCACGCACCTGGACGGGGACGCTTCGGGAAAGCGATATCCTCGGTCGGATCGGCGGCGAGGAGTTTGCGATCATGCTTCCTGCAACCGGCATCCTCGAAGGAGAGCAGGTGGCTGAACGAATTCGTCAAGCCGCCAAAGGGGAGGCGGTCTGTTTCAACGGCTTTTCATGCAGCGCAACCGTCAGCATCGGCGGTGTCGTGATCCAGCAGGCGGAAACGATCGATCACGCCCTGAGCCGTGCGGACAGGCTGCTGTACGAAGCAAAGAACAGCGGCCGCAACTGTGTAAAGCTGCAGGATGATGCGCCGGTTAGCCAGGGATAGTCGGCAAGGCGTGTGCGCTGTCCCGCCCCCTGAAACGACTATTGCTCCACCTCTGGAGTCTCCTCCTCATGGAGCTTGAGAATTTCCAGGAGCTCGGCCACGCGCCCTGTCGGAAAGTGACGCCCCTCGTTGATCAGGGCCTCGTCATTATTCAGCCAGGCATGCGCCTCCTGCAGTTCCGCCTCGCTGGCGCCGGTTGCCACCAGTTCGGCACTGATCGTATTGTCGACGGGGCCCAGAACACGGGTCACAGCCTCACGGGTCAAGGGCGTACGCATATCGTCACCTCCTTCTCGGCCAGACAAGGTTCACGGAGAGGGCGCGGGCCTGCCCCCTTCCACCTGCAACAGGTGGGGCCCCTCGTCTCGGCTTCAAGCCGCCGTATCGGACGGTGAGTTGGACAGCCCCAGCAGGCTGCGCAGCTGCGCCGGCTGGGCCGTGATATCGGCCAGTGTATAGCGATCGAGTTCGGCCAGGAACGCCGCCAGCGCCTGGTTCAGCAGGCCGCGCAGGCGACAGGCCGGCAGGATGGCACAGCTCTGGTTGGCTGGATCGAAGCATTCGACCAGGTTCATGTCCTCTTCGGTGAAGCGAACAACCGCACCCAGGTTGATCTCCTCGGGCGAATGCGCCAGCAACAACCCGCCCCGCCGGCCGCGCAGGGTGTGAATGAAGCCGGCCTGTCCCAGGCGGTGCGCCACCTTCATCAGGTGGTTTCTCGAGATGCCATAACGCTCCGCCGATTCCTGGATGGTGGCAGGTTCGCCCTGCTTGGCCGCCAGGAGGATCAGCAGCCGAAGGGCATAGTCCGTGTGCATGGTCAGGCGCATTTTAAACTCCGGAAGAGGCTCGCGTGAAAGGATCGCTGAGGTAGCTGGCCCGGGCTGCTCTCATCCGGGCCATGTCAGCTTGCCTGAAGTGCAGTCCTGTTTGTCCTCGATCTATATAGGTCTGTTCGGGATTTTTCCAGAAACCACCCCGGGTAATACAGGAGTCCTGCAAAGAAAAGCCGCACCGCGGGATTTGCCTCGTCCCCGCGGTGCGGCACGTGGGTCCGGTCAGGCCGACCGCATCAGCCCTTGCCGATCGGGATGCGGCGGCTCTGCTCCTGGGCCTTCTCCGACTTCGGCACCGTGATCTCCAGCACGCCGTTGCGGAACTGCGCCTTCACCTCGTCCGGGTTGACCTCCCAGTCGAGGGGGATGCGGCGCTCGAACCGGCCGTAGTGGAACTCGCTGAAACGGCGTTCATCATCCTTCTCCTCGTGCTGCTTCTCGCCCCGGATCACGAGAGCATTCTGCTCCAGCGACAGTTCCACGTCCTTCTCTTCCAGGCCCGGCAGCTCCGCGGACACCTGCAGTTCCTTGTCGGAGTCCTTCAACTCCACGCGCGGCCAGCTCTCGCCATTACGGAACAGGGCCGGCGCGGCAAAGCCGTTGAAGGTGTCATCGAACAGGCGGTTTATCTCGCGCTGCAGACCCAGGAAGGGGTCGCTGCCGCGCTCCGTCGCCAAGGGCCTGTCGGTTGTGCGGGTGCGGGGGATCAGATCACGTACGCTCATGTTTACCACCTCCTTCAAATTACCGTTCAAATGAAGCAGGTCGCTTGTCCTAAGGCATTGCACCTATCATGGCGCCTGACACCAAAATACATAGTTCGCAGCAACTTAACGTCAACACCCCGGGCCGCGACTCATGCGCCGGCATCCGTCACCTCGTCCCCGGCTGCAGTCTGGCCGGCATCGTCGTAGCGGCGGCGCAGCTGTTCCCAGGCCACCCCGATGTGCCAGTCCATCTCGCGCGCGATACGCTCCTTGTCACGGGCCTGCAGGGCGTCCAGCAAGGGGATATGGGCATCGGCCAGGCGCTGCGGATCATCGAAGATCTGCTCGATCAGCGCGATGATCAGGCGGATTTCGTCGGCCAGGTCGGTGAAAACGCGCAGCAGGCGCCGGTTCCCGGACAACTCGCAGATCAACAGATGGAAGCGCAGATCCTCCTCCACCGTCCGCGCCACGTCGCCTTCTGCAGCCGTGGCACGCAGCCGCTCCAGCTGCTGCGTCAGGCGCGCCAGATCCGCCTCCTCGGCGCGTTCGATCACCAGGTTCGCGGCATAGGTCTCCAGGTTGATGCGCAGGCCATAGATATCGTCCAGTTCGCCGACCGTGGGGCAGCGCACGGTAAACCCCCGCCCAGGGCTGGCCACCAGCAGGCCGCGCTGTTCCAGCAGGCGTGCCGCCTCGCGCACCGGCGCGCGGCTGACTCCCATCTCCCGTGCCACGGCGGCCTCGACGACCCGGGCGCCGGGTTTCAGGCGCCCCTCCGTGATGGCGGCATAGAGCTGCCCGGCCACCTGGCCGACCAGGTCGCTGCGCGCGATCTCCCGAAAAGTGATGCCGTTTTCGCGCTGGGGAAGTACCATTCCGCGCCTCCTTGACGACAAGGACTGTAAAAGGCCCTTGTGTCGATTGTCGACAAGTTTTGCTTTGACCCGGAAAAAGGGCGTGATACCGTTTGCCCCGTTCAAAGCCGCAAGCAAGAACAGGATCGCGGATCACGCGGCCGACCGGAGGCTGAAGGGGAGAGAGTGCATGCAGGTTGCGAAGGAGCAGGACCATCCGTCGGAGGTCTCCCGGAGCAGCGACGAGCTTCGGCTGCGCCGCGATCTGGCGGCGGCCTATCGGCTGGTCGCGCATTTCGGCATGGACGACATTATCTATACTCACATCTCCGCGCGCCTGCCCGGTCGACATGATCGGTTCCTGCTCAACGCCTACGGCCAGCGCTTCGATGAGGTCACAGCGTCCAGCCTGGTTACCGTGGATATGGACGGCCAGGTGATCGAGGACCCCTGCAACCTGGGAATCAACCCGGCCGGCTTCACGATTCACTCCGCCGTGCATGCCGCGCGCCCGGACGTGGTCTGCGTTCTGCACACCCACACGGTCTCTGGCGTCGCCGTCTCCTGCCAGGCCGACGGGCTGCTGCCGCTCAACCAGTGGTCCCTGCAATTCCATGACCGTATCGCCTATCACGACTATGAGGGCATCGCGCTGGATCACGAGGAGCGCCAGCGCCTGGTGGCCGATCTCGGCGAACAGTATGTCATGATCCTGCGCAACCACGGCACGCTGACCTGCGGACGCAGCGTCAGCGAGGGCTTCAAGCTGATGTACAATCTCGAGCGCGCCTGCCGGGCCCAGCTGGCCGTCCAGGCCAGCGGCGCCGAGCTGGTGCTGCCGGACCCCGCGGTCCGCGAGAAGACCGCACGCCAATACGAGCGCTTTTACGAGAAACTCGAAACCGACGGCACCGTAGCGGACAGCGAATGGGACGCGTTGCTGCGGCTGGCCGACACGCACTGCCCGGGCTATGCTGCCTGAGGTGGGCCAAGCGATTCCCGCCAGGGAAAGCAAGCGGCGCCAAGACCGCGACGAACCGGGGCCGAACCCCGGAAAATGAACACGAGAGACAACAGGGATTCACAGTCTAGAAGGAGAAGACAATGGCCTCTAACAAGAGCCTGAAAGCCGCGGCTGTCGCCAGCGTCGCCACGCTGGCCCTCGTTGCCGGCCCGGCGCTGGCAGAGGAGCCTAAGCGCGGTGGCACGGCGAACGTCGTGATCCAGCCGGAACCCCCCAGCCTCGACCTCGGCATGGTGCAGAACGCCCCGACCCAGATGGTTGCGGGCAACATCTTCGAAAGCCTGCTGAAGTACGACCACGACCTGGACCCCATCCCCAACCTGGCAACGGATTGGGAAGTGAACGAGGACGGCACGGTCTATACCTTCAACCTGAAGGAAGGCGTGAAGTGGCATGACGGCGAGAATTTCACCGCCGAGGACGTGATCTTCTCCATGGACGAGATGCTGCGCGAGACCAACCCGCGCCTGCGCGTCAACCTGGAGCACGTGGAGAAGATGGAGGCGCTCGACGATTACACCGTGCGCTTCACCCTGAAACAGCCCTTCGGTCCCTTCCTCGGCCTCTTCGAGGTCGGAACGGTTCCCATGTGGCCGGCCCACATCTACCAGGGCACCAATTATCAGGAGACCGCGGACGACAACCCGCCCATCGGCACGGGTCCCTTCAAGTTCGAGGAATGGGACCGTGGCACCTACATCCACCTGGTGCGCAACGACGACTACCACGTGGAGGGCCAGCCCTATCTCGACGAGATCTACTGGCACGTGATCCCCGATGCCGCATCGCGGGCCGTGGCCTACGAGAACGGCGAGATCGACATCCTGCCCGGCGGCTCCATCGAGAACTTCGACGTGCCGCGCCTGGCCGAGATGGACAACACCTGTATGACCACAAAGGGCTGGGAATACTTCGCACCGCTGGCCTGGATGTGGCTCAACAATCGTGAAGCACCGCTCGACGACAAGCGGGTGCGCCAGGCGATCATGTACGCCATCGACAAGGAGTTCGCCCAGGAGGTGGTCTGGAACGACCAGGGCCGTGTCGCCACGGGTCCGGTGAACTCGGTGACGCGCTTCTACACCGACGACGTGAAGGACTACTCCTACGATCCGGACAAGGCGAAGGAACTGCTGGAGGAGGCCGGCTACGACGGCGAGGAGATCCGCCTGCTGCCCCTGCCCTACGGCGAGACCTGGCAGCGCTGGGCCGAAGCCGTGCAGCAGAACCTGGAGGAAGTCGGCATCAACGTGGACATGGAGGCCACGGACGTCGGCGGCTGGAACCAGCGTCTCAACGAGTGGGACTACGACATGGCCTTCACCTACCTCTACCAGTACGGTGATCCGGCCCTGGGCGTGACCCGCAACTACATCTCCGACAACATCGCCAAGGGCTCGCCCTGGAACAACGTCGCAGGCTACAAGAACGAGCGTGTGGACGAGCTGGCCGAGAAAGGTGCGGTCGCCTTCCCGGACGAGAAGCGGGCCGAGATCTATAAGGAGATGCAGCAGATCCTGGTCGAGGATGTGCCCGTCGCCTGGCTGCTGGAGCTGGAGTTCCCGACCATCTATCGCTGTGACGTCAAGAACCTGGTGACCACGGCGATCGGCGTGAACGACGGCTTCGCGGACGCCTGGCTCGACCGCTGATCCTTCCTTCCAACGGCGTTCCCTCTCCCTCACCGGAGGGAGAGGGAACGTTCGCACGGCAGATGTGACCAATGGGCAAGCTTTCCTTCATCGCGCGGCGAGTGGTCAAGGGCATCTTCGTCCTGCTCGCCATCGTCATCCTGAATTTCTTCCTGATCCGCCTGGCGCCCGGTGATCCGGCCCAGGTGATGGCCGGCGAGGCCGGTGCGGCCGACCAGGAGTTCATCCGGCAGCTGCAGGAGAAGTTCGGGCTGAACCAGCCATTGCACGAGCAGCTCTTCATCTACCTGGAGGGCATCCTCACCCTCGACCTGGGCTGGTCCTACCGCCAGGACGAGGCGGTGGCCACCCTGATCTTCGAGCGCCTGCCGGCGACGCTGCTGCTGACCGGCACGGCCTTCTGCTTCGCGCTCATGACCGGCGTGCTGCTGGGGGCACTGGCCGCGGCCCGTGTGGGTCGCTGGACGGACAGCCTGATCACCGTGCTGGCCCTGGTCTTCTATGCCACGCCACTGTTCTGGGTGGCGCTCATGTCCATCCTGCTGTTCTCGGTCTACCTGGGCTGGCTGCCCGGCTTCGGCATGTTCTCCGTGGGCGCCGGCTACACCGGCCTGGAGTTTGTCCTGGACGTGCTCAAGCACCTGATCCTGCCGGCGCTGACCCTCGGCCTCTTCTACATGGCGGTCTACACCCGCATGACCCGCGCCTCGATGCTGGAGGTGATGGAGATGGACTACGTGAAGACCGCCCGCGCCAAGGGTTTGGCGCCCGGTCGCATTACCCGCATGCACGTGCTGCGCAACGCCCTGCTGCCCGTCATCACCCTCGCCGGCATCCAGGCCGGACAGATGGTGGGCGGCGCCGTGCTCACGGAAACCGTCTTCGCCTGGCCGGGAATCGGCCGGCTGATGTTCGACGCCCTCCTGCAGCGTGACTACAACCTGTTGCTGGGTGTCTTCCTGGTCTCCTCGGCGGTGGTGGTGCTCTTCAACCTGGTCACCGACCTGGTCTACACCTTCGTCGATCCGCGCATCGAGGTGTCGTGATGCAGAAGAACCTGGAATTCTGGAAGCGCTTCTGCCGCAACAAGGGGGCGGTCGTCGGCCTGGTGATCATCGTCGCCGTCATCCTGATGGCGATCTTCGCCCCCCTGATCTATCCCGACAGCCCCTGGAAGCTGGTCCAGCGGCCCTTCCTGCCGCCCATGGAGGTGGACGGCTACTGGTTCGGCACCGACACGCTTGGCCGCGACATCGGCGCCGGGCTGGTGCACGGCGCCCGGGTTTCGCTGCTCGTAGGGCTGACCTCCACCGTGGTCGCCCTGCTGATCGGCGTTACCCTGGGGGCTTTCGCCGGCTACTACGGCGGCTGGGTGGACGACGGCGTCATGCGCTTCACCGAGCTGTTCCAGACGGTCCCGAACTTCGCCCTGGCCATCGTTATCGTGGCCATCATGCAGCCCTCCGTGGAGTCGGTGATCCTGGCCATCGGCATCGTCTCCTGGCCACCGGTGGCGCGCCTGGTGCGCGGTGAGTTCCTCAGCCTGCGATCGCGCGAGTTCGTCCAGGCCTCCGTGGTGCTGGGGCAGTCCAATGCCCGCATCATCCTGACCCAGATCCTTCCCAACACGATGTCGCCGGTCATCGTCATGACCTCGCTGATGGTGGCCACCGCCATCCTGCTGGAATCCGCCCTGTCCTTCCTGGGCCTGGGCGACCCGGACGTCATGTCTTGGGGCTACATGATCGGCGCCGCCCGCACGGTGCTGCGCCAGGCCTGGTGGATGAGCTTCTTCCCCGGCGTGATGATCCTCCTGACCGTGCTGGCGCTCAACCTGGTGGGCGAGGGCCTGAACGACGCCATGAACCCGCGGCTCGCCCGCAAGACCCGATAGGCGAGGGAGCAGGACATGAACGCCAAGGATACGAATGACACCCTGCTGTCCATCGAGGATCTCACGGTGCGCCTGCCCGAAGGGGCCGACCGCGCGCATGCGGTGGAGCAGGTCTCCTTCCAGGTCAGACGCGGCGAGATCCTCTGCATCGTCGGGGAATCCGGATCGGGCAAGTCGGTCACCGCCAATGCCATCATGGGCCTGCTTCCGCGTCCCTACGTAGAGCCGGTGGCCGGGCGCATCATGTTTGAGGGCGCGGACCTGCTGCAGCAGTCCGAAGCCAAGCTGCGCGACCTGCGCGGCAGTCGCATTGGCATGATCTTCCAGGAGCCCATGACCGCGCTCAATCCCGTCATGAAGATCGGCGACCAGATCAACGAGGTCTTCGATGCCCACGGCAAGGCCGGCCGCAAGGAACGGCAGGAACAGGTGGTGGAGCTGCTGCGCAGCGTCGGCCTGCCCGAGCCCGAAAGCCTGGGCGACACCTACCCCTTCCGCCTGTCGGGCGGCCAGCGCCAGCGTGTGATGATCGCCATGGCCCTGGCCCTGGAACCCGGTGTCCTCATTGCCGACGAGCCGACCACCGCCCTGGACGTCACCACCCAGGCGCAGATCCTGCGGCTGATCAAGAAGCTGCAGGACGAACGCGACATGGGCGTCATGTTCATCACCCACGACTTCGGCGTGGTCGCCGAGGTGGCCGACCAGGTGGCCGTGATGCAGCTGGGCGAGGTGGTGGAAAGCGGCCCGGCGCAGGAGATCCTCAACAATCCGCAGCATCCCTACACCCAGCGGCTGGTGGGCTCGGTGCCCAGGTTCGAGCCGCCGGATGCACGGAACAAGCTCTCCGCGGAAACGCTTCTCTCCGTGCGCAGTCTCGACAAGACCTACGTCACCGAGCGCGGCATCTTCACCAAGGGCCGCAAGGTCCAGGCCGCCAAGGAGGTCAGCTTCGACATCCGCAAGGGCGAGACCATGGGCCTGGTGGGCGAGAGCGGCTCCGGCAAGTCCACCGTGGGCCGCTGCATCGTACGCCTGCTGGACAGCAACGGTGGCGAGATCCGCTTCCGCGACGAGATCGACCTCGCCGCCCTCAAGGGCCGCGGCCTGCAGCCCTACCGCAAGCACATCCAGATGATCTTCCAGGACCCCTACGCCTCGCTCAATCCGCGTCGCAAGGTCGGGCGCATCATCGCCGAGGGCCCCATGGCCCACGGCACCGACGAGCCCGAGGCCCGGCGCCGCGCCGAGGAGCTGCTGGAACTGGTGGGCCTGGACGCCTCCGTGGCGGATCGCTATCCCCACGAGTTTTCCGGGGGGCAGCGCCAACGCATCGGCATCGCCCGTGCGCTGGCGCTCGATCCCGAGCTTCTGGTGGCCGACGAGCCGGTCTCCGCGCTCGACGTCTCGGTGCAGGCCCAGGTCCTGAACCTGCTGGACGACATCAAGCAGCGCCTCGACATCTCGGTGCTCTTCATCACCCACGACCTGCGCGTGGCCGCCCAGATCTGCGAGCGCATCGCGGTGATGCAGCTGGGCGAGATCGTCGAGTACGGCGACACCCGCGAGGTCTTCGCCAATCCGCAGCACCCCTACACCCGCGAACTCCTGGCCGCCGTGCCGGGGCGCAACTGGTCCATTCCCGAGGTGGCGCGCAAGGCGGTCGCCGACTACCGATCACAGGCAGAGGTCTAGCCCATGTCCGAGAGCACCAGCACCCTGGATCCCCAGCTGGAAGAGCGCATCCGCAAGTCGGTGGAGGAGGGGTTCGACGAGCAGGTGGGCTTCCTGCAGGACCTGGTCCGCCACCCCTCCCTGCGCGGCCAGGAGCATACCGCCCAGGACTTCTACTTCGAGGCGCTGAAACAGCGCGGCTACGCCATGGACCGCTGGACCGTCGACGTGGAGGACATCCGCCACCATCCCGGCTTCTCGCCGGTCAAGATCGATTACAGCAACGCCATCAACGTGGTCGGCACCCACCGCCCGCGCAGCGAGACCGGCCGCTCGCTCATCCTCAACGGCCACATGGACGTGGTGCCCGAGGGTCCCTACGACCTCTGGAGCCGTCATCCCTTCGATCCCTACATCGAGGGCGATTGGCTCTACGGCCGCGGCAGCGGCGACATGAAGGCCGGCCTGGCCGCCAACGTCCACGCCCTCGACGCCCTGCGCCGCCTGGGCTACCAGCCCGCCGGCCGGGTGCACCTGCAGTCGGTGGTCGAGGAGGAGTGCACCGGCAACGGCGCGCTGGCCTGCCTGACCCGCGGCTACCAGGCCGACGCCGCCATCATCCCCGAGCCCGAGGACGAAAAGCTGGTGCGCGCCAATACCGGCGTCATCTGGTTCCAGGTCACGGTGCGCGGCGTGCCCGTGCACGTGCGCGAGGCCGGCAAGGGCGCCAATGCCATCGAGGCCGCCTACAAGCTGATCGCCGGCCTGCGCGAGCTGGAGGAGCGCTGGAACGCGCCCGAGCGCCGCCCGGCCCGCTTTGCCGACGAGGAGCACCCGATCAACTTCAACGTCGGCAAGATCGCCGGCGGCGACTGGGCCTCCTCGGTGCCCTCCTGGTGCAGCTTCGACTGCCGCATCGCGATCTTTCCCGGCGTCTCGCCGCAGGAGGCCGCCGCCGAGATCGAGGCCTGCCTGCAGGAGACCGCGCACCGCGATCCTTTCCTGGCCAACAATCCGCCCGAGATCGATTACAACGGCTTCTTCGCCGAGGGCTATGTCCTCGAGGAGGGGACCGAGGCCGAGCAGACTCTGGGCCGGGCCCATGCCCGCAGCTTCGGCCGCGAGCTGGAGAGCTTCATCACGGCCGGCTATCTCGACGCCCGCGTCTTCATGCTCTACGGCGATACACCCTGCCTGGTCTACGGCCCGGTGTCCGAGAACATCCACGCCTTCGACGAGCGGGTCAGCCTCAGATCCATGCAGCAGATCACCACCGCCATTGCGCTTTACGTGGCGGAGTGGTGTGGTTTGGAAGAGATCTAGGCGCCCAAGGCCAAGGAGGGAAACGAGATGGAGAACCTGCGCATCAACGGCGAACGGCTGTGGGACAGCCTGATGGAGATGGCGAAGATCGGCGCCACCGAGAAGGGCGGCGTCTGCCGCCTGGCGCTGACCGACCTGGACCGCGAGAGCCGCGACCTCTTCGTCAAGTGGTGCAAGGAGGCCGGCTGCAGCGTCGAGGTCGACGCCATCGGCAACATCTTCGCCCGCCGCCCGGGGCGCAACAACGAGCTGCCCGCCATCCTGACCGGCAGCCACCTGGACAGCCAGCCCACCGGCGGCAAGTTCGACGGCGCCTATGGCGTGCTGGCCGGCCTCGAGGTGATCCGCAGCCTGAACGACGCCGGCTACGAGACCGAGCACCCTGTCGAGATCGTCGCCTGGACCAATGAAGAGGGCTCGCGCTTCGCCCCGGCCATGCTGGGCTCCGGCGCCTACACCGGCGCGCTCGATCCCGAGTGGTGCCTGGCTCGCACCGACCTGGAGGGCAAGTCCGTGGCCGAGGAGCTGCAGCGCATCGGCTACGCCGGCGACAAGCCCCTGGGCGGCCGGCCCGTGGCCGCCTGCTTCGAGGCGCATATCGAGCAGGGCCCGGTGCTGGAGGCCGAGGAGAAGCCCATCGGCGTGGTCACCGGCGGCCAGGGCCAGCGCTGGTACGAGCTGACCTTCATCGGGCAGGAGGCGCATGCCGGCCCCACGCCCATGGCCCGGCGCAAGGATGCGCTGGTGGGTGCGGCGGAGGCGGTGCAGCTGGTCAACCAGATCGGCTTCGACTTCCAACCCGATGCCTGCGCCACCTGCGGCATGATGCAGGTCAGTCCCAACTCCCGGAACGTCATTCCCGGCCATGTCTGGGTGACCATCGACATGCGCCACCCCGTCGACGATCGCCTCAGCGGCATGGACGCGGCGCTCAGGGCCGGCGTGGAGGAGATCGCCAAACGCCGCAATCTCGAAGTGCAGCTCGACGCCATCTGGCACTTCCCGGCCACGCCCTTCGATTCAGACTGTGTAGCCGCCGTGCGCGACGGCGCCTCGGCGCTCGGCTACGCCCACCGCGACATCGTCAGCGGCGCCGGCCATGACGCCATCAACATGGCCGGTGTGGCTCCGACAGGCATGATTTTCGTACCCTGCGAGGACGGCATCAGCCACAACGAGATCGAGAACGCCACACCCGAGGACCTGACCGCCGGCGCCAACGTCCTGCTCCAGGCCATGCTGCGCAGCGACCAGAAGCGCGCGGAGTAGCGCCTTCGCGGCTTGTTCCTCAGGCTGCGGAGGTTAGGGAGAAGCGGCCCGCTTAAAAGATCTCTCATGCTGAGGTGCATTGACGCCAGTCAATGCCTCGAAGCAGCCTTGTCCTGAGGAGCCGCCGCAAAGCGGCGTCTCGAAGGGGCCCCGAGGGGTGGACCTGGAAAAGTGCCAACAGCACTCTCAGTCCCAACCTGCGGAACCAACCAGCCGCGCCGCCTGCGCCGACACGGCCTCGGCGACAAAATCCAGGAAGGCGCGGATGCGGGCCACGCGGCGCAGGTCGGGATGGGTCAGCAGCCAGAGGTCCGTGGCCAGCTCCGGGATGGGCGCACCGAGGCGGCGCAGTTCCGGTGCACCGTCTCCCAGGTAACAGGGCAGCACGGCCAGGCCGGCGCCGTCCCGCACCGCTGCACACATGGCAAGCAGGCTGTCCAGACGATAGCTGCAGGCCCCCTGCAGGCCGTGGCGCTCCATCCAGCGCTCCAGAGGGCGATATCCCATGGCCTCGTCCGGTCCCACCCAGCTATAGGCCTGCAGATCCAGCGGTTCCGTTCGGCCCTCCAGCAGCTCGGCCCGGCCATAGACCGTCTGGGCGATGACCCCGATCCGGCGCCCCACCAGCGTCTCCGGCGGGTCCTGCGCCGGCCGGATGGCCACGTCCGCCTCGCGCCGTGACAGGCTGAAGACGTTGTTGGACAGCGCCACCTCGAGCGCGATCTCGGGATAGGCCTGCCGGAACGCGACCAGGATGGGCGAGAGCAGACCAGCCAGCAGCGTGTCGGTGGTGGTGACCCGCAGGCTGCCCGCCGGCCGCAGGTCCTGCCCGGCCAGGCGCCGTTCCACCTCCAGCACCTCGGCTTCCACTCGCCCGGCGGTCGCCGCCAGGTCCTCGCCGGCCGGCGTCGGGCTGTAACCGCCGCGTGCTCGCTCGAACAGGCGTACGCCCAGCCGGGCCTCGATCTCGCCCAGCCGGCGAAAGATCGTGGCGTGGCTCAAGCCCAGCCGTCGCCCGGCACCGGACAGCGAGCCCGTCTCGGCGATGGCGCGCACCACCCGCAGGTCGTCCCAGCGTCCTTTCTGTTCATTCATGCAAAGCTGTTTCGCAAAATCTTCGAATTCTCTTTCCTGGATGAACAGGTTTTCATGACCCGCAGGAAAGCGCAACGCCCTTGCAAGGAGGATCCCGATGTCCGCAATGTCCAACGAGCAGCAGCCCCGTGCCCTTGTCGTCTTCACCCACCCGGAGCCGCACTCCTTCAACGGCACGCTGAAGGACAAAGCCGTCGACACCCTGACAGAGCGGGGATACCGGGTGGAGGTCTCGGACCTCTACGGCGAGGGCTTCGATCCGGCCGAGGGCCCGGCCCACTACGGTGAACGCGCCGACCGACAAGTCTTCGCCCCGCTGGCCGAACAGCGCCGGGCCTCCGCGCACGGCACTCTGGCGCCCGAGGTCCAGCGTGAGATCAACCGCCTAGAGCGTGCCGACCTGGTGGTCTTCCAGTTTCCCCTCTGGTGGCACGCCCAGCCGGCGATCCTGAAGGGCTGGATGGACCGCGTCTTCGTCAACGGCGGCCTCTACACCTCGTCCATGCGCTACAATCGCGGCTATTTCCGCGGCCGGCGCGCGCTGGTCTCGGTGACCACCGGCGGGCCGACCGAGACCTTCGCCCACAACGGGCGCGGCGGCGACATCGAGCTGCTGCTCTGGCCGCTGCACTACTCCCTGCACTACATGGGATTCACGGTCCTGCCCGCCTTCCGCGCCCACGGCATCCAGGGCAGCGGCTATGCCTACCGGGACGCCACCGGCTTCCAGGCCCACCTGCAGTTCCTGCAGGCCGCCTGGTCCGAGCGCCTGCGGCACCTGGACGAGGACCGGCCGCTGCGCTTCGCCGACTGGGAGGACTGGGACGAGAGCGGGCGCCTCAAGCCGGGCATTCCCGGCCACGACTACTTTATCCGGGCCCAGCCCTGAGCCACCCTCGATGTCCTAGTGCGCCGGGCGCTAGCCGAGCGCCCCGTTGCGCGCCAGCACGATGATCAGGCCGATCACCGTCCCGGCCAGCGCCAGGGCCACGGGAATGATTGCTACCTGGACCAGCGAGCCCCAGCCGCTGATCGGCCCGGACTGGGTCTCGAAGCGCTGCTGCAGGTAGCGTGTGAAGCGCTCATGCACCGTCTCGTAGTCGCGCTGCATGCCCATCAGCATGGCGGAGATCCCGAAGTAGAGGAAGAACAGCCCCGTGGTCACCGCCATCATGTAGGCACTTTCGCGCTCGAAGCCGAAGACCGTCCAGAAGACCAGCAGCAGCCACAGCCAGGCGCCCACGACCAACTTGTAGACGCCGCCGTGCAGGGCCCGGTTGCCCTGGGCGGCCTCGCTCTCGTCATGAGACGAAGGGGCTGTCTGCGCCTCGGGCGCCCACGACGCCTGGCCGCTGCCCCAGCTCTCGGTGTGACTCTGATCCCAGTTCCAGCGTTCGTCCATTGTCACCGCCTCCTGACATCTCTTTCAGCCGATGCCGGTGGCGGCTGCGCCGGAGACACCGCATTTCAATGCGCGGAACGCGGCCGTTCCCGGCCCAGACCGCCATCAGGCGTCCGTCAGACTCGCGGGGAAAACAGGCCTTGCCTGCCACTCGGCGAGCCCATAGGGGAAGAAAGCGGGCATCGCTCGGCGCATGCCGTTCCGCGAGCCCGGTGTTCTTTCGCGTGTCCATTTCATATGGGGATGCGCCCGCGCCGCGCCCACGGACTCAAAGTCGCAGGGCCCGTCTTGCCACGCACAGGTCTGCAAAAAGTCACACAGGCAGAAACCTAGGTTTCCTCCAGCAGCTCCTTCAGGAGGACGGCGTGATTGTGCCTTTCGTCCCGGGCGCCGTAGATCAGCGTCAACGGCCCCTGCTGCGCCAGGGCCTGCAGCTCCTCGAAGGCCTGGCGCTGTTCGCCGCTCTCCAGTTCCTGGCGATAGCGCCGCCGCAGCTCCGTCCACTTGTCCGGGTCGTGGTTGAACCACTTGCGCAGGTCCGTGCTGGGCGCCACGGCCTTCAGCCAGTGGTCCAGCTGCAGCGTCTCCTTCGACACGCCGCGCGGCCACAGCCGGTCCACCAGCACCCGCGTGCCGTCCTCTTCGGCCGGTGTCTCGTAGGCGCGCTTGAGATGGATGGAGGCGGCCATTCTGCCTCCTGCTCCCTTGACTGGTCTCGACCTACTCTCGCGGCCGGTGCTCCGTGCCCAGGCCCGGCGTGATGAACAGCGCGGTGGCTTCCCCCTCCACGTCGGCGGTGTGCCACACGCCCGGCGCGTTGATGGCGTAGTCGCCGGCATTCAGAGTCACCGTGGACTGGCGGCCGTCAGGGGCTTCCTGGTGCAGGGTCATGTGCCCGCTGATGCAGAGCACCACCTCGCTGCCGTTGGGATGTACCTCCCAGCTGGTCCAGGGTTCGGTGAAGCTGTGCAGGGCCACCAGGCGCCCCTCGGCGCCGTCTGCCTCGTGCCGCGCAATGTAGTCGGCGTACCACTGCATTTCGCCGGTAAAGGTCGGTTCCACCGAAGCCGTGCCGCCGCGGCCCAGATGGATGGGTTGGGTCTGGATCTCCGCCTTGCTCATGCCCGTCTTTCCTACGTCTGCTGTTCAGTCCATCCTGGCCGCGGTGACCTCCACCTCAACCCGCAGCTCCGGTTTTACCAGGCCCTGCACGTAGAGCAGTGTCGAGGCCGGCTTGTGGTCGCCCAGGTAGCGGCCGCGCACCTCGGCATAGGCCGGAAAGTCCGCCGGGTGGACCAGGAAATGCCCGACCTTCACGATATCCGGCACGCCCATGCCGGCCGCCTGCAGGCAAGTCAGCAGGTTGCGCCAGGTCCACTCGCTCTGCGCGGCGATGTCCTCGGCGATCGTCCCGTCGGGCTGCACGCCCACCTGGCCGGAGACCACCAGCCAGCGCGCGCCGGCCGGGACCTCGGCCGTGTGGGAGTAGTGCGCCAACGGCGGCGCCATGCCCTCGGGATTGCTGAACGTCATCGCTTCCTCCCCTTGTGATTCGGCACAGACTACAACCTTGTGCGTCCGCTGCCCAGTGAGCATATGGCCCCGCCTGCACCGGCGCCCTCACTTGCGCGCCGTCAAACCGCCGTCAAACCGAGGTCAGGAGCCCGCGCAGCAGCCGTCGCCGAGCTGCACCGGCGGGCATTTCACATCACCGTAGGAGCAGTAGACGCAACAGTCGCCCGGCAACGGCTTCAGCACGGCGCCGCAGCCCTTGCAGTCATGGAAGTACTGGCAGGCGTCGATCGGCATCTCCTCGCGCGCCGCATGCCCGCACTGCGGACAGGTCAGCGTGGAAAAGCGTTGGAAGCTGTCCGTGCTGCTCTCGTTCATGCCTATATCCTTCCTGTTTGCCTGCAAGAGTCTGATGTTCCCACGCCACGACAGGCAAGGACTCTTCTCACACAAACGCGATCAGGCGGCCGCAGAACAGGGCGGCGATCCAGAGGAGGAGCGAGATCACGCCGGCCGCGGCCAGGCGGCGAGGCACGCGGCCGTCTTCGTGCAAGGCCCGCCAGGCGGGCGAGAGGCGCAGCCAGAGCGCATTGGCGACGGCCAGCGCCACCAGGGCCAGCTTGGCGGGAAAGAAGGGATTGGCCAGGTACTCGAAGGGGCGCACCGAGAACAGCAGCAGGCCCGTCGCCACGGCCAGGCCCAGGCCGGTCATGGCCACCGGCAGCAGCACGCGCGCCAGCCGTTCGGCCGGTTCGCTGCGCCACAGGCCGGCCAGGCGCAGGTCGAGCGGCAGGATGGCGCCCACCAGCAGGGCCAGCCCCAGGATATGGGCACCGTTGACCAGCCCATAGCTCCAGCGCCCGCCGCGCAGGAAGACGGCGGGGCCGCTGTCGCGCAGCAGCTCGAGCAGCGCGGTCAGCACGCCGGACTCCGGGGCGACGGCGACCCGTCGTCAGTCGCGGCCCGGATAGAGATCGTGCACGGTCCCCTCGATGATCACGCGCTCGGCCTTGAGCCGCCGCTCGCCGGCATCCTTGGAGCGATGGCCCTGGACGGTGATCTCGGCGCCCTTGAAGAGGTTCTCCTCGCTCAGCCCGGCGCGCTCGTTGCGCCAGGGCTGGCCGACCTCGATCTCCCAGGCCTCGCCGTCGACCATCAGGGTGACGGTGCCATGGGGGTTGCCGAGGCTGGTGCTCTCGACAACGCCGGTCAGCTCCGAGTTCTCGTCCTCGGCCCAGTTCCAGCCATGGTGCGCCAGCGCCGGCAGCGCCGTGAAAGCGAGGACGAAGGCCACGACGGCGGAGATGATGGAAAGACGTGCGGGCATGACAGGTCCTTTCCTGTAGGAATGCGACAGAGTCCTGAATCTGGAGCGCCGGGGCACATCCACAAGTGCCGGAACACCCCCTTGCCCGGCAAAAGCGGTCTCGCTAGGTTCCGTGGGCGTGTTCCACCCCGTCCCGGACCTTGCCATGCCCGCGAACAGCCAGCCCAGCAGCCTGCAGGAAATGCTCGAGCGCATGGAGACGGCCGGCAACGGCAATGCGCAACAGGTCTCGGTGAACGAGCTCATGAACGCGGTGGGCTACCGCTCCTTCGGGCCGCTGCTGCTGCTGATCGCGCTCATCGCCATCTCGCCCCTGGGCGGCATCCCCGGCGTGCCGACGCTGTTTGCACTGTGCACCATCGCGATTGCCGGCCAGCTGCTCGTCAACCAGAAGCACCTCTGGCTGCCGGGCTTCGTGCTGCGGCGCTCGGTGGAGCAGGACAAGCTGGCCGCGTTCCTGGACCGCCTGCGCCCGGTTGCCCGGCGCATCGACGCCATCGCCCGGCCCCGCCTGGTCCAGCTGATCCGCGGGCCGGGCCTCAAGATCGCGGCTTTGTGCTGCATCCTGGTGGCGCTGACCGTCCCGCCGCTGGAGGTCGTGCCCTTCGCCGCGGCGATCTCCTGGCTCGCCATCGGCGCCTTCGGCCTGGCCGTCATCCTGCAGGACGGCGTCATCGCGCTCGTCGCGCTGATCATCTCGCTGGGCGGCGTCCTTACGGCGGTGAACGGCGTCCTGTAAGCGGTAGAAGCGACCCGCGAGACAAGTCGCTTTCGCAATCGGCCTATCGGTCGGCAGCCTCCCTGTGGCAGACTCGTCCCCTCACTGCGTGGACGGCACAGGCAGCGGGGATGACAGGACCATGGCTCTGGTGATAACGCTGCTCTACATCGGCGTCCAGCTACTGGGCGCCGCCCTGATCCTGCGCGCCTTCGGCCTCGTCCCCGGTGGCCGGCCCGCCACGCATGAGCAGGCCGAAGCCCTCCTGCGCACCCGCCTGGACAGCGGCGAGATCACCGCGGCTGAGTTCGAAAAGCGCCTGCAGCGCCTGCACTGATGAAGCCTTCAAGGTCGGGGCACCTCCCGGAACCGGCCGAAGAAACACCTTCCCAACGTCCATCCCTATCTCGAAGACAGCGATGCTTCCGGATCGGAGCAATCGGTCAATTTGTCTATTGAAAGACTGTTTGCGTGTGATATTGTCCAACAATAATACCTGACAACAAGGTAGTGAAACTTGCCGCTCGGCAGGACAGGGAGGACAAATGGGACGTTTATCCGGGAAACGCGCCGTCGTGACGGGTGCGGCCGGCGGGCTCGGTCGGGCCATCGCCTTCGCCTTTGCAGGCGAGGGCGCCAAGGTCTGCATTCTCGACATCAACGAGGACCTTCTGGCGGAGGCACAGCAGGCTGCCGGGGACCTCGATGTGATGACGGCGCAGTGTGACGTGGCCTCGCGCGAACAGGTCTTCGCCGCGATCGACCACTTCGCGAGCGAGGCCGGCGGCCTGGATATCCTGGTCAACAATGCGGTCCGCTTTCACTATTCGCCGCTTGAGACCTTCGACCCCGAAATCATCGACAGCATGATCGACATCGGCCTGAAGGGCGTCTTCTGGTCGCTGCAGGCGGCCACGCCCCACCTGAAGGCCAGCGGAGGCGGCAGCATCATCAACCTGTCCTCCATCGCCGTCTCCATGATGATCCCCAATGCCTCGGTCTACACCTCCATCAAGGGCGGCATGGACGCCCTGACGCGCCAGCAGGCCGGCGAGCTGGGGCCCTTCGGCATCCGTGTGAACGCCGTGGCGCCCGGCTCCGTTGTGACCCCCGGCGCCAGTTCGGTGATCGACGAGGCCGGCTGGGAAAGCCGCAAGCAGAAATCGCCGCTGAAACGCCTGACCACCGCCGAGGAAGTCGGCAAGGCCGCCATCTACCTGGCCTCGGACGACAGCGTCAGCGTCACGGGCATCACCCTGAAGGTGGATGCCGGCATGACGATCACCGGTCCCTGAGTGCAGATCCAGAACGGATCGCCCGCTCTCATTCCTGATATCTGGGGGAGAACATGAGCCAGAACGCCATCGGTTTCATCGGTCTTGGCCGCATGGGCGGCCCCATGTCCACCCGGCTTTTGAAAGCCGGTTATCAGGTGGTCGTCCACGACGTCTCCCAGGACGCCATCGACCGCGTGGTCGGCGATGGGGCGACAGCCGCCGGCTCGCCCCGGGAAGTGGCGGAGCTAAGCGACATCGTCCTGACCAGCCTGCCCACCCCGCACATCGTCGAGCAGACCGCTCTGGGCCAGGACGGTATCGTCGAAGGCGCCCGCGCCCAGATCCTGATCGACGTCTCCACCACCGGCCCCAGCACGGCCACGCGGGTGGCAGAGGGCCTGGCGGCCGCCGGGAAGCAGTGGGTCGATTCACCGGTCAGCGGCGGCGTGGCGGGGGCCACCAACGGCACGCTGGCGGTCATGGTTTCCTGCCCCCAGAAGATCTTCGAGCGGGTCGAGCCCGTCGTGCAGAACTTCGGCAAGATCTTCCATGTGGGCGACAAGCCGGGCCTGGCCCAGGTCCTGAAGCTGGCCAACAACATGCTGGCCGCCGGCGCGCTGGTGCTCAGCTCCGAGGCCCTGGCCATGGGGGTCAAGGCCGGCATCGACCCCAAGGTCATGATCGACACCATCAACGTCTCCTCGGGGCGCAACAGCGCGACCCAGGACAAGTTCCCCAAGGCCATCCTGCCGGGCACCTTCGATTTCGGCTTTGCCACGGGCCTGTCTTACAAGGACGTACGCATGTGCGTCGACGAATCCGAAACGCTGGGCGTGCCCATGCTGGGCGGCGCCTTCGTGCGCGAGATGCTGGCGGTTACCCAGGCGAAATACGGCGCCGACTCCGACTTCACCTGCATCGCCCGCCTGATGGAGGAGTGGGCGGATGTCGAGATCAGGGGCTGAGGCGATGACAATGCCCGCTACCACAGGGGATCGCCCCATGATGTTGCAGGATCTCGTCTCCGCAGCATTGTCCGCTGACGCCACGCACTTCGAAGGTGCGCCGGACCAGAAGGCGCGGCTGTGCCTCGTCGACTTCCTGGCCTGCGCGCTGGAGGCCAGTCCTCTGCCCTGGAGCCGGCAGGCGGCCGCGTTGGCTCCGGAAATCGAGGGCGGTGTCACCATCATCGGCTCCGCCAAACGTACATCCCTGGAGGATGCCGCCTTTGCCAACGGCGTGGCCGGCCACGGGCTGGTGCGCGAGGACATGCACGCCGCCGCCATCGCCCACCTGGGCGTGGTGGTCTGGCCCACACTGCTCGGCCTGGCCGAGACCCGACGCATCGACGGAGAGCGGCTGCTGCGCGCCGCCATCCTGGGCTACGAGATCGGGGGGCGTCTCGGCCGCGCCGTGATGACGCCGGAGCTGGCGCGCCTCTACCGCCCCACCGGCCTCGTCGGACCCTTCGCGGCGGCACTGGCCGGCGCCGTGGCACTGGATCTCGACGAAGCGACCACCTGCAGCGCCCTGGCGCTGGCGGCCAACACCTGCGGCGGACTGAACGAGTGGCCGCGCCACGGCGCCGACGAGATGTACTTCCATCCCGGATTCGTCGCGCGCAACGCCCTGCGCGCGCTGCGCCTGGCTCAAGCCGGTGCCTGGGGATCGCCCAGCATCCTCGAGGGGCCGGCCGGCTTCTTCGCCGCCTATGGACGTACGCAGGCCCCTGAACGCGTACAGCTGTTCCCCGATGGCCAGGCGGAAATCCTCGCGGTCTTCAACAAGCAGGTGCCGGCCTGCAACTTCGCCCAGTCGGCCTGCCAGGCCGCGCTGGCCGCGCTCCGGAAGTCGGACTTCTCCCCGGACGAGATCGCCGCAGTCGAGGTGGATACCTACGAGGCCGCGCTGAACTACCCGGGCTGCGCCGCGCGGGGACCGTTCACCCGCCCGCTGCAGGCCAAGATGAGCATCGCCTACGGCGTGGCCGCCACGCTGGCCTGCGGCGCCATCGAGGAAGAGAACTACGCCCGGCTGGACGATCCAGCCATCGCCCGCCTGATCGATTGTCTCGAATTTCGCGAGGACGGGGCCTTCACCCGGGCCTTCCCGGGCCGGCAGGCCGCGCGCGTGACCCTGGTTTCCGGGGACGGACATCGCTTCGCTCACGAGATGGACGACGTCGCCTTCGCCGACGCCGAGCTGATCGAGCGGCGCTTCCTGAAGGCCGCCGAAACGGCTCTGGGACAGGCGGCCGCCAACGACATCCTGACCCGGGTCAGGCAGCTGGACGGCCAGGCGGACTCCTCCGCCATCATCGGCCAATGCGGCTCAGTACAGGGAGACACCAAGACAGATGACTGAGACCCAGATCCTGATCGAGACCGTGCTGCAGGCCCTGGCCGCCGGTCTCTTCGTCGGCGCCATCTACGGGCTGATGTGCGCCGGCCTCTCGCTGATCTTCGGCATCATGCGCGTCATCAATTTCGCCCAGGGCGATTTCATGATGCTGGGCATGTACGCCGTGTACTTCTTCCTGATCGTCTTCGGCATCCAGGCGCTGGTGGGCAACACGGTCAGCCCCTATATCGCCGTGGTCGCCATGGCGCCCCTGCTGTACCTGTTCGGCTGGGCCGTGCACCGCTTCCTGATCAGCCAGGTGACCGGCATCCGCACGACAGGCATGGAGGCCGAGGGGCACTATGCCCAGCTTGTCCTGACCCTCGGCATCGCCCTCGTCCTGCACAACGGGGCGATGATCCTGTTCGGGCCGGAGCTGGTCTCGGTCGATACGCCGCTGTCGAGTTCCGCCTGGGTCCTGGGTCCCCTGTGGGGCGATGGGGTCCTGCTGTTCCTGAACAAGGCGCGGATCGTATCGGCCGTCATCTCCGCCGCCATCGTGGTCGGCCTCTGGTACGTGCTCAAGACCTCACGCCTCGGCAAGTCCCTCCGGGCCGCCGCCGACAACCCGCAGGCCTCGATCTATGTGGGCAACGACGTCGACCGGTCATACCGGACCGCCTTCGCACTCGGCACCATGATCACCGCCATGGCCGGCGGGCTGCTGACCACCAACTATCCCTTCCATCCCTTCGTCGGGCTCGAGTACGTGGTGCTCATGTACGCCGGCGTCGTCCTGGGCGGGATCGGCAGCGTGATCGGGGCCTTCTGGGGCGGCATGACCATCGGTCTGATCCAGCAGTTCTCGACCATCATCCTGCCCACACAGCTGCAGAACGCGACCATCTTCGTCGTCTTCCTGCTGATCGTGATCCTGAGGCCCCAGGGCTTCTTCGGCCGCAGCGTGGAGCGCACCTGATGCTTGAAACCCTTCGCTCCCTCCGCCCGTTCCTGTTCTTTGCCGTGGGCTACCTGGTCCTGGCGATGTTCGTCACCAACTCCTACTACCAGCTGATCATGACCCTCGTCCTGGTCTGGGCCACCTTCGGGCTCAGCTGGAACATGCTCAGCGGCTATACGGGGCTCGTCTCCTTCGGCCATGCCTCCTTCTTCGGCCTGGGCGCCTTCGCCACGGTGCTGGCCCAGGTGCATCTCGGCATATCGCCCTGGATCATGCTGCCGGTGGCGGCGGGGATCGGCGCGCTGGCCGGGCTGCTGATCGGCCTGCCGACCTTCCGGCTGCGCGGCCACTACTTCGCCCTGTCCATGCTGGCCTATCCGCTGACCCTGCTCTACATCTTCCAGTGGCTAGGCTATCCTGAGATCAGCGTGCCACGGGTCGAGGAGGGATCCGCCTTCTACATGCAGTTCGACGAAGGGCGGGTCTACACCGTCCTGGCCATGATCCTGCTGGGGATCGTCGTCCTGGTGACCCGCCATGTGGAGCGCACGCGCTTCGGCATGTCGCTCATCGCCATCAAGCAGAACGAATCCGCCGCCGAGGCCGCGGGCATCAACACCCTGGCCTGGAAGCTGCGCTCCATCGCCGTCAGCGGCGCGATCGCCGGCGCGGTGGGCTCCTTCTACGCCGTCCTCATCCTCGTCATCACGCCCATGAGCGTCTTCGGCATGCTGGTCTCGGCCCAGGCCCTGACGGTCGCCATGTTCGGCGGCGTGGCTTCGGTCTGGGGGCCGATCATCGGCGCCGCCTTCCTGATCCCCGTGGCCGAGACGCTGCATGCCGAGCTCGGCTCGTTCCTGCCCGGCATCCAGGGGGTGGTCTACGGGCTGGCGATCATCGGCCTGATCATCCTGGCGCCCGAGGGCATCTACTGGAAGATCCGCGATCACGTGGTGAAGCGCAAAGGCAGGACGGCCGCGCCCGCCCCGACCGAGGAGGCCGCGGCGGCGGAACCTTCTGCCCCCACCACACCTGCCGAACGGCCCGAGCGCGAACTCTCCGAGGAGATCGTGCTGGAGGTGCAGAGCATCTCCAAGAGCTTCGGCGGGCTGAAGGCCGTGCAGAACGTCAGTTTCCAGGTTAACAAGGGCATGATCCTCGGCATCATCGGCCCCAATGGGGCCGGCAAGACGACGCTGTTCAACCTGCTGAACGGCTTCCAGACGCCGGATGGCGGCCATGTGCTCGTCCACGGCGAGGACCTGGTGCGCCGCAAGCCGCACCAGCTCTGCCGCGCCGGCGTCGGGCGCACCTTCCAGATCATGCGGCCCTTCAAGCGCATGAGCGTGCACGACAACGTCAAGGTGGGCGCCTACGTGCACGCCGCCAGCGAGGAGGACGCCGAACGGATCACCCGCGAAGCCCTCGAGCTGGTCAACCTGCAGGGCATCAGCCAGGACATGGCCGGCAGCATCACCACCAAGGACCTGCGCCTGATGGAGCTGGCGCGCGCCCTGGCGGGCCAGCCCGAGATCCTGCTGCTCGACGAAACCCTCGCCGGCCTCGGTTCGGAGGAGGCACAGGACGTCGTCAACGTGATCCGCAAGCTGGCCGAGACCGGCAAGACCATCGTCATCATCGAGCACACCATGCAGGCCATGGTGCAGCTGGTCGACCGCTTCCTGGTGCTGGACCACGGCGAACTCATCGTCGAGGGACCGCCCCAGGAGGTGATCCACAATGACAAGGTGATCGAGGCCTACCTCGGCAAGAAGTGGAGTGCTCATGCTTGAGATCCGCAACCTGAACGCCGGCTATTCGGAGGTCGATGTCCTCCACGACATCTCGATCCAGGTGGAGGCCGGCCAGTTCATCTCCATCGTCGGGCCCAACGGCGCCGGCAAGAGCACCCTGTTCAAGACCATCTCGGGCGTTGTCGCGGCCAGCAAGGGGTCCATCACCTTCGAGGGGCAGGACCTTCTGAAAGTGGCGCCGGCCAATCGCGCCCACCTGGGAATCGCCCATGTGCCGGAAGGCCGCCAGCTGTTCCCGTCGCTGACGGTGCTGGAGAACCTGGAGATGGGCGCCATCACCGAGGCCGGGCAACGCGACTGGAAGGACAACCTCGAGCGCATCTACACTTGGCTCCCCATCCTGAAGGAGCGCACGCAGCAGTATGCCGGCACCCTGTCCGGCGGCGAGCAGCAGATGCTGGCCATCGGCCGCGGCCTGGCCTCCTCGCCCAAGCTGCTGATGCTCGACGAGCCGTCCATGGGCCTGGCGCCCACCATCGCCGACTTCGTCTTCGACAAGCTGATGGAGATCCGCCGCGACACCCACCTGACCATCCTGCTGGTGGAGCAACGCGTGGCCGAGGCCCTGCAATCCGCCGACCGGGGCTATGTCCTGGAAACGGGTCGCGTCGTGCTGGAAGGCACGAGCGAGACGCTGCAAGCCGATGATCGTATTCGGCAGGCGTACCTGGGCATGTGAGTGCCCAGGAAACAAAGATAGGGAGGAAACATCATGAAATCGTTCAAGACATTACTGGCCGCGGGCACGGGATTGGCCGTTGCCGCGGCCGCGGTGCCGTTCGCGGCCACCGCACAGGACAACGGCGATCCCGAGCCCGTGCAGATCGGCTTGATTGCCCCCTTGTCCGGCAACTACGCCCGCCCCGGCGAGGTCATGCTGATGGGGGCCGAGATGGGGATCGAGGACGTCAACGCCGCCGGCGGGATTTCCTGTCTCGATGGCGCCCCGCTGGAGCTCGTGGAAATCGATTCCGGTGATACCGTCGAGAAAGCAGCCAACGCCGCGAAACGCATGGTGGCCGAGTATCCGGACCTGGTGGGCGCCACCGGATCCTACCTGAGTTCCTTCACACTCGCGGTGACGGAGGTGACCGAGCGGGCCAAGCTGCCGGTCCTGACGCTGTCCTACTCGGACCTGATCACCGAGCGCGGCTTCGACTATGTCTTCCAGACCGCCGCCTCGGCCGGCGCCCAGGCCGAGATCGCCCTGCCGATCATCATGAACCTGGCCGAGGACCAGACCGGCGAGCGGCCCGAGACCGTGGCCATCATCACCGACGACACGGCGGCCTCGATCTCCTCGGTCGAGCGCATGAAGGAAGGTCTCCTGGAGGACGTCGGGCTGGAGCTGGTGTCCGAGGAGGTCTTCACGCCGCCCCTCACTGACGCCACCTCGCTGGTGCAGCGCATCCGCACCAGCCAGCCCGACCTGCTGTTCTTCCTGCCCACCGTCATCTCGGACGCCAACCTCATCCTCGAGAAGATGCAGGAATTCCGGGTCGACGTCCCGACCATCTCCTTCGGCATCGCCATCGCCGAGCCGGAGGTGCTCAACACCATGGAGCCGGAACTGCTGGAAGGCGTGTTGTCGGCCGTCGCCAACTGGGGCGTCAAGGGCCAGGAAGAGCTGATCGAACGGCTGCGTGAGGAATACGGCGAGCCCTGGATGACCCAGAACGCCATTTCCACCTACGGCGACATGTGGCTGTTCAAGGACGCGCTCGAGCAGGCCTGCGCCCGCGATCGCGAGGCCGTCGGCGAGGCCCTGCGCAACCTGGAGGGCGGCCCCGCCGAGTACTATCCCGGCGGCACCCGCAGCTTCGACGAACAGGGCCGCCGTGAAGGCGCCAGCCTGACCATCATCCAGTGGCAGGACGGCGTGCCCGTCACGGTCTTCCCCGAGGACCTGGCCCTGTCCGAGCCGAAGTGGCCGACCGATTGAACCTGTCGTGCGGCCGGGTCTTCGGGCCCGGCCGCATTTTTCCCCGGCCGGCCAGCCGCTGCCAGCAGGCACCGCACCCGGCCCCCGAGCGAGAGAGGTCAGAAAATGGACAAGGATACTTATGAACGCGGTCTCGAGATCCGCAAGTCGGTCCTGGGCAAGGAATTCGTCGAGCGGTCGATCAACTCGGCCGACGAGTTCAACAAGCCCATGCAGGAGCTTGTCACCGAATACTGCTGGGGGGCTGTCTGGGGCCGCGAGGAACTGCCGCACAAGACGCGCAGCATGCTGAACCTGGCCATGCTGAGCGCGCTCAACCGGCCGCACGAGTTGAAGATGCACATCCGCGGCGCCCTGCGGAACGGCGTGACCAAGGCGGAAATCCGCGAGATCTTCCTGCAGGTCGCCATTTACTGCGGCGTGCCGGCGGGCGTGGATTCCTTCCGCACGGCCCAGGAGATCTTCAAGGAAGAAGGGGGCTGAGCGGCCCCCTTCCCCTTGCACCCGGGCACTCCAGATCATTGGATTGCGAACGATAATATATCGATATCAGAGACGTTTGCGCTGGTTTTTGGAATTTGATTGGCTTAAGGCGATGAGACCCCAAGGTGAGTCGTACAGCTTTGACGGGATAACGGAATGTCACTCGACGACCTGAGAATCGAACGCGAGCCGCTGTCGCTGCGCGGCAAGCTGGTGGAGCAGCTGCGCCTGGCGATCCTCGAGGGGCGCTTCGCCCCCGGCGAGCGCCTGGCCGAGAGCCGGCTGTGCGAGGCCTTCGGGGTCAGCCGCGGCCTGCTGCGCGAGGCCATGCAGCAGCTCGCCGCCGAGGAGCTGGTGGTCAACATCCCGCACCGCGGCCCCGTGGTGGCCAGCATCGACCGCCGCCAGGCCGAGGAGATCTATCGCGTGCGCGGCGTGCTGGAGGGCCTGGCCGCCGAGGACTTCACCCGCAACGCCACGCCCGCGCAGTGCCAGCGCCTCTACGACATCACCGCCGAGCTGCACGCCCTGGCCGACGACAGCCGCGCCGGCGAGCGCGTCGAGGTCAAGAACCGCTTCTACGAGACATTGATCCAGGGCGCCGACAACCGCGTGGTGGGCCAGTTCCTGGTCCAGCTGAACAACCGGGTCAGCCAGATGCGCCGCCTCTCCCTGTCGGTCTCGGGCCGCTATCCCGAGACGCTGAAGGAGATCGACCGCATCATCGACGCCATCAAGGCCGGCGACGCCGCCGCCGCCCGCGCCGCCGCCGAGGACCACGTGCGCCGCGCCACAGAGGTCATCCTGGCGCAGTTCCCTGCGCCATCTTCCGGCGACACGCCGGACCATCGAGAAGAGGAGTGAACAACAGCCATGGATTACGGCGATCTCTATGACAAGGGCCTGGAAATCCGCCGCGAGGTACTGGGCAAGGAGTACGTGGATCAGTCCATCGCCAACGCCGACGACTTCACCCGCGACCTGCAGGACTTCGTCACCAGCACCTGCTGGGGCGCCATCTGGGGCCGCGAGACGCTGGACCGGCGCACCCGCTCCATCATCAACCTGTCCATGATCACGGCGCTGAACCGCCCGCACGAGCTGAAGCTGCACGTGCGCGGCGCGCTGAACAACGGCCTGACGCGCGAGGAGATCCGCGAGATCCTGCTGCACACCGCCATCTACTGCGGCGTCCCGGCGGCCATCGACGCCTTCCGCAACGCCCGCGAGGTGCTGGACCAGGTCGACAAGGAAGAGGGCCAGGACAGCTGATGGGCGACGCGGCAAACCCCGTCACGGGCCCGATCGGCTTCGTAGGGCTGGGCAACATGGGCGCGCCCATGTGCGAGTGCCTGGCCCGCGGCGGCCATGCTCTGCGCCTGTTCGACCTGGACGGCGACAAGCGCCGGGCCGTGGCCGAGGCCACCGGGGGCACGCCCGTCGACAGCCTGGCCGAGTTGCCCCGCGGCTGCCAGCTGGTGATCACCATGCTGCCCGACTCGCCGGTGGTCGAGGCCGCCGTGCTGGGCACCGCCGACAGCCCCGGCCTGGTGGCGGGGCTGGAGCCCGGCGCCGTGGTGGTCGACATGTCCTCCTGCGCGCCGCTGCGCACCGTGGCCCTGGGCGACCGGCTGGCCGAACACGGCATCGCCATGGTCGACGCCCCGGTCTCCGGCGGCGTGCCGCGGGCGCGTTCGGGCAAGCTGGCCATCATGGCCGGCGGCGACCCGGACCAGGTGGCGCGCGTGCGCCCGGTGCTGCAGGCCATGGGCACCCTGCTGGAGGCCGGGCCCCTGGGCGCCGGCCACGCCGCCAAGGCGCTCAACAACTTCGTCTCCGCCGCCGGCCTGGCCGCCGCCTGCGAGGCGGTGAACATCGCCAGGCGCTTCGGCATCGAGGGCCAGCGCATGACGGACATCCTGAACGCGTCCACCGGCCGCAACAATTCGACCGAGAACAAGCTGGCCCAGTACATCCTGAACCACGACTACGGCTCCGGCTTCGCGCTCTCCCTCATGGCCAAGGACCTGACCACCGCGTCCGACCTGGCCGCCGAACTGGGCCTGGACACCCCCACGCTGGAGACCAGCGTCAAGCTCTGGGCCCAGGCCCGCGCCCAACTCCCCGCCGACGCCGACCACACCGAAATCGCCCGCCTGTCGGAGCCCAAGGACGGATGAGGGAGACCAGGGGTGAGTGGTCCGCTAAAACCTTCCCTCATGTTGAGGTGGCCCCATAGGGGCCCTCGAAACATGCCGGCACAGACGGTGGGGCCGGGCACAGGCCAGCACAAACGCCGGTGCCAGCACCCTTCGAGGCTCACTGCGTTCGCACCTCAGGGTGACGCCATTTTTTTGTTTATAATCAATTCACTAAACCGCGTCATGCTGAGGTGCCCGACCCCCCTTCGAGACGCCGCCTTGCGGCGGCTCCTCAGGATGATGAGGGTCGGGCCTCGAAGCACCCTGGCACAGACGGACCGACATCCTAATCTTGCCAATCTTTGCCAAATTATGCCATCCTCTCCACCATGGAGGACTGGCAATGGCGACGATGAACATTTCCCTGCCCGAACAGATGAAGGCTTGGGTGGACTCCCAGTCGAAGAGCGGCCGCTACGGCAACGCCAGCGACTACGTCCGCGACCTGATCCGACGCGACCAGGACCGGCAGGCCCGCCTGGCCGAACTGCAACAGCTGATCGACGAGGGCGTGGACAGCGGCGTCAGCTCCAACAGCCTGGACGACCTGCTGGCCGAAGCCCGGCGCCGGGCCGGAACCAATCACTGACATGCGGCTCCGGACAAGCCGGAAAGCCGATGAAGACATCATCGGCATCTATCTTCACGGCGTCCGGGAATTCGGGGTTCACCAGGCCGAGCACTATCACGCCGGCCTCATGGAAACCCTGCGCCTGCTTGCGGAGCAGCCCATGATTGCCAGGGAACGCAGCGAATTCCGGCCCGCCGTCCGCATCCATGTCCATCAGGCCCACCTGATTGTCTATCAGGTGCGACAGGACGATGTCCTGGTGCTGCGCGTCCTGGACGGCCGACAGGACTGGGAAGAGCTGTTGTCCTGATGTCACGAAATCGGCCATTCCTGGGTGAAACTAAGAGAAGGGGAACCCTATCCACCTCACAAACCCACCCTCATGTTGAGGTGGGCCGCGCCAGCGGCCCCTCGAAACATGTCGGCACAGGCGGCAAGGCCAGGCACAGGACTGTACAGACGCCGGTGCCAGGCCCCTTCGAGGCTCCGCTGCGCTCCGCACCTCAGGGTGAGGATAGGGCGGAGCGGGCCGCTACTAAAAAGATCCCTCATGCTGAGGTGCTCGACCGATAGGTCGAGCCTCGAAGCACCCCGGCACCACCCCAGACCCAAGCGAGAGACACCCACAATGACCACCCCAGACAACCGCCCCGACCCCAACGCCGACACCTACCGCGTCTTCGCCATCCGCTATGCCACCCTGCGGCGCGATCCGCACCACTTCGTGCTGGAGCCGCACCCCGAGGTGATCGATCCGCACGAGGGCGGGCGGGTCATCGACTATTTCGTCTGGGTCATCGTCGGCCGCGGCCGCATCGTCATGGTGGACACCGGCTTCAATGAAGAGGCGGCGAACAAGCGCAAGCGCAACTTCCTGGGCTGTCCGGCGGCGGCGCTGTCGCGCCTGGGCCTGTCGGCCGAGCGGGTGGACGAGGTGGTGGTCACCCACCTGCACTACGACCACGCCGGCAACCTGGACCGCTTCCCCAACGCGCGCTTCCACGTCCAGCGCAGCGAGGTCGCCTTTGCCACAGGGCCGGACATGCGCCACCCCGTCTGCCGCGCCCCCTTCGAGCCTGAGGACGTCTGTCACCTGGTCACCTACAACTTCGCCGAGCGGGTGCGCTTCCTGAACGGCGACGGCGAGATCGCGCCCGGCATCGGCGCCCACCTGACCGGCGGCCACACCGCCGGCATGCAGGCGGTCAGCGTCGAGACGGCGCGCGGCAAGCTGATCCTGGCCTCCGACGTGGCGCACTTCTTCGACCAGATGGTCTGGCGCAACCCCTTCCCGGTGGTGGTGAACATCCCCGCCACCCTGGCGGCCTATGAGCGCATGCGTGAACTGGCCCAGGTGCGCGACGAGCGGGGCGAAATCCACGACCGCCCCGACATGGTCATTCCCGGCCACGACCCCCTGGTGCAGGAGCTGTACCCCACGGTGGCGGAGGAGACCATCGAGCTGTCGGCCGAGCCGCTGGGGGAATCACCGTTGGCGAAGGTGTGGACTCTGTAGGCACCGCCTGGCCCCCAGTCCGACGTCATGGTGAGGTGCATTGACGAATGTCAATGCCTCGAACCATCCCGGCACAGACATTAGCGCCGGGGAGAATTCCAACCTCACCCGCCTTGCGCTCCACACCCCCCGTGTCTTTCTTCAGGCAACGACTTGTCCCGCCTCTTCATCTCCCATAATACGGGACGCATAGTTGTAATCCAGAATGCATAGATGCTCCGCAAACCCCGTCGCCTACAAAAGAAACTGTCCAAGACGCTGGCCCGAACAGCCACTGCTCTGGCACCCTGGTATAAGCGCCATGTGCCGGCCGGCATCCGCAAGGTTATTCCGAAACATCACCGGCGCGCCCTGAAGCAATGGTTCAGATCGGGAGGCAGCCGCCGCCTGAATGCCCTCCCTCACCCCGAGATCTGGATCGACTATTCCGACTGGATCACGCGCAACGACCGCCTGAAAAAGCGGGACGTGGCATTGATCCGCGAGCACATCCGTGCGTTCAGGGTGCGGCCGCGCTTTTCGATCCTGATGCCGGTTTATGATAGTGACCCGACCTACCTACGCGCCGCCCTTGAGTCCGTGATCGACCAGCTCTATCCCGGTTGGGAGCTGGTCGCCGTGGACGACGCCTCCCCCGACGCGCGACCGCGGCAGATCCTGAGCGAGTTTGCCCAGCGCGACGACCGGATCAAGCCCCAGTTCCGCAGTCACAACGGTGGTATCGCGGCCTGCAGCAACACGGCGCTGGAGGCCGCCACAGGCGACTGGATCGTCCTGATGCATCACGACGACTTGCTGGCGCCGCACGCGCTTTACATGGTGGTCGAAGCCATCAATCGACATCCGGATACGGCCATCATCTATTCCGATGAAGACCATGTGGATGCCGAAGGGATCCGCTCGAACCCTTATTTCAAGCCGGATTGGGATTACGACCTGTTCCTGGGCCAGTACTACCTGAACCACCTGGTTGCTTATCCCCGCCCCCTGGTCCGGCAGGCCGGCGGCTTCCGCGAAGGATTCGAAGGCTCTCAGGACTGGGACCTGGCCCTGCGGGTCCTTGAGGCAGCAGGCCCCCAGCCGGAAGTCCAGCACATTCCCTTCGTCCTCTATCACCAGCGCCAAGAGGAACAAGGCTTCTCGTATAGTGTCATTGAAGGCGCCTGCACCGCCGCCCAAACCGCCGTCAACGAGCACCTCGTCCGCACAGGCCAGCCGGCCAAAGCCGTCGCGAGTGGGCACTCCAGCCACCTGCGCATTCGCTGGGACCTGCCCGACCCGCCGCCGCTGGTCTCCATCGTCATTCCCACGAAGGACCGCTGCGAATTGCTGCGCCTCTGCACCGAAGGTCTGTTGACTCGCACAACCTATGCGCCGCTGGAAATCGTGATTGTCGATAACGGCAGCAGCGAGCCTGACGCCCTGGCCTTGCTGCGCGAACTGGACGCCCATCGTCATGTGACGGTGCTGGAGGCACCAGGTCCCTTCAATTTCTCGTATTTGGTTAATCACGGGGTTGCCGCGTCAACGGGTGAGGTCTGCGTCCTGCTCAACAACGACATCGATGTCATAAACCCGGACTGGCTTCAGGAACTTACCGCCCAGGTGCTCAGGCCCGAAGTTGGCGCCGTGGGTGCCAAGCTTTATTATGCCAACGATACGCTCCAGCATGGTGGTGTGATACTCGGTATTGGAGGGGTGGCAGGGCACGCGCATAGATTTATTCATCACGAACACCCAGGATACTTTAATCGTCTTAACCTGGTGCACAGCCTCTCTTGTGTGACGGGCGCCTGTTTGGCTGTACGACGTGCGGTTTATACTGAGGTGGGCGGCCTGGATGAGACAAATTTGAAAGTTGCCTACAACGACGTGGATTTATGTATCAGACTTGGACAGGCCGGCTACCGAATTATTTGGACGCCTCATGCACGTCTGTATCATTACGAGAGCGTCTCTCGTGGAGAAGATACAACCCCCGAAAAACGAGAACGATATCGCAATGAAGTACAGTATATGAAAAGCCGCTGGGTAAGTGTCTTGCCAAATGACGCTTATTATAATCCGAACCTGACAATGGATAGAGAGGATTTCAGCCTAGCGCCCGTGCCGCGTTTACAGCGACCTTGGGTAAACTGGAAATCTTGATGAACAATGGGATATCGAGCGCGAAGCCAGCCTAATTCGTTGCAGCTTGTAATGTTGATATTGGAAAAGACTGAGAGGGGCTGAATATTGAATTGGCATGTACCCTTCACTCATGACAAGGAATCCAAATTGGACAGCTCATTAAAGAAAACGAAGCAAGCATCAAAACCATTTCACAAACGCATGCAAAAAAAGATCTTCCGGCTGACCGGGAGGAAGGTTGCGCGGACGGAATCACCACCAGAACCGCTTCTTTCAGAGAAAACCCCTACTCCTGTTAAGAAAAAGAAAAAAAGGCCTTATCAGGATTTTGCAGGTAAGGGTGAAGCTTCGTCTCGTTCGCATGACAAGCTGAAGGCGCTACGACTCAATACATTACCTGGCGCCAATAATAATGCTAGTCCACTTGAAGGGTTTTCTGTACTCGACCTCGGATGCAATGAAGGTTTTTTTTGCCTGGAGGCTATTAGGCAAGGCGCTACCCGTGTAGTGGGAATTGACGCGCACGGACCGTCAATTGAATCAGCCAGTAAAAATGTACCCGAAGCTGAGTTCGTGCATGGTTCATGGTGGGATGTGCCAGACGATCAGTTTGATGTCATACTCCTCCTGTCAGCAATTCATTATGAGAAAAATCAGAAGAAATTTCTTGAAATGCTTCTGGAACATCTTTCACCAAAAGGAACATTAATTCTGGAGTGTGGTATAGCGAACGAGCAACCAAATATCCGGCGTTGGGATACCGTAAAACGACATGATGGGATTAAGAAATATCCAACTCGTGCACTATTGACTCAAGATATTTTGGAGCGTTTTGCCGTAAGAAGCGCTGGCCGAAGTGTTGATCAGGCTGGTGATCCAGTCCCTCGATACGTTTTCCATTGCACAAGGCGACAGTCTACTGCCCTTTTGATTCCAGGTCTGTCAGGAATCGGGAAATCTCAACTTGGCACACATTTCGCCAACCTAGGTACACCTGTTTATGCAACAGACTCTCTTATTTTGAGGCTTTCCAAGAATCCTAACTATTCTTGGCGTCCCCTGGCAAAAGCAGTGCAAGATATTGTCGTGGAGAAAGGTCAGGACTGGGGTGCTGTAGGAGAAAAAATTGCTTCCGATGATGAACTAGGAAGGGAAGCAGTTGATATCATCATAGAGGAAATCCCAAAGGAAGTGCCGCTTTTCATAATAGAGGGGGACTTGCTACGACATGAGTTTATCATTAGCGAACTCATAAGTCGTATAAAAACCGATGGCATTCGTCCATGGTTGGTCAGTAGTTGTTAATAGCAGATGGAGAATTTCTCTATCTAATCACTATGCAATAATAGCATTCTCCTTGATATCGTGCCCCGGCCTCACCAGCCGACCTGCCTTCAGGTGATGCACCACATCCGCCACCTCCATCCAGCCGGGGCGGTGGGAAATGGCGATGATGGTAACCTCTGCGCTCAGGTCCTTCATCGTCCGGCAGATTTCCTCCTCGGTCGCAGTGTCCAGGGCGCTGGTCACCTCGTCCAGGATCAGCAGTTCGGGCTTGTGCACCAGGGCGCGGGCGATGGCGATGCGCTGGCGCTGGCCGCCCGACAGGCGCCCGCCGCGCTCACCCACCCTGGTATGGATGCCATTGGGCAGGGACTGGACGAAGTCCCACGCACCGGCGGCTTTCAGCGCCTCGATCGCCATCTCCTCGGTCAGTTCGGGTTCCTGCAGGGTGATATTCGCAAGAATCGTCTCGGTGAACAGCCCTACCTCCTGCGGGACATAGCCAATCATCTTGCGCCATGCCTGCAGGTCCACCTGTTCCAGCGGCGTGTCGTCGATCAAGACCTGTCCCTTGGTCGGATAGTGAAACCCAAGCAGCAGGTCCGTCACCGTGGACTTGCCCGCCCCAGAAGGCCCGGTCAGCACGCTCAATCGCCGCGCCGGAAACTCCAGGGACAGGTTGCGCAGCACCGGACCGTCCTTGTTGTTGTACTTGAAATGCACAGAATCGAAGCGGATGCCCTGTTCCACGTGTGGCACGACATCTCCGCCGCGTGGCTCGGCCTCGTCGGATGACTTCTCCATCATGTCATGGAGCGCCTTGAAAGACCCCTGCATGATGGTGACCTGCTGAAACTGGGTCTGCAGCTTGTTGATGGTTTTCACAGTGCGCTGCAGCACCACACCCATCACGAGCAGTTCGGAAATGGGCATCTGGAAGATCTCGATCAGGACATAGAAGGCACCGGCCAGGAAGACCACCAGCAAGGGTTCCTGGGAATTCGACAGCTTTTCCTGAACCATCACCTTGCGCCGCATGACCTTGCGCATCTTCGAGATCGAGGCGTTGATCAGGTTGGCATAGGGCTCCTGTCGCTCCATGGCCTTCAGCGACTTGATACCCAGGAAGGCGTCGGACAGGATGGCCGACAGGGCATTGGTCTGCCCGGCATCGTCCTGACCCAGTTTGCGTGCCTGCTTGATGAAGGGGTGCAACGCTACGGTGATGACCGCCCCGATCACCAACGACGCAATGGCCAGTTTCCAGGACACGAAGAACCCGACAATGACGAAAACCGCAACCTGCAACAGGTTCGACAGCATCATGGCGGCCAGTTGGAACGCACTGCCGGCGCGCAAGGCCATCTGGTTCATGGTCTGGACCATCTTGCCCAGCGACTGGTTCGACAGATAGGGCCAGCGCGCATTCAACAGGTTTGACAGCAGGCGCCGGCGCAGCCCCGTGCTGATATCTGCCACCACATAGCCCACATAACGCATGGCCAACAGGGTCACCAGCGACTTGGAACAGATTCCCGTCACAGCGATCAGCAGCAGGACTTCCAGGTTTGGCTCAAGCCCGAGGGCGCGCACGGCCTCCAGCACATAAGTCGCTGCAGCGGAGGGGTCTTCATTCCCGGAATCGGCCACAACAGCGATCAGCGGTACTAGGCTGGCGATCCCGATACCCTGGAGCACATTGGCCAGCAGCAGGCAGGCCAAGACCATCCACTTCTTGTGGCCCTCGGCGCTGAAAAATATGGTGAAGACCTGTTTCATACAGTGGTGGCTCTAAGTGTAAAAAGTTACACGAGCAAGAAAGGCACAAACCTCTTGTCTAAGCAAGAGACGCACATAAAAGACACGCTATGCCCTTCCTAACATTTAGCTTTAGCCTTTATCATTGCTCCGCAATGCGAGAGCTTCAGATTGATGACCAACACTTTCCCGCACACTGGGAGTATGCCCTTTGAATCCCCCAAAAAATGAACTCAGAGGTCCCCTATATCAATCTGCTGAAATTTGAGAAAGGTCTGATATGAAAGAAGTTTGGGAAGATTTAGTCTCGTTAAATTCGCACGGAGATCATTATTTTGAAGTATTAGATAATGCTGAGAAATATCGCGCTTCCGACACACATACCGACTGGACAAAAGAGAAACTGCATATTGACCTTGATTTGGCAGCAAGTAGGGATCTCGCGCCACTCCCTCTGACAAAGGATCGTGAAGGATACTTCGGTCCCCATCATTTCAGCTATTGGGCCAGCGGTCTTCGTGATGTTAGCAACATGTTCTTTGCTTGCGAACGTTTAGGTGTAAACGTTCAGGATTATCTAGACTTGGGTTGCTCAAGTGGTCGCTTGATACGCCACATGGCATTTCAGCACCCTGAAATTTGTACATGGGGATGTGATATCAATGCCGCTCATGTGGCTTGGGTAACTCAATTCCTACCGGACAGCCTCATGGTATTTCAAAACCATTCGCTACCCACGCTGCCCTTGCCAGATGAAAGTATTGATCTTGTGTCAGCATTCTCAGTTTTCACTCATATCGAAGCATTTGAAACTGCTTGGCTCATGGAATTGCGTCGTATCTTGCGACCAGGCGGCCTAGCATGGGTTACGGTGCATACCGAAAAGACTTGGGAGGACATGAACGAGAACTGGCCCCTTTACGGCGCGTTGAAGAATCATCCCGAATTCCAGAAAATCCCGGCAAGTAGCCCTATGCCGCGGGATCGCATGGTGTTCCGGTGGCGTGCGGAGCGTTCCTATTCTAGCAACGTGTTCTACAGTTATGACTACATTCGCAAGCATTGGGCACGATATCTGGATATTGTCGAGACCCATAGAAGACTGCCTGTTTTTCAAGACGTAATAGTGATGCGGAAGCCTTTTGGAATTCAGTAATGCGCATAAAAAAAAGGAAAAACCTAGTTATCCACATCGGTCACCCAAAAACTGGGACATCGACAATCCAAAAAATTCTTGTCAAAAATAAAGATACAATCAATAGGCTTGGCATAATTTATCCGGACTTTGGTCAAAAGTACAACGCACATCATTTGCTTGTAAATTCTCTTATTTCGCATAAAAGAGATAATTTTCTCCCAAAAAGTGACGTAACTGGATCGCAGGTTGTGGAGGAACTGAAAAATCTCGCAAAAAATCGGTGTGTCGATACTGTAATACTCTCCTCGGAGGCGTTCGTTTGGGCTCTCGGTTTCAAGCCCGCTTTCGAAGAGCTTGAGGCTGCCTTCGAGATACATATCGTTTGGATCGTGCGGTCACCTACGGAGTACGCAAACTCGATGGCCAATCAACTCATCAAAATGGGGTTTTTTCAGCAAGGAATAACGCTGTCCCACGTCATTCGGGAAGCGATCAATCTTGCAGACTACGCCGAAAATGCGAGAGCGTGGCGAGATCGTTTTCCGAATGCGCGATTTTCGGTTGCTTCGATGGCAGATGGTTTCGACGCCTGGGAGTTCTTTTGCGATGAGGTGAATCCCTCACTTCGGCAACTTGAGAGGCCCGAGGAAAATAGTAACGTATCGCTACCACCTGAAGCGTTGGCATTTCTACTGCGGCTTCAGGCGCAGGAACGAAGCAGGTCCAACGCGGAAAGCAGCCGGATAATGAGCATGCTGGATCAATATACAAAAACGGCAAACATCTACCCCCGCAATGTCACTGTTATACCACCCGACGCTCAAGCCGCATTGCTGAAGAAATTCGAGAATACGGGTTCGGAAGTGGCCAAGATGTTTCCCGGCTTCGACCCAAAAGGACTCGAGCCCAGAGAGAGACAATTCGTTGATCTTGCCGCGATCCCAGCAGAGTATGTCATGCAAGTTTATGATTTCTGCATGGAACAGTACAACGGCTACATAGATTTCCTGCGCCGCTGATTCTTTTTGGTCACGGCACCCACATTATCGGTCTTTGACTGTTCCGATCTTAGCGCTGGTATTTCTCAAGATGTTTCGGCAAATACGGCGGCGTATTCGGGTCGCGTACATGCTCCGGAATGGCTACATTTCCGCGCCATGCAACTCCCAGCACCTGCATCGTGACGAAAAGACGCGTGTCAAACCCCGCCATCTTCATTGCGTAGAGCCCACGCTCGACAAAGGGCGACGTCAGGTCGTGAAAGACGACAATAGCGTTTCCTGCAAGATGCGGCAGCACCGCAAGCGCATCGTTGCGTGGGCCATCCCCATCGTGGCTGCCGTCGATGAAGGCGAAGCTCCAGGGCGCCTGCTCTGCCAGCCGCGCCTCCTCGACCATATCCGGCGAAAAGCCGCCATAAAAGCGGAAGCTGCCCTCGCCCTGCACCTGCGAAAGTGCCTTCGTTACCTGCGCCACGCGGTCGCCCGTGTTGAACTCCGGATCGATGCAATCGAGATGCAGACCGGCAGCGACAAGGTGCGCGGCAGTCCAGCCGAAATGCGTCCCGATCTCCAACCCGCGCTGACCGGTGAACTGCTTGGCCAAGGTGTAGAGGCACGCAGCCTCCTCCACCGATGCGTTGCCGGTTTGCCATGATTTGTGATCACGCGTGTCGGACCGCCAAATATGCGGCACCTGCGCCCGTAGGTAGGGCCATTTCACCTGATATGGATCCTGCGCGGTAGCGTGTGGGAAAAGCCCCGTCAACTGCGGACAGTCGAATCCCGGCGGGATGTAGTCGTAACGCGGGATACCCGGCACCACGCGATCCTGCATCTTGACCCCGCCATAGCCGGTATAATCGATCCGCCAGAGAAGCGGCATCGTATAGTCATGTTCCGGATCTTCGAAATAATCATGAAAGGCTTGCCGGGCCCCTTTCCAGTGTCCGTAATCATCAATTATGAACAGGCCCTTGTGGGCAAGGCGCGGCCACAATTCCCGAAGCTCAGCCAGAGTGCTGTCGTAGAAATCAGTGTCGAGCCGCAAGAGCGCGATCTTCTGCGTGCTGGTGGTAGCAAGCGTCTTGCGCACATCTCCCTTGATAAAACGGACCAACCCCATGTTGTAGCCCGTCGAGGCAAGGGCTGTGCGCACGTCCTCCAGTTCGGCGGCGGCGATCACGAGCTCGGCAAACTGCCCCCCCTCTGATCCGGCCATCAGTTCCGCCGCACTCTTGTCGTTGAAGTCGCGGTCGGCCTCCCCCGGTTCAGTCATACCCTCGAAGGTGTCGAAAAGCACCAGCTCGCGACGTGCCCCGCGTTTCATCAGCGCCAGCGCCATGATCATGGCGGATCCACCACGCCACACGCCGCATTCCACGAACCGTCCTTCGATCCCGTTATCGATGACCGCGTTCACCGCTTGGTAGAGAGCGAAGCCGCGTTCGGGAGAAGTCATAGTGTAGGGCTGTACCTTTTCCCAGATTTCCGCAAACTCCGGGTGAGCGGCGAAGTCGAAACTGCGGCTCATATCCTATCCTTTTCTGACTCTGCAAAGCATAAATCGACGGGCGCATGACTCCACTGCTGCATTGCGGTTAACGTGAGATCAAAGCTCCATCCATGTATCACTGGAATTATTGTTTGATAATTGCGCCTGTACGCCGGATAGGGCAAGGGTCATCACCTATGCAGACAGCGTTTTAACGATTGATTACCTTGCTCGGGCTCTCCTTACGCCAAGGACTATGAGGGCAGATCGACAATGAGCCCATGCTGGTTAAAGTTCACAGTCTTTAGTATAATTACTTTTCTTGATAAATTCATAATCAGATTAGCTATTTTCATGTATTATTAAACTATTCCACATATCCCTTATAGAGTATTCCAAGCCAATTGTTGTGTCCCATCCTATGGAATTACTAATTCGCGATACATCCAAAACAATATATGGTGGATCTGTTGGGCGCGCTGGCTGTAGTTTAACGGGAATTTCATAGCCAACTATACGGCTAGCCATAGTATGAATTTCAATAATGGAGTGACCTTTACCCGAACCCACATTCCAAGTTTGATTGATACTGTGTTCGGGTGCTTCAATAGCCATCAAAATGGCCCGCGCCAAATCTTCTACGGCCAAAAAATCGCGTACGATTGACCCATCACCAAATATATGAAAAGGCTGATTTGCTCTAGCAGCTCGCAGTAATGCCCCAACCACCCCTTGGCTAGGATTTGACTGCCAACGCCCTATCGGGTTGGACGGACGCAAGGTAGTTAAATTTAATCCTTGAGTGCGTACAAGGAATCCCAACCCTATTTCAGCCATTTGCTTACCCATCCCATAGGGTGAAACTGGGCACAATGGCTCGTCTTCCGTGATCCTTCCTGTGGCAGACACCTCACCATAAACGGAACCACCAGATGAAAGGAATAGCATATGCGAGCGATGGGTTGCGGCTTGCTTTGCGCACCAAATTACAGGTTGAACATTCTGAGTAAGTTCTTGCCAAGGGTAGTCGATATTTGAGCCTGGCGTTGTTTGGCCTGCAGCCCAAATCACTACATGCGCGCGCCGAAAGATCGGGCTCGGATCATTATATAATTCAGCATACTGTATTGCTTGTAATTCAGGGGCATGTGTCTCCAAGAAGTCCATATCAGGACTCCTTGATACTACTACAACCTCGTGCCCTGCCTCTCGCAGGGCCAGAGTAGTATGTCGCCCAATAAAACCCGTACCACCGAAAATCAGAATCATATTCTATTTATCAATTTGTCTCTGTGGCGGATATCAGTATTTATTATAAATAAATACATTATTTTAAAATAGTTTCCTGATATTTTGCAAGAATCAAAAACTGTGTATTCTTTACACATAGCTCCTCACATTCCGCATTTGAATTATACTCATCGGCATTCATGCTACATAATCAATTGTTCCAATTAGACACACAGGGGATTTTATTCTTATCGCAGCGATCAGAATATTTCCGTGCAATCTCGCGCACCTCTTCCATTAAACCGTCTTCCAATTGGATTGGTTCCAGTCCTAAGTGTAGGAACCTGTCATTTTCAACATGCAGATCATTTTCATCTGCTTCATTACGAGGGTTATCAAGAAAAGCGATCTCTGCATCGGTCTGCGCAGCAATCATCTCTGCCAAATCCCGAACCCGGTGAGTTTCGGTCATTTGGTTCAGGATACTCACCCGATCGCCTTTTTGCGGTGGATTCATCAGTGCCAATTCGATGCAATGGCAAGTATCCTGAATATGAATAAAAGCTCGAGTTTGCCCTCCTGTACCATGGACAGTCAGCGGATAATTAACCGCCGCCTGCATCAGAAAGCGGTTTAGTACAGTTCCATAGTCTCCATCGTAATCAAAACGATTGATAAGTCGTTCATCCATGCGCGTTTCATTTGTTTGCGTACCCCAGACAATACCTTGATGTAAATCTGTAATCCGGACTCCATCATTCTTATTATAATAGAAGAAAAACAGCTGATCCTGCGTTTTAGTCATATGATAGATAGATCCAGGATTAGCTGGGTATAGGATATCTTGTTCATGACGGCCTTTTTCCGTATCAATGGACACTCGAAGATATCCTTCGGGAATCTTCATGCCAGCCGTACCGTATCCATAGACTCCCATTGTGCCCAAATGAACCAAGTGAATATCCTGCTTGCTCTCTACAATGGCGGCAAGCACATCATTCGTAGCGTTTAAGTTGTTGTTAACAGTATAACGCTTGTGCCAACTTGATTTCATAGAATAGGGCGCTGCGCGTTGTTCAGCGAAATGGATTACCGCATCAGGTTTTTCGTCGCGCAGGAGGGACAACAATCTATGATAGTGCTTTCCAATTGTAATATTCTCGGTCCGTATAACATTGCCTGATATCTCATTCCAGGCATGAACACGCTCACCCAAAGACCGGATTGGCGTCAGCGAATTGACTTCCAATTCAATATCAATCTTGCGACGCGACAAGTTATCCACAATAATTACTTCATGGCCACGCGCCGATAGATGGAGTGCAGTTGGCCAGCCACAAAATCCATCACCTCCTAGAACAACAATTTTCATGACGACTCCTTCATCTTGGAGTTATTTTTGAACTCTTCATAGATTGAATGTGAGTATGATTCGAATCCAGTATTCCTAATACGCGCCTTAGAGGATGAAGCACGGATCGTCTGACTATTTTTCTGGCGGCGCTTAAACAAGACTGTATTCGGAACAACCTTATGAACAATGCCATTTATGAGTGTTTCAATATTCCACTGCCAATCCTCATAAGCCCAACCATTTTCCATGTCCCGGTCAGCATAAGGATAGTTAATATGTACTGAACGCGGCGCCATTGCTAATGCATCCCAATAATTTGTCACTCGAAGCAAGTCGATATTAAAATCTTCTGATTCTTGATCAATATGCCGAAATATTGTCGCCTGGCCTTCAAAAAAATAATTATATTCTGGATGAGCTATTACGCTTTTATTATTAAATTGTGCCAAGAAATTATATGCGCGCCACAGCCAACTTTCCTGCCAAAGATCATCACCATCTAGAATAGCGACATGCTTTCCGGCTGCCTGTTTGATGGCTTCATTGCGCGCCTTACCTTGATCACCAACGTCCACTTCAATCCAAAGTGTAGTGGAGGTGGAATGAGCTGCGAAGACCTTCTCTGTGATCGTATCAGGGCGATCTAATACCAGAACAGGCTGTACCGTCAGCCCCCTGTTTCGGGCGGCAGCAATAGCAGTATCAAAACTGCGTAGACTTGCTACAGATACCCTTCCCTCGCGATGGCCGCAAAGAATAGCAGAAATATCAATCATACAGAGAGCCTTATTGTTTAACCATTATGGCGCTGTAGCTTATCAGTATAAAATACTTTATTTGCATTCGTGAGTTTTTTATTACCGGATTCAATATGATCCATCAACAGTTCTACTGAACGAATATAGGCATCTATATTGAACATTGACTGGGCATGCCGATATGCTGCTTGAACGCGCTCCGTTACCTCTTCAGGAGCTCGCAGAATATGGTCCAATGCCGCGATATATGCATCAATGTCTTCAAAATCATCAATCAGCCACCCTGTTCTAGGACCAATTACTTCGCTTATGCCTCCTACATCTGGGGCTATTATAGGTAAGCCATTACGGATCGCATCCAGTATTATAGTAGGTATTCCGTCCCACTGAGCAGTGTAGAGAAAAACGGCATAGCCACCCTCCACCACTTCATCCAGAGAAGAGAATTCGCCTTTTAAATGCACATTTGGCAAATCTTCAAGCTGCGTCTCTAACCCCTTATCCAGCACTGCACGTCCATAAACATCAAACTGTATGTCAGGACTGGCAGCTGCTATGGCCTGAAGAATATCAGGGCGCTTTTGTCGATCAAAACGGCCCGCCCACAAGACACGCCGCGTACGACTAGCCGATTTATTAATTAAAGTTTCCCCTGCATTTCGCATAGGAATACGAAGGATATGTACTGCGCCCTGACTTGACTTCGGCTCTTCGAAACCAAAACGCTCAGCAACATAATTAGCTAAACTTCCATTATCGCAGGCAATTGCGTCCAAATAATTCACGCTTTCTCGTAACCATTGGATCGGATATCCAACACGTGTTTTCTGAGATGTTTCCTCCCAAGTAAAAAGGTACGTTCCCAATGAAATTTGCTGGCTCAATTGTCGGCCATATATTCCCAACATATCCCAGAATAAACGGCTATTAACATTAATAACTGCCTGCGCTTCTACTCCATGCACTAAGTCAAGTAGAACTCTTACTTTTTCTTCTTTTGGCATATCTTGATACCAAAATTTAGAAATATCCGCGAATTCGCTATCCTCTGGGAACCATTCCGGATGCTCGAAATCGCTGGCTTCGGTCATGACAATTAAAAAGCGCTTATCAGGACGAGCCTTTGTCAATGCATGAACAAATTCTCCGGCCACCCGGGCAGCGCCAGACATTCGGACATGCGGAATAGTGATTATGTAAGTAAACTTCAATCCTTCAAAGCGAGATCGAAGGCGATTCAGAATACCCTGTAGATGCTTGTTCGAGGTTACTGGCGATACTGGAATACGACTCCCCTCAGGCAGGGCCACCATCGGCTCCAACGCAATGGCATTGGCAATATCAGACACTAGTTGACTCTCATTAAAGGCTTGCATTGCATCTGCAGTAGCAACATCTACGCTATAGCGGCCTTCTTTGCGCCCATATTGAATATAATGATAAAATGGATTAATATTTTTTAAATGTTTTACATCGGAATTTATTTCCAAATATTGGTGCGTTGAGAATTCAGGAGATGGATCATATCCCATTAACCACCCAATTGTTGCATAATGTAAAGCTGGATCGGTATTGGCGCGCTTAACATCTGGATAACGATTGAGATAAAATTCTACATCAATGTTTTGTCGTATAACTTCTAACTGCTTTGAAGAAGATTGAACAAGTATATATTTATCTGTATTAGGAACTATAATATATTCATAATTATTATTTCTTACACATGGATAATTGTTATTTTTAATTGCATGCAATAATGGGTCGCCCTGATCTGGATTATACCCGGGTGTAGAATTAATGTAATTGTGTATAGAAAATTCTGCGTTTGGATCACGTCCTTCACGCCACCCATATTCACAATAATGTACCAATGGATCGACTCCATTATCTGCCACATCAGGATTATTTTCTAAATAAAAATGAGAATCAAAGTAATCCCTTATTAACTTAATATTTTTTTTGGTATTATCTTTATTTAATAATATTTTACGTATTTTTTTAATTTTTTTCCTTAACATGTCCCCTCCAATTGAAATTATCTATGACTTTCTTGATAATTATATACTTTCTAATATATCATGCCAGTGGCACAGAATACCCCTATCATTTCTATGATAGTTAAATACGATAATTTTGTATTACACATATTTACCATTACATTCTTTTCCATTTTCTGGAATATCACACGTTTTCTTGAAATCTTTGGCTGCTTGGCTGGTTGTGGGCAACGGATGCTTGAACCCTCCTTTTTGGGGCCGCTTCCTAGAAGCACCTTTTGCAAAACAACAGGCCATAAACCATGCAGCTTCCTCCCTTGGTAACATGTCCCCCTCTCCAGCAATTGCCTCGATATCCGGCACAGGCGTGGCAATTAGCCGACACCCTGCAAGTGTCGCTTCCAGATACTTCACCCTGGATTTGCACCTGTTGAAAAGCGTGTCCTCCAAGGGCGCGATCACATCCGTGCAGTGGCTCATCAGCTCGAACATCTCCTCATAGGGCACCAAAGGCTGCCGCTCCACCCGGCGGTGCCAGCGCAGGCGCAAAGACAGGTCTACGGGCCCCACGATCAACAGGCGCGTGTCCGGTTCGCGCCCCAGACAATAGCGTAGCGCATGCTCCGCCACACGGAAGTCACGGCTGTGCCCCTTGGTGCCGGCGAAATAGCCGATGCGCCGCACCGGCCGATTGCGTTTGTACCAGCCTGCCTCCTCCGCGCGTTTCAGCAGGGAGGGAGGGATGAAATTGGGCCGCACCTCCACCTGGGCGTTCGGATGATGGGCCAGCACCTGGTCCTTCAGGGGTTCGGTGGAAACCGTCACCCGGTCGAACAGGTGGAGAACATCTAGATTTCTGCGATAGCGGACGATGATGCGGTCCGGGTCCTTGCCCCGGCTGCGCACGAAGGGGGAATTGAGCGCAATGTCCCGTCCGCCGAAGATCAGGTCGTCGTAATCGGCCCTTACCTGCCGGCCCAGGCTGCGCAGTCCGGCCACCAGGTCGGGCAGTTGCGGTTCGCTGCCTTCCGGCCGGTGGAAGATATAGAGGTCATGGTCGAACTGCGGCGCGCGGAGGAAGGCGTGGAGGGAGGTTACGTGACAGGCATGGCCCTGCGCCTGCAGCACCTCAGCCGAGTGGTAACAGCGATAGCGCGTCGAAGGGTCGTCCAGGGGGCGATCCACCTGGGCCGTATGTGATATGAAACAGATGCGCGCCATGTCCGCTGTTTCCTACAGATTCTGTAACAGGCTGCGGATCTGTCCCGCCACGGTGGCGGGTGCGAAGCTGGGGCACAGACTCTCCATCACCTGCAGCCCGCGGCGCCATTCGGGGCCACCAAACTCCTCTCGTGCCCGCTCCGCCAGGGCGCGAACCGAGGCCAGGTCGCTGTCCGCCACCAGCCAGGGATAATCCCGGCCCAGGTAATGCATGGCATCGTTCTCCTGCACCGACACCAGGATGTTGGCGCCACAGGCGGCCGCCGTGAAGCCCTTCAGGAAGGGCTTGAAACTGCTCGCGCGCCGCCCCTGCCGCACGGCATAATGCATGCTGTAGTCGGGCAGGTGGTCGCGCCACGTCCCGTTCATATCCCGGTTGTCCAGGAAATGAAAATCCACCAGATCGATCAGACGGTCACGGTGGCGGGCGTTGTCGGCGTCGCCGAAATAGCCTAGGCGAAAGTGCTCCTGCTGCGCGTGTAGGCCTTCGATGGCCGGATCCACGTGGTGGGTCACCAGGTGTACCATCCGGTCCGGCCACCAGTTCATGTAATACTGCAACTGCGCGATGGACGAGGCGATATAGACATCGATGTGGTCCGACAGTTCCCGGCGTTCGGGATCGTCCAGGAAGTCGGCGCAGAGAATGTTGTTGTTGCGCTTCAGGTCGTGAACGTCCTGCAAGGTCGCCTTCTTCAGGTACCCCTTGGTCAGGAACAGCACGCTGTCACGGCACAGTTTGGCACCCCGCTCGTCGATGCAGTCGATATCGTAGTCTTCGCCCAGGTGGGCCTGCGCGATCTGTGCCAGCTGCTGCCCCCGCATGTTGCTGGAGGCCAGGGTCGCGAACTTGCTGTGAGTCACCCAAACCACCTTCGTGACGGCCGGGATGTGAACGCGGGGCACGAAGTCCGGATTGCCATAGCGCTGCACCGCGAACTTCGTCTGATAGAACAGGTCGCGCGCCCAGCGGGTTTTCAGGATCTTATAGCGTTTCGGCATGATTATTCTGTCGCGCGCCCACGCCACATAAACAGGGGCCGCATGGAGACGTACCCCGGGTGCTGCACAGCAGTATACACCACGTAAGCCGGAACTGGCATCAATCGATGAAACCCTGATAGCGCGCCACCTCCTCGACCGAAGCGATCTGAACCCCCTGACGGTGTTGCAGGGTGCGCACGAACTCCGCCGCCTCCAACAGGGAATCGTGCGTGCCGGTGTCCAGCCAGGCATAGCCGCGGCCCAGGCGTTCGACCTTCAACTCGCCCATCTCCAGATAGCGGCGGTTGACATCGGTGATCTCCAGCTCGCCGCGGGCCGAGGGTTTCAGATCGGCGGCAATGTCCACCACCCGGTTGTCATAGAAGTACAGGCCGGTTACCGCCCAGTTCGAGCGCGGCTGTTCCGGCTTCTCCTCAAGGGAGATCGCGCGGTTGTTATCGTCGAACTCCACCACGCCATAGCGCTGAGGCTCGCTGACGTGATAGGCGAACACCGTGGCGCCGGCCTGGTTGCCCACGGCGCGGCGCAGGGTGTCCGTCAGGCTGTGGCCATAGAACAGGTTGTCGCCCAGCACCAGGGCGCAAGACTCGCCGCCGATGAAGTCGCGCCCCACGATGAAGGCATCGGCCAGGCCGCGCGGTTCGCTCTGTTCGGCATAGCTGAACGACAGGCCCCATTGCGCCCCGTCCCCCAACAGGCGCTGAAACAGGGGCAGGTCCTGGGGCGTGGAGATGACAAGGATCTCGCGTATCCCCGCCAGCATCAGGGTCGACAGCGGGTAATAGATCATCGGCTTGTCGTATACGGGCAACAGCTGCTTGGAAACCGCCAGGGTCACGGGGTGCAGGCGCGTGCCCGCGCCGCCGGCCAGGATGATGCCCTTCATCTTGCTCCTTTCGTGGTCTGTATTGCCGGACTCTGGGCCGCCGCCGGCTCGGGCAACAAGCTGTCCAGCGTGTCGGACAGCGCCGCCGCCCAAGGGCGCGGGGTGATGCCATAGGTCTGTGCGATGCGGCGGCAGTCCAGCACCGAATTCATGGGCCGCGCGGCCGGGGTGGGATAGTCGCGCGTGGGGATGGGAGTCAGCCGCGGTACGTTCTGGCCGCGCGCCGCCACTTCTTCGAAGATCGCCTGGGCAAAGCCGTACCAGCTTGTGGTGCCGCTGTTGGCGAAGTGGAAGGTGCCGTAGGCGCCGCGTCCGGACAGCAGGCGCTCCAGGATGGTGACGGTGGCCGCGGCGATGTCGTCGGCCGCGGTGGGGCTGCCCCGCTGGTCGTCCACGATGCGCAGCTCGTCCCGTTCGGCGCCCACGCGCAGCATGGTCTTCACGAAGTTGTGGCCGCTATCGGAAAAGACCCAGGCAGTCCGCAGGATGACGTGCTGGGGCAGGGTGGCGCGCACCTCGACCTCGCCCGCCGCCTTGCTGGCGCCATAGACGGACTGCGGATTGATGGGATCGTCCTCCTGCCAGGCGCCGTCCTTCTGTCCGTCGAAGACATAGTCGGTGGAGATGTGAATCAGGGGCAGGCCCGCCGCCCGACAGGCCCGGGCCAGGGCCGCCGGCCCGTCGCGGTTCAGGGCATAGGCCGCCTCGGCCTCGCTCTCGGCCTGGTCCACCGCGGTATAGGCGGCGGCATTGACCACCGCCGCCCAGGGCCGCTCGGCCACGGCGGCCTGAACCGCCGCCGGGTCGGTCAGGTCCAGCTCCATCCGCCCGCGCGCCTCCGGGCGCAGGCCGGCGGGCCAGGCGGCCCGCAGCAGGGCCGTCGCCACCTGGCCGGAGCGGCCAACGATCAGGACGGGACGCACCTCTGCCGTCATTGCATGCCCGCCGTGCGCTCCATGTTGCCCATACCTAACCGCTCACCCTGGTAACTGCCGTCGCGCACCCGTTCCCACCAGTCGCGGTTTTCCAGGTACCAGGCCAACGTGCTGCGCAGGCCATCCTCGAAATCGTGGCGCGGGCGCCAGCCCAGCTCGCTTTGCAGCTTGCCGGCATCGACGGCATAGCGGAAATCATGACCAGGGCGATCGGTGACGAAGCGGATGCGTTCGGCATGGCTCTGGCCCGAGGTATCGGGCGCCAACTCGTCCAACAGGCGGCAGAGCCCCTGCACCACCTCCAGGTTCCGGCGCTCGGCATCGCCGCCGATGTTATAGGTCTCACCCGGGCGGCCGGCCAGCAGCACGCGCTCCAGCGCCTCCACATGGTCGTCCACGTACAGCCAGTCGCGCACGTTGCGCCCCTGGCCATAGACCGGCAGATCGCGGCCCTCCAGCGCGCTGATGATCATCAGCGGGATCAACTTCTCGGGGAACTGATAGGGGCCGTAGTTGTTGGAACAGTTCGTGATCACTGTGGGCAGGCCATAGGTGCGATGCCAGGCGCGCACCAGGTGGTCCGCGGCCGCCTTGCTGGCCGCATAGGGGGAGTTGGGGGCGAAGGCCGTGCCCTCGGTGAAGGCCCCGTCGTCGCCCAGGGCGCCATAGACCTCGTCGGTGGAAACGTGCAGGAAGCGGAAGGCTTTCCGCTGCGCCTCCTCCAGTTCGCTCCAATAGGCGCGCGCCGTGTCCAGCAGGACGTGGGTTCCCTGTACATTGGTGTGCAGGAAGTCGGCGGCGCCGTCGATGGAGCGGTCCACGTGGGTCTCGGCGGCCAGGTGCAGCACCGCATCGGGGCGATGCTGGCGGAAGACGCGCTGCATCGCCGGTGTGTTGCAGATATCGGCCTGGACGAAACTGTAACCGCGCAGGTGGGCCACGGGCTCCAGGGACTCCAGGTTGCCGGCGTAGGTCAGCTTGTCGACGTTGACCACCTCGACGTCGTCCTGCGCCACGAAATGCCGCACCACGGCCGAGCCGATGAAGCCCGCCCCGCCTGTCACCAGCAGTTTCACGCAATATCTCCTTTTCGATTTGGCACGTTCCGCGTGTCAGTCGTCATAAACAAACACCTCCGGCAGGTCCTTCAGAAGAGGCAATTTCCTGTCCTTTTCGGACAGCTTTGCGTCACGGCCGTTCAGCGGCCAGTCGATGGCGATGTCGGGGTCGTTCCAGGCCACGCCCATGTCATGCTCGGGCGCGTAGTAATCGCTGACCTTGTAGAGCACCTCGCAATCGGGCTCCAACGTGACAAACCCGTGGGCGAAGCCGATGGGCATCAGGATCTGGTTCCAGGCCGCGGCCGAAATCGTGGCGCTGACATACTGGCCGAAGGTCGGGGAGCCGCGGCGCAGGTCCACCGCCACGTCGAAAATGGACCCGCGCACCACGCGCACCAGCTTGTCCTGAGCAAAGGGCGGCGCCTGGAAATGCAGGCCGCGCAGCGTGCCCGCCTCGACCGACCAGGTGTGATTGTCCTGGACGAAGTCGATGTCGATCCCCGCCTCGGCCAGAACCTTCTTGTTATAGACCTCGGAAAAGAACCCCCGATCGTCGCCGTGCTTCCTGGGCGTCAACAGCTTGACCTCGGGAATGGCCAGCGCCGCAATCTCCATTGGGTCCCCTGATATAATGAACAGAATACACAGAAAATACCCTTTAAAATTTTAGGGTATCCACCTTATTTGCAACCTATCGGATTAGCCTACCCAAGCAAACAGCCATTTACAAGCCGGGCTTGTGAGTTCGGGCGGGCAGAAACAGAGTCATTTCAGGTACACCCATAGACGTCCTGTCGAGGCGGCTTGTCGCCAGTCAGGCCTTCGAAGCACCTCGGTACCGCCGGTCCGGCCGGGCGCCAACCCCCTACCCACCCCGCAGCCCGCGCAGCAGTCGGCCCGGCAGGCCCGGCAGCTTCCTCAGCTTGCGCCACAGGGGCGAGACCGGGGGTGGCGCGTCGGCCTGGGCCTCGAGGAAGCGGCGGCTGTGGTACTGAACGGCGGCCAGTTCGCTGCCGATGCGCGCCTTCTGGCGCGGGCTGAGGCGTTCGGGCTCCAGGCGCTCGGCGAACTTGCGCGCCTGTTGCAGGTTCTTCAGCAGCTTCTCGGGCATGGCCTGGCGGTTGGCGTCGATGCGGATCTGGTCCAGGCTGTCGGCCAGCTGTTGCGCGCAGCGTTCGGCCACCTCAGGCTGGCACAGCAGATCGGCCAGGCGCTGTGACAATTCTGGCGTCAGCTCCGCCTGGCTGCTGTCGGCCAGCCCTTCCGCTTGCGCCAATTCGAACAGCGCCTGGGGCGGCGCCCACTCCGGCTGCGGCTCGGCGAAGGGAAAGCCGTTCAACAGCTTCTGCCCCGCCTCCCCGCGCGTGTGGATCATGGCGAAGCCGGCCCAGAGCCAAGCCTCGCGCAGCGGCCCCTTGAGCGCCTTCAGCCGCTGGGTCAGCGCGACGAACAGCTCCCCGGCCTCGTCGTCGGCAATCTCGGCATAGGCGCCGGGCCGGCCCAGATAGTCGGCCAGATAGCGCTCGGCCAGGGCCAGCTCCTCCAGCTCCACCTCCAGGGCCGCCTGGTCGGGCAGGCGATAGCTCTCCAGAATGGCGTCCAGGGGCAGGTCCAGCTCGTCGCGCTGGCGGCGCAGCTTCAGGCGCCGGTTGGTCCAGCTATAGGCCAGCTTGGTCTCGGGTGCCAGTTGCAGGGCGGATTCCACATACTCGATGTCGGCGTCCGTCGTCTCGGGCGGCAGGACGGCCGCGCGCAGCCGGGCAAAACCGGCATAGCGCCGCGGGTCCTCGGCATGGAGCGCGCGCATGGCCGCCAGGCGCCGGTTGCCGTTCACCACCAGACCGCTGCGGGTGATCAGCAGCGGCTCGGTCTGCTGCGCCTGGGCGGCCAGCTCCTGATAGATCGGCCCGCGTGCGTCGCGCGCCAGCTCCAGCAACAGGGCGTGCAGCTCACCCTGGACCCAGTCGGCGGCGACGTCGCGGCGAAAGGCCTCGCCCGTCCAGCCCTTGCGCGCCAACAGCGCCTGTAGCTCGCTGATGATCCGCCCGTTCTCCGGCCGATAAAGCGGCAGCTCCAGCGGCAGCCGCACCACCGGCAGCTCGCGATACCCGCCGCGGAACAGCACGAACTGCGTCCCCTCCGCGGCGGTCTCGCAGGCCTGTGTGATCTGTGCCTCGCGGCTGTCAGTCATGCCTAGCCTCGCTGGTGGGTCATGGCCGGGCAGGGTAGTGCAGGAGGTGAGTGGGGGCAAACGGGGGCCGTTGGGGCCGGTGCAAGCCGCCGATCCTTCGAGACGCCGCCTTCGGCGGCCCTCAGGATGACGCCATTTCTTTTTGTGTTACGTCGAAGCCAGCAAAAAACCGGCGTCATGGTGAGGTGCCTTGACGCCAGTCAAGGCCTCGAACCATCCCGGCACAGGCGATTGGACCGGGCTCAGTCCCCCTCAACACCCCCGCGCTCAGGCGGCTGTCTCTTTCAAGGGCCGAACAGGCGGCTGCTTGTGCTGCTGCGCCAGCCAGAGGTCGTAGTTGGCTTGCAGGTTGATCCAGAAGCGCGCCGTGCTGACGCCCGCCATTTCCAGGCGCACCGCCAGGTCGGGGCTGATCCCGGCCTTGCCGTTCAACACCCGGGACAGGGCCGCGCGCGACATGGACAGCCGTTCGGCGGCCTCGGTCACGGGCAGGTCCAGTGGCTCGAACACCGTCTCTTTCAGGATCTCGCCCGGATGGGGATGGTTGTGCATCATGGGTCAGTCCTCAGTGATAGTCTTGATAATCGACAAGCTCGACATCCGTTCCGACAAACCGGAAGGTGACCCGCCAGTTCCCGTTCACCCAGACCGACCAGTGACCTTTCAACGCCCCTTTCAAGGGGTGCAGACGCAAGCCGGGCTGGTTCAAGTCCTTCGGTTCGTTCGCGGCATCGAGCATCGCCAGTATCATGGCAAGCTTTCTACTGTGCGTGGCCTGGATGCCGCGGGTCGAGCCGGTGCGATAGAAGCGCTCCAGGCCCTTGTGCCGAAAGCCGATGATCATGGCACGAAGTGTAGCGCGTAACGTTACGGGCTGCAATGCATTGGTGAAACGGTTGGGCTGGGGAGAATGCCAACGGAGCGGCCTGACCTTGTGGCCGACCCTTCGAGTGCGCTGCGCGCAGCCTCAGGATGACGCCATCACTTATTGTTTCCTGCCAAAACCCGCACAAAACCGGCGTCATGCTGAGGAGCATGGCCCGAAGGGGCATGCCTCTAAGCACCGGCACAGCCCTGCCACAACCACCCCCTTTCCTCCGCCGCCCGAGCGGCGTAAAAAGCAGGCGATTCGACCGGCCTGTCGCAGGCCCTCTGCCATGAAGGGAACGTCTCGTCCATGAACATCACCATGATCGGCACCGGCTATGTGGGCCTGGTCTCCGGCGCCTGCTTTTCGGAATTCGGCTGGAACGTCACCTGCCTGGACCGCGATGCGGACAAGATCGCGGCGCTGGAGGACGGGCAGATCCCGATCTACGAGCCGGGGCTGGAGCCGCTGGTGGCGCGCAACGTCAAGGCCGGGCGCCTGCACTTCACCACCGAGCTGAAAACGGCGGTCAGGCACGCCGACGCCGTTTTCCTGGCCGTGGGCACGCCCAGCGACCCGCACGGTCGCGCCGACCTGTCCTTCATCCATGCCGCCGCCGACGAGCTGGCGGATGCCCTGGAGGGCTTCACCGTCATCGTCACCAAGTCCACGGTGCCCGTCGGCACGGGGCGCGAGATCGCCCGGCGCATCCGCGCGCGCCGGCCCGAGCTGGACTTCGAGATCGCGTCCAACCCCGAGTTCCTGCGCGAGGGCGCGGCGGTGGAGGACTTCCTGCGCCCCGACCGCGTCATCCTGGGCGTCGAGGGCGAACGCGCGGCCGAGCTGCTGCAGACGCTCTATCGCCCCCTGGCCCTGCTGCAGAAGCCCATGGTGATCACCGGGCTGGAGACCGCCGAGGTCATCAAGTATGCCGCCAACGCCTTCCTGGCCACCAAGATCACCTTCATCAACGAGATCGCCGACCTCTGCGAGAAGGTGGGCGGCAACGTCCAGGACGTGGCCCGCGGCATGGGCCTGGACGGGCGCATCGGGCCCAAGTTCCTGCACGCCGGCCCGGGCTTCGGCGGCTCCTGCTTTCCCAAGGACACCCGCGCCCTGGTCCAGACCGGCCAGGACGCCGGCGCCCAGCAGCATATCGTCGAGGCCGTGGTGGCGGTGAACGAGGCGCGCAAGGCGGCCATGGCCGACAAGGTGGCCGAGGCCTGCGGCGGCGCGCTGTCGGGCAAGACCATCGGCCTGCTGGGTGTCACCTTCAAGCCCAACACCGACGACGTGCGCGAATCCACCGCCCTCGACCTGGTCCCGGCGCTGCAGCAGGCCGGCGCCACCGTCCAGGCCTTCGACCCCGTGGGCATGGACAACGCCAAGCCCCTGCTGCCCGACGTCGCCTGGCAGGAAGACGCCTACGCCACGCTGGAGGGCGCCGACGCCCTGGTCCTGCTGACCGAATGGAACGAGTTCCGCGGCCTGGACCTGGCCCGGGTCAAGCACCTGCTGGCCCAGCCCGTGGTCGTCGACCTGCGCAACGTCTACACGCCCCAGGAAATGAACGCCGCCGGGCTGGACTACTACAGCGTGGGGCGCCCGCCGATGCGGGTGATCGAGGGGTGAGGTGGGTTTATCTAACTGGTCATAAAATATAAAAATGACCTCATCCTGAGGCGCGAGCGGTAGCGAGCCTCGAAGGAGCCTGGCCAGGCGGTGCGGTTAGCGTTTTTTCTAGGCCCGACCGCCCGTGCCAAGGTGCTTCGAGGCCCTGCCTGTCGGCAGGGCACCTCAGCATGACGTCGGTTAGTGAGTTGAAATTAAAGAAAAAAGGCGTCATCCTGAGGCGCGAACGCAGTGAGCCTCGAAGGATGCCGGCACCGCCGGTGCCGCTCACCAGACCCCACTGCCTACATTTCTGCGCTTCAAGGTTCGTCACGCCGCAAAGCGTCTGCACGGCGCCGGGCAAAGTGCCGCTGCACCTCCTCTTCCGAAAGATCGGGGCGTGTATCCTGCAGGGCTTCATGCACCCTGGCCCGAAACCAGGCCGCATGCTGTTCAGGGTCGACGCCACTCTGGACCAGGAAGTTGTGTGCCATGACCATCCCTCCTGAATGACGGGTGCAGGCAAGCCTGTTCTCAATGTAATGCAGTTGCATGACATTTTCCAGTATCACGCCCTAACTTGCAGGAGCGTATGCTCTCGCACGTATGCTTTGATATGTTGCCGTTTTTGGTTGGGGCTTTCCCAAGCGTCCCGCAAACTTGCAAAATGGTGCCTTCAGCGAGGTGAAAAGCGATGATCAGGATCTATCGGAGAGACGCCTTCGCTTCAGGCGGCGTTGATCTCTGTCTCGGGGGGTGGAAACAGGGCCTGAACAAGGTCGAGATGACCCGGACCCTGCGCGCCGGCGGCCTCGGACTCAGCCAGGCATCACAAGCGACAGGGCAGCTGCTGGAGGGCGCCGACGTCCGCATCCACCTCTCTCAATTCTCCAGCTTCGAGGACGCGCGCAAGACGCTTTGCCGGGTCGGAGTGGAGCAGGTGACGCAAGCCTAGACGCCAGGCCCCGCCGCCGGTGCCAAGGTGCTTCGAGGCACGCCCCTTCGGGTCGAGCACCTCAGCATGAGGTAGGTTTTATCTAACTGATAATAAAAGATAAAAAGTATCCTCATCCTGAGTCGCGGAGCGCGTGAGCGCGTAGCCTCGAAGGAGCTGGGCCAGGCGGTGTCGTTCGCGCCTTCCAAGTCCCACCGCCCGCCTTCCCCACTGGCGTGACTCCGGCATCTCCGCTAGAAGGGTGGCACCGCTTCCCTTCACCTGACGATCGCCCGAGCGCCCGTGTCCGAACGTTCCGCCGAGACCGCCGAAGACAGCCCTGCCGCGGCCACGCCGATGATGGCGCAGTACCTGGAGATCCGTGCGGCGCATGCCGATTGCCTGCTGTTCTATCGCATGGGGGACTTCTACGAGCTGTTCTTCGACGACGCGGCCCAGGCGGCGGCGGCGCTGGACATCGCGCTGACCCGCCGGGGCCAGCATGCGGGCGAGGACATTCCCATGTGCGGTGTGCCGGTGCATTCGGCCGAGAGCTACCTGGCGCGCCTGATCCGCAAGGGCTTCAAGGTCGCCATCTGCGAGCAGACCGAGGACCCGGCCGAGGCGAAGAAGCGCGGCGCCAAGTCCGTGGTGCGGCGCGAGGTGGTGCGCATCGTCACGCCCGGCACGCTGACCGAGGACGAGCTGCTGGATGCGCGCGCCCACAACTACCTGGCCGCGCTGGCCGAGGCCGGCGGGGCGCTGGGCCTGGCCTGGCTGGACATCTCCACCGGCGACTTCACGCTGACGACGGTGGGGCCCGATGGCCTGGGCGCCGCCCTGGCGCGGGTCGAGCCGGGCGAGCTGCTGCTCTCGGAGAAGCTGGCCGAGCGCGACGGCCCGCTGGCCGAGGCCCTGGCCGAATGGTGCCCGCGCCTGACGCCCCTGCCGGTCAGCCGCTTCGACAGCACCAATGCGCGTCGGCGGCTGGAGGAGGCCTTCTCGGTGGGCACGCTGGCGGCCTTCGGCGAGTTCTCGCGCGCCGAGATCGCCGCGGCCGGCGCCCTGCTGGACTACCTGGAGCTGACCCAGAAGGGCAAGCGCCCGCACCTGCAGCCGCCGCGCCCAGCCGGGGCCGGCGGGCAGATGCAGATCGACCCGGCGACGCGGCGCAACCTGGAGATCATGCGCGGCGCCGAGGGCGGCCGGGCCGGCAGCCTGCTGGCCACCATCGACCGCACGGTCACCGGCGCTGGCGCGCGCCTGCTGGCCGCCCGGCTGGCGGCACCCCTGACCGACGCTGGCGGGATCGAGGCGCGACTGGCAAGCGTCGCCCACCTGCTGGAAGGGAACAACCTGCGCGCCGACCTGCGCGCCAGCCTGAAGCGCAGCCCGGACGTGGAACGCGCGCTCTCGCGCCTGTCGCTGGGCCGCGGCGGACCGCGCGACCTGGCCGCCGTGCGCGACGCGCTGGGCGTGGCCGCTGCGGTTGAGGAGCACCTGGCCGAGGTCGACGCGCTGCCGGACGAGCTGGCCCGGGCGCGCGACAGCCTGGGCGGGCAGGAGGCTCTGGCCGAGCGACTGGGCCGGGCGCTGGGCGACGAGCTGCCGCTGCAGGCGCGCGACGGCGGCTTCATCGCGAGCGGCCATTCCGACGAGCTGGACGAGCTGAAGCGCCTGCGCGACGAGAGCCGGCAACTGATCGCCGGGCTGCAGGCGCGCTACGCCGAGGACACCGGCATCTCTTCGCTGAAGATCCGGCACAACAACGTCCTGGGCTATTTCATCGAGGTGACCAGCGCCAACGCCGGGCGCATGCCCGACGGGCCCGAGGCCGGCTATATCCATCGCCAGACCCTGGCCAGCGCGGTGCGCTACACCACCGTGGAGCTGTCGGAGCTGGAGAAGAAGATCCTGTCGGCCGGCGACAAGGCTCTGGCGCTCGAGATGCAGCTGTTCGGCGAGCTGGTGGAGGCCACCCTCGCCGAGGCCGAGGCCGTCACCGCGACGGCGCGCGCCCTGGCGGAGATCGACGTGGCCGCCGCCCTGGCCGAGCTGGCCGGGCACGAGGGCTGGTGCCGGCCCGAAGTGGAGGAGAGCAGCCGCTTCGAGGTGACGGGCGGGCGCCATCCGGTGGTCGAGGCCGGCCTGCGCCAGGCGCAGGAGGGGCCTTTCGTGGCCAACGACTGCGCCCTGCAGGACGACAGCCGCCTGTGGCTGGTGACCGGCCCCAACATGGCCGGCAAGTCCACCTTCCTGCGCCAGAACGCGCTGATCGCCATCCTGGCCCAGATGGGCAGCTTCGTGCCGGCCGAGAGCGCCGTCATCGGCACGGTGGACCGCCTGTTCAGCCGCGTCGGCGCCGCCGACGACCTGGCGCGCGGGCGCTCCACCTTCATGGTCGAGATGATCGAGACGGCGGCCATCCTGAACCAGGCCGGCCCGCGCGCCCTGGTCATCCTGGACGAGATCGGCCGCGGCACCGCCACCTTCGACGGCCTGTCCATCGCCTGGGCCTGTGTCGAGCACCTGCACGAGGTCAACCGCTGCCGCGCGCTGTTCGCCACCCACTACCACGAGCTGACACGCCTGACCGCGCGCCTGGCGGCGCTGTCCTGCCACGCCATGCAGGTGCGCGAGTGGCAGGGCGAGGTGGTCTTCCTGCACGAGGTCGGGCCGGGCGCCGCCGACCGCTCCTACGGCATCCACGTGGCCCGCCTGGCCGGCCTGCCCCAGGCCGCTCTGACCCGCGCGCAGGAGGTGCTGGAAACCCTGGAGCAGGGCGAGCAGGCCGGCGCGCTCGCCCGCCTGGCCGACGACCTGCCGCTCTTCGCCGCGGCGGAGACGAAGGCGCCGGGCCTGGCCGAGCCAGGCCCCGACCCGCACGCTCCACTCGCCGAGCGCCTGCGGGAGACGAACCCCGACGACCTCACCCCCCGCCAGGCCCTGGAGCTGCTCTACGAGCTGCGCGGCCTGCTGACGGAAGAATAGTCGTTAATACACAAGCAGTGGCCTCATGCTGCTGAGGTGTCCAACCCAGCAGCGGGTCGGGGCGGCAAGCGCCCTGGCGCAGGCGGTCAAGCTGGGCTCATGCCAAACGGCAGGACCGGATTGCCTTAACCGAAATTTAGGAAGCCGTACGTATACTGACGATATGCATGCGGCCTATACCCCGCTTGCGTTCAACCATAGGCGCTTTTCGGGAGTAGACTCCATGCCTTTCTTGCCCAGTACCTTGCAGGGTCGCACCAAGCTGTTTGTTGCGATCGTCTGTGCCATGTCCTTGCTCGCCGTCTTCATGATCTGGATGGCGGGTCAGAGTGTAGGTCGCGAGCGTGCGGCCGTAGATCGACAGATTGAATTCCGTCAGTTGGGCCAGGACCTGGCGGCCGCGTCCGATTACCTGACGAATCAGGCCAGGCTTTATGCCGTGACGGGTAATCGCGAACACCACGAGAACTACTGGCGCGAGGTCGAGGAAACCCAGACGCGGGACAAGGTGGTCGAGCGGCTGCGTGAACTGAATGCGCCCCAGGCGGAATTGGAGCTGATCCAGCAGGCGCAGGAGAGCTCGAACGGGCTTGTGGAAACCGAGGACCAGGCCATGGCCGCGGTGGCCGAGGGGGACATGGACCTGGCGCGCAGCCTGATGTTCGGTGAAAATTACGACAGCCAGAAAGCGCGCATCATGGACTATGTCGCGCAGTTCCAGCAGATGATGAACGAGCGCGCCGCGGCCGAGGCGGCGACTGCGCGCGACCAGGCACGGCTGTTGCTGAATACGGGACAGCTGATGGTCGTGGTGCTGGCCGGGCTGATGGTTGCGGTCCTGGTTTTCTTCTTCAGCCGCCGCGTTGTCCGCCCGGTGGCGGGGCTCAGCCAGACGGTGCGTCGCCTGATCGATGGCGATCATGCCGCCGAGATCCCCTCCCGGGACCGCAAGGACGAGATCGGCGAACTGGCCGGCGCCATGCAGCAGTTCAAGGAAGAGACGCGCGAACGCGAACGCCTGGCGGCTGAACAGGCGGAAGAGGCCGAGCGCAAGGCCCGGCGAAATGATCACATCCACGCCGTGACGCAGCGCTTCGAATCCGAGATCGACACGATCCTGCAAAGCTTGGGCGATGCAGCCAGCGAGCTGCAGACCACGGCCCAGTCGATGTCGGCGGTGGCCGAGGATGGGACGCTGAAAGCCCAGAGCGTGGCCTCGGGCACCACCGAAGCCGCCAGCAATGTCCAGACCGTGGCGGCGGCGGTCGAGGAGCTGACCGCCTCGATCCGGGACGTGACCTCTCAGATGTCCAAGACCTCGCAGATTGCGAAGCAGGCGGCCATCAAGACCGACAGTGCGGTCAGCCAGATCGATGGCCTGCGCGAAGGCGCGGTGCGTATCGGCGAGGTCGTGGAGCTGATTCGGGACATTGCCGAGCAGACGAACCTGCTGGCGCTCAACGCCACCATCGAGGCGGCGCGGGCCGGCGAGGCCGGCAAGGGCTTTGCCGTGGTGGCCTCGGAAGTGAAGAACCTGGCCACGCAGACCTCCAAGGCGACCGAGGACATCACCGGACACATCGAGGGCATTCGCAGCTCTGTGGACGATACCGTGCCGATGATCGAAGCCATCTCTTCGGTGATTGGCGAGTTGAACGAGATCGCCTCGTCGGTCGCGGCCGCGGCCGAACAGCAGTCCTCGACCACGGCAGAGATCAGCCGCAACGTGACCGAAGCGGCCCGTGGCACGGAAGAGGTCTCGAAGAACGTGGCCTCACTGCACGAGGCCAGCCAGACAACCAGTGCGGCCTCTTCCCAGGTGTTGGGAGCAAGTTCATCGCTTTCGGAGAGGTCGGACAGGATCAAGTCCGAGATCAAGAACTACCTGAAGGAGGTCCAGGCCTCCTGACGGGGCGGAGAGTGAGGCTGTTTCCGTTTATTCTCAAATCACTGCCACCCTCATGATGCTCCGGTGCACCCCGTAGAGGTGCACCGGAGCATCTGTGCTGAGCCCGTCGAAACATCCTGGCACCGACTTCGCAGCTTTCCTTACCCCTTGCCCTGAAGCGGCAAAGGGACAATCCTTAGGGCATGGTTTCACCGACACCCGCCGCCGTTCCCGAAGAGGCCCAGCCGCTGGCCGAGGCCGCGCTTGCAGGCGGCAGCCAGCCTGACGACCGGCTGCGCGGCCGGCGCGACATTGTCAATCGCCAGCGCCTGCAGGAGAAGATCGCCGCCACATGGTTCCGCGCCTCGACGCCGGAGCGCGCGCGTTCGGAGATCCTCGACATCCTGAAGGAGGCCCAGGCCGACGGCCGGGACGAGATCGAGCGCCGCTTCCATGACGGCGCCTCGGGCCTGATGACCGCCCAGGCCTTCAGCTTCCTGGCCGACCAGATCCTGCGCCTGGTCTACGATCACGTCAGCCACGACCTCTATCCCCTGCACAACCCCTCGACGGCCGAGCGCTTGGCGCTGGTGGCCGTGGGCGGCTACGGCCGCGGCGAACTGGCGCCCTATTCCGACATCGACCTCTTGTTCCTGCTGCCCTACAAGATCACGCCGCGCAGCGAGCAGGTGATCGAGGCCGTGCTCTACTTCCTCTGGGACCTGGGCTTCAAGGTGGGCCACGCCACCCGCTCGGTGGAGGACTGCATCCGCCTGGCCCGCGGCGACGTCACCATCGCCACCAACCTGCTGGAGAAGCGCTTCCTGTGGGGCGACCAGGCCCTGTTCCTGGAGCTGCGCGAAGGTTACCGACGCGAAGTGCAGAACGGGCGCAGCGCCGCCTTCGTCGAGGCCAAGCTGGCCGAGCGCGACGCACGCCACCAGCGTCACGGCGAGGGCTCGCGCTATGCGCTGGAGCCCAACATCAAGGAGGGCAAGGGCGGCCTGCGCGACCTGCACACCCTGTTCTGGATCGCCAAGTTCGCCTATGGCCTGGACGACATCGAGCGCTTCATCGATACCGGCGTCTTCTCGCGGCCCGAGGTGCGCAAGTTCGCCAAGGCGCTGTCCTTCTTCTGGACTCTGCGCTGTCACCTGCACTTCCTGACCGGCCGCGCCGAGGAACGCCTGACCTTCGACCTGCAGCACCAGATCGCCCCGCTGATGGGCTACAAGCAGCACGCCGGCACCCAGGCGGTCGAGCGCTTCATGAAGCACTACTTCCTGATGGCCAAGGACGTGGGCGACCTGACACGCATCTTCTGCGCCCAGCTCGAGGCCGAGCACGAGCGCCGCTCGCGCTTCCGCCTGACGCCGCTGCTGGGCCAGCGCCGCCTGTCGGGCTTCCAGCTGGACGGCGACCGCCTCTGGGTGAAGGACGCAGGTCTCTTTCAGAAGAACCCCGTGGAGATGCTGCGCATCTTCCAGGTGGCGCAGCAGCATGACCTGGACATCCACCCACAGACCCTGCGCTGGATCACGCGCAACCTGAAGTACATCACCGACTCCGTGCGCAAGGACCCGAAGGCGAACGCCATCTTCCTGGACATCCTGACCTCGGAGCACGACCCCGAGGTGACGCTGAGGCGCATGAACGAGGCCGGCGTGTTCGGCCGCTTCATCCGAGACTTCGGGCGCATCGTCAGCCAGATGCAGTTCAACATGTACCACCACTACACGGTGGACGAGCACACCATCTTCGCCATCGGCATCCTGCACGACATCGAGCAGGGCCGCCTGGCCGAGGAGGCGCCCATCGTCACCGAGGTGGTGCACAAGGTGCTCTCGCGCCGCGCCCTCTATGTCGCGGTGCTGCTGCACGACATCGCCAAGGGCCGGCCCGGCGACCACTCCGAGGTCGGCGCCGAGATCGCCCAGCGCCTTTGCCCGCGCCTGGGGCTGAGCGAAGAGGAGACCGAGACGGTATCCTGGCTGGTGCTGCACCACCTGAACATGAGCGACACCGCCTTCAAGCGCGACATCGACGATCCCGAGACCATCCAGTCCTTCGCCGACCTGGTGCAGTCCATGGAGCGCCTGCGCCTGCTGCTGATCCTGACGGTGGCGGACATCCGCGCCGTGGGGCCCAATGTCTGGAGCGCCTGGAAGGCCGCCCTGCTGCGCGAGCTCTACTGGCGCACCGAGGAGGTGCTCTCCGGCGGTCTGATCACCGAGGGGCGCGAGCGCCGCGTCGAGGCGGCCCAGCAGGCCCTGCGCCAACAGCTGTCCCACTGGCCGACCGAGGAGGTCGAGGCCCACCTGGAGCGCGGCTATGCCTCCTACTGGCTGTCGCTGGACGCCGAGACCCACGCCCGCCACGCCGAGATGGTGCGCGAAGCCGAAGCGGCGGGTCGCCAGCTGAGCGTGGACACCCGCATCGACGACTATCGCCAGGTCACCGAGGTCACCATCTATACCCCCGACCATCCGGGCCTGTTCAGCCGCATCGCCGGGGCGCTGGCCGTGGCCGGCGCCTCGGTCGAGGGCGCGCGCATCTTCACGCTGTCCAACGGCATGGCGCTGGACATTTTCTATATCGAGGAGGCCAGCGGCGGCCCCTTCGATCGCGAGGACAGGATCGAGCGCCTGCGCGCGGCCATCGAACAGAGCCTGACCGGCCGCCTGAAGCCCCTGCAGGAGCTGAAGAAGCAGCGCTCGTCGCTGCCCTCGCGCCTGGAGGTCTTCAAGGTGCCGCCGCGCGTGCTGATCGACAACAAGGCCAGCCGCAACCACACGGTGGTCGAGGTCAACGCCCGCGACCGGGCGGGCCTGCTGCACCGGGTGACCGACGTGATCACCCGGCAGAACCTGATCATCGACAGCGCCAAGGTCACCACCTACGGCGAGCGCGCCGTGGACAGCTTCTACCTGCACGACGCCCTGGGCAGCAAGGTCGAGGACGACGCCCGCCTGCGCCGCCTGCGCCATCGCCTGCTGGAAGCCCTGGAGGCCACACCCGGCGGGGCCGAGCCGGCGCGCAAGACACCCGCACGCCAGCGCGGCGGACAGGGCCGGAAGACCGCAGCGAAGGCGGCACGGCAGACCACGGCCTGATCGGCGGCGGCGCCCGCGCTTGTCCGCGCTATTCGGCCACCTGCGGAGGCGCCTGGCCGGCCTCCCCGTCATCCTCCACGCCCAGGAAGCCGCCGGACTGGCGCTTCCACAGCTCGGCGTAGAGCCCGCCGCGGCGCAGCAGCTCGGCGTGGGTGCCGGTCTCCACGATCCGGCCCTCGTCCAGCACCACCAGCCGGTCGAGCACGGCGATGGTGGACAGGCGGTGAGCGATGGCGAGCACGGTCTTGTGCTCCATCAGGGCATAGAGCTGTTCCTGGATCGCCGCCTCCACCTCCGAGTCGAGCGCCGAGGTCGCCTCGTCGAGCACCAGGATCGGCGCGTCTTTCAGCAGGACCCGGGCGATAGCGATCCGCTGGCGCTGCCCGCCCGACAGCTTGACGCCGCGCTCGCCGGCATGGGCCTCCAGGCCCTGCCGGCCCTTGGTATCGCGCAGTTCCTCGACGAAGTCGAGCGCCTGGGCGCGTTTCAGGGCGTCGCGCACCGCGTCGTCGCCGGCGTCGGGCCGGCCATAGCGCACGTTCTCGCGGATCGAGCGGTGCAGCAGCGAGGCGTCCTGGCTGACCATGCCGATCTGTCGACGCAGGGACTCCTGGGTCACCTGGGTGATGTCCTGTCCGTCGATCTCGATGCGTCCTCCCTCCAGGTCGTAGAAGCGCAGCAGCAGGTTGACCAGCGTCGATTTCCCCGCCCCGGAGCGACCGACCAGGCCGACCTTCTCGCCGGGCTTGATGTCCAGCGAAAGTCCCTCGATCACGCGGCTGTCGGTCACGCCACCCTCGGGCCCGTAGTGGAAGCGGATGTCCTGGAAGGAGATCTCGCCGCGGGGCACGGCAAGCGCGCCGGCATCGCTGCGGTCCGTCACGGCCCGCGGCCGGGCGATGGTGTTGATGCCGTCCTGCACCGTCCCGATGTTCTCGAACAGGCTGGCGACCTCCCACAGGATCCAGTCGGACATGCTGCGGATGCGCATGACCAGCGCGATGGAGACCGCGATCGCGCCCAGCGAGATCGCCGCGTTCAGCCAGGCGAAGATGGCCACGCCCGCCACCGAGGCGAGCAGCAGCGCGTTGGCGGTCTGCAGGCAGACGGTCAGCAGGGTGACCTGCCGCATCTGGCGGTGCACCGTGTCGATGAACCCGCTCATGGCGCCACGCGCATAGTCCTGCTCGCCCCGGCTGTGGGCGAACAGCTTGATGGTCTGGATGTTGGTGTAGCTGTCCACCACTCGGCCGGTCATCATGGCCCGGGCATCGGACTGGGCCATGGAGATGGCGCGCAGCCGCGGCACGAAATGGACCAGGATGAAGAGATAGACCGCCAGCCACCCCAGCAGCGGCACCATCAGCCAGGGATCGGCGCCGCCCATCATCACCAGCGCGCCGGTGAAGTAGACGACGACATAGACCAGGACGTCCATCAGCCGCATCACCGTCTGCCGGATGGCCAGCGCCGTCTGCATCACCTTCTGCGAGACGCGCCCGGCGAACTCGTTCTGGAAGAACGAGAGGCTCTGTCCCAGCAGGTAGCGGTGGGCCAGCCAGCGCGTGATCATGGGATAGTTGGCGAAGATCGTCTGGTGGACCAGCAGCGACTGGGCGAGAACCACCAGCGGAAAGCCGACCACGATCAGCAGGGCCATGCCCGCCAGGCTCATGCCGTGCTCGGCAAGAAAGCCCTCGCGATCGGCATTCGACAGCCAGTCGACCAGGGAGCCCATGTAGCCGATGACGACCACCTCGATCACCGAGATCATGGCCGTCAGGACCGACATCACCCCCAGGAACGGCAGCACCGGCCGCGAATAGTGCAGGATGAAGGCCAGCAGCCGGCGCGGCGGAGTCCCGGGCTCCTGGCTGGGAAAGGGGTCGATCAGGGTCTCGAAGTAGCGGAACATGAGCATCACCGACGGGAGAGGAAAGGAAACACCGCGGCCGCACTGGCCCTTCGTTCTGCGGAGTCGGGGCACCATAGGACCTCAAGTATACTTGAGGTCAAGCCGGCCATGAAAAAAGGGCGCGGGGCCAGGCCCGTCTCAGGCCTTGCGCAGCAGGAAGACTCCGTCCTGGCCGCAGAGGTTGGCGGTGCGCAGCGAGCGGATGGGTCGCGGCCTGAGCGCCTCGCCCACGGTATAGGCTTCCTCGATCACCACGCCACAGGCCATGCAGAGCTCGACGAAATCGCGGATGGTGCAGAGATGGATGTTCGGCGTCTCGTACCAGGGTTCGGGCAGCAACGGCGTGTCCGGCATGCGGCCGTTGACCAGCAGCGACAGGCGGATACGCCAGTAGCCGAAGTTGGGAAACGAGATCACGGCATAGCTGCCGATGCGCACCAGCTGGCGCAGCACGGCGCGCGGATCGCGCGTGGCCTGCAGCGTCTTGGAGAGCACCACGAAGTCGAAGGCACCATCGGGATAGGTGTTCAGGTCGCTGTCGGCGTCGCCCTGGACCACGGAGAGGCCCTGGGCGACGCTGGCGTTCACCCCTTCCTGGCTCAATTCCATGCCGCGCCCGATGACCCCCTTCTCCTCCACCAGATAGGACAGCAGCACGCCGTCTCCGCAGCCGATGTCCAGCACGCGGCTGCCGTCGTCGATCATGTCGGCGATCAGCTGCAGGTCGGCGCGAATCGTCTTGGTGTGCGGCGAGGACATGGCGGTTCCTGAAAGCTCCCGGCTGCGCGTCAGCTGATCCGCCCGGCGTCCCAGGCGGCCTCGCCCTCCGGCAGCGGCCTCAGCTCGCCGGTGGGCAGGTCGATCTGTTCGGCGCAGCCGTTGAGAAAACCGTGCAGGGTTTCGTGGAACTCCGGCTCGTTCAGCAGGAAGGCATCGTGCCCCTTGTCGCTTTCGATTTCCACGAAACTGACGTCCGCCGTGGCGGCGTTGAGCGCATGCACGATCCGGCGGGCATCCGCGGTGGGAAACAGCCAGTCGCTGGTGAACGAGATCACGCAGAAGCGCACCGGCGAGTTGCGGAAGGCATTGGCCAGCACGCCGCCGAAGTCGGCCGCCAGGTCGAAGTAGTCCATGGCGCGGGTGATGTAGAGATAGGAGTTGGCGTCGAAGCGCTCGACGAAGCTGGCGCCCTGGTAGCGCAGGTAGCTCTCCACCTGGAAGTCCGCGTCCAGGCCATAGGACAGCTCGCCCCGGTTCTGCAGGCGCCGACCGAACTTGCGGTGCAGGGCCTGTTCCGAGAGATAGGTGACATGTGCCGTCATGCGCGCCACCGCCAGGCCGCGGCGCGGGATCTTGCCGGTCTCCAGATAGCGGCCCTCGTCCCAGTCGGGATCGGCCATGATGGCTTGGCGCCCGACCTCGTGGAAGGCGATGTTCTGGGCCGAATGATAGGACGCCGTTGCGACGGGAATCGCCGTGCGCACGCGCTCGGGAAACTTGGAGGCCCACTCCAGCACCTGCATGCCGCCCATGGAGCCGCCGACCACGGCGAACAGCTTGTCGATTCCCAGGTGGTCCATCAGGCGCTTCTGGGCATGCACCATGTCGGTGATGGTGATGAAGGGGAAGTCCAGGCCCCAGGGCCGACCGGTGGCCGGGTTGATATCCTTGGGGCCGGTGCTGCCCAGGCAGCCGCCCAGCACGTTGGAGCAGATGATGAAGTAGCGCTCGGTGTCCAGCGGGCGGCCGGGGCCGATCAGCACCTCCCACCAGCCCGGCTTGCCGGTCAGCGGATGGGTCTCGGCCGCAAACTGGTCGCCGGTCAGCGCGTGACAGACAAGAATCGCGTTGGACTTGTCCGCGTTCAGCTCGCCATAGGTCTGATAGGCGATGGCGAACTGCTCCAGGCTCTCGCCGCAGTCCAGCGGCAAGGGGCCCTCGTGGCCCAACTCGACCCGAGGGCCCGGCAGGCTGCGCAGAAGGTCCGGCGATTTCGGGGCTGTACCCGTCATGCTCCTCAGTCCGACAAGGAAGTGATGGTGTTTCGCAAGGCGGTCCGCACAGGTCCCGCGTGAAGGGCCTGACACTAAGCAGGCGAGAGGCGGCTCCTGTCAATGCCCTGTTGCGGCGGACGGCCTTGCGGGTTCATCATGTCGTTGTCTTTGATTTTACCAGTTGTTCCGACTATTCCTAGGCGCCTTTCGTCAATTCTTCAGGATGTAAAGTATCACAACCATGGACCAGGGTGACCCCTCTCTCGACGAGCTGCGCAGCGAGATCGACCGGATCGACGACGCCCTGCACGATCTTCTGATGCGCCGCACGGAAGTCTCGCGCAAGGTGCGCGACGCCAAGGGAGATACCCCCGCGGTCATTCGTCCGGCCCGCGAGGTGCAGGTCCTGCGCCGCCTGCTGGGTCGTCACAGGGGCTCCCTGCCCGGCGCCGTCCTGGTGCGCATCTGGCGCGAGATCTTCTCCGATTCGCTGGCCCAGCAGGGGCCCTTTTCCGTGGCCGTGCTCAATGACGGGTCGGAAGCCTCGCTGGTGGGCATGGCCCGCGATCACTTCGGCATCCTCACCCCGATCCAGGAGCACAGCTCGCCATTGAGGGTGGTCAATGCGGTGGCCGAGGGTGAAGCCTCGGTGGGCCTGGTACCCCCGCCAGAGCACGAGTCCGCGGATCCCTGGTGGCGCTATCTGGCACGCGAGGGCAACGACGTGCCGCGCGTCATCTCCCGCCTGCCGCTGGCCGCGGCGGCAACCCCAAGCACTCCGCCGGGACAGAGCGGCCTGATGATCGGTCTCGTGCCGCCGGAGTCCTCCGGCGAGGACAGCAGCTACCTGATCGTCGAGACCCGCAGCCACTTGAGCCGGGGCGCACTCAAGGAGCTCTTCGAGAAGAGCGGCCTGTCCCCGGACAACATCTATGTCCAGCGCAGCGCCGACTCCGGCCATGGCGAAGACCTGCTGATGGTGGAGCTGCCCGGCTTCATCACCGACGACGACGAACGCCTGAACACCCTGATGGACATCGAGGGCGAGCGCCTGAACGCGCTCTGGGTCGTCGGCTCCTACCCTCTGCCTTTCCAGGCAAGCCCCCTGAGCGAACCCCAAGCAGCCCAGAAGGAACGGGAAAAACCCTGATGGCCCCAACCGCAAGATCCGCCATCTACGACATCGCCCCCTACGTCGGCGGCGCCTCCGCCATCGAGGGACGGGATCAGGTGATCCGCCTGGCCTCCAACGAGAATCCGCTGGGCGCCGGCACCGCGGCGGTGGATGCCTATCGCGCGGCCGGCGACAGCCTGTTCCGCTATCCCGACGGCGGCGCCACGGCCCTGCGCCAGGCCATCGCCGAGGTGCACGGCCTGCCCGCGGACCAGATCGTCTGCGGCGCCGGCTCCGACGAGTTGATCGCGCTTCTGGTGCGTGCCTACGCCGGACCCGGCGACGAAGTGCTCTACAGCGAGCATGGCTTCCTGATGTATCCCATCACGGCCCGGACCCAGGGCGCCGTGCCGGTGCAGGCGCCGGAGCGCAACCTGCGCAGCGACGTGGACGCCCTGCTGGCCGCGGTCACGCCGCGCACGCGCCTCCTGTTCCTGGCCAATCCCAACAACCCCACCGGCAGCTACCTCAGCCGCGACGAACTGGAGGCGCTGGCCCGCGAACTGCCCGACGAGGTGTTGCTGGTGATCGATGCCGCCTATGCCGAATACGTGGAGGCAGCGGACTACAGCGACGGCAACGAACTGGTCGACCGCCACCCGAACGTCGTGGTCACGCGCACCTTCTCCAAGATCTACGGGCTGGCCGCCTTGCGTCTGGGCTGGGCCTATGCCGCGCCCGAGGTGATCGACATCCTCAACCGCGTGCGCGGCCCCTTCAACGTCTCCGCTGCCGCCCAGATCGCCGGCGAGGCGGCGGTGCGCGACCGCGAGCACGTGGCCCGCTCCATCGCCCACAACAGTCGCTGGCGCACCTGGTTCACCGAGCAGCTGGCGCGCCTCAACCTGCGGGCCGAGCCCAGTGTGGCCAACTTCGTCATCGTGCGCTTCGCCGACGCGGCAGGGGCCGCCGAGCACCTCAAGCAGAACGGCATCCTGGTGCGGCAGATGGCCGCCTACGGCCTGCCCGACCACCTGCGCATCACCATCGGCACCGAAGACGACATGCGCGCCGTGATCGATGCGCTTTCGAACTACGAGCAATGAGCGGCCCCCGATGAACCGACCCCTCTTCGACAAGGTCACCCTGATCGGCGTCGGCCTGATCGGCTCGTCGCTGGCCCGCGCCATGCACCGGCACGGCCTGGCCGGCGAGATCGCCGGCTGTGCCCGTACCGAGGAGAGCTGCGCGCACCTCTTGGAGCTGGAGCTCTGCGACACCGCGCACAGCGATCCGGCGGAGGCCGTGCAGGATGCCGACCTGGTCATCCTCTGCGTGCCGGTCAGCGCCAACGCCGCCCTGGCCGAGGCCATGGCGCCGGGCCTGAAGCGCGGCGCCATCGTCAGCGACGTGGGCTCGGTCAAGCAGTCGGTGATCCGCGACGTCGATCCCTTCCTGCCGGAAGGCGTGCACTTCATTCCCGGCCATCCCATCGCCGGCACCGAACACAGTGGACCCGAGGCCGGCTTCGCCGAGCTGTTCGAGAATCGCTACGTCATCCTGACGCCGCCGCCGGGCAGCGACGAGGAGGCGCTGGAGAAGGTTGCCCAGCTATGGCGGACCTGCGGTTCCACGGTGGAGATCATGGAGCCGGGCCATCACGACAAGGTGCTGGCGATCACCTCGCACCTGCCGCACCTGATCGCCTACACCATCGTCGGCACGGCGGCGAACCTGGAGGAGAGCGAGCGCCGCGAGGTGGTCAAGTACTCGGCCAGCGGCTTCCGCGACTTCACCCGCATTGCCGCCTCCGATCCCATCATGTGGCGCGACGTCTTCCTCAACAACCGCGAGGCCGTGCTGGAGATGCTGCAGCGCTTCAACGAGGATATCACCGCCCTGCAGCGCGCCATCCGCTGGGGCGAGGGCGAGATGCTCGAGTCGCGCTTCCAGCAAACGCGCGAGATCCGCCGCGGCGTGGTCGAACTGGGCCAGGCCGGCACCTTCGACCCGCGCGAGCCGGAAAAGGTCAAAAAAGAGGAGTGAGCGGGAACAGCGGCACCGGCCCCAGATGGAAGGTGCCGTCCTGGGCCGACAGCGGCAGTTCCACGACCTGCTGGCCGCTCTCGGAATCGCGCTGCGACGCCGCCTGGGCACCCGTCTTGAGAATCGGGGCCAGCCCCTCGTCCAGAATGCCCTGCTCCACCAGCCGATCGATGGTGGCCTCCAGCCCGCTCACCCGGGCGGTGCCGGCGCCCTCCGGACGCAGGCGCGAATCCAGGGCCACGGTGGCTTCACCCGACAGGTCCAGCGGCCCCCAGACCAGCCTCAGTTCGGTCAGTTCCAGCGTGCCGCCGGCATCACGCCACTGCATCAGCGCGCGTTCCGGCGGCCCCGGCGGCAGGGGCTCATTGAGGGTGCCCGACGTCTCGAAGAGATCGACTTGCTGGCCCAGCGGAGGATCGCTGGCACTGGGCAGGTCAAGCCCATCCAATCGCGCATGGAAGGGTTGTACCGCGTCTTCCTGCTGGTCTTGGCTGCCTGCCAGGCTGCCGAAATCCAGGTGAACCGACTCGGCCGCCACGCTGCCATCGAAAAGGCCCACGAGGGCCAGGCCTTCCAGCCGGGCGCGCAGGCCCTCCACACGACCGTCACGGCCCAGTTCCACCTCGGCGCGTCCCGCGGCAGTGGCCAACTCGATGCGCGGCAGGCCACTGTCGGGCGGAGGATGCAGGCGCTGCGTCCCGGGAAACGAGAAGGACAAATGCCGCGGCGCCCAGACGGCGGCTTCGCCCGTCAGCTCCGGTGCTTCCCAACGCATGCCATCCGCGTCGGTCACCCGCGGCCCCTCGGCGTGCAGGCGCAGGTGGAAGGGAAAGCCGGAAACCGTACGGCTGGAGGTCTCGACCACCCGGCCCTCAGCCTCTTGCCGGGCGATCCAGTCATCGACTTCGGACTCCAGGCGCTGGGCCGACCAGAACCAAAAGCCGCACCAGAGGACGGCCAATACAGCCAAGGCAAGAAGAAGGCGCAGGGTCAATCGCATGAAGGTCATCTTATGCGGCCATCACCGCCGGGCCAAGTCCCCCTGATGGCGTCATCCATACAATCTGCGTCCCTGTAATAATCTGCCCGGGCCTTTGCCGTTTGTACCGCGGCGCGTTACCATACCCGCCATGAGACACGAGTCAGACGAGCGGGAAGACGCGCCGGCCGCCGCGTTCGCCTTCGGGCCGGACGCCGTTGTCCACCGCGAACAGCCGGAGCTACCCCCCAATGAAGACTACTGGGTGTTCGGGTACGGTTCGCTCATGTGGAATCCGGAATTCGATTTCGCCGAATCCCGCTCGGCCCTGCTGCGCGGCTATCATCGGCGTTTCTGCATCTACTCCACGCGCTATCGCGGCACGCCCGATGCCCCCGGCCTGGTCCTGGGCCTCGACCGCGGCGGCGCCTGCCGCGGCATGATCTTTCGCGTGGGTGCCGAGCGGGCACAGGATGCCCTGGATTACCTCTGGGAGCGTGAGATGGTGACCGGCGCCTATCGCTGGAAATGGCTGACCTGCCGCACCGAGCAGGGAGCGGTGCCGGCGCTGTGCTTCATCGCCGACCCCAAGCACCCGCAATACGCCGGAAACCTTTCCTTCGACCAGACCCTGCACTACATCCGCCAGGCCGAAGGTCGCCGCGGCCCCTGCCGCGACTACCTGGCCAACACCACCGCCCATCTGGACGAGCTCGGCATCCACGACCGCATGCTCAAGCGCCTGACGGAAATGCTGTAGAGCCGCCCCATCCGCCTGTGCCGAGATCCTGCACAAGCGGTTCCATTGGGGCTTAATCGAACCTACCTCTTTCTCCGCGCCAGCTCGTCCAGGCTCTCGCCCAGGGCCTGGTCCAGAATCGCGACGCCGCGGTCGATCTCGTCGTGGTTCACGGTCAGAGGCGGAGCGATGCGCCAAACGGCGCCGCGTTCGGGGCGGCGGCGGATGTTCATGCTGAGCCCCAGCTCGAAGCAGCGCCGGGTGGTCAGCGCACCAAGTTCGTGGTGCGCCTCGCGGCTGCTCCGGTCCTTCACCAGCTCCACGCCCAGCAGCAGGCCCAGGCCGCGCACATCACCGATCTCCTCATAGCGTTGCTGCAGGGCTTCAAGCTGCTGGCGCAGGTAGGCCCCCGTATCCCGCGCCCGCTCGATCAGGCGCTCCTCCTCCAGGGTCTTCAGAACGGCCAGGCCCACGGCGGCGGGCAGCGGATCGGAAACATGGCTGGTGTAGTAGGTGAAACCGCGTTCATGGGCACGCGCCTCTACCGCATCGCTGGTGATCGTAGCTGCCAGCGGCAGGCCGCCGCCCAGGGTCTTGGAGACCGTCATGATGTCCGGCGTCACCCCGAAGTGCTCGGCGCCGGTCCTGGCTCCGATGCGCCCGAAGGCCGTCTGTGCCTCGTCGAAGATCAGCAGCATGCCGCGCTCGTCGGCGGCCTTGCGCAGGGCCTGCATGTACTCCGGAGGCGGCACCAGCACGCCGCCGGCACTGATCACCGGCTCGACGATGATGGCCGCCGGTGCGCCGGCGGATTGCATGTCGAACATCCGCAGCCCCAGCTCCAGCGCTGCCAACGCCGACTCCGCATCACTGCCCCCGGGAATCCAGGGGCGATAGCTGTTGGGCTCGGGAATCGGGAAGACTCCGGGCACGCCGGGACCATAGCCCTTGCGGTCGCTGGCGAAGGACACCGACGAGGCCGCCCCCGTCACTCCGTGCCAGGAGCCGCCGACGGCGATGACCTCGTAGCCGCCGGTGTAGAGCTTGGCCATCCTCAATGCGGCCTCGTTGCTCTCGCTGCCGGTGTTGATCAGCAGCGAGCGCGTGAGCGGCGCCGGCATCCAGTCGTCTGCCAGGCGCAGGGCCAACTGTGCCGCCGCTTCCGGCACCATGCCGCTGAAGAGATGCAGGGCCTGCTCTCCGGCCCGGTGCAGAGCCTCCAGGATGGCCGGGTGATTGTGTCCGATGGTGGCGCACATCTGGCCCGAGGTGAAATCCAGGATCTCGCGGCCCTCGTCATCCCAGACCTTCGCCCCCCTGGCGTGCGAGAACAGGTTGTCGAAACGCTCGCCGCCATAGCGAACGAGATGATCGCGGGCCGCTGCCCGCAGCTCTTCGTCCATTCTATCCGGTCTTCCTTGTTGGATGTACAGCTTGTCGGCGACAAGAGCGAACGCCGCCCGGCCGGCCCTGTCAAGGGCGGGGTGGGCTGTCCAAGGGGCCTGTTGGCTGCTAAACAGACGGTGCACAGGCAAACATTCGGCAGGAGTGGCAAGCGGCCATGAATCGCAAGGAACGACGGGCCCAGGCCCGCACGGGTAGCGCCCCAAGACAGGCTGGGACCGGGGGCAACGACCCACAACTGGCCCAGGCGCTGGCGGCTCATCGCAGCGGCAATCTGGCGGCCGCACAGCAAGGCTATCAGGCGGTACTGCAGCGTCAGCCCGACAACACGGAGGCCCTGCACAATCTGGGCCTGCTGGCCGCCCAGGCCGGCGACTACCAGGCCGCCAGCCAGATGGTCTCCCGTGCCCTGGAGACGAAGCCGCGCCACCCAGCGGCCCAGCGCGACCTGGGCAAGATCCTCTACGCCGCCGGCCAGCTGCAGCCCGCCGCCGAGGCCCTGAGGAAGGCGGTGGAGCTGGCGCCGCGCGATGCCGAGGCACAAGCCCTGCTGGGCGCCTGCCTGACCGCCGGCGGCGAGGGCGAGGCCGGCGAGAGCGCCTGCCGCAAGGCCCTGAAGCTGGCCCCCGACCGCCCCGACATCCTGCTGCAGCTGGGCAACGCCCAAGCCTGGCAGCAGAAGTTCGACGAAGCCATCACCACCTATCGAAAGCTGCTGAAGCGCCAGCCCGATCACAGGGAGGCGCGCGGCAACCTGGCGCGCTGTCACTACAACCAGGCCATGACGCTGGTTGGCCAGGGCGAGCTGGAGGCCGCCGGCGAGTCCCTGCGCCTGGCGCTGCAGATCGACGAGTCCTTCGCCGATGCCTGGAGCAACCTGGGCAGCCTGCTGAACCAGCTGGGCCGACCGGAGGAGGCCGAGGCCGCCTGCCGCCACGCGCTGGAACTCAACGCGCAGGACCCGGACGCCCGCGCCAACCTGGCCCTGATCCTGGAGCACGCCAGCCGGCTGGACGACGCGCTGGCCGAAGCCGAGACCGGCCTGGACCAGGCACCGCAGCATCCCTGGCTGCGCCTGGCCGCCGCCAAGGTGGAGCGCCGACTGAACCGTGGCGAGGCCGCACTGCAGCGCTTCACCGGCATCACCGCGCCGCAGGACGGACCCTATCCCCTGCGCCTCGACTGGCACTTCGAGCAGGGCCGCCTGTTCGACCGTCAGAACCGGCCTGACGAGGCGATTGCCGCCTTCCACGCCGGCAACCGTCTGGCCAGCGAGATGGCGGAACAGCTGTTCTCAGCGCCCGGCGGGCGCCAGCGGGGGATCACGCGCCAGCGCATGGAGGCGCTATCGGCGCGCATCACGCCGGAGCGCGTGGCTCGCTGGAGCGCGCTGACACCGCCCAGCGCGGAGGACAGCCCAGTCTTCCTGGTGGGCTTCCCACGCTCGGGCACTACGCTGCTGCATCACGTTCTGGAGAGCCACCCGCGTCTGCGCGTCGCCGAGGAGGTGGAGGCCCTGCTCTCGGCCGAGGCGGCCCTGGCAGGAGACTACACAGGCTGGCTGGACCGCCTGGAACATTTGGACGAGGCCGGAGCCAAATCCGCCCGCCAGGCCTATCTGCAGCGGCTGACGGCCGACCTCCCGGACAAACCCGGCGCGCGGACCGTGGACAAGCTGCCGCTCAACATCCTGCGCCTGCCCGAGATTCATCGCCTCTATCCGAACGCCAAGATCATCCTGGCGCTGCGCCATCCCTGCGATGTCTGCCTCAGCGCCTACATGCAGAACTTCGATCTTAACGACGCCATGGCGAACTTCGTCACGCTGGAGGAGACAGGACGCTTCTATGCCGAGGTCATGGGCCTCTATCGCCGCTATCGCCAGGTCCTGCCGCTGGACGTTCATGCCCTGCGCTACGAGGACCTGATTGACGATTTCGACGGAGTGGTCGGGTCTCTGCTGGACTTCCTGGATCTGGACTGGGACGAGAAAGTGCGCGACTTTGCCGAGACGGCGCGCCAACGCCAGCGCATCGACACGCCCAGCTACAGCCAGGTTACCGAGGGTCTCTACGATCGCGCCCGCTATCGCTGGGAGCGCTACCGCAACCACCTGAACCCGGTGATCGAACAGGTCCGGCCCTTCCTGACCGACTTCGGCTACCCGGAAGTGTAAGACACAGCAATCGGCAACCGCTGGAATCACTCATTGACTCAGAAAATTTCCGCTCGCCATAATTCCTTGTATAAATAGAACATACTCGGGATGGAGGAGACAGCGATGTCGGTGAATGCCATAAGGACCCAACCGTCGCTGCGCGACCAGGTGTCGGCCGAGGAGTGGGACACGCGCGTGAACCTGGCGGCATGCTATCGGCTGATGGCGCTCTACGGCATGACCGACCTGATTTACAACCACATCTCGGCGCGCGTTCCGGGCCATCCGGACCAGTTCCTGATCAATTCCTACGGCCTGCGCTACAGCGAGATGACGGCCTCCAGCCTCTACAAGATCGATCACCAGGGCAACGTCCTGCTGACGCCGGCCACGGACTACGATTTCAACCCGGCGGGCTTCGTCATCCACAGTGCGGTGCACGAGGCACGCTCGGACGTGGACTGCGTGATCCATACCCACACCCGGGCCGGCATGGCGGTCTCGGCCATGAAGTGCGGTCTGCTGCCCATCGCGCAAACCTCTATGCGCTTCTACAACCGGGTAGGCTATCATGACTACGAAGGCGTGGCGCTGGACCTGGACGAGCGCCAGCGTCTGGTGGCCGATCTCGGGCCACACTACGCCATGATCCTGCGCAACCACGGCCTGCTGACCTGCGGACTGAACATCGCGCATGCCTTCAACCTGATGTATTGGCTGGAGAACTCCTGCAAGGTCCAGGTCGACGTCATGAACGCCGGGACGGACCTGCAGTTGCCCTCCGACGAGGTTTGCGAAAAGACGGCACGCCTGTACGACCCGGACGTCCGCCGCATCTACGGTGAACTGGAGTGGGAGGCCATGCTGCGCCAGGTCGATGCCCAGAACCCGGGCTACGACCAATAGCGGCCGGCTCGCCATTCCGTACAAGAAACTGCGAACAGGCAGCCCCCGAAAGGCTTTTCCCCTGTCGGCCCGCACCCCGAAGAGGGATGCACAACAACGATAATAACGATCAGATGAACAATGAGAGGAGACGCGTCATGAAACCCGGAAAATTCCAACTGCGCAAATATCACCTGCTTGGACTGTCCGCTGCTGTTCTCGCCCTGACTGCCCTTCAGGCGCCCGGCGCAGAGGCGCAGGAGCGCCTTCGCATCGGCTGGACGAGCGCCGACAGCGATACGGACCCCTATGCCATCGCCGCGCATTACTTTGCCGAGGAGCTGGAGAACGAGGCGCCGGGGGAATTCGACATCAGCTTCTTCCCCAACAACGAACTCGGCAATGAAACCGAGATGCTGGAGGGCATGCAGCTCGGAACGCTTGAGGCCGCCGTCATCACGGGCACACAGATCGCCTCGATCTCGTCTGCGTTCCAGCTGATCGACCTGCCCTTCCTGTTCAAGGACAACGAACAGGCGCGCGAAGTGCTGGACGGCGAAGTGGGCCAGATGATGCTCGATACGCTGGAGCCCAAGGGAATCGTCGGGCTCGGCTTCGTCGAGGCGGGCTTCCGCAGCACGATCAACAACGTGCGTCCCGTCCACACGCCGGAGGACATGGAAGGCATCCGCCTGCGCGTGCAGCCCTTCGACATCTACCTGGACAGCTTCGAGCGCTTCGGAGCCGATCCCATCCCCATGGAGTGGAGCGAGGTTTTCACCGCCGTTCAGCAGGGCACCATCGACGGACTGGAAATTCCTCTGAGCGTGATTTACGCCAACAACTTCCCCGACGTCACCCAGTACCTCTCGCTCACCCAGCACGTCTACAACGCCCCGGCCCTGCTGGTCTCGAAACAGACCTTCGACCAGCTCAGCGACGAGCTGAAACAGGCGGTCCGGGACGCTGCAGAGACCACTGTCGAACGGCAGCGTGAAACAGTGGGCGCCAACAACCAGGACATGGTCGGCCGCATCGAAGAGGCCGGCATGGAAGTGAACGAGGTCGAGGACATCTCCGCCTTTCAGGAGCTCGTCCGTCCCGTCTACGAAGACTATCGCGAGGACATCGGCAGCGAGCTGATGGACAAGGCCCTCGAAGCGACCGGGCAGAACTAGGCTGAGACCATCGCATCGCCTCCGGCGGAAGCAACACCCGCCGGAGGCGATGCGCTCCGATTGTCAGGCTCGTCCCGTATGATTTTTATGCCGCTTCTTCATAAGCCACTCGATACGATCAGCCTGTGGGTCGGGCGCATCGTGGCCGCTGTCGTCTGCGTTACGGCCGTGGCACTCGTGGCCACGCTGCTGATCGGGGTCTTCTTTCGCTACGTGCTGCACAGCTCGCTGCCCTGGCCCAGCGAGATCAGCCTGCTGCTGTTTTCCTGGACGGTCTTGCTGGCGGCGAGCCTGGGCGTGCGCGAAGACTTTCACGTGCGCGTGACCCTGCTTCGCGACCTCCTGCCCGGCGTCCTGTCCGACATCCTGGAGCGCCTGATCCTGCTGGGGGTCGGGATATTCGCCCTCGCCATGCTGTATTATGGCTGGCAGTTCGCGGAATTCACGGCCGGCCGGACCTCGGCGGCGATCAACTACCCTCTGTGGCTGCGCAACGCCTCCGTCCCCGTGGCGGGGGCCTTCATGCTGCTGCATGTCCTGGCCCGCCTGACCCGGCCGAGCCTGCGTGAAGCGGGAAGCTCGGGGAAGGCTGCCCTATGACCACCGTGGCCATTGTCCTGATCGTGGGGCTGTTCGTCCTGCTGCTCCTGGGCATGCCGATCGCATTCACGCTGGGCCTCCTGGCGCTGGTGGGGATGTGGCTGAACGATGCGAATCCGCTGATCCTCAGCCAGCGTCTCATCGCCGGTACCGGCGTGCACAGTCTGCTGGCGATCCCGGGCTTCGTGCTTGCCGGCTACATCATGAGCGAGGGTGGACTGTCGCGACGGCTCGTCCACATCGCGGCCTCGATGATCGGCCACCTGCCCGGCGGGTTGAGCATGGCCACCGTGGGGGCCGGCACCTTCTTCGGGGCCATTTCCGGCTCGGCCCCCGCAACCACGGCCGCCATCGGCTCCGTCATGACGAGTGAGCTAGAGGAACGTGGCTATGAACGGGGTTACGCGGCCGCACTCGCCACTGCCGTCGGCCCTCTGGGCCAGATGATTCCGCCCTCGATTCCCATGGTCGTCTGGGGCGTGCTGGCGGAGGAATCGATCTCCAAGCTGTTCCTGGCGGGGATCATTCCCGGCCTGGCCGCCGCCCTCGGGTTCGTGGTGATCAGCTATCTCTATGCCGTGATCCGGGGCGTGCCGCGCGTCGGCTGGATGGGGTTTGGTGAAATCGCCCGGGCGATCCGCAACGGGATCTGGGCGCTGTTCACGCCCGTGGTCATCCTGGGCGGCATCTACGGCGGTGTCTTCACGCCCACGGAGGCCTCCATGGTCGGCGCCTTCTACAGCTTCGTCGTCGGCGTCTTCATCTATCGCGAGCTGAGCTGGCGCAAGCTGCCGGGCGTGCTGCTCCAGTCGCTGCGCACCACCGCCATCATCATGTTCATCATCTGCACGGCTTATGCCTTCGCCTGGGTCGTCTCCAACGAGCAGCTGCCCTCCCAGGTCGCCGAGCAGCTGCTCTCCATCACGGACAACCCGATCCTGATCCTGCTGATCCTCAACATCCTGCTGCTGCTGCTGGGCGCCGTCATCGACACGCTTTCGGCGATGGTGATTCTCAGCACGGTCCTGATCGCCGTGGGCAACCAGATCGGGCTGGAGCCCATTCAGCTGGGCGCGATGGTGGTCATCAACTTCGCGGTTGGCATGGTGACGCCACCGCTGGGTTATTCGCTCTTCGTGGCCGCCTCGATCACCGGACTGCGCATAGAGACGGTGGCACGGCATCTCTGGCCGTTCCTGCTGGTCCTCGTGGGCGTCATCGGCCTTGTCTCCTATGTCCCGTGGGTGACGCTGTGGCTGCCCAGCCTGATCGACTGAGAAGAAGGAAGCGACGATGAACGACTCGATTCCCGTGACCCCGGACCCCGTGGCCAATCCCGCCAGGCCCTCAACCCCGCTTCCGGCCGGAGCCTGCGACAGCCATGCTCATGTCTTCGATCCGCAGGGCCGGACCCCTCTGGCACCGAACCGGGAATACTCGCCCTCCCACGCCCCGCTGGACAGGTACGAGGCGCTTTTGCGCCATCTCGGCTTCGAGCGTGCCGTTCTCGTGCAGCCAAGCGTCTACGGCACCGACAACAGCTTCATGGTGGAGTGCCTGGAGACGAAGGGGCCGACGGGGGATGACAGCTTCCGCGGGATTGCCGTCGTCGACAGCTCGGTCACGGACACCGATCTCGAGACGATGCAGCGCGTCGGCGTGCGCGGCATCCGCATCAACCTGGTCTACGGCGGCGGCGTCGACCTGGAGGTGCTGAACAGCCTCGGTACCCGCCTCGCGTCGCTGGGGTGGCATGTACAGTTTCTGGTGGATCTCTCGAAACTGCCGGACTTCGCCAGCCGGGTCGACGACCTGCCGGTTCCCTTCGTGGTCGACCACATCGGCCACTTCCCGGCCCGCCTGGGCCCCGAGCTGCCCGCCTTCCGCGACCTGCTCGGTCTGGTGCGCGAGGGCCGTGCCTGGGTGAAGGTCTCCGGCCCCAATCGCATCAGCACCCGGCCGACGGCACCCTTCGACGACGTCCGTCCCCTGGTGGACCCGCTGGTGGAGGCCAACCCGGACCGCCTGCTGTTCGGCACCGACTGGCCGCACGTCAACCTGTCGCCACCCATGCCGGACGACGGCGACCTGGTGGACGACCTCGCCAACTGGATCCCGGACGAGGCCATCCGCCAGCGCATCCTGGTCGACAACCCGGCCAGGCTCTATGGGTTCGATGGGTAAAGAACGGCGCGGGGAGTCCTGCTCAACACTCAGTGCCGGAAGTGGCGCATGCCGGTGAAGACCATGGCGATGCCGGCCTCGTCGGCGGCGGCGATGACCTCCTTGTCGCGCATGGACCCGCCGGGCTGGATCACGGCGGTGGCGCCGGCCTCGACGGCGGCCAGCAGGCCGTCGGCGAAGGGGAAGAAGGCATCCGAGGCCACCACGGCGCCCTTCGCCCCCTGCTCGCCGAAGGCGTCCTTCGCCTTGCTGGCGGCAATCCGGCTGGAGTCCACGCGGCTCATCTGCCCGGCACCGATGCCCACGGTCGCGCGGTCGCGGGCATAGACGATGGCGTTGGACTTCACGTGCTTGGCCACGCGGAAGGCGAACAGCAGGTCCGACAGTTCGCGCGCCTCCGGCTTGCGTTTCGTGACGGTCTTCAGGTCGCTGGGTCCGACACAGCCGCTGTCGCGGTCCTGGACCAGGTAGCCGCCCGACAGCGACTTGACGGACAGCCCGGGTTCCGCCGGATCGGGCAGGGCATCGGTCAGCAGCAGGCGCAGGTTCTTCTTCTCCGCCAGCACATCGCAGGCGGCCGCCTCAGCCTCGGGGGCGATCACAACCTCGGCAAACAGCTTCGTGATCTCCTGCGCCGTCTCGCCGTCGAGCGGTCTGTTGACGGCGATGATGCCGCCGAAGGCGCTGACCGGATCACAGGCCAGTGCCCGCGCGTAGGCCTCCTTCAGGCTGCCGCCCTCGGCCACGCCGCAGGGATTGGCATGCTTGATGATGGCCACGGCCGGATCGTCGAACTCGGCCACCAGTTCAAAGGCTGCATCGGTATCGTTGTAGTTGTTGTAGCTGAGCGCCTTGCCCTGCAGCTGGCGCGCCGTGGCCACGCCCGGGCGCCGGTTGCCGCCGCCGTAGAAGGCGGCTTGCTGGTGCGGGTTTTCGCCATAGCGCAGCTTCTCGCCCAGTTCGCCAGCCAACACCAGAGAGGGCGGGAAAGCGACCTCCTGCCCCGCATTCATCCAGCCGGCCACGGCGGAATCGTAAGCGGCCGTGTGCGCGAAGGCTTTCGCCGCCAGTTCGCGCAACAGGTCCTGCTGCAGGCCACCGCCATCCATCTGCTCGATCACCCGATCGTAATCCGCAGGGTCGGTCAGCACGGCCACGGCATCGTGATTCTTGGCCGCCGCGCGCAGCATGGCCGGCCCGCCGATGTCGATCTTCTCCACGCAGTCCGCGCGCCCGGCGCCGGAGGCCACGGTCTCGCGGAAGGGGTAGAGATTGACGGCCAAAAGGTCGATGGGCCCGATCCCGTGTTCCTCCATCGCCGTGCGGTGGCTCTCCAGGTCGCGGCGGCCCAGCAGGCCGCCATGGATCTTCGGGTGCAGGGTCTTGACCCGGCCGTCGAGAATCTCGGGAAACCCGGTGTAGTCGCTGACCTCCGTCACCGGAATGCCGGCATCGCGCAGTGCCTTTGCCGACCCCCCCGTGGAGAGGATCTCCACATCGCGCGCCGCCAGGGAGCGGGCGAATGTCACGAGACCGCTCTTGTCATAAAGCGAGAGCAGGGCGCGGCGCACCTTCACGGGCGCCGGACGATCAGCCTGGGGTGTCTGGTCTGACATGCGGGAACTCCGGATTACTGGTCAGCGGATCTCAGGCCCTGTTGTAATCAAGAGTGGTCGCTTTGTCCCCCCTCGCGGCAAAAAATTCAACGCTTGCCCGCCGGCTTGTCGCGCACCGCTTCGCGCTGCAGGGCCCATTTGACCCGCGCGCCGTCCCGGCCGCAACGTCCGCGCAACACCACCTGTTGGCTGCGCCGCGGCTGTGTGTCGCCGAAATAGACCGAGTCCTCCAGGGCGATCGCTGCCCCGCTGCACCGCAAGCGCCAGCCGCCTGCCTTGGGCAACCGCAGCAGCACCGCGTCCCCGGTCTGCACCAGGGCCGCCTGTACGTTGGGATGAAGATGGAAGCGTACAGTAAAGTCCAGAGGGCGGTCGAACGGGTCGGCGCCCGAGGGTTCGACCCGGTCCTCGCCGCGCAGGTCGTCGCCGCTGGCCGCCAGGTAGAGCATGCGCCGATGCAGGGCACCCAGGCGTTCGGCGTAACCGTCGTGCTGGGTCTCCAGCAGGGTCGCGCCCTCTTCCTCGTTGCGCCGGCAGAGCACGTTCTCGGCGCGCGCCACCAGACCGGTCTGCCAGAAGGCCCGCCCGCCGGAGAGCAGCGAGGAGTTGGTCTCCGCCAGGGTCAGGGTCGAGTGGGCCGCGGTGACGCGCAAGGCCTGGCGCAGGGCATCGCTGCCGGTCTGGCCGGCCGGGGCTCCGCAGTTGACGATCATGCGTTCACGTCCGACGCTCATCTCGAAGCTGAGCGTTCCCGCATGGGCCGCCATGTCCAGGCCCGGCGGCGCCGGCGACCCACTGTCCAGAAGTACGAGCGTACGTCCGGCCTGCATGCGCTGGAACCCTGTCTGAGGTGCGGAAGTACGCGGACGACGGCGGGCATCGGCCCGGCGCAGCACCATGTCCACCTTGAACCCTTCCTCGGCCGTCGAGCCATTGAACAACGCCAGTCCGCCATCGCCGTGCTGCAGCAGCCGCAAGGTCGGTCCCATGCCTTCGATCGCCAGCTGCAGTTCGTCGGGCAAAGGCGCACCTGCGGCGTGCAGGGTGGCCTTGATATCCACCAGGTCGCGCAGCACCGCAAGATGGCGGCCGGGGCTGCGTTCGCAATGCCCGCCATCGGCCAGCACCTGCTGCGTCAGTTCGCGGGACAGCAGGGCCAAGGCCTGCTTCAGCCAGGGTTGCCCATCCGGCAGGCAGGCACCGGCGATGGCCAGGCCGCGCAGGGCCACGATCAGGTCCGCGCCGGTCAGGCCGGCTGGCAAGACAGAAGACAGGTGGGCGGCCTGCCGCGCAGCGGATTCAAGGAGTTTCTGACGGAAGTCGATCTCGGCGCTGGCGGCGAAGAAGTCGTACTGGCCCAGCCAATGCGACAGCCGGCGTCCGATGACCAGCGGATCCCAGGCGGGGCTGCTCCAGGTGCGATGCTTCTCCATCCATTCGGTTGTCAGCGCGCGTGCCTGCCGACGTGCCGGATCACCGTTGCAGGCGCGCAGGTCGCGCAGCCAGGAAAAGCTGTGCAGCTCCTCCAGCCAGGCCTTCGAGGCCTGCTCCGGACTCCATAAGGGTCTCGGGTTCTCCAGGGTCTGGCCTGCGAAGGTAAAGCGCAGGTCCACCAGGGCGCGCCCGCGCTCGGCCTCGCCCGGCCAGGGATCGGGCGGCAGGCAGAGCGGGGTCGCGCTCTCGATCCGGGGCAGGAAGATGCCGTAAAGCGGGCTGCGGTAATAGGGCCGTTTCAGACGATACACCAGGCGCTGCCAGAGCAGGCGGCGCGGCAGGGCGCCCAGCGCTCGGACCCGCGCCGAAAGCGGTGGTTTCCGCCCCTTGCGCCATACGTCTTTTTGCGCGGGCGGTGCGGGCGCTGTCTCGCCGGCCACCGCGGCCTCCGTCATCCGGCGTGTCCGCGCAGGGCGCGGATGTTCTCGGCATAGGCCTCCGGCCCGCCCTTGAAGGTGGCGGACCCGGCCACCAGAACGTCGGCCCCGGCGGCAATCGCCTGGGGCGCCGTCTCGCGATTGATGCCGCCGTCGACCTCCAGGTCGATGTCGCGCCCGCTGTCATCGATCATGCGGCGCAGGGACTCCAGCTTGCGCAGGCTCTCCGGAATGAAAGCCTGCCCGCCGAATCCTGGATTGACGCTCATCACCAGGATCAGGTCGACCTCTTCCATCAGCGGCTTCACGGGGGCCAGTGGCGTCCCCGGATTGATCGAGACGCCGGCCTTCTTGCCGAAGGACTTGATCAGCTGCAACGTGCGATGCACATGCGGCCCGGCCTCGGGGTGCACGGTGATGATGTCGGCACCTGCCTTGGCGAACCCCTCGATATAGGGATCGACCGGAGAGATCATCAGGTGGACATCGAAGGTCCGCTCGCTGTGCGGCCGCAGGGCCTTCACCACGTCCGGGCCGATGGTGATGTTCGGCACGAAATGACCATCCATCACATCCACGTGGACATAATCGGCACCTGCCTCGGTGATGGCGCGAACCTCCTGGCCCAGGGCCGCGAAGTCGGCGGAGAGGATGGACGGGGCGATACGTATGTTCTTCTGCATCGGGAAGGCGGACCTTACGCTTGTAAAGAGGGTCTCGAAGCAAAACCGGAAGTCTTCGGGTGATATCAGCAAGCTGCGCCCCCGTCAAAGCTGTCCAGGGACAATCCCGGCGTCGTGGACGCCGGGTCCGCGTCATTCCACTGGCCGCCGCCGCAGCCGACAGGCATAGAAACCATCCAGTCCGCCCAGCTCGGCCAGGTGACAGGGCAGGGTGCGCAGGTCGCCGGCCTCGCTCAAAAGCTCGCCCAGGCCGCCGACCTCCGTAGTCGTCACCGGCACCCGATCGAAGCCGGAATGATCGGCCAGGAAGCGTTCGATACGTGCCGGTCCCTCCTCGGGCAACAGCGAACAGGTGGCATAGATCAGCAGCCCGCCCGGCGCCACCATGCCGGCCGCCGAATCCAGCAGGCGATCCTGCAGGTCGCAAAGGAACGTTATGTCCCCGCCCTGCTTCGACCAGGCCACATCGGGATGCCGGCGCAGCGTGCCCGTGGCGCTGCAGGGCGCGTCCAGTAGCACCACATCGGCTGTCGCCGGCGCCCGCCACTTCGCCACATCGGCCGTCACCACGGATGCGCTCAGGCCAAGGCGCATCAGGTTGTCCTGCAGGCGTTCCAGGCGGGCAGCGGAGAGATCCACCGCCGTGACCTCGGCGCCGGCGGCGGCCAGCTGGCAGGTCTTGCCCCCGGGCGCGGCGCAGAGATCGTAGGCACTGCGGCCGGCCAACGTGCCCGCCAGCCGTACCGGCAAGGCCGCGGCTGCATCCTGCACCCACCAGCGGCCCTCGCCATAACCGGGCAGGGCGCTGATCTCGCCGCGTCCCGAGGGCAGGCGCAGCCCTCCGAACGGCAAGACCTGGGCCTCGAGAGCGGCCGCCAGCTCCGCCTCCTCGCGTGTATCCTTCAACGTCAGGTCCAGTGGCGGTTCCCGCAGTTGCACCGCCAGGCTGTCGCGCAGGCGACTTTCTCCGTAAGCCGTCTCCAGCCTGTCCCACAGCCAAGAGGGCAGATTCAATCTGGCTTCGTCCTGTTCAGCCAGCAACGTTTCCTTCTCGCGATCCAGGCGTCGCAGGACGCCGTTGATCAATCCCTTCAGGGCGCGGCTGCGCGGATGCTCGGCCAGGTTCATGGCCGTGCTGACCGCCGCGTGGGCGGGCGTTTCCAGGAACGCCAGCTGGCAGGCGCCAAGACGCAGGATGTTCAGTGCCCGTGCCTGGCGTGCCCCCAGGGGGCGCTCCAGCAGGCGCGCCAGCAGGTCATCGATCTGCCCCAGGCGGCGCAGCGTTCCGGCAAGAAGTCGACGGGCAAAGGCACGATCCCGGCTCTCCAGGGCGCTATAGCCGGATTGGGCGGCCAGCGCCTCCTCGAGCGGACGGCCCGTCTGCAGGATTTCCTGCAACGCCTCCAGGGCCAGGCGGCGCGGGTCACCGGGCTGGCTTTCAGCGGCGGGTTTCTTGCGGCGAGGGGTGGTCATGGCCCTGCTTTAGAGCATTCGCGCCAGCGAGGAAACCGCATATCGCCTTAACCTTTTGTTAAGACCTGCCGGGACATACTCGGCACATGCAAGTTCATCCGGGCATATCGAACCTACTGGGTTCCTTCACCAAGTCGTTGGACGACATGAGTCGTCCCGGCCCGCCCAAGGACTCGCCCCAGGATGTGGGCCAGAGCGTGCCGCGCGACGGAGCGCCCGGCGAGACCAAACCCACCGGAAGCGGCCCGAGCTCCAACAACGACCTGCCGACCGACAAGACCATCTCCGCCGCCCAACAGAAGGGTGAGGCCGGCGAGCCGGCCTGGCGTGGCAGCTTCGTCAACATGAAGGCCTGAGGCCCGCCTCTTCTCGGAACGATCCCGTGTCTTGTCGTCGCGTCTCCGCCGCGCCATTCTCTGGGGCATGAGCGAGTCCGCCCCACAGAGCGACAACAACTTCGAAAGCCGCGTGCCCGAGGGCGACGACCGGGAACGTCTCGTCTGCCGTGATTGCGGCTTCGTCCACTACCAGAATCCCAAGATCGTCGTCGGCTCGGTGGCCGAGTGGCAGGGCCGGATCCTGCTCTGCCGCCGGGCCATCCATCCGCGCAAGGGCTATTGGACCCTGCCGGCCGGCTATCTGGAACTGCATGAGGAACCGCTGGAAGGCGCACTGCGCGAGGCGCGCGAGGAAGCCTGCGCCGAACTGGAAATCGACCGCCTGCTGGCCGTCTACAGCATCCCGCGCATCAGCCAGGTCCAGCTGATATACCGCGCCCGCCTGCGCCACCAGAAGGTGGCCTGCGGCCCGGAATCGGCGGAGGTCAGGCTGTTCGACTGGGCGGATATTCCCTGGGACGAAATCGCATTTCCCAGCGTCCACTGGGCGCTCACCCACCATCGCGAGGTCCAGGATCGCCAGGACTTCCCGCCCTTCGCCAACCCGCCTGGCGAGACGGGCAGGATGGAGCGGTAACACCTCTGGCGCCCTTGAACGCGAACGGCCTGGCTTCGTTCACACGATACGGTCTGCGCCTACGCCTGGATCCGCAGGATGCGGGCCAGCTCACCGATGATGCCGCGACGGAAGACCAGGACGCAGATGACGAAAATCGCTCCGATGATGACCGTCACCCAGGAGCCGATGCCCGCGAGGTAGTCCTGCAGGGTAATGACGACCCCGGCCCCCACCAGGGGTCCGAGCACCGTGCCCATGCCGCCGAGCAGGGTCATCAGCACCACCTCGCCGGACATGGTCCAGTGCACGTCGGTCAGGGTCGCCGTCTGGAACACCACCGCCTTCGTGGCACCGGCAAGTCCCGTCACCGTCGCCGACAGCGTGAAGGCGCCGACCTTCAGGGCGCTGACGTTGTAGCCCAGCGACGTGACACGCGTCTCGTTTTCACGGATCGCCTTCAGGATCTGTCCGAAGGGCGAGTGGATCGCGCGATAGATCACGTAGAAACCGATGATGAAGACGGCCATGACAAAGTAGTAGAGGTTCATCGTCTGCGAGAGATCGATGAAGCCCAGCAGGTGCCCACGCGGCACACCCTGGATTCCGTCCTCGCCGTGAGTGAACCCCGCCTGCAGCGAGAAGAAATAGACCATCTGCGCCAGGGCCAGGGTGATCATCGCGAAGTAGATGCCCCGCTGGCGAATGGCCAGCGAGCCGAAAGCCGCACCGAGCAGGCAGGCAACCGCCGTTCCGGTGAGGATTCCCAACTCGGGGGTCAGCCCCCAGACCTTGATCGCGTGCGCCGACACATAGGCCGCCATCCCGAAGAACGCCGCATGCCCGAAAGACAGCAGGCCCACGTAGCCGAGCAGCAGGTTGAACGCAAAGGCGAACAGGGCGAAGCACAGCAGCTTCATCAGGTATATGGGGTAGAGGCCCAGAAAGGGCGCAATCGCGATCAGGAGCGCCCCGAGCGCGAATCCCGCAAGCCGCACGCGTCGGTCGGCCAGAAAACTCGACAGCCTCCGCATGCCCGAACTCTTCTCTGATGTCTCGTTCGCAACCGTCATGTGCGTGGCCTGCCAAACAACCCGTGAGGCCTGATGGCCAGGACAATGGCCATCAGGACGAATACGACAACGTTGGACCCCTCGGGATAGAACACCTTCGTCATCCCCTCGATCACGCCGACGCCAAGGCCGGTGACGATCGAGCCAAGAATCGAGCCGAGCCCGCCGATCACCACGATGGCGAAGACCTTGATGATGATGTCCTGCCCCATCAGGGGGCTCACCTGATAGATCGGCGCGGCCATGACGCCGGCGAAGCCCGCCAGCGCCACAGCGCCACCATAGGCCAGCGTCATCAGCAGCGGCACGTTGATGCCGAACGCGCGCACCAGCTCCTGGTTCTCCACCGCCGCCCGAAGGTACGAGCCGATCCGGGTGCGCTCGATCAGGAACCAGGTTCCAAAACAGACGATCACGGCGGCGACCACCACCCAGGCGCGATAGTTGGGCAGGAACATGAAGCCGAGGTTCTGCCCCCCGGAGAGCACCTCCGGAATCGGGTAGGGTGTGCCCGAGACACCATAGGCATTGCGAAACAGACCCTGAATGATGAGAGCGAGCCCGAAGGTCAGCAGCAATCCGTAGAGGTGGTCCAGATGATAAAGACGCGCCAGCATGGTGCGCTCGAGCACCATGCCGACGGCGCCGACAACAAGCGGGCCCAGGATCAGGGATGGCCAATAGCCGATGCCGAGATAGTTCAGCATCATCCATGCCACGAAAGCGCCCATCATGTAGAGCGCCCCATGGGCGAAGTTGATGACGTTGAGCATGCCGAAGATCACGGCCAGACCCAGGCTCAGCAACGCGTAGAACGACCCGTTGATAAGCCCGAGCATGACCTGTCCGAACAGGACCTGAGGCGGTATCCCCAGCAGTTCCGTCATCAACTCCTCCTCTTATGGCAGGCCAATCCCGGCCCCGCTTGCAGTTCGTGCCCGGAGATCACTCCACCAGCGGGCAGGTGCTCTCGGAGAGCGGCTGATAGGCCTCGTCCCCGGGAATGGTGGCGAGGACGTTGTAATAGTCCCAGTCGCCCTCGGATTCGTCCGGCGACTTGACTTCGACCAGGTACATGTCATGCACCATGCGGCCATCCGCACGGATCTCGCCGTTTGGCGCGAAGAAGTCGTTGATGGGCATCTTCTTCATCTGGTCGACGGCCGCTTCGCCGCCGTCGTCATCGATCTCGGCCACCGCCTTGAGGTAGTGCGCCACCGAGGAATAGACGCCGGCATGCACCATGGTCGGATACTGGCCGTCGCGGCGCTCCGAGAAGCGTTTGGCGAAGGCGAGGGTCTCGTCATTCATGTTCCAGACGAAGCCGGTGGTCAGCTGCAGCCCCTGGGCCACATCGAGACCGAGTGCATGAACGTCGGTTATGAACATCAGCAGCGCTGCCAGTGACTGGCCGCCCTCCACGATGCCGAACTCATTGGCCTGCTTGATCGCGTTGGTGGTATCCGACCCCGCATTGGCAAGGCCGATCACCTTCGATCCGGAGCCCTGCGCCTGCAGCAGGTAGGAGGAAAAGTCCGAGGTGTCCAGCGGATGGCGGATGTTGCCGACCACCTCGCCGCCGTTCTCGCGCACCACTTCCGAGGTGTTTTCCTCCAGCGAATGGCCGAAGGCATAGTCGGCGGTGATGAAGAACCAGCTGTCGCCGCCTTCCTGCACGATCGCCCGGCCGGTGCCGATGGCCAGTGCGTAGGTGTCATACGTGTAGTGCACCCCGGTTGGCGAACACTCCTCGTTGGTCAGGCTGGTGGTGGCGGCCCCGTTGATCAGGAAGGCCGTGTCCTTGTCGCGCGTGACCTCCTGGACCGCCAGGGCGACCGACGAGGTCGGCACGTCCACGATCACGTCGACACCTTCCTCGTCGATCCATTCGCGCGCAATGCTCGAACCGACGTCAGGCTTGTTCTGGTGATCCGCCGAGACGATCTCGATTTCCTTGCCGTTGAGGGTGCCGCCGAAGTCCTCGACAGCCATGCGTGCGGCCTCGACCGACCCTTGCCCGGCGAGGTCGGCATAGAGACCCGACTGGTCGTTCAGCACGCCGATCTTGACGACATCGTCGGAGATTTCGGCCTGGGCCGGCAGGCCCATCGCCAGTGCCGCAAGGGCACTCAAGGTCAATGTTGTTGTACGTTTCATTTTTTCCTCCCTGTGATTATGGGGATGCCGGGGCCCGCGGGCACCTAGACCCCCAGATAGGTATCGATTATATCCTGCTTTTCCTCCAGCTCGTTCTTGCGTACCTCCTCGGCCACGCGGCCGTTCTCCATGATGAAATGACGGTCGGCGACCGTGGCGGCAAAGTGGTAGTTCTGTTCGACGAGCAGGATCGTGAAGTCCTTTTCCTTCAGCTGGGAAATGACGTCGTGGATCTGTTGGACGATGACCGGAGCCAGGCCCTCGGTCGGCTCGTCGAGCAGCAGCAGCCGCGCTCCCGTGCGCAGGATACGGCCGATGGCGAGCATCTGCTGCTCACCGCCGGAGAGCTTGGTGCCCGAACTCCGACGGCGTTCCTTGAGGTTGGGGAAGAGGGCATAGATCTCGTCGAGGCTCATGCCGCCGGCCGCCACCGTGGGCGGCAGCATCAGGTTCTCCTCGACGTCGAGGCTGGCGAAGATGCCGCGCTCTTCGGGGCAATAGCCGATACCGAGGCTCGCGATGCGGTTCGAGGTGAGGTTGATCAGTTCCCGGTCGCCAAAACGGATCGAACCGCGCCGATCGCGCACCATGCCCATGATGGAGCGCAGGGTCGTTGTCTTGCCCGCGCCGTTGCGGCCGAGCAGCGTGACGACCTCACCCTCGGGGACGACGAAGCTGCTGCCGTGCAGGACGTGCGATTCCCCGTAATAGGCATGCAGGCCGGACACCTCGAGAAGCGATGTGCGGTCCTGCCTTGTCTCTTCGGCCATGTCCGTTGCGCCCTCAAGCATGACCGGTTCCCATATAGGCTTCGCGCACTGCGGGATCGTTGGCCAGGGTCTGGTAGTCGCCTTCGACCAACACCTCCCCGCGCTGCAGGACGGTAATGGTGTCCGACAGGTCGGCGACCACGCCCAGATTGTGTTCGACCAGCAGCACCGTGCGGTCCTTGGACACCTGGCGGATCAATGCCGAAACCCGGCTGACATCCTCGTGCGCCATGCCTGCGGTCGGCTCGTCCAGCAGCAGGAATTCGGGCTCCAGTGCCAGTGTCGTGGCAATCTCCAGCGAGCGCTTGCGACCATAGGGCAATTCGCCCGCAGGTGTGTGTGCGGCATCGTCCAGGGCAACGGCGGCCAGCAATTCGAGCGCCCGGTCATTCAGCGAATCGAGGACCTCTTCGGCCTTCCAGAACTGATAGGTCAGGCCGGTCGGGCGCTGCAGGGCGATACGCACGTTCTCGAGCGCGGTGAGCCGCGGAAAGACGGCTGAAATCTGGAACGAGCGCACCATGCCCTTGCGTGCGACGGCGGCGGAGCCGGTGCCCGTGATATCCTCGCCCTTGTAGAGGATACGGCCTGACGTGGGCTCGAGGAACTTCGTGAGCAGGTTAAAGACGGTGGTCTTGCCCGCGCCGTTCGGGCCGATCAGCGCGTGTATGCTGCCGCGCCGCACCTTCAGGTTCACGCCATTGACGGCGTAGAAGCCGCGAAACTGTTTCGTCAGTCCTTCGGCCTCAAGTACATACTCGGACTCCGCCATTACCTGTACAGCGCTCCCCGTTACAGTCCCGACCCCGACCGCCTCCACCGCTGCTTGCGGCGTTCCCATAAGGCAGCACGACGCCTGTTTGTTCTTGTTCGCGGTGTCATCGGCGACCCTCCGATACCGGAGTATTTCCGAGCCCGCGCTTGGTTGAGTTCAAGCTTAGACAGCAAAGCGATTGATTGCAAGCTGAGCTTCGGTACAGAGCGAAACCGGCGAGCCGGCCTGGCGCGGCAGCTTCATCAACCTTCAGACCTCAGCCGGCCGGTCTTCCCGTCGGTCGTTACAGCGTTCCTCCGGACCGTCCCCGCACGGTCGCGATGTCTTGCCGTGACGCCCTCACCGCGCCATCCATCCGCGCATGGACTACTGGACCCTGCCCGCCGGCTACCTGGAACGTCACGAGGAAACCTGAAGCGAATGCAGTGGATAGCTCCTGCTCCATCGGCAATGAAATGTGCCAAAGTGCAGTTGGGATCGGCTGCTATGGAGTGGTTTCACCCCGACAGAGCTCAAGGTGCCGTCAGGCGCAGACGAGGCGGTCGCGGCCGGTGTCCTTGGCGGCATAGAGCGCTTGGTCGGCGCGATGGATGAGAGAATCGGCGCTCTCGCCCGATCGAAAGACCGCGAGGCCGGCGGAGCAGGTCTGATTCTGGGGCAGTCTCCGGCGCAGGCGTTCGATTGCCTGGCTGCCCGCTTCCATGCCGGTGTCGGGAAGGACAACGACGAATTCCTCGCCTCCGAACCGGGCAAGCACGTCGGAGGGGCGCATTCCCTCCCGCCAAGCGGTAACCAAGTCCTGCAGCAGTGCATCGCCGGCCCAGTGGCCGTGGGTATCGTTGAATTGCTTGAAGTGGTCGAGATCGAGGAAGGCCAGGCCCAGGGGCGCTCCGGTTCGTTCAGCGCGCGCCATCTCGCGGGCCAGGTCCTTGCTCAACTGGCGGCGGTTGGCCGCGCCGGTCAGCGGGTCGAGCCGTGTGAGCCTTTCCAGCGCATCCGACTGGCGGTGGGTTTCCTTCAGCAGTCCGTCCATGCGGTGCATCACCAGCAGGAGCAGAACGATCGTGGCAATGGCGCCGACCTGCACGATTTCCGTGTCCCGCTCTGCCGTCAGCAGGATCATTGCAGGGACCAGGACGGAGGTCACTCCAAGGACGAGCAAGCGGCGCCGTGACAGCTCGACATTGGATGCATGGACGAAAGGCTCCAACGCGGCAGAGGGATGCCACGCAGCCGCAGCAAAAAGGGCGTAGGCCACCAGCCAGAGCCCGTCCGTTAAGCCGCCGGGCGCGTACCAACCGACCAGATTACCGTGGGCGTACAAAAGGTCCGCCGTCAGATAGGCCAGCATGCCGAGCAGCAGGAAAAGGTGGGCAAGGATGCGGGTCTGTTGCAGGAATACCAGGCGCAGGACCAACGGAAGCAGGATCAGGTCGGCAACCGGATAGGCCGTCGAGACGAGCAACTGGCTCAGGCTGAGGTTCGGGTCGTTCATGTAGGGCGCGATCAGTAGCGCCCAGCCGATGACGGCCGCCGACGTGCCGACGATGAGAGCGTCGCTCAAGGCGCCGTCGTCGCGGTCGCTCCGGCAGCGCAGGACCCAGAGCGCGGCCATGAACAAAGGGTAGACGGCCAGGTAGAATATATCGGCGGACGAAGGAAACGGCTCCAGCCCACTAAGTTCGAGCCAATACCAGATGCCGTGGCCGATGGCGGCCAAGACCAGGGCTCCGGCAACAAGCATCCAGGCCACCGGCCGGAAAAGCCTTTGCCGGCGGTACGCAGCAGCCGCGATGCCCGCAGCGGCAACAACGGTGGCAACCGGGTAGATGATAGCTGCCAGGCGCCCATAGGGGAGTGCGACGTACAGGACGGCCAGCGCCAAGCACAGGCCCGGCCACCATTGCCAGCCCCGCCCCGGGTCTATTGCTGCGGTATTGTCTAGGTTTTCGACTGCATCAGTTGGGGAACGTCCTGCCCCTTGCCACATCACATTCGTCCTCTTCAGGAGGGAGGGCAGTTTCGCCAAGGTTGTTGTCCTGGGCAAAGCTCACCCAGGAAATACGAGGCCGTGCCGACTTTCCCAAAGTGGCCTGCTGTTTGACGGCAAGATCGGGGTGTCTCGCCCGCTGATCAAGTGTCATCTGGCTCGTCTGGTGCTCTGCGATCACGTGGGCGTCCGAATACGGGCAGATATGTGGCTGAGAAGCTGCATCCTCCTCTCCAGGCGGCTGCTGGCCAACTTCACCCAACACACTTCGTGAATCTTCGCCGCGAAATCATACAGTGGCAGAGAAGAAGATGGCAGGTCCGCTGCATCCTGCTGACGAACCTGCCACTCACGTTATGACTCACGCCTTGCCGTAGCCGCCGCCGCCCGGGGTTTCCACCAGGAAGACGTCGCCCGCCTCCATCTCCGCCCGGTCGGTGCCGGACAGCTCATCGACCGTGCCGTCCTTGCGCACCACCGCGTTGCGGCCGAGCGCGCCCGGCTCACCGCCGTCGACGCCGAAGTTCGGCACCTTGCGGTGGCTGGACAGGATCGAGGCCGTCATGGGCTCCAGGAAACGCAGGCGGCGCACCGTGCCGTCACCGCCGCGGTACCTGCCCTTGCCGCCGGAGCCGCGGCGCACCTCGAAGGAGTCCAGCAGCACTGGGAAGCGCCATTCCAGGATCTCCGGATCGGTCAGGCGCGAGTTGGTCATGTGGGTGTGCACCGCGTCGCAGCCCTTGAAGTCCGGCCCGGCGCCCGAGCCGCCGCAGACGGTCTCGTAGTACTGGTAGCGGTCGTTGCCGAAGGTCAGGTTGTTCATGGTGCCCTGGGCGCCGGCCATGGTGCGGGTGGCGCCATAGAGGCAGTCGGTGATGGCCTGGCTGGTCTCCACGTTGCCGGCCACCACGGCGGCCGGATACTTGGGATTCAGCATGCAGCCTTCGGGCAGCACGATCTCCAGCGGCTTCAGGCAGCCCTCGTTCATCGGGATCTCGTCCTCCACCAGGGTGCGGAAGACATACAGCACCGCCGCCCGGCAGACGGCCGCCGGGGCGTTGAAATTGCTGGGCTGCTGCTCGCTGGTGCCGGTGAAGTCGATGCGGGCCTGGCGGGCCTGCTTGTCGATGGAGATCTTGACCGCGATCTGGCTGCCATCGTCCATGGGATAGACGAACTCGCCGTCGGTCAGGCGGTCCAGCACGCGGCGCACCTGTTCCTCGGCATTGTCCTGGACGTGGCCCATATAGGCCTGCACCACGTCCAGCCCGAACTGCGTGACGATGCGGCGCAGTTCGCCGATGCCCTTGTGGTTGGCGGCGATCTGGGCCTGCAGGTCGGCGATGTTCTGGTCCGGGTTGCGGGCAGGGTACTTGCCCGAGCCCAGCAGCTCGCGCAGGGCCTGCTCGCGGAACTGCCCGCGGTCCACCAGCTTGAAGTTGTCGATCAGCACGCCCTCTTCCTCGACCGTGTGCGAATTGGGCGGCATGGAGCCGGGGGTCAGCCCGCCGACATCGGCATGGTGTCCACGGCTGGCCACGTAGAACAGGATCTCCGTCTCTGCCTCGTCGAACACCGGAGTCACCACGGTGATGTCGGGCAGGTGCGTGCCCCCGTTGTAGGGCGCGTTCAGCACATAGACATCGCCCGGCGCGATCGCACCCTCATTGTTGCGGATCACGGCGCGGATAGATTCGCTCATGGAGCCCAGATGCACCGGCATGTGCGGGGCGTTGGCCACCAGGTCGCCGGCCGGCGTGAACAGCGCGCAGGAGAAGTCCAGGCGCTCCTTGATGTTCACGGAATAGGCGGTCTTCTCCAGCGTCGAGCCCATCTGCTCGGCAATCGACATGAACAGGTTGTTGAAGACCTCCAGCATCACGGGATCCACCTGGGTGCCCACGGCATACTCGCGCTCCAGCGGCTGCACGCGCTCCAGCACAACGTGGTTGCGGTTGGTCAGCTTGCCGCGCCAGCCGGCCTCGATCACCGTGGTCGAGGTCTTCTCGATCAGCACGGCCGGTCCGTCCACGGCATCGCCGGGCAGCATGGCGTCGCGGTCATAGACCGGCGCCTCGACCCACTTGCCGCCGCTGTGGAAGGGCTTGCGGGCCAGCGGCTCGAGCGGTTTGTCGCGCGTGCCCTCCTCCAGCACCGGATCCTCGGCGGCGTCGGTGTGGCCGATGGCCTCCACCGAGACCGCCTCCACGATGTGCGCCTTCTCGGGCATGGTGAAGCCGAAGCGCTGGATATAGGCAGCCTCGAAGGCGGCAACGATCGCGTCGCGGTTGCCGTAATCCACGATCAGCGGACTGTCGGTGCCCTCGTAGCGCAGGTGCACCTTGCGCAGCTTCTCGATGTTCGCTTGCTCCACGCCCTGGTCGAGCACCTCGGCCTCGGCCTCGCCGGCCAGGCGGTCCAGTTCGGCCTCGACCTGCTGCAGACTCTCGTCCAGGCGCTGCTCGATGGACTGCTCCTTGATGACACGGATGTCGGCCAGGCCCATGCCATAGGCCGAGAGCACACCGGCGAAGGGGTGCAGGAAGATACGTGTCATGCCCAGGGTGTCGGCGATGTCGCAGGCCTGCTGTCCGCCGGCCCCGCCGAAGCAGTTCAGGGTGTAGTCGCTGACGTCATAGCCGCGCTGGATGGAGATCTTCTTGATGGCATTGGCCATGTTCTCCACGGCGATGCGGCGGAAGCCCTCGGCCGCTTCTTCGGGCGTGCGGGTGTCGCCGGTCTTGTCGTGGATGTCCTTGGCCATCTCCTCGAACTTGGCGCGCACGGCCTCGGCATCCAGCGGCTCGTCGGCATTGGGTCCGAAGACGCGCGGAAAGAAGTCCGGCTGGATGCGGCCCAGCATGACGTTGGCATCGGTCACCGCCAGCGGTCCGCCACGGCGGTAGCAGGTTGGCCCGGGGTTGGCACCAGCCGAGTCCGGCCCGACGCGATAGCGCGAGCCGTCGAAGTGCAGGATCGAGCCGCCGCCGGCGGCAACCGTGTGAATCTGCATCATCGGCGCACGCATGCGCACGCCGGCCACCTGGGTCTCGAAGGCGCGCTCGTACTCGCCGTCATAGTGCGCCACGTCGGTCGAGGTGCCGCCCATGTCGAAGGTGATGATCTTCTCGAATCCGCCCATGGCCGCCGTGCGCACGGCCCCGACAATGCCGCCGGCCGGGCCCGACAGGATGGAATCCTTGCCCTGGAAGGCGCGCGCGTCGGTCAGGCCCCCGTTGGACTGCATGAACATCAGGCGCACGCTCTCGGACTCGTCCTCGCCCAGCTGGCCGGCGATCAGGTCCACGTAGCGGCGCAGGATGGGCGAGAGATAGGCGTCCACCACAGTGGTGTCGCCGCGGCCCACAAGCTTCATCAGCGGGCTGACCTCGTGGCTGACCGAGATCTGCGTGAATCCGATCTCGCGACCGATCTGCGCCAGCGTCTTCTCGTGGTCGCTGAAGCGATAGCCGTGCATCAGCACGATGGCCAGCGAGCGGATGCCCTTGTCATAGGCGGCCTGCAGGTCGCGGCGGGCCGCCTCAGGGTCCAGCGGGGTCTCGATGCGCCCGTCGGAGAACAGCCGCTCCTCGATCTCCACCACCTCCTCATAGAGCAGTTCGGGCAGCTGGATGCGCCGGGTGAAGAGATGCGGGCGGTTCTGGTAGGCGATGCGCAGCGCGTCGCGGAACCCGCGCGTGATGGCAAGGACCGTGCGGTCTCCCTTGCGCTCGAGCAGGGCGTTGGTCGCCACCGTGGTGCCCATCTTGATGGCATCGACGGTGTCTGCCGGGATGCGCTCGTCGCCCTTGAGGCCCAGCAGCGTGCGGATGCCGTGCAGCGCGGCGTCCTCGTACTGTTCCGGATTCTCGGACAGCAGCTTGTGGCTGACCAGCTCCCCGTCGGGGCGGCGCGCGACGACGTCGGTGAAGGTTCCACCGCGATCGACCCAGAACTGCCATTCACCTGTTCCGCCGGGCTGCATCTGCTCGCTCATCTTTTCAGGATCCCCGTGATTGCGTTTGCGGCTATCTAGACGTTTTGTCGATAAAACGTCAAATCGATTTCCCCGGTTCGCCCGAAAGCACGTAGCCCCACCCTCGGTTATGCTTGCCAGAGGGCTGCGGCATCGACAGAATTACGGCAACGAAACGTGAAATCCCTCCATGCCCGTGACGTGGAGGCGTAATGCTATCATATAGGTCATATGCTCTCGGGAAAACGCCTGCTTCTGATCGTTTCCGGCGGAATTGCCGCCTACAAGACACCGGACCTGGTCCGCCGGTTGCGTGCGCAAGGCGCCGAGGTACGTGTGGTCATGACGCCGGCTGCCGAACAGTTCGTCACGCCGCTGTCCCTGGCCTCGGTCAGCGGCAACCGGGTCTACCAGGACCTCTTCTCGCTGACCGACGAGGCCGAAATGGGCCATATCGAGCTCAGCCGCGCCGCCGACCTGGTGATCGTGGCCCCGGCCAGCGCCGACCTGCTGGCCAAGCTGGCCAACGGCCTGGCCGATGACCTGGCCTCCACCCTGCTGCTGGCCACCGACAAGGAGGTGCTCGCCGCGCCGGCCATGAACGTGCGCATGTGGCAGCATCCGGCCACACAGGAGAACCTGACCCGGTTGCAGGCCCGCGGCCTGCACTTGGTCGGCCCCGACGAGGGCGAGATGGCCTGTGGGGAGTACGGCCCGGGCCGCATGGCGGAGCCCGAGACCATCGTTGCGGCGGCGGAGGCGTACTTCAGCGCATCGCGCAGGCTGTCCGGTCTGCGTGCCCTGGTCACAAGCGGGCCGACCCACGAGGCCATCGACCCGGTGCGCTATATCGCCAACCGCTCCTCGGGCCGGCAGGGCCATGCCATCGCTGCCGAACTGGCGCGTCAGGGCGCCGAGGTCACGCTGGTCAGCGGCCCGGTCACCCTGCCCGATCCGCCGGGCGTGAACACGCTGCATGTAAACTCTGCCCGCGAGATGCTGCAGGCCTGCGAGGGGGCCCTGCCGGTCGATATCGCGATCTGCGCCGCCGCCGTTTCGGACTGGCGGGCAAGCGAGGAGGCGGGGCAGAAGATCAAGAAGGACGGGAAGGAGCCCCCGGCCCTGAAGCTCTGTGAGAACCCCGACATCCTGGCCCGGCTCTCGGCCTCCGGCGCAAAGCGCCCTCGGCTGGTGATCGGCTTTGCCGCGGAAACCAGCGACATTGCCGAGCAGGCCGCCGCCAAGCGCCAGCGCAAGGGCTGCGACTGGATTCTGGCCAACGACGTTTCGGCGGAAAGCGGCACTTTCGGCGGTCCCGACAACCGCATCATCCTGATCGACGACCAGGGCCAGGAAGACTGGCCCCGCTCCAGCAAGGACGCCGTGGCGCAGCGCCTGGCAGCGCGCATTGCCCAAGCCTTCGACCGCCCACACAGACAGGACGAGACACCCGCCGATGACTGACCACCCGACCGCCACCGAGCCCCTGACGGCCCCTGAACGCCAGCGTATCCCCCTGCAGCGGCTGCCCCATGGCGCCGATCTGCCCCTGCCGAGCTATGCCACCGAACACTCGGCGGGCGTCGACCTGCCGGCCGCCGTGGACGATCCCCTGGTGCTCGAGCCCGGCGACTGGGCGGCGGTGCCGACGGGGCTGTCCATTGCCCTGCCGGCTGGGATGGAGGCCCAGGTGCGGCCGCGCTCCGGCCTGGCCTTCCGCCATGCCGTCACGGTGCTCAACAGCCCCGGCACCATCGACGCCGACTATCGCGGCGAGATCAAGGTGTTGCTGATCAATCTGGGCAAGGAGAGCTTTCCCGTCACCCGCGGCCTGCGCATCGCCCAGATGGTGATCGCCCGCCACTGCCAGGCCGAGTGGGTGGAAAGCGACTCGCTGGAAACCACATCACGAGGCAGCGGCGGGTTCGGCTCCACGGGGCTGGAAAGCCCCGCCGTCCCGCGATAGGAACAGGACGGACACGAACCCCTGACGCGACAGGAACCAGGACAGGATACGCCAACGATGCTGCGTCTTTCCAAGAAACTCCTCTTCGCCATCGAGGCCGTGGTGGACATCGCCTACAACGCCGGGGCCGCGCCGGTGCGCTCCTCGGACATCTCGGCGCGTCAGGGCATTCCCCGCCGCTACCTGGAACAGGTGCTGCAGGAGCTGGTACACCGCGGCATCCTGGCGGGCCAGCGCGGCCCGCGCGGCGGCTATCGCCTGGCCCGCGAGCGCCGGCACATCTCCATCGGCGACATCGTACGCATCGTGCGCGAGCTGGAAGGCGGCATCGACCTGGCCGAAGGCGAGGAAGGTTCCGAGCTCGGCCAGGCCGTGGTCCGTCCCATCTGGACGAAGATGCAGAACGACATGATGGAGCGCCTGGATTCGATCACGGTCGAGGATCTCTGCAACCAGGCCCGCCAGGCCGGCATCCGCAGCCAGGCCACGCCGGTGGTCACCGATTTCTCCATCTGATCCACACGCGAGCGCAGTCACCATTGAACGGACAATCGCCCATGGATTCCCCAACCTCGCCGAAACGCGGATCGCCTCCCAGCGCCAGCCCGCCGCCCTCTCGCGGGCGCATCTTCGAATCCGTTCTGGACACCGTGGGCGCCACACCGCTGATCCGCCTTTCGCGCCTTGCCGAGGCGCGGCGCTGTCCGGCCGACATCCTCGGTAAGTGCGAGTTCTTCAACCCGCTCAGTTCCGTCAAGGATCGCATTGGTGTAGCCATGATCGAGGCCCTCGAGGCCAGCGGAAAGATCGGTCCGGACACCACGATCATCGAGCCCACCAGCGGCAACACCGGCATTGCGCTCGCCTTCGCCTGCGCCGCCAAGGGCTATCGCCTGATCCTGACCATGCCGGAGACCAGCTCCACCGAACGGCGCAAGATGTTGAAGCTGCTGGGCGCCAGACTTGAGCTGACCGACGGGTCGCTGGGCATGCGCGGCGCGCTGGACCGGGCCGATGCCTTGCTGGAGGAGATCGGCGATGCGGTCATACCGCAGCAGTTCGACAACCCCGCCAACCCCGAAATCCACATGAAGACCACCGCCGATGAAATCTGGACGGACAGTGGCGGCCGGGTGGACATCCTGGTCAGCAGCGTCGGCACCGGCGGCACGCTGACCGGCGTCGGCCGTGTGCTGCGCCAGCACAATCCGGACCTGCACATCGTCGCCGTGGAACCCGAGGACAGCGCCGTGCTGTCCGGCGGCATGCCGGGCCCGCACCGGATCGAGGGCATCGGCGCCGGCTTCGTTCCCCGCAACCTGGACACCAGCCTGATCGACGAGGTTCTGAAGATCGGCAATGACACGGCCTTCCGCACCGCCCGCGAAACCGCGGCCGTCGAGGGCCTGCCGGTGGGCATCTCCTCGGGGGCCGCGCTGGCCGCCGCCCTGGAGGTGGGCGAGCGCCGGGAGAATTCCGGCAAGTCCATGGTGGTCATCCTGCCCTCAATGGCCGAACGCTACCTCTCCACCCAGCTGTTCGAGGGACTCTAGACGCCCGGCCAAAGGACCCGCGATGGACTTCACCGACGCCCAGATCGACCGCTACGCCCGTCATCTCGTCCTCGACGAGATCGGCGAACAGGGGCAGGAGGCGCTGGCGGGCGCCCGGGTTCTGGTCATCGGCGCCGGCGGCCTGGGCTCGCCGCTGCTGCTCTATCTGGCTGCGGCCGGCGTGGGCACGCTGGGCGTCATCGACGACGACCGCGTCGACCTGGCCAACCTGCAGCGCCAGGTGATTCACGGCACCGACGACATCGGCCGGGCCAAGACCGAGAGCGCGGCGGCGCGACTGCGACAGCTCAATCCCGAGATCGTCGTGCAGCCCCACGAGGACCGGCTGACGGCGGCGAATGCCCTGGACATCATCGGTCAGTACGACCTGGTCGCCGACGGCAGCGACACCTTCGCCACGCGCTATCTGGTGAACGACGCCTGCCATCTGGCCGGCCGCAGCCTGGTTTCGGCCTCGATCATGCGCTTCGACGGCCAGCTGTCCACCTTCCGCAGCCACCTGGGCCATGGCGCGGACGGGCGGCAGAATCCCTGTTATCGCTGTCTCTATGGGGACCAGCCCGAGGCCGGCCGCGATTCCTGTGCCGATGTCGGGGTTCTGGCCATGCTGCCGGGCGTGATGGGCAGCCTGCAGGCCACCGAGGTGGTGAAGGAACTGCTGGACCTGGGCGAGAGCATGGCCGGGCGCCTGCTGCTCTACGATGCCCTGGCCATGCGCTTCCAGACCATAACCCTGCCGGCCGATCCCGACTGCCCGCTCTGCGGCCGCACGCCGCGCATCCACGCACTGGAGACGGCCGTCTACGACACGGCCGCCGCCTGCAGCCCCGCCTCCGAGGGGGGGCAGGGCTGACAGGCAACGTGCATCGGCCTCAGAAACTGAAGATGAAGACCAGGATCACGCCGATGGGCGCGATGAAGCGGGCCACGATGTTCCACACCGTGGCTGTCGTGCCGCTGAGGCCCAGTTCGCTCTCCACGCTCTTCCGGTCCAGCTGCCAGGCGACGAAGAGCACCGCCCCCAGGCCGGTCAGCGGCAACAGGATCTTGGCCGTCACCGTGTCCAGCAGGTTGAAGATGTTGAGCCCGAAGAGCACCGGGACGTCCCAGACATTGAAGGACAGCAGGGCGGCGATGCCCAGGCCCCAGATCGCGAATGCGGCCACCACGGTGGCCGGCACCCGGCTCAGCGGCGTGCGCTCCTCCAGCATCTCCACCACCGGCTCCAGCAGGGAAATCGCCGAGGTCAGCGCGGCGAAGGTCAGCAGCAGGAAGAAGATCAGCCCCAGGATCCAGCCGGCGGCCATGCCGCCGAAGGCGATCGGCAGGGTGACGAAGATCAGCCCCGGCCCTTCGCTGGGGTCCAGTCCGTTGGCGAAGACGATGGGGAAGATCGCCAGGCCGGCCAGGATGGCGATCGCTGTATCGAAGATGATGACCGTGCGCGCGGCACCGAGCAGCTTCACGTCCTGACCGAGATAGGAGCCATAGGCAATCATGATGCCCATGCCCAGCGAGAGGGTGAAGAAGGCCTGTCCCATGGCCGCCAGGATCACATCGCCGGTGAACGCGCTCATGTCGGGCGCGAACATGAAGGCCAGGGCTTCGCCGAAATGCCCGCCGAAGATGCCGTAGATCACCAGGATGACCAGCAGCACCACCAGCGCCGGCATCAGAACCCGCACGGCTCGTTCAAGGCCCCTGTTCACGCCAAAGGCCACGATGCCCAACACCAGGGCCATGAAGATCGAATGCCACAGCAGCAACAGGCCCGGACTGCCCAGGAAGTCGCCGAACAGACCCTCGATGGTCGCGGCATCCTGGCCGCTGAACTCCCCGGTCAGCGAGGACAGCGTATAGGACAGCGACCAGCCGCCGATGACGCTGTAGAAGGACAGGATCAGGAAGGCGCCGAGCACGCCGCTGATTCCAACGACCATCCAGCCCTGGCTGCGTCCGCTCTCGCGCGCCAGCTTGCTCAGGCTGTTGACCGGGTTGCTCTGGCCGCGCCGACCGATCAGCCATTCCGAGACCAGGATCGGCACCCCGATCAGAGCGATGCAGATCAGGTAGACCAGCACGAAGGCCGCGCCGCCGCTGTCGCCCGTCAGATAGGGAAACCGCCAGATGTTGCCCAGCCCCACGGCAGAGCCCGTGGCGGCCAGGATGAAGGTCATCCGCGATGACCACTGCGCATGAAACGACTTTGCCATCACTTCCCCCTGACCTCTGTCGATCCCGCCCGGCTGTTGCCAGCCCCGGAAGCAAACAGTCTTTGAAAAGCTTGAAAGATTCTAGCATAAGGCACCAAGAAATGAAACGATGTGGCCGGCTACCAGGAGGGTCCTATTTTTGCCTCACCATGTCATTTGATGGGCTTGGCGACGGAATCCGCGTGCTTTTCTTGCCCGTCAAACCGGTTATTCCTAGACTTGATTGCAGTTCCGGAAGAAAACGGTAGCGCAGTTTGTGACACGGCCGTACAGGGGTGCAGACCGTAATGTTCGTCCTGCAAAAACAGGGCCCGAAGCCCGGCGCCGACCCGGATGCGCGGAATGAGTGATGCTTTCGGCCTCCCCTTTCTGGCGGCCCTGCTGCTTGCGCTGATCATTGGTGGCCTGCTGTGGCGGACCTGGCGTCGCCTGCACGATCAGCACGAGGCGCATCGGCGCGAAGTCGAGGAGCTGCGCCGCGGCCGTGATGCCATGGAGCGTCGTGTCGGCAACCTGAACGAACTGCTGAGTGCAACGGAAAGCGAGCGCACTGCCGCGCGGACCGGCCAGCGGGCCCTGCGCGGCCTTCTGGACAGTCTGCCCCTGCCTGTCTGGCAGCGCGGCGACGACCTGACCCTGACCTACTGCAATCGGGCCTACCTGCTGGCCGTCGAACAGAGTTTCGAACAAGTCCTGCGCGACGGCACCGAACTGGTCGAGGATCAGGACCGCGCCGAATCGCGCCAGCTGGCCCGCCAGGCCCTGAATAGCGAGCAGGCGGAATCACGCCGCTTCCACATCGTGGTGGGGGGCGAGCGGCGCCTGATGGAGATCACGGAAACGCCCCTGCCCGACGGCAGCCTGCTTGGCCTCGCCCGGGACATCACCGAGCTGGAAGCGCTCAACACCGATTTCCAGCGTTACGTGGAGGCCCAGAGCGTCCTGCTGGAACACCTGGGCGTCGGCATCGCGATCTACGGATCCGACATGCACCTGGCCTTCTACAACACGGCCTATGCACGCATCTGGCGGCTCGACGATTCCTTCCTGTCGGGCAAGCCGCATCTCTTCGACCTGCTGGAATGGCTGCGCGAGCACCGCCGCCTGCCGGAACAGGCCGACTTCTCGGCCTACAAGCGCCAGCTGCTGCGCCAGTACCAGACCCTGCTGGAGCCCGCCGAGGAGCTCATCCACCTGCCCGACGGCACCACGCTCAGGGTCACCATGACGCCGCACCCCTCCAGCGGCATCATCCTGACCTACGAGGACGTGACCGACCGCCTGCAGCTCGAGCGCACCTACAACACCCTGCTGGACGTCCAGCGCGAAACCCTGGACAACCTGCACGAGGGCGTCGCCGTCTTCGGGGCCGACGGACGCCTGCGCCTCTACAATCCCGCCTTCGCCGAGATCTGGAATCTCTCCCTGGACTGGCTGGGCGAAGAGCCGCACGTGCGCGACGTCATCCAGGCCTGGCGCAACTATTTCGACCTGCACGAGGAGGGCTGGGAGACCTACCTGGAGCACATGGTCGCGCGCGCCACCGAGCCGGAAACCGACCACGGCCAGCTGGAACGCGCCGACGGCTCCATCGTGGAGTGGTCCCAGGTGCCGCTGCCCGACGGCGACAGCCTCTTCACCTATGTGGACATCACCGATTCCACGCGGGTGGAGCGCGCTCTGCGCGAACGCAACGAGGCGCTGGAAACCGCGGACCGCCTGAAGTCGGAGTTCATCGCCAACATCTCCTACGAGCTGCGCACGCCGCTCAACGCCACCATCGGCTTCGCCGAGATCCTGCAGAACTGCTACTTCGGGCCCCTGAACGAGCGCCAGCAGGAGTACGCCCAGGCCATCGTCGAATCCTCCGAACGACTGATCGCGCTCATCAACGACATCCTGGACCTGGCCTCCATCGAGGCCGGCTACCTGCAGCTCGACCGGGCACCGGTCAGCCTGGCGGGCCTGCTGGAATCGGTGCAGGGGCTCTGGCACGAACGGGCGCACCTGCGCGAACTCTCCCTCGAGGTCAGCTGTAGCGAGGACCTGGAAACGCTGCATTGCGACGAGCGACGCCTGCGGCAGGCCCTGTTCAACCTGCTGTCCAACGCCTTCCGCTTCACGCCGGACGGCGGCGCGATCCGGCTGTCCGGCGAACGCACGGACGATGAGGTGCTGCTGAAGGTCAGCGACAACGGCATCGGCATTCCCCACGAGGAGCAGTCGCGCATCTTCGGGCGCTTCGAACGCGGCCGCCTGTCCCACACCCGGCGCCAGCGCACTGGCGCCGGCCTCGGCCTGTCGCTGGTCAAGAGCCTGATCGAGCTGCACGGCGGCTGGATCGAGCTGTCCTCGGAAGTGGACAAGGGCACCACGGTCACCTGCCACCTGCCGATCTCGCCGCCCCAGGGCGACGCCCTGCCGGCCGGCAACGGAGAAGGCTGGGCACTGCCCGGCAGCGGATCCGCGGAAACCACGGCCAGCCGCCTCCTGCAGCGCTTCTCTCCGCCACCCGGCGAAGGCGGGGGATCTGCCTGAAGCTGCGCGTGAAATGCACGGACTCGGGGTGTGCGCCTTAGGCCCGTCCCGGCACGCCCTTGGTGGTGGAATACTCCCAGTGCAGCTCTTCGCCGGGATGGACGCGCGGATAGATGGCATGGGCCGCGGTCGCCGCCTCCGAGAAGCCCGTCAGGATCAGCTTCAGCTTGTTGCGATAGCTGGCGATGTCGCCGATGGCGTGGATGCCGGGCAGGTTGGTCTCGCAGGTGAAGGGATCCACGGTCAGCGTCTGCCGGTCCAGGTCCAGGCCCCAGTCGCGAATCGGGCCCAGATCCATGGACAGACCGAAGAAGGGCAGCAGGCGGTCGGCCTCCAGGGCCTTCTCGCCACCGTCGAAATCGCGCACGACAACGGCCTCCAGCTCGCCGTCGCGGCCCTCCAGCCGGTGCAGCTGATAGGGAATCACCAGTTCCACCTGCCCGGCGCCGGCCAGGGCCTGCAGCTTGGCGACGCTGTCCGGCGCCCCACGGAACTTGGGCCGGCGGTGGACTACGTAGACCTTGCGCGCGATCTCGGCCAGCAGGATCGACCAGTCCAGGGCCGAATCCCCGCCGCCTGCGATCACCACGGACCTGTCGCGGAAGTCCTCGGGTTTCGTCACGTAATAGAAGACCGATTTGCCCTCGTAGGCCTGGATGTTTTCCAGCGGCGGCCGGTTCGGCCCGAAGGCCCCCACACCCGCCGCCATGATGATGGCCTTGGCCTCCACCACCGTGTCGCGCGTAGTGGTCAGCCGCCACCACTCGCCGACCCGCTCCAGCTTCTCCACGCGCTGGTCCATGTGATAGACCGGCTCGAAGGGCGCCGCCTGCTCCAGCAGCTGCTCGATCAGCTCGCCGGCACCCACACGCGGATAGCCGGGAATGTCATAGATCGGCTTCTCGGGATAGAGCGCCGCGCACTGGCCCCCAGGCACTTCCAGGGTATCGATGACATGACAGTGCATCTTCAGCATGCCGCATTCGAAGACGGCAAACAGGCCGACGGGACCGGCCCCGACAATGGCCACGTCCGTGCGCACAGGTGCTTCTGGCATTGAATACCCCGAACATGAAAACGGTTGGCGATGGAGCGCGGCTAAAATGGCCGCAGCACCCCGGACTTGCAAGAGCCTCGGGCCCGCCCTGAACCAGTCGGGCGTTGCTGTGGAGACAGAGCCTTGTATAAAGGGCGAACGTAGCGAACAGGGTTCAAGAGCAACCTCTCCGGAAGAGCGCGTGACAGAGAGCGTTTCGAGACAACTGCCCAGCGAGAGCGCGACGGCCGAGATGGCAAGCGAGCTGGCCCCCCTGGCGCGCACCGGCGACGTGATCCTGCTCTCGGGCGACCTGGGCGCCGGCAAGAGCGTCTTCGCCCGCGCCTTCATCAACGCCCTGCCGGGTCCACAGGAAGAGGTGCCCAGCCCCACCTTCACCCTGGTCCAGACCTATCAGCGCGGCGCGCAGGAGGTCTGGCACTTCGACCTCTATCGCCTGGAAAGCCCGGAGGAGGCCTGGGAGCTCGGCTTCGAGGAGGCCCTGGCCGACGGCATCTCGCTGATCGAGTGGCCGGAACGTCTGGGTGGCGAGCTTCCCTCCTCGCGACTCGAAATCGAAATCCGCTACAAAACCCCGCAGGACAGCCGCGAGGCCCGCCTGACGCCCGTCGGGACTTGGTGCGGACGCCTCGCCGAACAGCGTGGACAGGACAGGGCATGAAGCAAGGGGTCAACTCGACGGAAGAGCAGCGCCAGGCGACGGCCCACGCGTTCCTGCGAGACTGCGGCTGGGGCGGAGCCGAACTCGGCCTGCTGGCGGCCGATGCCTCTTTCCGGCGCTATTTCCGCGTCCATCAGGATGGCAAACAGGCGGTCCTCATGGATGCGCCGCCCCAGAAGGAGAATGCGGCGGCCTATCTGCATGTCGCCACACAGCTGGCGACCCTGGGCCTCAGTGCGCCGCGCATTCTGGCACAGGACCTCCAGCAGGGCTTCCTCCTGCTGGAGGATTTCGGGGACCGGACCTTCACGCGCGCCCTGGCCGAAGGCGCGGACGAGCAGGCACTCTACGATCTTGCGGTGGACACCCTGATCGCCATGCACACGCGCTGGCAAGGTGCGGGCGAGGCGCACGGGCTGGCCTCCTACGATACGGACAGGCTGCTGGAAGAGGCTGCCCTGTTCGTGGACTGGTACCTTCCTGCGGTGGGCCATCCTCTTTCCACTGCGGCGCGGGCGGACTATCTCGCCATCTGGCGGACCCTCCTGGATCCCGTGGTGAACCAGGTCTCGCTGCCCTCCGTCCTGGTCCTGCGCGACTATCACGTGGACAACCTGATGATCCTGCCGCAGCGCGACGGCGTTGCCGCCTGCGGGCTGCTGGACTTCCAGGACGCGCTGCTCGGCGCACCGGCCTACGACCTGGTCTCGCTGCTGCGCGATGCCCGCCGCGACGTGCCGGCCGGACTGCAGGCGCGAGAGCTGGAGCGCTACCTGGCCGCTTTCCCCGACTGGTCCCCCGAAGCCTTCCAGCGCGCCTATTGGACTCTCGGCGCCCAGCGCAACGCCAAGATCATCGGCATCTTCACCCGCCTGGCGCGACGCGACGGCAAGCCCCGTTACCTGGACCACATTCCCCGTCTCTGGCGCCTGTTCGGGGAGGAGCTGGCACGTCCCGAACTAGCCCCCCTGCGCGACTGGCTCGAGCGTCACGTTCCGCCCCCGGCCCGGCGCCGCCCCGACAGCAATCCCGTTTCCACCGGAGCGTCCACATGATCCAGAGCCCCCCGACCCGTGCCATGGTCCTTGCCGCCGGATACGGCAAACGCATGCAGCCGTTGACCAACGAGCGTCCCAAGCCCCTGATCGAGGTCCACGGTCGCCCCATGATCGACCGGGTCCTGGATCGCCTGGCCGATTCCACTGTCGAGGAGGCGGTGGTCAACCTGCACTACAAGGGCGACATGCTGCGCCGGCACCTGTCCGGACGCAGCAAGCCGAAGATCCGCTTTTCCGAGGAGGAGGAGCTGCTGGACACCGGCGGCGGCATCGCCAACGCGCTGCCGCTGCTGGGCGAGGAGGCCTTCTTCGTCGCCAACAGTGACGTGGTCTGGCTGGACGGCCTGCGCCCGGCCCTGCAGCGCTTGGCCTCCGTGTGGAACGACGAGAAAATGGATGCCCTCCTGCTGCTCCATTGCTCGGCCATGGCTTTCGGCTACGAGGGTCAGGGGGATTTCGCCCTGGCGCCGGACGGCCAGGTTCGCCGGCGCAACGAGCGCGAGGTGGCGCCCTTCGTCTTTACCGGCCTGCAGATCCTGCACCCCCGCCTCTTCGAGGGGGTCCAGAAAGGCCCCTTCTCGCTGAACCGGCTCTGGGACCGCGCCATGGAGAGCCAGCGTCTCTACGGCCTGCGCCACGACGGCCTGTGGTTCCACGTGGGTACGCCGGAGCTGCTGCAGGAGACCGAGCAGGAGCTGTCATACGAGCTCGGCGCACCCCGCCCGGATCCCGTCGTCTAGATCATGCCCGTCAGCACCGCCCGCATCTCGACCATTCCCCCGGAGGTGTCCTTCGTCGACGCACTCGCGGACGGCCTGCTGCAGCGCTTTGCCGAGCCCATGGAGCTGTCCGGGGCAACCCTGCTGCTCCCCACCCGGCGCGCGGTGCGCAGCCTGCAGGAGGCCTTCCTGCGGCGTTCCGGCGGCCGCTCCCTGCTGCTGCCCCGCATGATGCCGCTGGGCGACCTGGACCCCGAGGAGATCCTGCTGAGCGAGGAGGACGGCCTCTCGGACGCGAAGGCCTTCGACCTGCCGCCAGCTCTGCCCGGCCTGAGTCGGCAGCTGATGCTGGCCCGGCTGGTGCAGGCCTGGCGCCGGCAGCGCACTCCTGAGGGGGCCGCTCTGGGCGGATCCTCCCAGGACGTGGCGGCCGTGGAGCTGGCCGCCGAACTGGCGCGCTTCTTCGACCAGGTTCAGACCGAGGGCCTGGACTTCGCCGGCCTGGACAGGCTGGTCGAGGGCGACCTGGCCGCGCACTGGGAAGAGACCCTGGACTTCCTGCGCCTGGTCACCGAGCATTGGCCGCAGATCGAGGCAGCCGAAGGCTGCATCGGCCCGGCCGAGCGCCGACGGCGCCTGCACGAGCAGCGGATCGCCCTGTGGCGGAAACGTCCGCCGGAGACACCCGTGATCGCCGCCGGCTCTACCGGCTCGATCCCCTCGACCGCGGACCTGCTGGCCGCGATCGCGGAACTGCCGCGCGGCGAGATCGTCCTGCCCGGCCTCGACCGGGACTGCAGCGACGAGGTCTGGTCCTGGATCGGCCAGGATCCCGCTCATCCCCAGTACGGCCTGGCCCGCCTGCTGGAGCGCCTGGAAATCCCGCGCAGCGCGGTGGGCGTCTGGCCGGCCGGCGAGGTGGCGAGCGACGCCAGCCAGCGCCGGCGTCTCGTGGCCCAGGCTCTCTTGCCCGCGCAAACCACACAGCTCTGGCAGCCAGATGCCCCGAGGGAAAGCACGCCTGACGCAAGCGGGTTGCGCGCCTGCCTGAACGCCGTGAAGCGCCTGTCCTGCCGCAGTCCGGGCGAAGAGGCGCTGGCCATCGCGCTGTTGCTGCGCCAGGCCCTGGAGACGCCGGAGAAGACGGCCGCCCTGGTCACGCCGGACCGCGACCTGGCCCGCCGCGTGGCCGCCGAACTGCGGCGCTGGAACATCGACATCGACGATTCGGCGGGCCAGCCGCTGGCCCTCACGCCGCCCGGCCAGTTCCTGCGCCTGACCGCGGCCATGCTCGAGGAGGACTGCGCCCCGCTGCCGCTGCTGGCAGCCCTCAAGCATCCGCTCGCCCGCGGCGGGCAGCCGCCCGGCCGGTTCCGGGAAATCCTGCGCCGGCTGGAGCGCGCCGTGCTGCGCGGGCCGCGGCCAGCACCGGGCTTCGAGGGACTGCATGCGGCGCTGCGTCAGAGCGGACTGGACGAGGCCGAACGCGCCGCCCTGGAGGAATGGCTGAACGACCTGGCCGCCGCCTTCCGGCCCTGCGGCGAGCTGCGTCGGAACGGCGGCAGTCTGAGCGAGCTGCTGGAAGCTCATCTGGGCTTTGCCGAATACCTGGCCGGCACCGACGAGGAGGCCGGTGCCGCCGCACTGTGGGCCGGTGAAGCCGGGGAGGCCGCGGCCGACTTCGTTGCGGAACTGCGCGAGGCTGCCGGGCGCAGCCCCGAGGTGGGCCCGGGTGACTACCCGGCCCTGCTGGACAGCCTGATGAGCGGTCGTGTGGTCCGCCCACGCCATGGCCGGCACCCGCGCCTGGCCATCCTGGGCCCGCTGGAAGCGCGCCTGTTGCATCGCGACCTCTTGATCCTGGGCGGCCTCAACGAGGGCACCTGGCCGGCGGAGAGCGAACCCGGCCCCTGGCTCAGCCGCCCAATGCGCCGTGACTTCGGCCTGCCCCCGCTGGAACGCCGCATCGGCCTGTCCGCCCACGACTTCGCCCAGGCCTTCTGCGCCCCCGAGGTGGTGCTGTCGCGCTCCACCCGTGTGGAAGGCTCGCCCACGGTTCCTTCGCGCTGGCTGTTGCGCCTGGAAGCCTGCCTGGAAAGCCATGGCGACGCCGAGGCCATCGAGGATATTTCGCCGCGCCTGCAGCGCTGGACGGAAGAGATCGACCGACCGGCAGAGGTCCGCGCCTGCGCCGCGCCGGCGCCGCGGCCGCCACTGGAGGCGCGCCCCAAGCGCCTGTCCGTCACGCGCGTCGAGACCTGGCTGCGCGACCCCTACGCCCTCTACGCCCGGGAAATCCTGGGCCTGAGGCCGCTGGATCCCCTGGATGCCGACCCCTCGCTGGCCGAACGGGGCACCCTGATCCACCGCATCCTGGAACGCTTCGTATGCAAGTGGCCGCGCGAGCTGCCGGCGGACCCCGCCGCCGAGCTGCTGGCCATCGGCGAGGAGGAATTCGCCGACCTGCGCGCCTGGCCGGGCCTCTACGCCTTCTGGATGCCACGCTTCCGCCGGATCGCCCAGTGGGTCGGCGCGGCCGAGGCCCGGCGCCGGGCCGAGCTCGGCGACGGCCGGATCCTGGCGGAAGTCCAGGGTCGGCTGGAGCTGCCGGGCGGGTTCCAACTGACCGCCAAGGCGGACCGCATCGAATGCCGTGCGACGCGCGGGTTGGCCCTGCTGGACTACAAGACCGGCACCCTGCCCTCGAAGAAGGCGGTCCACTCCGGACTGGCCCCGCAGCTGCCCCTGGAGGCCGCCATCGCCCGGGCCGGTGGCTTCGAGGAGGTGCCGGCGGACTCCGTCGAAGCGCTTGTTTTCTGGCGCCTCAGCGGTGACGAGGCGGCCGGCACGGAAGCCGACATCGCGCCGCCGAAAGAGGAAAGCCTGGACGACCTGGCGCGACAGGCCCTGGAGGGCCTCGAGCGGCTGGTGCGCGCCTTCGAGGATCCGGAGACGGCCTATCATGCGCGGCCGCGGCCGGCCTATGCCCTGGCCTACAACGACTACAGCCACCTCGCCCGGCTGAAGGAATGGGCCGCGACCAGTACGGGGGACGCATGAGCGCGAGCGAACACATGAGTGCCGCCGAACAGGACCGCAGGCAGCGCGAGCGCGGCGCCTCCGATCGCCAGCGCCGCGCCGCCGACCCGCGCACATCGGCCTGGGTCACCGCCTCGGCCGGAACCGGCAAGACCAAGGTCCTGACCGACCGCGTGCTGAACCTGCTGCTGGACGGCACGCCGCCCAACAAGATCGTCTGCCTGACCTTCACCAAGGCGGCCGCCGCGGAGATGCGCATCCGCCTCGCACGGACACTGAAGGAATGGGCGACGGCCCTGCCGGACAAGCTGGACACGGCGCTGGCCGAGTTGGGCCACGCGGACCCGGCGCCGGAGGTCCGGCTGCGCGCCCGCCAGCTCTTCGCGGCGGTGCTGGATGCCCCCGGGGGCATCAAGATCCAGACCATCCACGGCTTCTGCCAGGCCTTGCTGGGGCGCTTCCCGCTGGAAGCCGGCATCGCCCCGCATTTCCGCCTGGTCGAGGAACGCGGCCAGCAGGACCTGCTGACCGCGGCCCGTGAAGCGGTCCTGGCGTCCCTGGGCCAGGCCGGCGAGGAGCGCCTGGATGCCGCCATCGACCGGATCACGGCGCTGGTCGGCGAGGACGACTTCCAGCGCCTGCTGGACGGCCTGATCCACGAACGCGACCGCCTGGCGCGCCTGCTGCGCGAGCTGGGGTCCGAGGAAAAGCTGCTGCAGGCCGTTTTCCGAGCCCTGGACGTGGCGGGGCAGGCCTCGTCCCAGGAGCTGCTGGAGGATGCCTGCCGGGACGTGTCCTTTGACGCGGACGACCTGCGTCGCGCCGCCGAAGCCCTCATGCAGGGCGGCAAGAGCGATCGCAGTCGCGGCGAAATCCTGGCCGGATGGCTGGCGCAAAGTGCCGAGTACCGGGCCCGCGATTGGGAAACGTACCTTGGCGTCTTCTTCACGACGACGGGCAGCCGGCGCAGCAAGCAGGCCCACAAGGAGACGCTCGCCATGCTGCCTGAAGCCGGCGACATCCTCGAGCGCGAAGCCGCCCGCCTGGAGCACCTTCAGGACCGAGTCCGGGCCCTGCGCATCGCCGAGGCCACCTCGGCCCTGCTGCAGCTCGGCCTGCGCATCCTGCAGAGCTACGAGCGGGAGAAGGCCTTGCGCGGACTGATGGATTACGAGGACCTGATCCTCAAGAGCCGCGACCTCCTGGCCCGGCCGGGCATCTCGCCCTGGGTGCTCTACAAGCTGGACGGCGGCATCGACCATGTCCTGGTGGACGAGGCCCAGGACACCAACCCGGAGCAATGGGAGATCGTGCGCCTGATCACCACCGACTTCTTCGCCGGGGAAAGCGGCCACGAGACGGCCCAGGGGCTGGATGCGCGGACCGTGTTCGCCGTGGGCGACGCCAAGCAGTCCATCTACAGCTTCCAGCGGGCCGAACCGGCGGCCTTTGCCCGCATGCAGAGCCACTTCGGCGAACGTGCGCGGGCCGCACGCAAGAACTGGGCCTCGGTGGACCTCATGCACTCCTTCCGCTCCTGCCAGGCCGTGCTCGACCTGGTGGATGCGGTCTTCGAGCGGGAGAACATGCAGGCCGGCGTCACTTTCGGCCGCGGCTGGCTGACCCATGACGCCGTACGCGTTGGCCAGCCCGGGCGCGTGGAACTCTGGCCGCCAGCCAGCCCCCAGGACGAGGACAGCGAATCTCCCTGGAACCTGCCGCTAGCGCGCCAGGAAGACGACCAGCCGCGCGCCCGCCTGGCCGCTCTGCTGGCGCGCCGGATCCACGGCTGGACGGCCCCCGGCGACCAGGCGCAACCGGGCGACGAGGCCTGGCTGGACTCCCACGGCCGGCCGGTGCGGCCCGGCGACATCCTGGTCCTGGTGCGCCGGCGCAATGCCTTCGTGACCGAGCTGGTGCGCGAGCTGAAGGCACGCGACGTGCCCGTGGCCGGTGTCGACCGCATGGTCCTGACCGACCAGATGGCGGTGATGGACCTGATGGCGCTTGGCCGCTTCCTGCTGCTGCCCGAAGACGACCTGACCCTGGCCGTGGTCCTGCGCAGTCCCCTGGTCGGCCTCAGCGAGGAGCAGCTGTTCGGGCTGGCCTGGAATCGTCGCCGCGGAAGCACGCTCTGGCACCGGCTGCGCACCGCCGCGGAGGACGATCCCGAGCTGGCGCAGGCCAGCGAGTTCCTGCGCCATCTGCTGGCCGAGGCCGATTACCGACCCCCGTACGAGTTCTATGCCGACCTGCTGGCGCGCGGCGCCCGCCGGCGCCTTCTGGCCCGCCTCGGGCCGGATGCCGCCGATCCTCTCGAGGAATTCCTCTCGCTTGCGCTGGCATACGAGAGCGAACACACCCCGTCGCTGCAGGGATTCCTGCATTGGCTGGAGACAGGCGAACGCGAGGTGAAGCGCGACCTGGAGAGCGATGGCGGCGCCGTGCGCATCATGACGGTACACGGGGCCAAGGGTCTGCAAGCCCCGATCGTGATCCTGCCGGACACCATGCAGGTCAGCAACAATACGCCGCGCCTGCTGTGGCTGGACCAGCAGGGCACCAGCCTGCCGGTCTGGCTGCCGCGCAGCGGCATGGCAGAGGAGCGCTGCCGCACGGCCCTGGAGGCCGAAGCGCAACGCCAGGACGAGGAGTATCGGCGCCTGCTCTACGTGGCACTGACGCGGGCGGAAGACCGGCTCTACATCTGCGGTTGGGAAACCCGCAGGACAACGCCCGAAACCTGCTGGTACAGGCTCGTCGAGCCCGCCATGGAAGCGGCCGGCGCCACGCCGGTCGAATTCGACTTCAGCGACGAGATCCCGAATGGCTGGAGCGGTCCCGGCTGGCGCCTGGACACGGCGGCCACCGCCCAGCCGGACAAGCGGGACGATGCGCCCCCGCAGGCCGGGCGCGACACGCCCTTGCCGGACTGGCTGCTGCGCGATCCGCCGGCCGAGGCCGACCCGCCGCGGCCGCTCGCCCCCTCCCGCCCGAGCTTGGACGACCCACCGGCCCGCTCGCCCCTGCAGGGCTCTCCGGCCCATGTCTTCCGCCATGGCCGGCTGGTCCACAGCCTTCTGGAACACCTGCCCGACCTGCCGGCCGGGGACCGTCGGTCGGCGGGGATGCGCTTCCTGGGCCAGAGCGCCTTCGCACTGGACGAGGCGGAGCGCAGCGAAATTCTCGATGAGACCCTTGCCGTCCTCGAAGACCCGGCCTTCGCCGGGTTCTTCGGACCTGACAGCCGCGCCGAGGTCCCGATCACGGGACTTGTCCATTCCAGTGCGCAGGCCCAAGTGATCAGCGGCCAGATCGACCGGCTGGCCGTGTTGGACGACGAGGTATTGGTGCTGGATTACAAGACCAATCGACCGCCGCCGCGAACGCTCGACGAAGTTCCAGCGGTCTACCTGCGGCAGATGGCCGCCTATCGCCATGTGCTGTCGGACGTCTACCCCGGCCGGACCATCAGGTGTGCCCTGCTCTGGACCAACGGGCCGCGCCTCATGGAGCTGGACGCAGATCTGCTATCCCGCCATGCGCCTTGACGCCTTTGGGCACAGGCGCCAATACTTCAGCCAAATCAGCCGGGCGAATCCCGGGTCACCAGTAAACGAGGTACACCCATGACTACCACACAGGTCACGGACAGCAGTTTCGACGAGGATGTCCTGAAGGCGGACCGCCCGGTTGTCGTCGATTTCTGGGCCGAATGGTGCGGCCCCTGCAAGATGATCTCTCCCGCACTGGAGGAGATTTCCCAGGCCCTGGACGGCAAGATCACGGTCGCCAAGGTGAACATCGACGAGAATCCCGCAACACCGGCCAAGTACGGCGTGCGCGGCATTCCCACCCTGATGCTGTTCAAGGACGGGGCCGTCAGTGCCACCAAGGTGGGCGCCCTGCCCAAGAACCAGCTCCAGGCCTGGATCGAGGAACACATCTAGGCCCTGTCTGCGCCCCTCATGCCGGCGTGGGGCTTGACGCCGCACGCCGGCTTGCGTAGAAGGCAGTTGCGCGCCCGGATGGGTATCCCCTTCCGGCGCAAATCATTTTAACCGACGATTCGAAACGGAACCGAGATCATGGCACGACGTTGCGCCTTCACCGGCAAGGGTGTCCTGAGCGGCAACAATGTTAGCCACGCCAACAACAAGACCCGGCGTCGCTTTCTGCCGAACCTGCAGGCAACCTCACTTTACAGTGATGCGCTGGGGCAAATGGTGCCTCTGCGCCTGGCAACCTCCTCCATCCGCACCATCGAGCACAAGGGCGGCCTCGACGCCTATCTGCTGGGTACGCCGAACGGCAAGCTCGGCCAGGAGGCCCAACAGCTCAAGCGCCGTATTGCCCGTGCGGCAGCCAGCGCGGAGAGTGCCGCCAGTTAAGCGCCTGGTAAAAAGACGGTTTTGTCATGAAGGCCCGCCATCACGGCGGGCCTTTTTGCGTCTGCGCGAGCTATGGTGGGATCAACAGACGGTTTCATGCTACACTGCGTTTCTCCGCGTTCACGAGTCCGAGAAGGAGGTGCGCGATGAAGTCTCCGATCTACAAGACCATTCCTCTTGGCCCGGCCGAAGGTTCGGGCTATGGCCGCCGCAGTGTGCTGAAGGGCCTGGCTGCGGCCCCGTTGGCCTCTGGCCTCGCCAACGTGCTTGCCAACCCCAAGCTCGCCCGCGCCGCGGCGGAAACCCTTGAGGAAGTACAGCTTACCCTGTCCAACGGCGACACGGTGAGTGCATCCCTTGCCCGGCCTGCGGACACGCCGGCCCAGGCCGTTCTGCTGATCCACGAATGGTGGGGCCTGAACGACCAGATCAAGACCATGGCCGCGGAGTTCGCCGAGCAGGGTTACCTTGCGCTGGCCGTCGACCTTTACGGCGGCGAGGTCGCCGAGGCCGGTAATCGCGAGAAGGCACGCGAACTGACCCAGGAGCTCGATCCAGAAGTGGCCACTGAAACCCTGGTCGCCTGGATCGACTGGTTGAGGGACCACGATGACAGCACCGGCAAGGTGGCCACTGTCGGCTGGTGCTTCGGTGGTGCCTGGTCGCTCAATGCCTCCATCGCCACTCCGGTGGATGCCACGGTCATCTACTACGGACGCGTGGATCGTTCTGTCGAGGACCTGAAGAAACTGAAGGGGCCGGTGCTCGGCCACTTCGGCCGCCAGGACGAGGCCATCACCGCGGAGATGGTGGAGACCTTCGCCAGTCGCATGGACGAGGCGGGCAAGGACCTCACGCTCTACTGGTACGATGCCGGCCATGCTTTCGCCAATCCGACCGGCGCCCGCTATGACGAGGAGGACGCCGCAACGGCCTGGGACCGCACGCTGGTGTTCCTGAAGGCGCAGTTGCGCGAGTGATCGCAGAGCCTCAGCGGACCAGCAGCTCGAAGGAGGCTGCGTCCTGCCAGAGGAAGGTTCCATCCGGCTGGCGCACCATCTCCGGGAAATGGCCCGGCACGATGCGATCGGCGATGGCGAGGATGCGTTCGATGCTCCGGGTGCCCGCCTCCAGGGTGTCGAAGGCCATGTCGCAGCGCCGGCCCACCACCTCCTTGGGGTACTTGATGGCATCGCCGGCGATCACCACGCGGCCCTTGTCCGGTGTATCCAGGTCCAGGGCATAGGATCCTGGTGTGTGCCCCGGCACTGCCAGGGTCCGCACGCCCGGGAACAGGTCCGGCTCGCCGTCCAGAAGCTCGAGGTTGAAACCCTCCAGCTGCATGCGGATCATCTTCGGGATGAACGCGTCCCTCTCGTGCGGGGCTGCAGCGTAATCCCATTCCCGTTGACTGACAAAGACCTTGGCTTCGGGAAACAGGTCGATGTTCAGGCTGTGGTCGAAATGCAGGTGCGAGAGGAAGACGAAGGGAATGTCCGCGGGCGCCAGGTCCCGCGCCGCCAGGGCGGCCAGCAGGCCCTCGCGGTTCACGAAATGCCCGACATCGAACAGCATCGGGCCCTGGGCTGTGTGGATCAGGCTGACGTTCGCCAGGCCCAGGAAGCCTTCCCGGAGGCGCAGGTTGTTGCCCTGCAGGATAATCTCGTAGTCCGCCGTCACGGGGTTTTCCTTTCCTCTCTTGTATGATGACGCCGCGCGCATCAGCGCCGGAAAGTCTCGCCGAAGCCGGCAAGGGCCTCAAGGGTGCGCTGGGCAAATTTGCCGTTCCTTGACACTTTGTCGTTGAATTATGATGATCATGCCGAAACTTAAGGCTATCGCATCAACGCGTTCGCCAATACAACGATCAAGACAATCCAGGCATCAGGGAGTATCAACATCATGACGACCAAGACGATCCTGTCCCGTCTCGCGACCGGCGCCGCCGCCATGGGCCTCGGGCTTACCATGACTGCCGGCGTGGCCGCCGCCGAGAACTGGGACATGCCGACGCCCTACCCCGAGGGCAACTTTCACACCCAGAACATCATCCAGTTCGCCGAGGACGTCGAGGAAGCCACCGACGGTGAGCTGACCATCACGGTGCATTCCAACGGCTCCCTGATCGAGCACCCGGAGATCAAGAACGCCGTGCGCGGCGGACAGGTCCAGGCCGGCGAATTCCTGCTGTCGCTGCTGGCCAACGAGAATGCCATCTTCCAGATTGATTCCGTGCCCTTCCTGGCCACCAGCTATGAAGAGGCCGGCAAGCTCTGGGAGGTCTCCCGCGAGAAGACCGAAGAGCTCCTCGCCCAGCAGAACCTCAAGGTGCTCTATGCCGTGGCCTGGCCGCCGCAGGGCATCTACACCACCGAGAAGCTGCAGACCATCGACGACCTGAGCGGCACCAGCTTCCGCAGCTACAACAACACCACCGAGCGCCTGGCCCAGCTGGCCGGGGCCGTGCCGACCCAGGTCGAGGTGCCGGATCTGGCACAGGCCTTCTCCACCGGCCGCGTCGACGCCATGATCACCTCGCCGTCCACCGGCGTGAACGTGAAGGCCTGGGACTTCCTGGACTACTACGCCGATACCCGTGCCTGGCTGCCGAAGAACATCATCGTGGTGAACCAGGATGCCTTCGACGCCCTGTCGCCCGAGGTGCAGGAGGCCGTCATGGAAGCCGCCGGCGAGGCCGAGGCCCGTGGCTGGGAGATGTCCATGGAAGAGACGAAGACCCAGACGGAAGTCCTCGCCGAGAACGGCATCGAGGTCTACGAGCCGAGCGAGGAGCTTCGTGATTCCCTGCTCGAGATCGGCGAGACCATGTCTGCCGAATGGGCCGAGCGCGCCGGCGAAGAGGGCCAGAAGATCCTGGACGCCTTCCTCGCCAACTGACCCGGGGTCAAGCTTCATGACCAAACGGGCGTGCCGGCCGGATCCACGCCGGTCGGCATGCCCGTGGTCATGTGGTGTTCTCTGGCATCCCACGCCTCCCGTAGGAAACGCAGGCGATGCGCTCTTATCTTGACCACCTCTACCGTATCAGTGGTTATATCGCGGCTTTCTTCCTGTTCGCGATTTTCTCCGTAGTCATAATCCAGGTCGCCCTCGGCCTGATCGACGAGATCCTGCTGGTGCTGATCGGCAAGGCCTTTGGCCTGCAGATTTCCGGCTATGCGCGCTTTTCCGGCTATTTCCTGGCGGCTGCCACCTTCTTTGCGCTCGCCCACACCTTCAAGGAAGGCAGCCACATTCGCGTCAGCCTCGTGGTCCAGCACCTGCCCGAAGGCCTGCGGCGCTGGGTCGAGGTCTGGTGCTGCGCCGTTGCCGCCGTTCTGTCTGGCTACTTCACGCTGCAGATGGCCTCCCTGGTTCATGATTCCTACCGCTTCAACGATGTCTCAAGCGGCTTGATCGCTGTCCCGCTATGGATTCCCCAAACATCGATGGTGATCGGTCTGGTGATCCTGACCCTGGCCCTCGTTGACGAAACGCTGCGCGTTCTCCTTGGTCAGCGGCCCAGCTATGCCGATGCCGAGGGACTGCTGGACCAGACGTCGGACGAGACATCCGACCTCACGCATCGCTAGCTCAGGACAGGCCCCATGGATCAGCTGATACTCTCCGGCGTTCTGGTCATCGCCCTTCTGAGCCTGCTGGCCAGCGGTGTCTGGGTTGCCTTCTCCCTGCTGGCGGTCGGCTATCTCGCCATCGAGCTCTTCACCTCGGTGCCGGTTGGACAGGCGCTTGCCACCAATGCCTGGAGCGCGTCGACGAAGTGGTCGCTGGCGGCCCTGCCCATGTTCATCTGGATGGGCGAGATCCTCTTTCGCTCGCGCCTGTCCGAGGACCTTTTCGGCGGCCTATCCCCCTGGATGGCGCGCCTGCCGGGCCGGCTCATGCATGTGAACATCCTGGGCTGCAGCATCTTCGCCGCCGTTTCCGGCTCCTCCGCCGCCACGGCGGCCACCATCGGCAAGATGTCCCTGCCGGAATTGAAGAAGCGCGGCTACGACGAGCAGATGATGATCGGGACCCTGGCCGGGTCCGGCACGCTGGGCCTGCTGATTCCGCCCTCGATCATCCTGATCGTCTATGGCGTGGCCATCGAGGAATCCATCTCGCGCCTGTTCATTGCCGGCATCCTGCCCGGCATCATGCTGGTCAGCCTCTTCATGGGCTACGTGATGCTGTGGTCGGCGCTCAACCCGTCCCGCACACCGCCTGCGGAACCGCGCATCCCGCTCAGGGAGCGCCTGAAGGCCTCGCGCCGCCTGATCCCCGTCCTGATGATCATTGTCGGCGTGATCGCCTCGATCTACTTCGGGGTGGCCAGCCCGACGGACGCGGCCTCGCTCGGCGTGCTCTTCTCGCTGCTGCTCTCGTGGTTCTCCGGCAGCCTGACCTGGAAGACCTTCCTGGACGGTCTGCTGGGCGCGACCCGCACCTCCTGCATGATCGCCTTCATCCTGGCCGGGGCGGCCTTCCTCTCGGTGGCCATGGGCTTCACCGGCATTCCCCGCGAACTGGCCAGCTGGATCGCCTCGCTGAATCTCTCGCCCTACGCGCTGATCGCGGCGCTCACGGTCTTCTTCGTGGTGCTGGGCTGTTTCCTGGACGGCATTTCCATCGTCGTACTGACCACCGCGGTCATCCTGCCGATGATCGACGCGGCGGGTCTGGACCGCATCTGGTTCGGCATCTACGTGGTGCTGGTGGTGGAGATGAGCCAGATCACCCCGCCGGTGGGCTTCAACCTCTTCGTCCTCCAGGGGCTGACGGGCCGTAACATCTTCAAGGTGGCGCTGGCCGCCTTGCCGTTCTTCCTGATCCTGATGCTCTCGGTGGTGCTGGTGGTCGTCTTCCCGGAAATCGCCACTTGGCTGCCCCAGCAGATGAACTGAACGGACTCGACCGGCAGGCCGGGTGAGGGCTGGCACATTGGCGTGGCCGCGCCCATGTGATAGGCAGCTCGCCCTGACTCTTCACAAACGACGGCTGGACATGACCCCGGAAACCCAAGATCCCGAACTGCTCGAAGACCTGATCCGCAAGGCCCGCACCGCCGGTGCCGACAGTGCCGATGCACTGGTCGCCCGGTCCACCGCCCTCAGCCATGCCCAGCGCATGGGCGAGCTAGAGCAGCTGGAGCGCGAGGAAAGCCAGGATGTCGGCCTGCGTGTCTTCATCGGCAAGCGCCAGGCCATCGTTTCCTCCACCGATCTGGGCGCCAAGGCCCTGGACGAGCTGGTCGAGCGGGCCGTGGCCATGGCCCGGGCGGTTCCGGAGGATCCCTACTGCGGCCTGGCCGAGCCGGAGCAGCTGACCCGCGAGATTCCCGACGTGGAGTCCTGCGACCCCGTGGAACCCAGCCCCGAGGACCTGATCGAGCGCGCCCGTCTGTGCGAGGAAGCGGCGCGTTCCGTCGAGGGGGTCACCAATTCCGAAGGCGCCGAGGCCGGCTGGGGCATGACCCGCGTGTCGCTGGCCGCCAGCAACGGCTTCACCGGCAGCTACCGCGTCTCCAGCCATTCCGTGGGCGTATCCGTCCTGGCCGGCGAGGGCCTGGACATGCAGCGCGACTACGACTTCTCCAGCAAGGTCTTCGCCGGCGACCTGGAGGACCCCGCCGTGGTTGGACGCCGCGCCGGAGAGCGCGCGGTCAACCGCCTGAACCCGGTCAAGCCGAAGACCGGGCGGGTGCCCATTGTCTACGAGTCGCGCGTCGCCAACAGCCTGCTGCGCCACTTCCTGGGTGCCATCTCGGGGCCGTCCATTGCCCGCGGCACCTCCTTCCTGAAGGACCGCATGGGCGAACCGGTGTTCGCCGAGGGCCTTCGCGTCATCGACGATCCGCATCGCAAGCGCGGCCTGCGCTCGCGCCCCTTCGACAGTGAGGGCCTGCCGACGAAGACCCGGAACCTGATCGAGGACGGGCGCCTGACCACCTGGCTGCTGGACCTGGCCTCGGCCCGCCAGCTGGACCTGGAGCCGACCGGCCACGCCAGTCGCGGCGTCTCCGGGCCGCCGGGCCCCTCGCCCAGCAATGTCTACCTGGAACCCGGCCGGCAGTCTCCGGAAGAGATGATCGCCGACATCGAGGAGGGCTTCTACGTCACCGAGATGATCGGCATGGGCGTCAACGGCGTCACCGGCGACTACAGCCGCGGTGCCTCCGGCTATTGGATCAAGGACGGCAAGCTGACCCACCCGGTCAGCGAGGCCACCATCGCCGGCAACCTGAAGACCATGTTCGCCAACATGACCCCGGCCAGCGATCTGAAGATGATCTATGGCATCGACGCCCCCACGCTGCGCGTCGACGGCATGACAGTGGCCGGCTCCTGAGGAGTATGCGCCATGGCCCTCGCCCTGAGCGCCGAGGAACAGGCCGTCGCCGACGGTCGTGACGGGCCCGGGGCGGCCATGGCCCTGCGCATCCTGGCAGAAAGCGCCCGTTTGCTGGGGGCCGAACGTCTCATTCCCATCGCCTCCAGCCACATCGACGGCTGCCTCTATCATGGCGACAGCGGCGTCGCCTTTGCCGAGAGGCTGGTGGAGGGCGGCGCACGGGTCGCGGTCCCGACGACCCTCAACGTCGGCGCCCTGGACCTGATGCGTCCCGAACAGATCCGCCTCGATGCCCATGAACGCGACATGGCCCTGCGCCTCATGCGCGCCCACGAGGCCCTGGGCTGTCGGCCCACCTGGACCTGCGCCCCGTACCAGGCCGGCCACCGCCCGGCCCCGGGCATAGACGTGGCCTGGGGCGAGAGCAATGCCGTGGCCTTCGTGAACTCGGTGCTCGGTGCCCGCAGCAACCGTTACGGCGATTTCCTCGACCTCTGCTGCGCCATCACCGGTCGGGCGCCGGCCACCGGCCTGCACCTGGCCGAGAACCGCAAGGCCACGCTGCTGGTCGACACCTCGGCCATACCCGACCCGCTGAAGGCCCTGGATGTCTTCTATCCCGTGCTCGGGGCCTGGTACGGCCGGGCGGTGGGCGAGGCCATCGGCGTCATCGACGGCCTGCCGCCGGATCTGTCCGAGGACAGCCTGAAGGCCTTTGCCGCCGCGGCCGCCTCCAGCGGCTCGGTGGCGCTGTTCCATGCCGCCGGCCTGACCCCCGAGGCGCCGGATGCCGAGATGGCACTCGGCGGCGCGCCGCCGCAGGCCATCCTGCGCCCGACGCCCGAGGACCTGCTTGCCGCCCGGGACAGCCTCTCGACCGTGGACTCGCAGCAGCTGGATGCCATCGCCGTGGGCAGTCCGCATTTTTCGAATTCCGAATTCAAACAGCTCCTGCACCTTCTGGACGGCCGGGAAAGCCGCGTTCCCTTCTATGCCTGCACGGGTCGGCACGTGATCGAGCAGCTGCAGGCCGAGGGCCTTCTGCAGTCCCTCGAGACGGCGGGAATCCGCATCGTGGCGGACACCTGTGTGGTGGTCACGCCCATCCTGGAGGGCTTCGACGGCGTCCTGATGACCAACTCCGGCAAGTTCGCGCACTATGCGCCCGGCAACACCGGCTATGGCGTGATCTACGGCAGCCTCTCCGACTGCGTGGAAAGCGCTGTGAGCGGCCGCGTCCGGCGCGACGAATCCCTCTGGAGCGCGTGAGCCATGGACGTGTCGGGCGAGGTGCTCATTGCCGGCGAGGCCGAGGGACCGCTCCTGATCCTCTCCGAACCGCTCAGCTTCTGGGGCGGCGTCGATCCGGCCAGCGGCGAGATCATCGCGGCGCGCCATCCCCAGTGCGGTGCGCAGATCGCCGGCCGGCTGCTAGTCCTGCCGCGGCCCATCGGCTCGTCCTCATCCTCCTCGGTGCTGCTGGAACTGATCGCCGGCGGAAAGGCTCCCGCCGGCCTCGTTCTCGGGCAGAAGGACGCCATCCTCCTGCTCGGCAGCATCGTCGGCCGGGAGCTCGGCCATCGCCCGGTCCCGGCACTGCTGCTGGAGGAAAGCACTCTCGCCATGCTTCCGGCCGAGGGGTCGGCCCGGATTGCCACGGACGGCAGACTGTATATCTCAGCGTTCTGAAAGTCGCGTCAGCTGGTCAGGGCGGGCAGGAACTCGCGCTCCACAAGGCCGTGCAGCTGCCGGACATAACCGCTGGCGCCCGAAACGCGCGTGACGTCCGAGGTGATCACCACGGTCAGGGCCAGCTCGGGACAGACATAGATCATCTGCCCGCCATAGCCCCAGGCGTAATAGACCTCGCGTCCCTGCATGGGGCGAATGAACCATCCGTAGCCGTAGCGATCCCCTGTCCAGCGCGAACGGCCCCGGCGCTGCCAGGAGGTCTCGACCCAGGACTCCGCAAAGACCCGTTCGCCGTCGAGGCGCCCGCCCAAGCGGTAGAGTTCGCCGAGCTGCAGCATCGCCCGCGGCGACAGCGCCATGTTGTTGCCGCCGAAATAGATCCCTTGGGGATCCTGCTGCCAGGCGGGAATGGCGATGTCGAGCGGCTGGCCCAGCCAGGAGCGGGCCAGCTCCAGCGTGCTGCGCCCGCTGGCGCGCGTCAGGATGGCGGAGAGCAGGTGCGAGTTGCCGGTGGAATAGCGCATCTCGCCGCCCGGCTCGCCCTCGAAGGGCCGGGTGAGCGCATGGCGCACCCAGTTCGGGCTGGTCACCCAGCGTCCGTAGTGCTGCCCCGAGGTGCGCTGCAGTCCAGCGCGCATGGACAGCAGGTGGCCGATGGTCACCTGCTCCAGGCGCGGATCCGCCTCGTCGGGCACCAGTTCGCCCAGCAGCGGCACGATGGACTGCTCCGGTCCCGCCAGCACACCGCGCTGGATCGCCGCGCCTACCAGCGCCGCGATCACCGTCTTGGCCACCGACTTGACGTTGACCGTCCGCTCCAGCGCCGGCCCGCGGAAGGCCTGCTCGACCAGCGGCCGGCCCTCCTGCGCCACGATCAGGCCGTGCAGCCGTTCGAAGTCACGTGCCGCCTGGATGGCCGACCCCAGGCCCGTCGACTGGGCACGGACATGCTGCCGAGGCCCGGCAGGCAGTATCGATAGGGCCCCGGCCGCCAGGCCCAGCTTCAGGAGGTGTCGTCTGCTTGCATCCATCCGCATGGATTTGGCGCGCCGTGCAGGACAATCAAGCAGCCGCGCACGGAAAGTGCGCAACGATTGAAATGACGCCGCCGCAAGGAACGGGAAGGCGGGCAGGCCACAAAGGGCTATCCTGCCTTCGACCATGCAACACAGCACAGCGGAACGCCAGGATGACACATCACCCGATGACACCGAAGGCCTGGGGCCTGCTGCTGGCCCTGTCCCTGCTGTGGGGCGGCTCTTTCTTCTTCGTGGGCGTGGCGGTGAAAGTCCTGCCGCCGCTGACGATCGTCGCCCTGCGCGTCGGTCTCGCCGCAACGGCCCTGTGGGGATTCTGCCTCCTGCGCGGCATCGGCGTGCCCCGGAGCCCGGCAATCTGGCGCGCCTTCCTGGTCATGGGGCTCATCAACAACGCCATTCCCTTCTCGCTGATCGTCTGGGGACAGGTGCAGATCGCCTCGGGCCTGGCCTCCATCCTCAATGCCACGACACCGCTGTTCACCGTGGTGCTGGCCGGCCTCTTCCTTGCGGACGAACGGATGAGCCTGCGAAAGTTCGCCGGCGTCGTGGTCGGCTTCACCGGCACCGTCGTGATGATCGGGCCCGCCCTTCTCACGGGACGCGAAGCCACCGCACTGGCCCAGGCGGCCGTCCTTGCGGCGGCGCTCTCCTATGCCTTCGCCACGGTGTTCGGACGGCGTTTCAAGACCCTGGGCGTTCACCCCGTCATGACGGCAACCGGCCAGGTCACTCTCTCCTCGCTGATGCTGGTGCCTCTAGCGCTGGTGCTCGAGCGGCCCTTCACCCTGCCGATGCCACCGCCGGAGGTCTGGCTTTCGATCCTCAGGCTGGCGCTGCTCTCCACGGCGCTCGCCTACATCCTATACTTCCGGATTCTCTCCCTGGCCGGCGCGACAAACCTGGCCCTGGTCACCTTCCTGATTCCGGTCTCGGCGATCCTGCTGGGGGCCGTCATCCTGAGCGAGCGCCTGGCGCCCCAGCATTTCGCGGGCATGGGATTGATCGCACTGGGCCTAGTTATCATCGACGGGCGGCTCCCCCGCAGGCTCTTGCATGCCTTGCATCAGCGCAGCTTCTGGCCGACCCCGCCCGAGAAAGGCTGAGCCACGGCATGGTCACCCGGGATGTTCCAAACGGGTGAACCATGGTTCTCTCCTTATCGTCCGTTAAGTGGGACGTGGAGGACAAGAGGAGGCCAGAGAACAATACTCCGAAGGAACATTCTGGCCTGTGATCCCGCCATTGTTGTCCGGCTCATGCCGGCTTATGGCGTAGCCTCCAGGATCATGTTGAACGGGCCTTCAGTGGCCCGTCGCACCTGGCCGAACCCGCCAGCCTTTATCACGTCGCTCAATCGCTTCTCCCCGGCTTGGGCACCAAGCGCGGCGCCAACTTCCTGGTCGAGAGATGTCGGCACGCAGATCATCGTCGAAGCCGCGTAGAACAATCGTCCGACCGGATTCAGATTCTCCTCGACAGTGTTGCCGGACAAGGGCTCCACAATCATCCAGGTCCCGTCGGGCTTCAGCCTCTTCTTGATGTGCTCGGCCGCACCCCGGGGATCCCCCATGTCATGCAGGCAATCAAAACACGTCACGAGATCGAGATCCGACTCAGAGAAATCCTTGGCCAGTCCCACTTCGAAGCGCGTATTGTCCGTGACGCCATGCTCCCGGGCATGAGCTGAAGCCGCTTCGATCGAACTCTCATGGAAATCATAGCCCACGAATGTCGAATTCGGGAAAGCCTCGGCCATCAGTATTGTCGAGATCCCATGACCGCAACCCACATCCGCAACCCTGGCTCCACGCTCCAGCTTTTCGACAACCCCATCCAGTGACGGCAGCCAGTCATTGACAAGACTGTTCACATATCCCGGACGGAAGAAGCGAGCCACGGCGCAGAAAAGGCAGCTGGCCTGATCGCTCCAGCCAACTCCTGCGCCACTGCGAAATGCGGATTGCACCTTCTGTTGGTTGTCGAGCATTGCCGCCATCGTGTCGAACGCCCCAATCAGATAGACGGGACTGTCCTTCACGGCGAAAATCATGGCCTGCTCAGGTGAAAGCGAGAACCTGTCGCTCTCTCTGTCATAGGTCAGGTAATTGGCCGCCGCCTGGCCACAAAGCCATTCACGCAAATAGCGTTCGGAACAGCCTGTGGCCGCGGCAAGCTCTTGGGAATTCATCGCCCCTTCTTCATGCAATACCTTGTAGAGACCAAGCTCGTCGCCGATACGCACCAAGGGCACTGTGAAGGCCCCACCAAGATCAGTCAGCATCTGGCCGACAAGTTCATTGAGCTTATCTTCGTTGATCGCTGTCATGTCCAACCTCCTTTCACTCGGCTTCGAGGGGGAGAGGTCCTTCACAGGTCCATAACACCGCGGCGCGCTCACCCCCAGTTGATCCGGCAGGCGGCTTGGGTCATCCAAGCCCTGCCGTCGCCAGGAACGCGTGCCCGGGATCAGGGATCCCTAGAGTCGACCGGGAATTCCGGACCGGAGGGTCTGTGGTGGTATCGGGTTGCCGTCGCATTCATGACGCCCTCACAAGGCGTCTTCCGTATCAATTGTTCGCTGTGAGCGGATCAATGATCTGGGGAATTTCGACTATTCGAGATAGCGGAATGCCGCTTATCTCGGAATGGCGTATGATTATGTCTTCGTTCTCCGCCAGATAGATACAGAACGCCTTATCGCCGGCGATGTAGCTGTGTTGCCATTGTATGGCTTCATCAAGCGATTCCAGCGCCTGGTTCGCCGCGCGTGCTGCGCCACAAAGTTCCGTCAACGACATGTCACCGATTCCCGGTATATCGCGTTCGACAAGATAGCGTCTGAGATACTTCATCGGAGTTTCCCTTCGCTAAATCCGCATCGTGCCAACCTGATGCGGCCTGCGCGACGCAAGTTTTCTTTTGCCGAAGAAAGGAAGGCTTTTGTACACTTGCTAACTACCTTTCCTGATAAAGGTACGCTTTCGTCATGTCCGGTGTCACTCATCTCAAGGCTCTCCAGGCAGTTGAGATGGCGATCCGCACCGGGTCGCTGAAGGCTGCGGGTGACGAGCTCGGCATCACGCCAGCGGCGGTGGGGCAGCGTATCCGTGCGCTTGAAGACTATCTAGATACAGAACTGCTGTTGCGCGGACGAGCGCGGATTGCGCCGACGGCAGAACTGAACCATGCGCTTCCCGATCTCCAGACCGCCTTTGCGGCGATGGAACGTGTAAGCGAGACGCTCGATTTTCAGCGCTCTGCCGAAATCCACATGGTTGCGGATCCGGACTGGGCCGAGTTGTGGCTGTTGCCCCGTCTTTCGGCGTACCGGGAAAGAAATCCCAACATCTCGTTCTGTATCAACGGGGAGGGCGACGTACCTCTGCGGCTTGGGGCCGCGGACATCCACGTTGATACCAACGAAGCAAACACGCAAAGCGACACTGACGAGGTTCTCTACACGGACCGCCTGTTGCCAGTCGGCTCGCGAGAGAACACGGCCAGGATTGCGGATTCGCCCTCGGAGACCCGGCTGGACGGCTTCCCCTTGTTGCATCTGCATTCGCGGGAAGGGCATTCATTCCGTCCCGGTTGGGCGGAATGGATCGCAACTTTTGGCCATCGCAGCACTGACCCGAACAGGGGCATGCGTTACTGGCACATGCGCCACGCCTTGAATGGGGTCCGGTCAAATGCCGGGCTGCTGATCTGCAACCTGTCATTTGTGCTCCACGACCTCGCCGAGGACAAGATCCAATTGCCATTTCCTGTAAAGGAAAGCCTATCCGCCCCGGAGCCCTATCGCATGCATATTCGCCCGGAAGCTTTGCGCCGGCCTCAGATCCGCCATTTCTGCGAATGGCTTCGCCATCAGGCACAAGAAACCTCGGCCCGGATAGCTGACATGACACACTGATCGTGCAAGATGCTTGAACCGGGATTTACCGAGAGATGCCAATCCCGCCTTCTGCGGGCAAGGCACGAAGGAAGAAGCTCAGGAACAGACGCCGGGGGGGGGCGCCTCGTATAAGGGGCACGGCGAGAGAGGAAGCTATGATTATCCGGAACGAGCGACGCGATGACGTCGAGACCATATCGCGGCTCGTGACGGAGGCGTTCCAAGGCGCCGCGCATTCCGATGGGAACGAGGCGGACATCGTTGCCGGACTCCGCCGCGCGGGAGCCCTTGCCGTCTCCCTCGTTGCTGAAGAGGCCGATGATCTCGTGGGACACATCGCCTTCTCGCCGGTGCGTATCGGGCCGTCCGATACGGGTTGGTTCGGTCTGGGGCCAATCTCAGTCCGGCCGGACCGTCAGGAACAGGGCATTGGTGCCGCGCTCGTTCGCGCGGGCCTGGCACGGCTCGAGGCAAACGGCGGGGCCGGATGCGTCCTGTTGGGGGATCCCGGCTACTACGCCCGTTTCGGCTTCCGGTCCGACCCGGAGCTCGTGATGGAGGGGGTTCCCCCCGACTTCTTTCTTGTGCTGCCGCTTGCCGGTCCCGTGCCCAGAGGAACGGCCAGCTATCACCCGGCATTCTTTCCCGGCTGAGACGACGCGTCAGGAGTCCTCCGTCCGCCGGCGCACCGCCAGGTAGGTGATGTCGTCGGACTGCTCGGCCTCGCCGACGAAGCTCTCAAGGTCCTCCATCACGCCACCGACCCACTCGATGACGCCGCTCTCACATTGCAAACGTTCCGCCACCGCCTGCAGCCGGGATTCGCCATAGGCCTCCTCGTCCGTGTTGAAGGCCTCGGTGATGCCGTCCGTGAACACGAAGAGCGTCTCCCCCGGCCCGACCTCGATGGACTCGTGCGTGAAGCTCACATCGTCCATCACCGCCAGGGCCATGTCGCCGGTCGTGGGCAGGTAGCGTCCCGCACCCTCCTTGCCCACCAGCAGGGGCGGGTTGTGGCCCGCGTTCACGTAGTCGAGCCGACCCGTGCGCGTGTTGAAGATGCCGTAGAACAGGGTCACGAAGAGCATCTGCTCGTTCTCGCTGGCCAGCAGGTCGTTGACGCTCTTCACGCAGCGGGCCGGGTCGCGCTCGTAGCGCGCGGTGGCCCGCAGCAGGGTGCGCGAGATCGCCATGAACAGCGCGGCGGGCACGCCCTTGCCGGAGACGTCCCCCACCATCAGGGCATAGGTGTCCTCGGACAGCTGGAAGAAATCGAAGAAGTCGCCACCCACTTCCTTCGCCGGTGTCATGCCGCCCTGCACCTCGGCCCCCGCGAGCACGGGAAAATCCGTGGGCACCAGAGCCAGCTGCACCTGCCGCGCGATATCCAGTTCCTGCTGGATCCCGGCCAGCTTGGTCTTGGTGATCAGTGCATCGCGCAGTTCGGCGATCAGGTCGTTCAGGCGCTGGTGCTGCTCCGTCACACGCCGCGAGAGCAGCTGCAGGACATTGGCCAGGAAGACCAGGTCATGATCCTTGGCGGCGCTGTCGGCCAGCCCTTCGGCCCCCTCGGCCTGCTGCGCGCTCTCGAGAAGGCCCATGATCTCGTCGCGCGCATCGGAGTCCAGTGCACCGGCCAGGTCCTGCAGGCGCGTGCGGATCAGGCGCTCCTGCCGGCGTCGCTGCCGTTCGCGCTGCAGGCGCAGGTCGCTCAGGCTCTGCAGACTGCTCCGCAGCTGCCGGATGGCCAGGCCGATGCGATCGATCTCGTCGCCGCGGGGCGCGGACTCCCCGGATTGCTGCTCCTGACGCCCCAGCGCATTGAGGGTGTCGATCGCCCGTTCCAACGGCCGGAACGAGCTGCGCAGGTAGAGATGCAGCCCCAGCGCCGTCAGCAGCAGGAAGCCCAGGCCAGCCGCCAGGGTGACGCGGTCGATCGTCTGCAGCCGGGACAGCGGACCCGTCGCGTCGCGGATCGTCACCAACAGCCCGGCCGTGCCCTCGCTCAGGTCCTGCACCGGCACTCCGCTCACGGAATAGAGGCGCTCGTCGTCCTCCATCGTTTCCATGCTGGTGCTGCGCAGGGCCGGTTTCGGCTCGAGCCGCTCCCAGAGTTCAGGGGCGCTGCCCACCACCATGCGGCCGCGCGGGTTCACCAGGTAGGCCGGCGCTTCCATGGCCTCGGAGAAGGACTCGAGCAGGGAGCCGGCATCGCTGCCCAGCGTGACCACCAGGGAATCCCCTGACGCCCCGCCTGCCGGCGCGCGCAACGGGAAGGCATGCACCACGAGGAAGCGGTCTCCCCGATCCTGCCAGAGGCCACTCAGCGAGGTGCCGTCAGCCACTTCGGCCAGACTCGTCAGGTCCAGGGTCCGGGCCGTGTCGATCCCGGTCCTGCTCGAATAGACCAGCTCGCCATCGGCGTTCGTGATCTCCAGAACGTCCGGGGCAAGCTCGCTGTCCGAAACAAGCCGGCGCATGGCACTGCCGATGGCGGCCCGCGCCCTTTCCTCAACCGCTCGCGCCAGACCCCGATCGGACCGGATCGGCGTCTCCAGGGTGGCCAGAGCGGTGCTTTCGCCGGTTACCAGCTGCTGCCACAGGGCCTTCTGGCCCGTTACGGCCACCTCGGTGAAGCGCTCTTCCGTCTCCCGTTCCCGCAGATCGGAGGCCAGGAGCAGGCCCAGCGCCAGGATCACCAGCCCGAGCAGGAAGATCAGCGAGATCCGTGTACGCAACAGCATCAGAACCCGCCTCCTGCGGCGGAAAGGCCGCCCATCGAAACCGAGTCGGAACGGAAGCGGCAGCCTTCTTCCACCGGCGTCATGATCGCCGAAACCGGGGCCGAAAGGCTTTCATCGAAATCGATGGCGCGCAGGCCGGCCGCCTGCTGGCGCACCAGGAAGCAGCGGGTGTTCACATGGGTCTTCAGCTCCTGCAGAGCCGCCAGCGTCAGATCGCTCGGCAGGCCCGAGGGGGCGGGGCTGTCCTGAGCGAAGTCCCCAGAGGAAATGCGTTCCATATCCGCAATCAGATCCGCTTCCGCAACCCTCAAGGGGCGCCAGGCGAACAGCCAGCACCCCAGGGCCGCCAGCAGAGAGGCCAGCGCAGCGGCCAACCCTGCCGTCAGGCCGAGCGGCCCGACAACCTGGGCCAGTTGTCCCGGCTGGCGCGCCAGGCGCAGGCTCCCCGCTACACGACCGTTCTCGGCTTGCAGGGTCAGGGTCATTACCCGGCCGTTCTCCAGGGCCTGCGCATCGCCGGCGCGGGCCAGCACCTCGCCGTCGCTTGCGACCTCGGCGGCCACCACCACAGGCAGGCGCGCACGGGTTTCATCCAGATAACTCTCGAGATCGGGAATTTCCTCCAGCGGCACGCCATAGGAAAGGGCGCGTCCGATCTCTCGCGTCATGACATCGCCCATGGCGCGCTGGGCCGCCTCGCGTTCGCTGGCGAGTTCCCGTTCCATGTGCTGCAGGCCCAGCCAGACGACCGGAAGACTGGCCAGCAACACCAGCAGGAAGACCAGCAGGGGCGCCACGAGTCGCCGCCCCAGGCGCCCGGAGAGATGGTCGCGAAGCCGATTGTCAAAGGCCATTCTCGACCTCCTCCAGGCGCCGACCGGCGTCGTCCAGGCGCTCCACGACCCGCGTGCCATTCCGATGCGCAGCGACCGCACCCGCTTCCAGTTGCGTGGCAGTGTCCCCGCCGCTGTTCTCGCCGCGCAGGCAGGCGGCCGCCCTGTGGAACCGGCCGCCCTCCCGGCGCGCCAGCACCACGGCAAGCGCTGCCGCCAGCAGCAGCGCCAGCGGCACGATCCAGAGCCCGTGCAGGATCAGCGCCTGTTTCAGACCGGATTCCCGTGCTTCGAGTTCCTGGGACGAGGTCACGCTGACGATCTGCGCCACGGTCTCCCCCAGGTCGTTGCGGATCGGCAGGCCCAGCAGGGTTTCCCCGCGGCTGCTGTAGGTCCAGCGTTCTTCCGCTCCGGCCCCCTCCGCGGCCGCCAGCCAGGCCTCCGGCACCGGCTCGCCGATCACGCCGCGATCCGTGCTGTAGAGCGAGGTGCCCTCCGGCGTGAAGATGTCGAGGGCCAGCAGGGTCGAGTCGTTGCGCTTGGCCTCCTCGATCAGGTCCTGGGCCGGCGTGATCTCGTCGATGGGAAAGCCCAGCTGCAGGTTGGCTTCGATGTCGGCGCGCAGATTGTCCAGCTGGAACTCCAGCCGGGCTTCCTGCTGGCTGCGGGCTTCCCGGGACAGCAGGGTCTGGGTTACCGCGAAGACTGCAGCCAAGCCCAGCAACACCGACAGAACGAGGACAAGTCCCTGGCGCAGTTCAAGTCGCATGCTGCTCCTCGGGTCCCCTTGGGACGTTTGTCCGTCTGTGCCGGCCGGATCGAATCATGCCTGCCCTGTTCCCCATCTTGTCCTTCAATGCTCGAACTGCAGCACCAGATTGGCGCGGCCCTTCCGCTCGAACGCACGTACGCGATCGGCTAGGCGTGTGATCATCATCGAGGAGACCTGCATCATGCCGGCGTCCAGGGCCGAATCGTCCTCATCCTCCAGCAACGCGTCCAGATCCACCTGCCCTCCCTGACCCAGGTCGAGCTTTCTGCCTTCATAGGACAGGGCGCAGACCACGTCGACCTCATCGAAGCGAACCGTCAAAGTCACGGGCCCTTCGATAAGCTCTGCGCCCTGCAGTGTCTCCATGGCTTCACCGATTGCCAGGCCGGCACGCCGGATGACCTCTTCCCGCGCGCCCCAGATCTTGCCGTGATGCTCCAGGAACTCCGCAATTTCCGCTCCGGGATGATCGTTTTCCAGTTCCCTGCTCGCCGTCTTCTTGATTCCGATGCGGAACAGCAGGTTCAATCCGATCGCGCAAAGCGACCCTACCATCAAGGCAGAGCCCACGATTGTCTCGCTCCACTCCGGTGCCTGCTCGGTAATACGTGGCAGGATCAACAGCGACAGGCCGACCACGATCGACAGGCCGACGGTGAAGCTGCGCTTCATGTCCAGCATGCGTGAAAAGATCAGCTGCATCCCGGACACGATCAGGAAAGCGGCCGTATAGACCAGGATACCGCCCACCACGGGTTCGGGTGTCAGCACAACCAGTGTGGCAATCGCTGGAATGAAGGCCAGCAGCATCATGATGGCGCCCGTCATGAGGGACACGTAGCGCGACATGACCCCGCTGGCGTGCGCCAGGCCGACATGTGCGCTGGAAGCACCGCCCGAAATCAGGCCCGCGGCACCCAACAGCATGTTCTGGAAACAGTTGGTCATCACCGAACGCGAGACCAGATTCATGTCCGCGCGGCGCCATTTCTTGTGGTTCAGCTTGTCGATGGTCAGACTGACCGCCACCTGGTCCATGGCCCCGAACAGCTCGACGATCAGGTAGGGCAGAATGGCCATGGGCACGAATTCGGGCATCGGCAGACTGATGTTCTGCCAGGGCAGGGCCAGGAGAGGCTGGCCCTCCAGTCGCTCCAGGGCCTGGAAGTCGAACAGGCCCAGCCACAGGCTGAGCAGGCTGCCGATCACGGTCCCGATCAGCACCGCCATGATGCGGAAGCGCATGGACCCCCAGACCGAGGCCGCGATAATGCCGACCAGGGTCCCGATTGCCACAAGGGCCTGGGCGCCGGAGACGCCGGTCCCCTCATTCAGGCCGACGCTGCGCGATACGCCGCTGGACACCAGTTCCATTCCCAGCAGCAGGATGACGACACCGATGACTTCGGGCGGAAAATAGGCACGCAGGCGCGGCAGATAGGGAACCAGGAGCATCAGGATCAGATTGGCGGCAATGACCGCCCCCATCGCGGCCCCCAGGCCGTGGAGACTGACAATCGTGACGTAGGTCGCAAGCGGCACAGGACTGAGAATGCTGACCAGGGGCACGCCGGGCGTAAAGCGGCTGCGCAGTCCCTGCAACACTGTGCCGATCCCCAGGATCAACAGGCTGCTGCTGACGTAGGAAATGGTCTCAGCATACCCCAGACCCAGGGCCGCGGCGGCCAACAGGGCATAGACCATCAGCATCAACACCAGAAGACTGTGCTGGCCGGCAACGGCGAGCAGGACCTTCACCGGCGGCCGGTCCTTCAGGCGATAGATGACTTCCTCCGGCTGGACGCGCTCGGGTTCCGGCGGCGGCGTCAGCACCCATTTCAGGATCGCTGTCATCACGACCCCTTCCCGTCGCAGGGTCGCTTCACCGGCCCGGACAGCGGCACGTACAGACAGGCCTCAGTGTTCGAAGTGCAGAACAACCCCTGCTGTCCCCCTTCGTTCAAAGGCCCGCACCCGATCCGCCAGTCGGGTGATCATCGTCGAGGACACCTGCATCATGCTGGCCTCCAGGGCCGAATCGTCCTCATCCTCCAGGAGCGCTTCCAGGTCTACCTGCCCCCCCTGGCTCAGGGTGAGCGCCTGTCCCTGGTAGGACAGGGAACAAACGACATCGACTTCATCGAAACGAACGGTCAGCGTAACCGGGCCCTTCACGGCTTGGGCATCCTGCAGGATCTCGATGACTTCCCCGACGGCCAGGCCGGCCCGTCGGATGACTTCCTCTCGCGCGCCCCAGATCTTGCCGTGATGCTCCAGGAAGTCCGTGATTTCCGCACCGGGATGATCGCTTTTCAGCTCCATGCGTGCCGTCTTCTTGATGCCAATCCGGAACAGGATATTCAGGCCGACCGCACAGAGCGAGCCCACAATCAGGCCGGACTCCAGGATCGTTCGGCTCCATTCCGGCGCTTCGTCCGCCAGATGCGGCAGGATCAGCAGGGATGACCCGATGACGATGGACAGGCCCACGGTGAAACTGCGCTTCATGTCCAGCATGCGCGAGAGAATCAGCTCCATGCCGGCCACGATCATGAAGGCCGCCGTATAGACCAGGATGCCGCCAACGACCGGCTCCGGCGTCAGCACCACCAGGCCGGCAATCACCGGCAGGAAGGCAATGAGCATCATCATGATCCCGGCAACGAAGGCAACGTGACGTGACATGACGCCGCTGGCATGCGCCAGACCTATGTTGGCCGAGGAGGAACAGCAGGACGTCAGGCCTGCGACCCCGTGCAGGATATTGCTGACAAAGATGGTCAGGGCCGAGCGCGAGACCAGGAACATGTCCGCGCGGCGCCATTTCCTGTTGCTGATCTTGTCGATGGTCAGGCTGCTTGCCATCTGCTCCATGGCCCCCATGAGCTCGACAAGCAGATAAGGCAGGATGGCCATGGGCACGAATTCCGGCATCGGCAGGTCCAGGCCGACCAACGGAACGGCAAAGAAGGACTGCCCGGAAATTCTGGCCAGGCTGTCGGAATCGAGAAAGCCCAGGACCCCGGACAGCCCTACGCCGATCACGGCACCCAGCAGGACCGCCATGATGCGCAACCGCGTGGATCCCCAGACCGAGGCCACAATGATGCCTGCCAGTGTGCCAAGCGCGACCAGAACGGCATCCAGGGAAACCTCCGTACCGCTGCTCAGGCCCACACTGCGCGATACCCCTGCGGAGATCAGCTCGACCCCGAGCATAAGGACAATCACGCCAATGACCTCGGGTGGAAAATAGGCACGCAGACGCGGCAGGTAGGGAACCAGGAAGATCAGCAGGAGGTTCGATACAATGATCGCCCCCATTGCTGCGCCAAGACCGTACAGTGAGACGGTCGCGATGTATGTGGCCAGCTGGACCGGACTGGGTATGTTGATCAGCGGCACACCTGGGGTCAGCCGCGTGCGCAGCCCCATCAGGATTGCACTGATCCCCAGCACGAACAGGGTGCTGGTGGCAAACGCCATCGTTCCCGCTGCATCCATGCCGGTGGAGCGCGCGGCCACGACGGCATAGATCAGCAGCATCATGACCAGGAGGGTGTGTTGGAAACCGATCACCAGCAGGATATTGAGGGGCGGCCGCTCCTCGAAACCGTAGAGAAGTTCCTCGGGCTTTTCACGCGGTTGCCCCTGGGGCCGCGTGATCAGCCACCTCAATGCATTGTAGAGCACCCGTTCACCCCCCCGATCACGAACCGCCAATCCCCCGTTTGCGGATCACGACTCCTACTGAAGGGCGTCACAGGCTGCCTTGCTGCTTGAGTGGATGTTGAAGATGGAGGTGAATCCGCTGATGTCGAAAACCTCCTGGACCTGAGGCTTCAAACCCGCCAGGGCTAGGTTGTGACCATTCGACTTGGCGATCTTGGCCGCCTTCAGCAGGACCCGGAGCCCGGCGGAGCTGACATAGTCCACATGCTCCAGATCCACCACCAGGGCGGCCTGTTCCTTCATGCGTTCACTGATCGCGTCTTCGAACTGCTTCGAGGTATTGCTGTCCAGCCGTCCGCTGACCGCCATGACATGCACGTTCTTGTTGCTGTACTCGTTGATATCCACGAATTCCTCCTCTTTCAGCCTGTCTCGACCGGTTTTACGAACGTCAGGTGATTGCGGCCACCCTTGCGCCAATAGCTCTGGTCCCGGGTCATTTTGCGCAGGAAATGGAGACCCAGGCCGCCGATCTGGCGGTCCTCCACGGAACTGCTGGTATCTGCCGCGTCGACCTCCAGGGGATTGAAGGCCTTTGCGTCATCGATCACCTGGGCCCGAATCCCGCCGTCCGTGGACTCCAGCGTGACCACGATCTCGTGCGCGCGCGCATCCTCATAGCCGTAGGAGACGATATTGGTGAAAATCTCCTCCAGGACGAGGTTCAGTTGCAGGGCTTCGGATTGCTCTATGCCCTCGGTCGCGCAGAAAGCCCCCACCTCCTCCGCCAGCCTGTCGAGATCGGACAGATCGTTGGTCAGCCTGATATCCACTCCGCCCCTCCGTCACCTTGCGGCGCTGCCGGATGATAGCGCCGCGCCGCTCGCGCGCCGAAGCTGCTCAGTACACGGTTCGGATTGATGCCCAGCGCATGACCGACGGCGTTCACGTCCTGATATGGCCCGACAATCTCGACCGCCTGCCCGCGCCGGAGCCTACCCGGCGGAAGAGTGGAAATATCCAGCGTGCTGAGCGTCATCGAGTCGCTTCCCAGAAAATCCAGGGCCCTGTCCGCGACATAGGCCTGACAGGTCTGCGTGAAGCGCTCGGGCAAGCCATCGGCGTAGCCCAGGCCCAGCGTCGCCGCACGCTTCGCCCGCTCCAGTCGGCGCCCACCGTAGCCAATGGCACTGCCGGCCTCAAGCTCGCGCACTGCGAGAACAGGGGCCTCCACCGAGATGACCGGCTCGCAGTTATAGTCCGGCAAGGCGGCGCTGCGCACGCCGTAGAGGGCGCTGCCGACTCGCGCCAGGTCCAGGTGCCAGCCGGCATCATGATAGAGGAACGACGAGGTCGCGACGCTCAACGGCACGACGGGCAACAGGTCGGCCAGCGCCTTCAGGCGGGCGAGCTGCCGGGCGTTGACGGGATTGGCCGGCTGCTCGAAATCGCTGAGCATGGTCATGACCAATTCCAGGGAGACGTTTTCCAGGAAGGCGCTGTTCTGCGCCAACTGCCGGAACGCCGCCTCGTCCATTCCCGCCCGCGACAGACCGGTATCGAGGTTGAGCGCCAAAGGAAAGGGCGCTGCGTTTCCCCGCGCCGCGCCGGCGCAGAGTTCCAGTTCCTCCGGCTGGTCGATGACGGGAACCAGTCCGGCCTGCGCGAATCGCTCGGGCGCATGCCCGAACAGGCCGTCCATGACGAAGATCCGGCTGTCCGACGGCAGACAGGCGCGCAGCCGTTCCCCCTCCTCGACCCCGGCCACCCAGAAGGCCCGGCACCCCGCAGCGGCGAGCGTCGTGCTCACCGCCTCCAGGCCGAGGCCGTAGGCATCCCGCTTGACGACCGCCGAGACCTCGCACCGAGCAAGATTCGAGAGGCGGCGGTAGTTCCGGGCAAGGGCATCCAGGTCGATGTGCAGGACCGCACGGGCAGTGCCCTGCTCCGCCTCGGTGCGCATGCTCTCCTGCCTGTTCTCCATCAGCGACACGGCCGCAGCTCCAGCCGGCGTCCGCCGTCCGGCAGAGTGGCGAGCGTCACACCGCGCCAGCCTTGTTCCAGCAACTCCTTCTGGCCTTCCAGGTCCTGCAGGTCCCGCAGGGCCGGTTCTGCCTCCTCGTCCGGCAGCTGCTCGTCGCGCACCAGCGTGTAACGCAGACGTCCTCCGTAGCGGAGCCCCAGTGCGCCAATCTGCATGCCGGCATTCAGCAGGCTGACCCAACTGGCCGCGTTGCCCGGAGCCGCCGTGGCGAACAGTCGCTGCATTCCCAGTGAGTCTGCCATCTCCAGACGTTCGAGACTGAGCGTCTGCTGCAGCCTGCGCCCACGCCATTCAGGGGCCACGGCGGAACCGCAGAACTTGGCCACCATGTCCGTTCCCCCGTCGCTCCAGAAGAGATGAGCCAGGTCATCCTCCTCGAGGCGGGTCTGCAGCAAGGCATAGGCTACCAGCTCGCCCTCCGCATCGAAGGCGCCAATTCCGCTGCCGCCCGGACCCAGGACCTCGTCGAAGAACTCGGGCGCTTCCGGGCGCACCCACTGGGGATCGGCCATATGCTGCAGAGCGCGGCGATGGAGATCGAGCACCTGGCCGACATCCGCCGGCTCCAGCCTGCGCGTGGTCAGTCCCTCCTCCTGCAGGGCGCGCGCCGCCGGGCTCATGTCAGGACCTCGGCGTAGTTCAGCATGGCCAGCGGCGGATAGAGCTCCAGCTCCTTGGCCACCTCCATGTTGATGATCAGCGAGAAGCGGCTGAGCGTTTCCGCGGGGATCTCGGCCGGCGTCTCGCCGTCGCGCAGAACGCCGATGACTTTGGACGCCGCCAGCTGGCCCACGGAATAATAGCGGCTGACCAGGCCCACCAGGGCGCCGCCCTCGCGCACCGCCAGCTCCGCCGCCCCGAAGGTCGGCAACCCGGCATCCAGGGCCGCCGGCGACACCCGATCGTAGATCGTGCCGAGAAAGGTGTCGGGCAGATAATAGAGCCAGTCCGCCCCCTGCTCCTTCAGGCCGACAACCAGGTCCTCGACGCCCTCGGCCGTGGGGCGTCCCTGGTCATCCTCGGCAAACGGTTGGGCCAGCAGCGTGAACCCCATCTCGTCGGCCAGTTCCTCCAGGTCCTCGACGATCACCACCGAGTTGTCCTCGTTGCGATTGTAGAGCACGCCCAGCCGATCGAAATCGCGATAGGCCTGCATGGCGCGCAACTGGGTTTCCGGCGGCACCACATGGATCGCACCGGTAACGTTGCGACCCGGCTTCGCGCGCTCGGGGATGATGCCGGACTGCACCGGCGCCGAAACCAGGGCGAAGACCACGGGAATGTCGCGGATATGATCCTCCGGCGCATCATCCTCATAGCGCCCCGCGATGCCGAGCGTCACTGTCGTCCCCCAGGTGTAGACCAGATCCGGCTGCACCTCCTGGATTTCCTCCACCAGCTCCGGCAGGCGGCTGTTGTCGCGATCGATATCGCGCCGGGTGAAGTCGGCCTCGAAGCCCTGAGCCTGCAGGTAGTCGAAGAAGCCGCGCTCTACTTCGGTCTCCCCGCGATAGGTCACCATGTAGATGTGCGGCCTCTCCTGGGATTGCGCGCGCGGCCGGCCCGACCCCGCGACCAGAGCGCTGCAAGCGCCGGCGCCCGCCAGGGCCAGTAGCCGGCGCCGACTGAAGCCGGCCCGTAGCTGAACGTCAGTCCGGCCCGTATGCGCATCTCGAGTCATGCGGTTCTCCCTGGATGACGCGGCGTCCTGTCCCGATATCGCAAGCGCGCTGGTAGCATAGGGTCTATCAGTGACACAAAAAACCTTTTAAGAAGACATTAAGCGCACTGCAAGGAATGCCAGGCCTCCCACGGCGGAGATGGCCCCCAGAACCAGCACGGTGGGCGCGAATCCCGAGGTCACGAGCAACAGGCCGGCCAGTACCGGGCCGATGGCACTTCCGCTGCGTTCGACCAGGCGGTAGAGACCATAGGCGGCATCCTCGTCCAGCCGATCTCCGCCCGCGCTCACCAGCTGACCGACAAGGCTGGCCTGGGGCGTGATCAGCATGGCCTGGGCGATTCCGAAGACCAGCAGCACCAGCGCCAGGGCCAGCTCTTGCGTCCCACCGAGGACGAACAACATCGCCAGTCCCGTCAGCAGCTGGCCGCCCACCACGTAGGGCAGCGCCCGGTTCCCGCGGCTGGCCAGACGCGAGAAGACGGGCACCAGCAGGACGGTCGCCACGGGATAGATCATCTGCAGCCGGCCGATCTCGGCCTCGCTGGCTCCGATCGAGAGCAGGTGAACGGGTACAAGATAGAAGCACAGCGCACTCAGCACCAGCTTGGCCGGCAGGGCACAACCTATCAACAGCGCCATGTAGACCGGCGCCCCGAGCAGGCGCCGCCAGCGCCCCCTCGTCTTGGGACGTTGCGCGTCTGCTGCCGCTTGCCTGCCCTCGTCCCGCGGCAGGCCCACATGACAGAGCAAGAAACTGAGCAAGGTCAGACAGGCGATCACCCAGAAGGCCCAAACGGCGCCGAGACGGTCCGACAGCAGGCCGCCCAGTGGCGGGCCACAGAGGGCCGCCACCATGATCGCCCCCACCATCACCGTCATGCCAAGCGTACGCGAGCGACCTTCCGTGCGGTCGATGATGAAGCCCTGGGAGGCCGCGAAGACCAGGGCAAACCCGACGGCCACCAGGGCATAGGCCAGCGAGAAGCTGAGGAATCCCGGCGCCAGCGCCCCTAGCCCGTAGCCCACCACGGCCACCGCCGCTCCGAGCAGGAAGGAAGGCTTGCGTCCCCAGCGCGCTGTCAGCAGGGAGAGCGGAATCTGCAGGACGGCAACCACCGCCATGAAGAGGCCGAGGGTCAGGCTGACGGCGAACTGCGGCGAGATCCAGTCCAGCCCCACCGCCAGGTGCTCCACATGGGCGGGCAGGAAGGGCCGCGTCATCTCGTGGGCGAACATGAACAGGAACAGGGGTGGCCGCAGCGCCTGGGCCCGGTCGGCCCCGGCCTCGAGGCGAGCGCCCAGCCCGAAACTCTCCGCCAGACGGTTGAGGCGCGCGGCGACCTGGCTGTCCTGGCGAATGCGCTGGCGCAGTTCCCTGTGGCGATGATGCAGCCGGGCAAGCTCCGCATCGATGCGCGAGACGAAATAGCCCGGCGTGCCGCGGTCGCTTTCGTCCTCCCCCGGCACCGGCGGATGCGGCCTCAGGTCGCCACGGGCCAACGCCTGCAGTCGACTTTCCAGCCCGTCCAGGCTGGCCGCCATGCGCCGTCCGAAGATCAGGCTGTAGAGCTCGAGACCGACCAGGACGGTGATCAGCAGGATGATTCCCAGATTGATCCAGAGATCCCGTATCAGGCGCTGGGCGAAGGCCTCGTCCACTGTAACCAGGATCTCGGCCAGCTGTTCGCCCTCCAGCCTCACCGGAGCACTGGCGGCCGTCTCGAAGGTTTCGACCCGGCCCGTACCGAGTTCGAAGGGGCTGCCCTCATCTGTCGATCGCAGGGTGATCCCGGCGAAGGCCTTGCTGTCCTCGAGGCGTTCGCGGAACACCTCTTCCACGCCGACCAGTTCGCGCAAGGGAATGCCGAGCTCCAGGGCATTTTCCACCTGCCGCGAGAGGGATTGGGCCGTGATTTCGGCACTCTGCTCGACCTCGGGCAGCAGCAGGCGTTCGCCCAGCTGGACCGAGACCAGCGTGATCGTCGTGTATCCCAGGGCCAGCACCGCCACCAGCAAAACGGCGATCTGGGCACGGATCCCGGGGCCCTGAACACGCAGTCTCGACAGTCCCGTCATGCGTCAGGCCCGTCCGCTACCCAGTTCCTCGGCGGCGCGGCGATGGACGTCCTCCAGCTCCTCGACCTGCGGGCGGGCCGCGCGCAGGGGCTCGGAGGGCGGCGCCAGACGCTCGGCCCGGCGCCGCAGGGCATGCAGGATGAACAGGAGTCCAAGAGTGGCCAGCACAAGCGCACCCAGAATGAACGGCAGGCTGTGCAGCAGCAGGTCCAGCGCCAGCGCCCGAATGGTCGACTGGGCTGCCTCCCTGTCCATCCACACCACGACGCTGCCGATCGTCTCGCCCAGGTCGTTCGAAAGCTCGCTGGTCACACTCCACCGTTCATCGGGCTCCGCTGCGTCTCCTACCCTGGCCTCACGGCTGCTGTAGAGCACCTCGCCGCCGGCACCGAGAACATCGATCTGCTGCAGGTAGCGCACGCCGACGCCCTCGCGCCGCAGGAGCGCCGGCAGGGTCTCCTGCTCCTCCAGGGCAATGCCAAAGGACTGGCTGCTGCGAATGGAGGTCGCAATCTGTTCGGCGACGGTCTCCATGCGCTCCGAAAGGGTGCCGAGGAAAGAGCTGCGCACGGCCTCGTAGCTCATGTAGACCCCCAGTGCGAGACTGAGGGCCACGATCAGCAGGAAGAAAGGTAGGATGCGACGAATCATGACGCCTGACGCCCCCGACAGCCCGACGCCTCACGGTAGTCTCCGCCGCAGAGGCCGGCAAGACCGCTGTCCGCCTGTCTAGGCATGCGCACTCACCTCCTCTGGAGAGACGGAGGCGGAATAACGGCGGATTAGCCAGACCAGCTGTTCGAACGTCCGGGTTGCCTCAAAGAGGGTTTCGCGCTCGCTCTGCTCCATCGCTTCTTCCTGGCGCAGCAGGGTGCGCCGTATACCCTCCATGGTTTCCGAATGATCGCTGGTCATGCTGTGCAGGAGGCTGCGGTCCATGGGATCACCATCCGCCATAAGGTCGTGCACCGTTACCAGCATCAGGTGGGCGACCTCGATCAGGGTATCGGCCAGCCCGGCCCTCTTGGCCTCCTCGTCAGGGGACGTCGCAGCCGGGCCGGAGAGCCCGTATCTCTCGGGTGCGACAAGGGTTTCCAGCGCCGTCAGGAAGGTCTCCAGTGTGTCGCAGAGCCCGGAAAGCAGCATGTTGCGGTTCTGCAGGGTCATGGCGCTCTCGAGGGCCTGGCCGCCGATATTGCGCTCCAGCAGATCGGTCAGGAAATGATCGATCTCGCCACTCAGGCTGCGCGAGGCCTCCAGGGTCCGCTTGGCCTCGGCCGGGGACGGAGCCTGCCCTCCCTCGACGGGGAGCAGGGCCGGAAAGCGGCCCAACAGGGCCCGCTGCTCACGTTCCACCAGAACGAGGGCGCTTTCCGGATCCTCCAGCGCCTGTTCATAGATGAAGCGGGGTCGGGCAAGCTCCTCATGCAGGGACACCGGCGAGAGGCGGGCACAGAACCGTTCCAGCGGGGTCTGGAACAGCGACCCCAGCAGGGCGCCGGACACCTGCACAGCCAGGAAGACGAGGGCGACCTGCATGCCGATCTCGGGCACCAACTCGCCGACTCCCGCGCGCAGCAGGGGCAGCTCCGTGTACATCTCGAGGTAGAACAGCGCCAGGATGAACAGCGTGCCCAGCAGCTTGAAGAAGACCTGGGACAGTGCCAGTTGGCGCGCCGTTCCCTCCATGCCGTAGGCGGTCAGGCCGACGCCGATGCCCGAGCCCAGCCCGGCGCCCAGGACCAGCAGGATGGTCTGGTCGAAGGTCAGGATGCCCAGGGAGACCATGGAGACGGCAATGATGGTGACCGTGGCCGAGGACTGCAGCAGCAGGGCGAAGAGCAGGCCGGTGATGAACTCCAGAAGATCGAAGCGGGCCGTGACCTGCAGCAGGTGCACGACCCACTCCATATCCCTCAGCGGCGCCGCCCCTTCCTTCATGAGCTGCAGCCCGAAGAACAGGAGCCCGATACCCAGCAGGGCCCCGGCCACATGGCGATATTTCTGCGACCGGTCGATGTTGAAGTAATAGGCCATGCCGACCAGGCCCAGCAGGAAGAGCACCATGACCCGCAGGTCCACGGCCGAAAGCAGGACCAGCCCGGCGGTGCCCACGTTCGACCAGGCTACCAGCGGCATGGCGGCGCTCACGCCCGTCAGACCGGCCTGGATCATGCTGATGGCGATCAGTGTCACCGCGTTGCTGCTCTGGGTCAGGCCGCCGGCCAGCACGCCCACGGCCGCGGCCGATGCGTGACTGCGTGTCGCCGCCGTCACGCGGCGCCGGAAGTTGCGCCCTGTCAGGCGCTTGAGGTTGTCGGCGATGAAGTGGATGCCGATGAACAGCAGGCCGAGCCCGGCAAAGAAGGTCGAGAACAACTCCATGGCCGGTTACGCCTCTCCTGCATAAAGAGAGGCCTTGCGGCGGCGCCCGCCAATCGTAGCCATGGAAAGTCCGCCTGTGGTCCTGGCTTTGCAGGAAAGACCCTTCGTTCTCGGCCGCACCTCAAATCCCCCTGAATTGGTCCCTGCCAAGCCGAAGGCGTACGGCACAAGCGGCTGCACAGGCAAGCCTTTCCTGTCGGAGCCGCCCAGACCGGAGCGCTGGCCGTGCGCGCGTTGCCTACTCCTCGCGATGAATGCGCAGCGGGCCGGGCGCCTGGTCGGTGGGCATCATCTGCAGGCGCGTTACGCTGACATGCGCCGGCCGGCTGGCTAGCCAGACGATGGTCTCCGCCAGGTCCTCCGCCAACAGCGGACGTGTGCCCTGGTAGACGGCCTCGGCCGTCTGCCGATCCCCCTTGAAGCGCACCTCGGAAAACTCCGTTTGCGTCATCCCGGGCTCCAGCACCGTCACACGCACGCCAGTACCCAGGAGATCGGCGCGCAGGTTGCTGCCCAGCTGGCGCACGAAGGATTTCGTGGCACCATAGACGTGGCCGCCGGGATAGGGGTATTCGCCGGCGGTCGAGCCCACCAGGATGATGTCGCCCTTGCCGCGTGCCACCATCTTCGGCAGGAAGGCATGAACCGTGGCCATCAACCCGTGAACGTTGACGTCCACCATGCGCTCCCAGTCCTCGAAGGGCGCATCCTGCGCCGCACCGCGGCCCAGCGCCAGGCCGGCATTGGCCACCAGCAGGTCCAGGTTCGGATGTGCCTCGGCCAGCTGGGAAAGTGCGTCGTGTGTCTGCGATCGCGCGCCGAGGTCGAGTTCGACCGGCGTCAGGCTGTCCGGATAGCGCTGCACCAGTGACTCGAGCCGCTCGCGGCGCCGCCCCAACGCCAGCACATGCGTACCCGCTTCGCAAAGTGCAGCCGCAGTCGCCTCGCCGATCCCGGCGGTGGCGCCGGTGACGAGGGCCGTTTCGGGTAGGGGGATCGTCATGTCCGAACTCCTGTCGTTTTGTTGTTCGCGCGGAATGCGCTGCGGCGGCAGAAGAGCCCCGAGAAGAGCCCTGCCCGATCATGAGCAATTTGACCGGAGAGGTCCATCTCAGGCGTTCGTGCCGGTAAGTAGGGGCTTCGCAGGTCCGTATTCCTCATCCGATGCCGATGGACACGACGATCAGCAGCAGCATGACGACCGTCATGAATCGAAGGTTGCTGCCCAGCGCCAGTCTTCTGGCCGACACATCGAAGATGCGGGTCGCTGCCAGGAAGCCGATGGAGCCCAGGGCGGCCATCGCCCCGAACGCCCAGCCGATCAGGCCCGACAGCCCCAGCAGCACCAGGTGCAGGACATCAGGCATGGCCGGTGCAAACACTGTCAGCAGGATTGTCACCGTCACCACCATGTGCAGGCCGAGGGCCGTCGGTACGGCAATCCCCACCATGGCGATCGCGATCAGGGCACCGGGTCCGAACATCTCCACCGTCTGCCCGACAACCTCCGAGATCTCCGGGACACGGGTGATCACACTTGCGAACACCAGGGCGCCGACGAAGATTCCCACCTCGCTGTCGAAACGGCGCCAGGCATCCAGCGTGATGCTCGTCATCTGGCGGCGGACCGCTTTCCCACGATACAAGGCCAGAGCCGCGCCCAGCGGTGGCACAAGCAGGATCGTCGCCTGCGGCGGCGTGAAGCCGAAGAGAAACACCAGGCTCAGGTTGGCTGCGATCAGGATCAGGACGGGAAAGAGCACCCGGGCCAGAGCCTCCCAGAACCGCCTGGGGAGGCGGCGGGGAATGCGGCATATCCCCAGGACGTGGGGAAAGGCCATCAGCAGGACGGCCAGGGCGAAGCCGCTGCCCAGCAGCACGCCGAAGGGCAGTCGCTCACCCAGGGATGAGGTCACCACGCCCATGGCCACGGTGAACGGCGAGAACAGTACCGCCAACCCCATGCCCCGCAGGGCCCAGCTTGCGGTTTCCTCGCGTACGGCCTGGTCCTTCTGCCGGGAAATCAGCGGCGCGACGACGCTGACGGTGCCGACGGCGAGGGGTACGGAAAACAGGAAGCCCAGGAACTGCACGGCGCCGCGCCGCGAGACCGGGCGAAACGCCACGAAGGCATCCTGGACCTCCCTGAGCTGCGGAGCCGTCTGGACGAAACTGCGAAGCGCATAGAGGCACCCCAGGAAGGCCGCGAACGTCGCCGCGCGGCCAAGACCGTCCAGAAGGGCGGGCCAGTCATCCCGATAGAAGGCGACGATCGCTCCGCCGCCGCCGAGCAGCACCGCGATCCAGCGCGAAAAACCACTGTGGTTCAGGACTGCCCCGATGGAAATCAGCAGGGCCAGGCCTCCGGCGATTCTCGTGGGCAGGACGGCCTCGGTGAGGGCCGCCGCCGCACTCAGGAACCAGAGCAGCAGGACCAGACCGGGCAGCACTTTCATCCAGGCAAGCGTCGCTGCTGCTGCCCATCTCATGGCATTTCCTCAGACAAGGGGCGTGATGACGCAATCCCTCATAGCCCGGCTGCCGCCCGCACTCAATGCCGGTGGGTGACCTCGTCGCGAGCATCCATATAGATCTCGGAGATGATCTGCCAGCTGTTATCGTTCTGCCGCCGCAGGACCTTCAGGGAGTGGTTGCGCCGGGTCGGCAGCGTATCGCCCTCGACCGTCTTCTGGCCGGAAATTTCCATATGGGTCTTGATCAGGACCACGTTCTCGCTGATCTGCCGGGCCTCGACCTGGGGCGCACCCTGCATCTCGCCGTCCGAGAAGTTCGGGTCGGCGAAGAGTTCCCGCAGGTAGTCGACGATGGCATCCCGGCCCTTCAGCGTCCGTCCGAAGGCGTTTGTCCAGTCCGCATCCTCGCTGTACACGTCCGTCAGGATATCGGCATCACGGCGGCGAAAGCCCTCGAGCAGCTTTCCCATCGTGGTTTCAATGGCCTGTTCGTCGGAGTCCATGTCCTGAAATCCCCCTCTTGTCATCTACATCCCGTCAGCGATACGCCCTGACTCAGGCGATGTGATGCCGAGATCTCACAGCCGGGGTTCAGATTCCCTTAATCCGCAGGCAACGTGAGCAACCCGGCTGCCCCGCCCATCGGCTGGCAACCTACCAGCTGTCTGGTCAGTGCGCAAAAACCTGGCTCATGTCCCGGAAGGACTTGAACTCCAGGGCATTTCCACTGGGATCCTTGAAGAACATGGTGGCCTGTTCGCCCACCTCGCCGGGAAAGCGCACGTGCGGATCGATCACGAACTCGATGCCGGCGTCCTTGAGCTGCTCGGCCAGGTCGTGCCAGCTGTCCCACTCGAGGATGGCACCGAAGTGCCGCACGGGCACCGCCTTGCCGTCCACCTCGCTGGCACGCACGGCCGTGGTTTCCTCAGGCTGCAGATGAGCGGTGATCTGGTGACCGTAGAAATTGAAGTCGATCCAGCGATCCGATTCCCGACCCACCGAACAGCCGAGCAGATCCACATAGAACTGTCGTGTTTGCTCAAGGTCGGCCACGGGAAAGGCGAGGTGGAAAGGAGGAAGGGCAGTCATGAAAAACCTCTTTCATGGGCGCGAGCAGCCGCGCGGCCGCTCGCGGGAGAGTACATTCGTTCTCAAAGAATTCCGCGAATGCCCGGGCGGGTCAAGCCATCGCTGGGCATTCCAGCTCAGCCGCAAATGCCGCCTGCAAGCATCGGATAGCCGGCCGCCACGCACAGGGTTATGGTAGGGCGAAACAGGCAGGACATCCGGTGAAGCCGAGGAATGGCCCTCCTTTACCAGGTCCAATGCGAAGGATGAGAGCAGACCCATGCAGACAGTTCAGACAACACCGCAACAGGACCGTCCGGAGCAGGAGTCCCGGGCGGTGGAGCAGGTGGAGCGGCTCTGCGCCCAGCTGGAAGCGGCGGAAGGTGTGCCCGTCCCGCTGCAGGAGCTGGCCCGGACAGCGGGGCTCAGCCCCTGGGCCACGCACCGGCTGTTCAAGCGTGTCACCGGCATCACGCCGCGCGACTACGCCCAGGCCCTGCGCGAGGGGCGCCTGCGCGGCGAACTGCGGCGCAGCGGCAACGTCACGCGCGCCCTCTATGAAGCGGGTTATGGATCCTCCAGCCGGCTCTACGAAGGCGCGGACGACGCGCTCGGCATGACTCCGGCGACCTATGCCCGGGGCGGGCGCAATGCCCGGATCGTCTACGGCCTGGCGGACTCGCCGCTGGGACAATTGCTTGTTGCCGCCACGGAGCACGGGCTGTGCTTCATTGCCTTGGGCGACGACCCGGACACCCTGGAGGCCGAGCTGCGCAACGACTTCCCGGCGGCGGCTGAACTGCGCCGCGACCAGGATGCGGTGGAGGAGCCGCTGGCGGAACTGCTGGCCTATCTCGCGGGCCAGGTGCCGCACTTCGACCTGCCGCTGGACATCCGGGCCACGGCCTTCCAGCGTCGCGTCTGGAACGAGCTGGTGGCCATTCCCTATGGCGAGACGCGCAGCTATGCCGAGATCGCCGAGCGTCTGGGCCTGCCCAGGGCGCAGCGCGCCGTCGGACGGGCCTGCGGCAGCAATCCCGTTTCGCTGGTGATCCCCTGCCACCGCGTGCTGCGTAGCGACGGCGACCCAGGCGGCTATCGCTGGGGGGTGGCCCGCAAGCGCCGCTTGCTGCGCGACGAAGCAACCGGCGCCGCAGGGAGCTGAAACCGACGCCAAGGAACAGCGGCTTCGGGCCGTTGGTTGTCGTTGCCCGAAGGCTCTGCCTGGCATACCTTCCCGGGCATGAGAAAAGCGGAGTCGCAGACCGGTCAGATCGAGCTGTCGGGGGAACAGTTCACCTATCGTCTGCGAACCTCTGCACGCGCGCGCCGCATCACCCTGCGCTTGGCGCCGCGCGACGGCAGCCTGCAGGTCACGGTGCCGCATGGGGTCACGCAGCGCCAGGTCGTGGCCTTCCTGGAAAGCCAGAGCGGCTGGATCGCCCGACGCCGGGCCGCCCTGCCCGGCCCCATCCCCTTCGCCGACGGAACCTCTCTGCCAATTCTCGGACAGACCCACTGCATCCGTCACTGCCCCGAGGCCCGTCGCGGCGTCTGGATGGAAGAGGGATACCTCAACGTCTCGGGACCTCATGCACACCTGCCGCGCCGGGTTGAGGATTTCCTGCATCGCCACGCCCGCGAGCAGCTGAACGAGCGGGCACGCCGGCTCTGCGGGCAGCTGCCTCCTCAGGCACGGCCCTTGGGGCGCGTTTCCGTGCGCGACACCACCAGCCGCTGGGGCAGCTGTTCGTCCGATGGCAATCTCAGCTTCTCCTGGCGCCTGATCTTCGCACCGGAACAGGTCTTCGACTACGTCGTGGCCCACGAGGTGGCGCATCTCGTGCACCTGGATCATTCCCGGGCCTTCTGGCAACTGGTCGCCAATCTTCAGGACGACATCAAAACGCCCCGCGTCTGGTTGCGCCGGGAAGGCAGCAGCCTGCTGCGCTACGGGGCCCGGTCATGAACGAGGAGACCGAGCTCTCCCGCACCTCCGGAATGCCGCAGGAAAGCACGGAACTGCTCTCCGGCATGACGGTGACCGGCGGACGCGTACGCCTGCGCACCCTGATCTTCATCCGCTGGATCGCCGTGCTGGGCCAGACCCTGGCCCTTCTCGTCGTCCAGGCCGGTCTGGGCTTCGACGTTCCCGTTATTCCGGCTGCCCTGATCATCGGGGCGCTTGCCTTCATGAACCTGCTGACGGCCGTGCGCCACCGCGGCACGGTCTGGCTGGGCGACGGCGTGGCCTCACTCTATCTCATCGGCGACCTTATCCAGTTGGTCGCCCTGCTGGCCATTACCGGTGGGCTGCAGAATCCCTTCACCATCCTGATCCTGGCGCCCGTCGTGGTCTCGGCCGCCACGCTCTCGCGGCGCAGCACGATCAAGCTGTCGGTAGCGGCCATCCTGGGCATCACAGTCCTGTCCATATGGTATCTGCCGCTGCCCTGGCCCTACCCGGATTTCTACCTTCCCTCACTCTATGTCGCCGGCATCCTCATCGCCATGATCCTGGCCGTGGTTTTCATCGCCGCCTACGTCTCCTCGCTGGCGCTGGAGGCGCGGCGCATGGCCGACGCCCTGGGCGCCTCCCAGCTTGCGCTGGCCCGCGAACAACGCCTCTCGTCCCTGGGCGCCCTCGCCGCAGCGGCGGCCCACGAGCTTGGCAGTCCCCTTGCCACCATTGCCGTAGTCGCCAAGGAACTGGAGCGTGAACTGCCGGCCGACAATCCCGACACGGCGCATCTGCGCGAGGATGCCTCACTGCTGCGGCTGGAAAGCGAGCGCTGCCGCCGGATTCTCAGCGAACTGGCCAGCCGGCCGGACGAGGACGAGAACACACCCTATCATCGCCTGCCGCTCACAGGCCTGATCGAGGCCGCCGCCGCACCCTTCCTGCGCGATGATCTTGTCTTTGATGTCCAGCTGAAGCCGGCAGAGAATGCGGACTTCTCCCCGGACCAGCAGCCCTTCCTGCCGCGTGACCCGGGCCTGATGCACGGCCTCGGCACCCTGCTGCAGAACGCGCTGCAGTTCGCGCGCCAGCGGGTCACGGTGGCCCTGGACTGGGACGAGTCCGAAATCCGCATCCACATCGAGGATGACGGTCCTGGGTTCGACGAAACCATACTCGGCGACCTGGGAGATCCCTATGTTTCCACCAGCGGGCGAGACGAGCGCGCCGACGGTGAGCACATGGGCCTGGGCATCTTCATTGCGCGCACGCTGCTCTCGCGCCTGGGTGCGGACGTTTCCTTCAACAATCGCGCCGAAGGCGGGGCCAGGGTTGCGATTACCTGGCCGCGCACCATTATATAGGGGCAGCAGAGGACACCGGAATGCCACCCGAACAGAGCAGCCATAGTACCCCCGCCCAGAGCGGCGCCGACAAGCGGCTTCTCATCGTCGACGACGACGAGCGGTTCTGCCAGCGACTGGCCCGCGCCATGGACCGGCGCGGCTTTGTCGTGGAAACGGCCGGCAGCGTCGGTGAAGGCATCGAGACGGCCCGTGCCCGCCCGCCGGCCTATGCCGTGGTCGACCTGCGCCTGGGCGACGGCAGTGGGCTGGACGTGGTGGAAACCTTGCGCGCCGCACGCAGCGATACGCGCATCATCGTGCTCACCGGCTACGGCAACATTGCCACGGCAGTGGCGGCCGTGAAGGCAGGCGCTACCGACTACCTGCCCAAGCCGGCCGACGCCGATCAGATCGAAACCGCCCTTCTGGCGCGCGAAGGCAGCCTGCCGCCGCCGCCGGAACAGCCCATGTCCGCCGACCGGGTGCGCTGGGAACACATCCAGCGGGTCTACGAGCAGTGCGACCGAAACGTCTCGGAAACCGCACGACGCCTGCGCATGCACCGCCGAACCCTGCAGCGCATCCTGGCCAAGTACGCCCCGCGCAGCTGACAGCCTTCAGACCTTGAGGACCGGGTCCCCCTCGGACGGCGGGGAATCCGGCTGATCCGGGTCTTCACCAGAGAGGTCGTCTCCCAGTGACGGTGCCTTGACCTGTGGCTGATCTTCGGCCGTTGCGGTAAGCGCCTGACCACTTGCGGCTACCGCTCCATAGCCCTGGGGATCGTCGCTCGTATGGTCATGCCTCTCCCGGTCCTCGGCCCCGGAGACAGTGCCGGCGCCCGTGGAGTCACCCGTGTAGTCGCTGCGGGGGTCCAGTTCGAAAACCGCGGCACTGGTCTGGGGCTCCATGTAGACGAAGTTCTCGCGCTCGTCGGCCGGCACCGGCGCCTTCATGCGGATGCGATAGACGGTGAAGGAGGCCAGCATCAGGGCGAAACTGCCCGCGGTCAGGAACAGCCCGCCCGGGCCGACCTGCGACATGACGTACGAGCCGACGAGCGGTCCGATGACCGCCCCCACGGCAAAAGTCAGAAGCAGGCTGCTGGAGGTCTCCACCGAATCCGCCGCATCGACGTAGTCGTTGGTGTGCGCCACGCAGAGCGCGTACATGGACAGGGCCATGGCGCCGAACAGCGCCCCGAAGATCATCAGCCAGGGCTCGAACTGCCCGAACAGCCAGAGACCGACGCTGCCGATGGTGGTTCCGATGCAGCCGATCACCAGGACCCAGCGGCGATCGATGAAATCTGACAGCCGGCCCAGGGGCCACTGGGCGATCGCGCCGGAAATGACCGCCAGGGCCATGAAATTGGCAACCGTCGCCGTATCCTTGCCCAAGCCGCTTATATAGGCCGGGGCGACTCCCCAGAAGATGCCGTTGCTGGCACCCACCAGCAGAGCACCGATCATGCCGACCGGTGAAAGCCGGTAGAGGCGCAGCAGCCGCAGATTGATGGTGGACGGCGGTGTCGGCGCAATCGTCCGGGTCAGGGCAACGGGCACGACGGAAAGCGCCATTACGACGGTAATCAGCGCAAACAGCCTGAAACTCAGCGGCGAATCAAGGTTCAACAGGAACTGCCCGGCCGTCACGGCGGCCAGGTTGACCATGATGTAGATGGACAGGATGCGCCCGCGCGTCTCGTTGGTGGAGCCCTGATTCAGCCAGCTCTCGATCGTCGTGTAGAGGCCGGCCAGGCAAAGTCCCGCGATAACACGCAGGGCCACCCAGATCCACGGGCTGGGAAACATGGTGTGAAGCAGCGGTATCGAGGCCACCACCGCGGCCAGCGCCGCAAAGGTCCGGATGTGACCCGCCCGGCGGATCAGGTAGGGCCCCAGCACGCAGCCCAGGCCGAAGCCAAGGAAATACGACGAACCCAGACCACCGATCATGACATCGGTGAAGTTCTCGAACTGCGCCCGCACGGGCAGCAACGTGCCCAGCAGTCCGTTCCCCAGCAACAGCAGAGCAACGGATAGTAGAAGCGCGAATAGGGGAGTCAGAGCGCTGACCATGATAGCGACCGGGAAACAAGCCAAATTTTGGGGAATCCTGGCCGCAATAGCCAGGACAAACGAAACATATCGCAAGTTGCAGGAAAAGGTATCGCAGAAGCGACCGCGGCCGTCCTTTTTGCGCTGCACAACCGGGCGCGTCAGTCGGGAAAGATCAGGTTGAGGGCATCGGGAAGCACGACGATGTCGCAGGGCAGGGCGGCAAGGATATCGCCATCCCCCTGTACGGGATCTTCCCCGGGACCAAGCACCTGGATACGCCGTGCTTCCAGGTATCTGATATCGGGAAGCCGCGGCAGCAGACCCAGCACCAGGGCCGCCGCGTACTTCATGGCGTGCAGCCGGCCGCTGCGCGTGAACAGGCAGACCTGAAGACTGGGCGCCTCCAATAGCGCTTCGGGGGCGACGACGAATCGCCCGCCGTAGTAGTGCGCATTGGCAACGATGGCGGAGCAGGCATGGACCTCCTGGCCATCGACATCCAGGCGGAATCCCGGAAACCGATAGACGAAAAGCTGCCGGCAGGTTTCCGCAACATAAGCAAGCTTTCCCACCCGGCGTTTCAGGGCCGGGCTGATGCCGGCCACCACATGGGCGTCGAACCCCACGCCGGCCATCAGCAGGAAATGCCGGCCGTTGGCGCGTCCCACGGCCACCGGCCGGACCTTGCCGCCGCGGATGCACGTCGCGATCGCCTGCCTGCCCTTCAGCACCCCGAGTTCGCGCGCTAGCACGTTCGCCGTGCCCAGGGGCAACAGTGCCAGGGGCAGGGTACGGCCGCCGGCGGTGTTCGCAAGCAGACCATTGGCCACCTCGTTGACCGTTCCATCCCCGCCGGCGGCCACCACCCGGTCGCAAGCGTCTGGAGTCAGCTGGCGGGCGATTTCCTCGCCATGCCCGGCATGGCGAGTGGGCATCTCCAGGATTTCGCAGCCGTCGAGCTGCAGCTGCTCGACGATCGCCGCGTAGGTCCGGCGCTGACGCAATCCGGCCGCCGGATTGTAGATCACCGCCAGGCGCAGCGGGCGGGAGCGGGGGGTCAGGGTGCTCGTGATACCGGTTTGGGGATCCAACAGCGTGATTCCAAGTAAATATTTCTATAATTATTACATATATATGAATATATTATGTATTTTCAAATACACAATATCTTTCTACTTAACGGACTCCAAGAGATTTTGCTATGGCTTCAGAGAAATCAGATTCCCCTTTCGATCACAAGTCTTGACTGGAGCGGATGGTCATGACGGATGAAACGACCTCTCTGCGTTATCGGACAATCTTCATTTCCGACATCCACCTCGGCACGCGCGGCTGCAAGGCGGAGCATCTGCTCGACTTCCTGCGGCATACCGAGGCCGAGACCATCTACCTGGTTGGCGACATCTTCGATGGCTGGCGCCTGCGCCGTTCCTGGTACTGGCCGCAGGCTCACAACGATGTGGTTCAGAAACTCCTGCGCAAGGCGCGCAAGGGCACCCGCCTGATCTACGTACCGGGCAATCACGACGAAGTGTTGCGCGACTATACAGGCCAGCATTTCGGTGGCGTCGAGGTCCGCCACGACACCATCCATGAGACGGCCGACGGCCGTCGCCTGCTGGTGATGCACGGCGACGCCTTCGACGGCATCGTCGCCTGTGCCAGGTGGCTCGCCTTCGTGGGAGATTGGGGCTATGGCGTCGTGCTCACCGCCAACACTTGGTTCAACCTACTGCGCCGCCGGCTGGGCTTCGGCTACTGGTCGCTCTCGGCCTATGTGAAGCACCGGGTGAAGAACGCGGTGCAGTACATCGCCCGCTTCGAGGAGTCCGTGGCCGAGGAGGCACGCCGGCGCAAGGTGGATGGCATCGTCTGCGGCCATATCCACCAGGCCGAAATACGCACCATCGGTGACGTCCTCTACATCAATGACGGGGACTGGGTGGAAAGCTGCACCGCGCTGGTGGAACACTTCGACGGCGAACTCGAGATTCTGCACTGGGCCGCGCTGCGCAACCTGGCGATGCTGCCCCAAGGCGCACCCCCTGCCGCCGATGCCGAGAAGAAACAGATGGGAGCGGCGGCCTGATGCGCATTCTCGTCGTCACCGATGCCTGGGCGCCACAGGTCAACGGCGTGGTCCGTACCTTCACGCGCATCCGCGAGGAACTGCACAGCCGCGGCCACCTGGTCGAGGTGATTTCCCCCGAGGGGTTCCGGTCCCTGCCCTGCCCCGGCTATCCGGAGATTCCCCTGGTGGTGCGGCCGGGCCGACAACTGGTGCGCCGGATCGAGGCGTTCGCGCCAGAGGCGATTCATATCGCCACCGAAGGTCTCCTGGGATTCGCCGCCCGCCGTTACTGCCTGCGGCGCGGCTTGCCGTTCACCAGCAGCTACGCCACACGCTTTCCCGAATACGTTTCGGCCCGCCTGCCGGTGCCGCTGTCCTGGGGCTATGCCATCATGCGGCATTTCCATCGGCCGTCTCGCGCGGTCATGGTGTCCACGGACAGCATCCGGCAGGAGTTGAGCGCACGCGGCTTCGCCAACCTCGTGGAATGGACGCGCGGCGTGGATACGGAGTTTTTTCACCCCGAAGCTGCCCAGGGCCGGCCCGACCCCTTCGAGGGCCTGCCGCGGCCCATCTATCTCTGCGTGGGACGCGTGGCCGTGGAGAAGAACATCGAGGCCTTCCTGTCCCTGGACCTGCAGCAGGGCACGAAGGTGGTCGTGGGCGACGGTCCTCAGCTTGCCGGTTTGCGGACGCGCTACCCCCAGGTTCGTTTCGCCGGAGCCCAGCAAGATGAAGACCTGGCCCGACACTATGCCGCGGCCGATGTCTTCGTCTTCCCCAGCCGGACCGATACCTTCGGTCTGGTCATGCTGGAGGCCCTCGCGAGCGGCCTGCCGGTGGCGGCCTTTCCCGTGCCCGGTCCGCTGGACGTGATAGATGGCTCCGGTGCTGGCGTCCTCAGCGAGGACCTTGGCTTCGCCATCCGCCAGGCGCTGGCCATTCCCCCGACTCGCTGCCGAACGCATGCGCTGACCTACTCCTGGGCCGCCTGTGCCGAGTTGTTCCTGGGCAACCTCGCGCCCATCGAACCGACGACCGCCGCGGCCCAAAGCCCGGACTTGGGGTTCAGCGGCGCGGTCTGAGACACAAGGCTGTTCCCGCCAGACTGCTTCTCCTGGTCATACAAGTGTCACCTCTTCTTCATTGCGGTTTCGCGGTGCTGTCATCTGCCTGGTTTAGCTGTCTATACGTTTTCGACGCCCACTGACCCTTCGGGGGCACACAGCATGCTGCAGATTCGCAACCTCACGAAGAGATACGCCGGAACACTGGCCCTGGACGATCTCTCGCTGACTATTCCGCACGGCCACATGGTTGCCGTCATCGGACGCTCCGGCGCCGGGAAATCGACCCTGCTGCGTCTGCTCAACCGCCTGATCGAACCCTCAGCCGGCACGATCGCCTTCGACCAGCAGGAGATCACGCAGCTGTCAGGTGCCGACCTGCGCCGCTGGCGCGCGCAGGCGGCCATGATCTTTCAGAGTTACAACCTATCCCCGCGCCTGGACGTGCTGACCAACGTCCTGATTGGCGCCAGCACCGAAATCCCCCAGGCTCGCCGCCTGCTGCGTGTCTATACCCGCGAGGAACGCCTGCGGGCCGCTTCCATTCTCGACGATCTCGGCATGGTCGAGAAGGCGCTGGAACGCGCCGAGCGGCTGTCCGGCGGCCAGCAGCAGCGCGTGGCAATCGCCCGCGCCCTCATGCAATCCCCTCGCATCATTCTGGCCGACGAACCGGTGGCCTCGCTAGACCCGCACAATACACGCGTGGTCATGGACACCCTGAAGTGGATCAACCGGGAACACGGCATAACGGTGCTCTGCAACCTGCACAGCCTTGAACTCGCCAGAAGCTATGCCGACCACGTGGTGGCACTGAAGGACGGCCGTCTGGAGTTCGAGGGCAGTGTGGCGGAACTGACGGGCGAGAGTCTCTCCACGGTCTACGGTGGCACGCCCGAGACCGAGGAGAAGAAGGTTCTCGAGGTGGCCTGAAGCACCTCGGAAATGCAACTGGCCAACTATTGAGCAGGAGAAAGTCTGATGATGAAGAAAGCACTCCTTGCGGGCACAGCCACGCTCGTCTTCGCGGGCCCCGTTCTTGCCGAGGACTGGCGCGACAGTCGGGACGAGATCAGCTTCGGTGTCATCCCCGTCGAAACCCAGACCGAGACCACCGACACCATGGACGAATTCGCGGCCTATGCCGAGGACAAGCTGGGCGTTCCTGTGGAAATCTTCACGGCGTCCGACTATGTCGGCGTGAACAATGCCCTGGTGGCCGAACAGATCGACATGGCCTGGACCAGTCCCTCGGCCTACTCCGGGTCCTGGCTCGACTGCGACGGCTGCCTGAAGCCCCTGGTCACCGCCACCGACAAGGACGGGAATCTGGGATACAACTCGGTGCTGATCGTCCAGGCCGACAGCCCTTATCAGTCCTATGAGGACCTGGAGGGCAAGACCGTCGCCCGCACGGACCCCAACTCCCAGTCCGGCTACCTGGTGCCCACAGTGCAGTTCCACCAGATGGACAAGCCGATCGACGAGTACTTCAACTCGCCGGTCTCGGGCGGCCATACCCAGTCCGTCCTGGGCGTTCTGGACGGCACTTACGATGCGGCCTTCACCTGGACCACCGAGGATGACGGCTACGGACAGCTCCGCACCATGATGGACAAGGGCATGCTGGACCGCGAGGACATCCGGGTGATCTGGACCTCCGAACTCGTGCCGCCGCCGCCGGTAGTCGCACACCAGAACATGCCTGCGGACATGGAAAAGGACCTGAAAAACCTCTTCCTCACACTGCACGAAGAAAACATGGAGCTCGCCGAATCCGTCGCCAAGGGCGAAACCCAGGGCTTCGTGGAAGTCGATCATTCGGTTTACGAACCGACCATCCAGATGCGCAAAACCATGCGCGAACTCAGAACCAGCAACTAAGCCCACTTCTCGGACCCCGCCAGCGGGCCCGAGAGGCTTCGCCGGCGGGGCCACTTTGCGCAAGAGCAGGGCCGCATGACGAGCACCCCCCTCGACAGCTTCAGCCACGAATGGCGGAAACGCCGAGCGGCCAATCTCCGCCAGGGCAGCCTGGGCGGGCTGCTTCTGCTGGTGGCCCTCGCCTTCTCCCTATACGTCGGACAGTTCGATCTCTGGCGGCTGATCACCGGCCTTCCCAGGATCACGGAGTTCCTGGGCGGCATGGTGCCGGAACTGCACTGGGCAACTCTCAGCCACGACTTGGCGGACTGGTTCTGGGGGATGGAAAAGTGGCTCGCGTTGCTGTGGACCACCCTGATGATGGCGCTGTTCGGCACGGCGGCCGGCACTGTCCTAGGCGGTGCCCTCAGCTTCCTGGCCGCGCGCAACCTTGGCGCCGCGTCCCTGACCATCTTCCTGGTGCGCCGCGTCATGGAAATCGCGCGCAGCGTTCCGGACCTTGTCTGGGCCCTGTTGTTCCTCTTTGCCTTCGGACTAGGGCCACTCCCCGGCGTCCTGGCCATCGGACTGCACACCCTGGGCGCACAAGGCAAACTCTTCGCCGAGGTCAATGAGAACATCGATATGGCGCCACTGGAGGGCATCCGGGCCTCGGGAGGCACCTGGCTCGACGAGATTCGCTTGGGGGTTCTGCCCCAGGTGCTGCCCAACTTCACCTCCTATTCCCTCTGGCGCTTCGAGCTCAACGTGCGTACCGCTACGGTGATGGGTTTCGTGGGCGCCGGGGGCATTGGCATCGAGCTCTACCAGGCCATCAGCCTCAACTACTTCGCTGATGCCGGCGCCATCCTGATCCTGGTCTTCCTCACTGTCGCGCTGATCGACATGTTCAGCGAGTGGGCACGTCTGAAACTCGCCGGCATTTCGCCCGATCACGCCTGAACAGGAAGCGGCCGATGGCACTCAACGAACAAAACAAGGTCTCTGCCGAACAGAGGATGGGAAATCGGGACCTGCTGAACCTCGTCTCACCCCCGCGCGCAGATAGACTACGCCGGCTCGCATTCTGGCTGGCAGCGGCCGTCCTGCTCGGTTACTCCGCCTGGGCCTCTGGTGTTATCAGCCTGAAGCTCTTCACCGGTCTGCCGAAGCTCGGTGATGCCTTCGTCATGATGCTGGTCCCGTCGGGGTTCCAGCACCTGCCGGAATTTCTCTGGGCGCTGATGGAAACTGTTGCCATGGCGTTCTTGGGCACACTGCTCGCCGGATTGATGGCCATTCCCCTGGCCCTTCTCTGCGCGCGAACAACCTTTCCCATCCGCATCCTGCAGTTCGGCTTCCGCCGCTTCTCGGACTCCCTGCGCAGCCTGGACTACCTGATCTGGGCGCTGATCTTCGTGCGGGCGATCGGTCTGGGCCCCTTCGCCGGCATTCTCGCCATCGCCGTGGTGGATCTGGGCACCCTGGCCAAGCTCTACTCGGAAGCCATCGACAACGCGTCCCGCAAGCCATCCGAAGGCGTGCAGGCGGCCGGCGGAACCTGGCTCGACAGCATCCGACTGGGCATTCTCCCTCAGGTCCTGCCCAACATACTTTCGGCCACCCTTTACATGTGGGAGTCCAACACCCGTTCGGCGACCATCCTGGGTATCGTGGGGGCTGGCGGAATCGGCTACCAGCTGGCTGATCGCCTGCGCGTCTACGAGTTCGGTCAGGCCAGCCTGATGATCATCCTCATCATCATAGCCGTGGCCTCGATCGATAGCCTCTCCGGAATCCTTAGGCGACGCCTGATCGGCCGTCAGTAGACAGGCCGGACCAGTCAGTCCGCCTCGCCAGAGGCCGCCAAAGGCGAGAGGTCTTCTTCCCAACCCCCGCCCAGGGCCTTGAACAAGGAGGCCGTTGCGTTCAGACGGGTGCGCATGGCATCGGCCAGGGCCAGTTCCGCCTCCAGCAGGTTGCGCTCAGCGTCAAGCACCTCGATGAAGCCGACGAAGCCCTCGTCATAACGCAGGCGCGCCAGGCGGGCGGTATCTTCCACGGCCTCCACCTGCCGGCGCACGCTCTCAACCCGCTGGGCCGAAGTCTCGTAGATGGCGAGCGCGTCGCGCACTTCCCGGAAGGCCGTCAGCACCGTCATCCGGTACCGCGTCTCCGCCTGGTCGCGCAGGGCTTCCGCGGTATCGACCCGGGCGGCCCCGCGGCCGAAGTCGATGATCGGACCCACCACGGAGGCACCCAGTCCCCAGGTGGTGGCCGGGGCGGTCAGCAGGTCGGCAAACTCGATGGAGGTGCTCCCCAGGAACGAGGAGAGATTGAGTTGCGGCAGGCGCTCCGCCTGGGCCACACCGATCTCTGCCGTGGACGCCATCAATGCGGCCTCCGAGGCCCTCAGGTCGGGACGGCGATTCAGCAGGTCCGAGGGCAGGACCCGCGGGATATTGCTCGGCAGGTCCAGGTCGGTCAGTTCCCCCGGCCCGAATTTGAGCTCAGTCATCAACTCCCGCGGGCTCATGCCCACCAGCACCGCCAGTGCGCTCTGCAGGGTGCGCACGCGTTCCCGCGCCGCCGGCAGGCGCGCCCGGGTTGTCGCCAGTTCCGATTCGGCCTGGCGTAGCGTCAGTGCATCGGTCTCACCGCTTTCGAAGCGCAGCTCTTCCAGCTCCAGGGTTTCCTCCCGGCTCTCGATCGTGCGCTCCAGGATGGCCACCTCGCGCTGCGCCGCACGCAGATTGGTATAGGTGGTGACCACGTCCGTGATCGTGGCCAGCTGGATGGCGTCGTGACTGAAGACCGACTCCGACAGGATGGCCTCGGCCGCCTCTTCGCTGCGCGCCAGGCGGCCCCAGAGATCGATCTCGTAGCCCAGCTGTCCCGACAGGCTGTAGAGGTTCTGGGGATCGTCGCTCACTGGCTGCAGGGTGGCGCGCTCCGAAGCGCTTTCGCGCGTCGCCTCGGCCTGGGCATCCAGGCTGGGCAGGCGATTGGCCTCGGCCAGGCCCAGGCGTGCCCGGGCCTCCTGGATTTGCTGGGTGCGCAAGCGGATATCCAGGTTCTGGTCCATGGCCCGGTTGACCAGACTATTCAGCGTGGGATCGTCGAAACGGGTCCACCAGTCCTCCCACTCCTCGCGCTCGGCCTCGGACAAGAGGACATGATCGGGCAATTCCTCAGGCAGGTCGAACTCCGGTTCCTGGTAGTCCGGGCCCAGGGCGCAGCCCGCCAGAAAGACCGCCATCAAGCCCGCAAGACCCTGCCTGTACAGACGCTTACGCATGCTTGTCCCCCTTCGTTTCCTGCGCTCCGGCAGTACGGCGCCGGCGCAGACGATCACCCACGTCCTCGATCAGCTTATAGAACAGCGGCACGAAAATCAGCGCCAGCGAGCTGGCCGCGATCATGCCGCCGACCACCACGGTGCCGATCTCCGTCCGGCTGGCCGCACCGGCCCCGCTGGCAAAAACCAGCGGCAGGGAGCCAATGATGAAGGTCAACGCCGTCATCAGGATCGCGCGGAAACGCTGCCGCGCCGCAGCACTGGCCGCCTCTCTTGCACTGCTCCCTTCGCGCCTGTTCTGTGCGGCGAACTCGACGATCAGGATGGCGTTCTTGGCCGCCAGCCCGATCAGCACCAGCAGGCCAACCTGGAAATAGACGTCATTGGGGAAGCCACTGAAGTAAACCGCCAGGGCCGCGCCCAGGACGCCGAAGGGCACCGCGGACAGCACCGCGATCGGCAGGCCCCAGCGCTCGTACTGCGCGGCCAGGATCAGGAAGACCATCAGCAGGCCCATGCCGAACGCCAGCCCACCGGCGCCGGCGGCGGCATCCAGCTGATAGGCCTCGCCGATCCAACCCAGCTGGCTGTTCGGGCTCATGATCCCGTCGGCAACCTCTTCCAGGGCTGCCTTGGCCTCGCCGCTCGTATATCCGGACGCCGGATCGGCCATGATCTTGGCCGCCGAATAGACATTAAAGCGGTTCAGGATATCCGGACCGGATTGACGCTCCAGGGTGACCAGTGAACTGACCGGCAGCATGTCCCCGGAGTCGGAGCGCACGAACACGCGCCGCAGGTCTTCGGGCCTGCTGCGGAACTCGCCCTCCGACTGCAGGTTCACCTGCCAATTGCGCCCCGACAGGATGAAGTCGTTCACATAGAGCGAGCCGAAGGTGCTCTGCATGGCCTCGAAGATGCTGGTGATCGACACCCCGGCCGCCTTGGCCTTCGCGCGATCCACCTCGGCCTGATAGCGCGGTATGCTGGTATTCAGCGTCGTGCGCGCGTTGACCACCTCCGGGCGCTGGTTGGCGGCGGCAGCGATCCGGCTCGCCATCTGCTGGATTTCCTCGGGCGTGCTGTCGTCGCGCACCTGCAGATAGCCTTCCACGCCCCCGGTCAGCGAGAGTCCCTGGATCGGCGGAAGGACGAAGGAAATGACCTGCGCCTCGGGGATCTGGGCACCCCTTCCCATTATGCGTCCGACCAGGGACTGGGCGTCCTGGCCCGGCCCCTGGCGCTCGTCCCAGTCGCTCAGGTTGGCAAAGCCAACGCCGGCGGAGGTGCGTTGCGAGCTGGCAATGATGTCGTACCCGGCAAAGCTGGTGTAATCCTCGATCTCCGGCATGGCCAGCAATCGCTCGGACAGCTCGTCGCGCACCTGCTCCGTACGGCCCAGTGCTGCAACCGGCGGCAACTGATAGGCCACCAGGGCCACACCCTGGTCCTCCTGGGGCACCAGCCCAGTGGGCAGGCGTTCGAACATGAAGAGCGCACCGCCACAGACCAGGACGAAGACCAGCACACCCAGCACGGCATGCTTCAGGACCCAGTCCACGGCCCGGCCGAACCCGTTCGTGAGGCGCTCGAAGCCGGCATTGAAATAGCGGAAGAAACGCGGTGGCTCATGCGACTGCTTGTCGAGCAACAGGGCACACATTGCCGGCGTGAGCGTCAGCGCTACCACGCCCGAGACGACGACGGAAATGGCGATGGTCACCGCGAACTGTCGGTAGAGCACGCCGGTCATCCCGCCCAGGAAGCTGACCGGCGCGAAGACAGCCACCAGGACCAGCGTCGAGGAAACGACCGCCCCGGCCACCTGCTTCATCGTTTCGATGGACGCCTCGCGCGCCTTCATGCCTTTCTCGACGATCAGGCGGTCCACGTTCTCCAGCACGATGATGGCATTGTCCACCACGATACCGATGGCCAGCACCAGACCGAAGAGAGTCAGCAGATTGATTGAGAAGCCCAGCGCCTGCATGCCGACGAAGGTCCCAATCAACGAGACGGGTATGGCCGTTACCGGAATCAGGGTGGCGCGCAGGTGCTGCAGGAACATGAAGGTCACCAGAACGACCAGGCCCACGGCGATCAGCAGAGTCACCACCACTTCCTGGATCGAGATCTCCACGAACTGCGTGGTGTCGTAGGGCACCGAATAGGTCATGTCCTCCGGAAAGCGCTCAGCCAGTTCGTCCATGGTCGCGCGGACGGCTTCGGCCGTTTCCAGGGCATTGGCCCCGGGCTGCAGGTAGACGCCCAGGGGCACGGCGGACTGCCCGTTGTAGGTGGCCGAGAAGGCATAGTCCTGGGCGCCCAGTTGGGCACGTGCCACATCGCCGAGGCGCAGCACGGAGCCGTCCTCCTCCGAACGCAGGATGATGTCCTCGAACTCCTGCGGTTCGACCAGCTGACCCTGGGTGGTGATGGTATAGGTAAAGGCCTGGTCTTCAGGGGCGGGTTCCGCACCCAGACGCCCGGCGGCAAACTGGGAATTCTGCTCGCGAATGGCGGCCGCCACATCCGAGGGGGTCAGGTCGTACTGGGCCAGCTTGTCGGGCCGCAGCCAGATGCGCATGGAATAGTCCTGCGCACCGAACAGCGAGGCATTCCCCACCCCGGGAATGCGAACCAGTTCGTCGATGATGTTCAGCAGGCCGTAGTTGCTGATGAACAGCGGATCATGGGTGCCCTCCGGGGAATAGAGCACCGGCACCATCAGGATGTTGGACGAGCGCGCTTCGACCCGTACGCCCTGGTCGCGCACGGATTGCGGCAGGCGCGAGAGGGCGGCCTGAACACGGTTGTTGACGTTGATGGTGGCCTGGTCGGGGTCCGTGCCGATATCGAAGGTCACCGTCAGGCTCATGCGGCCGGAGTCCGTATTGGTGGACTCCATGTAGATCATGTCCTCGACGCCGTTGATTTCCTGCTCCAGCGGCGCGGCCACGGAATCGGCGATGACCTTGGAGGAGGCACCGGGATAGCTCGCTTCCACCACGACCTGGGGCGGCACGACGTTGGGGTATTGCTCGATGGGCAGGATGCGCATGGCCGCCAGCCCGGCGAGCAGAATGATGATCGAGATGACGGCCGCGAAGATCGGCCGGTCGATGAAGAAGCGCAGCATCAGTTGGCCTCCCCTGTCGAGGCCTCTTTCTGCGCGTCGCTCCCGTCTTCGCTGTCACCGTTCTGAGCCTGCTGGGGCTGGACCGTCATACCGTCACGAACGGCCACCTGGCCGTTGACGATAACCTGCTCTCCGGCCTCCAGGCCTTCGGAGATCACCTGCATGCTGTCGACGACGGGGCCCAGCGTCACCTGACGCGCCTGGACGACATTCTCCTCGTCCACGACGAAGACCTGTGCGCTCTGGGGACCTTCGCCCACAGCCTTTTCGGGCACGGAGATCGCGTCTTCCAATGTTCTCAGCAGCAGCCGCACGCGCACGAACTGCCCGGGAACGATCCTGTGATCCGGATTCGGAAAGACCGCACGCGCCAGAACGGTTCCGGTGTCTGGGTCTATGGTGCTGGCCGTGAAGTCGATTTCCCCCGTCCGCTCGTATTCCTGGCCTCCCGGCAGGATCAGGGTCGCATCCCGGCGGTTGTCCCCGTTGCCGCTGCGGCCCATGGCTTCGCGGGCCTGGCGCTGGAGGGCGGCATCGCTCTCGGGCAGGGCAAAGCGCACATGCACCGGGTCCATCTGGGTAATGGTGGTCAGCAACGAACCGCGCTCCACCAGGCTGCCCTCCGGCAACGCCTCAAGGCTGGTCACGCCGGGGGCAGGTGCCGCCACGTCGGTGTAGTCCAGCTCCAGGCGAGCCTGGTCCACTTGCGCCGTGGAAAGGGCGAGCGAGGCCCGCGCCAGTTCCAGTGTGGAGAGCGCCGCATCGCGTTCGCGCTCGCTGATGGCATTCTGTTCGTACAATCGAGAGACGCGGCGCCACTCGCGTTCGGCCTGCTGTACCTCCGCTTCGGCACGGTCACGCTCGGCGCGCGCTGCCTGCAGGGCAAGCGCAAAGGGCTCGGGATCGATGGCGAAGAGCGAATCATCCTCCTCGACCACCTTGCCTTCATCGTAGAGACGCTTTTGCAGAATGCCTTCCACCCGGGCACGCACCTCCACTTCCCGGGCGCCGCGCGCTCGGCCGGCATAGTCCGCGTAGACATCCCTGTCCTGGCGCTCGGTGGTTACCACGTTCACCTGGGGAGGTGGACCGCCACCCTGTCCGCCGGCCTGGCCCTGTGCGGAGTCCTCGCTCCCGCAGGCGGCCAGCAGGGCCAGCAAGGAGGCCGCGGCCAGGCCGCGCAGGATGGCGGCACTTGAAGTCTTGTATTCTGCCGAAGTGCGCATGCTTCAGTCTTTCCCGAAAAAGAAAATTCCCGCCGGCCGGGTGGACGTGATTCTCCGCCCCAGGGTACCGCAGCCACCGATCAACAGGATTTTTCGCTTGAAACAGCCCTGCTCATGGCTTTTACATACATGCACGTTCGTTTGCAACAGTGAATGTCAAAGATTGGACCTGCCCCCATGGCGCGTCGTACCAAAGAAGAGGCCGAGGAAACGCGACAGAGGATCCTCTCTGCTGCCGAGACCGTGTTCTACGAACGCGGAGTGGCGCACACGACTCTCGAGATGATCGCAAACGAGGCCGGCGTGACCCGCGGTGCCATCTACTGGCACTTCAAGAACAAGCTGCATCTTTTCACGGAAATGCACGAGCGGGTCAACCTGCCGATGCGGGAGATGTTCTTTCAGGTCATCCGGGACGACGACGCTGCAGACAGCCTGTCCGCACTGGAGAATTTCTGCATCGACACCCTCGTCAACGTCCACAATGACGAGCGGCTTAGGAAGGTCTACACGGTCATCCTTCTGAAATGCGAGAAGTCGAGCAGCATGGAAGCGCTCAGTGAACGCACCCTGCAAACGCGCAAGGAGCTCACGAGCGCACTGGCAGCCTATTTCTCCCGGCTCAAGGAGCGCGGAATGATCCGCAGCCCCGTCTCCGGCGAAGCGCTTGCTCTGGCTCTCCACAGTTACATGATCGGCATCTTCACGGACTACCTGAGTGCCCCGGAAAGCTACACCATGCCCGAGGATGCCCAGGCGCTCATGCGGGTCTTCTTCGAGCCCCTGCGCCGGCAATGAGTCCGGGTCTGTCCTAAAGGAGGCGGCCCTGCCGCGTTTCCCCGCTCTTCTCGTTCTTGCGGGAGGATGACGAGGCGCCTCCAGCCCGGCTCTTTCCACCGGATTTCCCGCCACCGTCGGAGGATGATGCCTCCGTTCCGGCCGTAACCGGCACGCGTCCGTCGGCGAACTCGACCTGCAGGGCCTGGCCGTCGGTCACCTGGCCGGCCCGGGTCACGATCTCCGCATCACCGCGGACGACGGCATAGCCGCGCTCCAGCGTCGCCTTGTAGGACAGGCTTTCCAGCAGGCGACTCGTCGAGTCCAGCTGGCCTGCGGCATCCGCCAGGCGTCGCTGGACGGCGGGCAGGAGGCGTTCGTCCAGATGGGCCAGCGCCTGCCGGCCATGCCGCAATTCCTGGCGCGGCGGCGTCAGGGTCATGCGCTGAACGGCATGGCTGCGCTCCGCCAGGAAGGCTCGGAACGCCGGCTCCAGACGGTCGCCGGCAGCCGCCAGGCTCTGAGCGGCAAAGCGTTGCTGCTGACGAGGATGGGGCAGGCGGGCGGCATACTCGCGCAGGTCAGCCGCCAGGCCGCTAATGCGGCCCCGGGCAGCAACATCCAGGCGCTCGGCCCGATCGTCCAGTTGCTGCTGCTTCTCCCCCAGCAGGCGCCGCGGATCCGGCAGACCGCGGGCCAGGCCCTCCACGCGCTGGCGCCGTTCCTCGACCCAGCGATGGGCTGCGCCCAACAGGCGCCGCTCCAGGTCCAGGGTGATACTGACCAGCTCTGCACGCACCGGAACGGCGATCTCGGCGGCCGCGGTCGGCGTTGGTGCGCGCCGGTCCGAGGCATAGTCGATCAGTGTGGTATCGGTTTCATGGCCCACCGCCGAGATCAGCGGAATCGCAGAGGCCGCCGCCGCACGCACGACGACCTCTTCGTTGAAGGCCCAGAGGTCCTCCAGCGACCCGCCGCCGCGCGCCACGATCAGTACATCTGGTCGCGGAACCGGCCCGTGCGGCGAAAGCGCATTGAACCCCTCGATGGCGCGCACGACCTGTTCGGCCGCGCCCTCGCCCTGTACCAGCACCGGCCAGACCAGGACATGTCTCGGAAAACGCTCGGACAGGCGGTGCAGGATGTCGCGTATGACCGAGCCGGTGGGTGAGGTGACGACGCCGATGACCTGGGGCAGATAGGGCAGGGCGCGCTTGCGCTCGGCATCGAACAGGCCCTCGTCAGCCAGCTTGCGCCGACGCTCCTCCAGAAGTTTCAGCAGGGCGCCTTCGCCGGCCAGCTCCAGCGATTCGATCACCAGCTGGTACTTCGAGCGCGCGGGGTAGGAGGTGATGCGCCCCGTGGCCACCACGTCCATGCCGTCTTCCGGATTGAGAGTGAGGCGCCCGGCCAGGCCGCGCCAGCAGACCCCATCGATCACGGCATCGGCATCCTTCAGCGCCATGTAGAGATGGCCCGACGCAGCGCGCTTGAAACCCGAGATTTCCCCGCGTATGCGTACGCGTTCGAAGGCACCTTCCAGGGTGCGCTTGATGGCGCCGCTGATCTCCGAAACGCTGAACTCGGGAAGATTGCCCTGCGGTTCAGGTCGGGGCGGATCGGATCGGGGTCTTGAATCGCTCATGAGTCCTGGAGCTCATGCTACAAGACACCGGTCAGGGAACAAGGGACGAGTTGGAAAAAAGATGCGGATACTGGTGGTAGGCGGTGGTGGCCGCGAGCATGCGTTATGCTGGGCCCTGGCCCGATCGCCCTCCTGCACGGGCCTCTACTGCGCGCCCGGCAATGCCGGCACGAAGACCTGCGCGGAAACGGTGGAGATCGCCGCGGAGGATATCGACGGCCTGGTCGACTTTGCCCGCAGGCAGGGAATCGACCTGGTGATAATCGGCCCGGAAGCACCGCTGGTGGCCGGCCTGGCCGACCGTCTCGACGCGGAAGGGATTCTTGCCTTCGGGCCTTCGGCGGCGGCCGCCGAACTGGAGGGCTCCAAGGGCTTCATGAAGGATCTCTGCGCCCGGTACGGCATTCCCACCGCCGCCTATGGCCGTTTCTCCGATCTCGAGGCGGCCCGGACCTATCTGTACCGGCAGGGAGCGCCCATCGTCGTCAAGGCCGACGGCCTGGCCTCCGGCAAGGGCGTGACCGTGGCCACGACCCTGGAAGACGCGGAGGATGCGCTCGAGGATGCTATGGTCGGCGGACGTTTCGGGGAGGCCGGGGGCGAAGTCGTGATCGAGGAATGCCTCGAGGGCGAGGAGGTCAGCTTCTTCGCCCTGTGCGACGGCACCACCGCACGCCCCCTGGCCTCGGCCCAGGATCACAAACGCGCCTTTGACGGCGACGAGGGGCCCAACACCGGCGGCATGGGGGCCTATTCGCCGGCCCCTCTCATGACCGAGGCCCTCCAGGCCCAGGTGATGGAACAGATCATAGACCCCACGGTGGCTGCCATGGCCGCGGAGGGCCGCCCCTACAGGGGCGTTCTCTACGCCGGCCTCATGGTGGCGTCCGACGGCACCGCGAAGCTGCTGGAATACAACGTGCGCTTCGGCGATCCCGAATGCCAGATCCTGATGCTGCGCCTGGACAGCGACCTGGCAGAACTGCTGCGGGCCACCTGCGAGGGCCGGCTGGCCGATGCGGAGATCCGCTGGCGCAGCGACACTGCCATCACCGTGGTGCTGGCAGCCAAGGGCTATCCCGGCAGCTATGCGAAGGGCGAGACGATCGCAGGCCTGGAGGCGGCGGCGGATACGCAGGGTGTCACCCTCTTCCACGCCGGCACCAGGGAAGGCCCGGACGGCAGTGTCCTGTCCGCCGGCGGGCGCGTCCTCAATTTCTGCGCCCTCGGCCACAACCTGGCAACGGCACGCGAGCACGCCTATGCCGCCCTTGACAGGATCGACTGGCCGGGTGGGTTCTGCCGCCGGGATATCGGCTGGCGCGCATTGCGGAAATAAGGTCCGGCAGGACAGGCGGGCGAGCGCTCAGTGAGAGACGAAGCTCAGCGCGACACCATTGGCCTCGCTTGCCGGAACGTGAACACCGGCATCGTCCAGGCTGCAGGTAACCCCGTTGTGACGCAGGCAGGCTTCGGTACGACGCAGGTCGGCGGACAAAAGTGACAGGCCGGCCAAACCTTCCCTGGTGCCCGGCATCTCGGCCGGTTCCAGCAGAATCTCGCACGTGCCGCAGGTCAGCAGCGCGCGGCCATCGGCCATCTGCAGGTTCTCCTCGCCAAAAATGGCGGCGTAGGCCGGCGCCGCCTCGCCGGGATGTTGGCAGGCCACCTGAACGCGTCGCACTGCGGTCGCCGCATTCTCGTGACTGGTCCACTGCGGCTGCCACACCAGTTCCGGCGTCAGATGCTGGCAGAGGAAGGCGGGGAAGGCCGGGCTGGCTTCGGGGACGGGGTGCAGCAGGCGGAAGGCAGGCTGAACCGGTCCTTCCGGCAGTTCCAGGGCGCGCGAGAGATCCTTTGGCCCGCCGTGCTCAACGCCGTTCCCGCTCAACCGGCGGGCGGACTCCTCAATGTCGGAGGTCGCAAAGGACAGAGACAACAGGCCTTCGCCGCGCTCGGCCAGGAAGCGATCCAGGTTGTTGGTGAACTGCTCCGGATCCACGATGCCCAGCAGTTCAATATAATCATAGGGGAACATGATGCAGTAATTGGCGGTGCCCCAGCCCGTATGCCGGCCCCGCGGCGTCACGGTGAAGCCGAGGCGTGACCAGCCGGCGCGCGCCGCTTCCAGGTCCGCCACTCCGACCAACGCATGGTCCAGTCCCGCGACCGCCGTATCCATCAGTTCGCCTCCGCTGCAAGCGCACGGCCCGCCACCGCGTCCAGGCGGGCGCACGTCTCGGGATTGCGTTGCTCCGGGCGCGTGATCAGCGCATTGTCGAGCGCCCTGTCACAGCCCTGCTCGCAGGACGCGTCCCGTCCGGACAGGCGCGGCAGGACCGCCCGGATCAGCGTGCGGGCCTTCTCGGCATTCTCCATCAGGACCTTCACCACCTGCTCGACGGTGACGTGATCGTGGTCGGGATGCCAACAATCGTAATCGGTCACCATGGCCACGCTGGCGTAACAGAGCTCGGCCTCGCGCGCCAGCTTGGCCTCCGGCATGTTGGTCATGCCGATCACCTCACACCCCCAGCTGCGATAGAGGTTGGATTCGGCCAGGGTCGAGAACTGCGGGCCTTCCATGGCCAGGTAGGTCCCGCCCTTGCGGAAGGGAATGCCAGCCTCCTCGGCTGCGGCCACAAGATGATGGTCGAGACGGCTGCAGACCGGATGTGCCAACGAGACGTGGGCCACGAGGCCATCGCCGAAGAAGGTCTTTGTCCGGTTGATGGTGCGATCTATGAACTGGTCGACCAGCACGAAATGGCCGGGTGGCAGCTCTTCCTTCAACGATCCTACGGCACTCAGCGAGAGGATTTCCGTGACGCCGAGCCGCTTCAGGGCATCGATATTGGCACGGTAATTGACGTCAGAGGGGGAGAGGACATGACCGCGCCCGTGCCGCGGCAGGAAGACCACGGGCTGGCCCTCCAGTTCGCCGCAGAGGAATTCATCGGATGGCGGGCCGAAGGGGCTGTCCACCGCTTTCCATTCCGCCTTCTCGAGACCGTCCATGTCATAGACGCCACTGCCGCCGATGACACCGACCACCGGTGACGAAACTGACTCGATCATCTGGCACCCCCATTTTGGCGAATCGCTTGGCATCCCCCAGCAGTCGACAGCCTAACCCGGGAACGGGCAAGGGCAAAAAGACGAAAGGGCCGCTCTTGAGCGGCCCTTCGCCATGTTCTGCAACTCCGGCCCAATGACCTAGTGCAGGTTGGCCCACAGCTTGCGCTTGGCGGCATAGATCAGCCCCGTGAAGACCAGCAGGAACAGGATCACCTTGATCCCCATCTGCTTGCGGTCCTCCAGCTTGGGCTCCGCCGTCCACATCAGGAACTCGCTGACGTCGGCCGACATCTGGCTGACCGTCGCCTCGGTGCCGTCGGCATACTCGACGATGCCCTCGCTCAGCGGCGGCGCCATGGCGATCTGATGGCCCGGGAAGTATTCGTTGTAATACATCCCCTGCATCATCTCGACATCCTCCGGCGCTTCCTCGTAGCCGGTCAGCAGTGCATAGAGATAGTCCGGACCGCCGGCACGGGCCTTGGCCATCAGCGACAGATCCGGCGGATAGGCTCCTCCGTTGGCCGCACGTGCGGCCTCCTCGTTGGGGAAGGGCGGCGGGAACTTGTCCGAGGCCTCGGCGTCGCGCTCGTACATGTTGCCTTCATCGTTCGGACCGTCTTCCACGGTATAGTCCGCGGCAATGGCCCGGATCTCGGCATCGTTGTAGCCCAGCTCGGACAGGTTTCGGAAGGCCACCAGGCGCAGGCTGTGACAGGACGAGCAGACCTGTTCATAGACCTGGAAACCGCGCTGCAGCGCCTCGCGATCATAGGTGCCGAAGAAACCGGAGAAGGACCAGTCCTGCTCGGGAATCGCGACCCCTTCGGCGGCACTCGCCGTACTGGCGGAGAACAGCAGGCCCACGGCGGCCGTTATGGAAAGAGCGAGCTTTTTCATCAGGCTTTCTCCATCGGCTTGGCCTGGGCGGAGGTCCCGGCCCCGCCTGATTTGAGGACAGGATCGCTGATCGAGGCCGGTAGCGGCTTGGGACGCTCCAGTCGGCCCAGCAGCGGCAGGATGATCAGGAAGTGAGCGAAGTAATAGGCCGTTGCGATCTGACCGATGGTCACCCAGGGCTCCTCCGGGGGCTGGGCCCCGACATAGCCGAGCACCAGGCAGGCCACCACCAGCACCCAGAAAAAGTTCTTGTACAGCGGACGGAACCGCGAACTGCGCACCGGCGAGCTGTCCAGCCAGGGCAGGAAGAACAACAGGATGATCGAGCCGAACATCGTCAACACCCCACCCAGCTTGGCGTCGATCAGGGTGATGCCGGTGAACGGAATGGAGATGTCGAAGGTGATCGCGCGCAGCATGGCGTAGAACGGCAGGAAGTACCATTCCGGCACGATGTGCGAAGGCGTCACCAGCGGATCGGCCTCGATGTAGTTGTCGGGATGGCCCATGTAGTTCGGCGCATAGAAGACGAACAGCGCGAAGAGGATCAGGAACACGCCCAGTCCGACCAGATCCTTCACCGTGTAGTAGGGATGGAACGGGATCTTGTCCTGCGGACCCTTGGCCTCGATACCCAGCGGGTTGTTCGAGCCGAAGCGATGCAGGGCCCAGAGGTGTAGGAAGACCACGGCGACGATCACGAAGGGCAGCAGGTAGTGCAGGGCGAAGAAGCGGTTCAGCGTCGGATTGTCGACGGCGAAGCCGCCCCACAGCCAGCTGACGATGCTGTCGCCCACCAGCGGTATGGCCGAGAACAGGTTGGTTATCACCGTGGCGCCCCAATAGCTCATCTGGCCCCAGGGCAGCACGTAGCCCATGAAGGCGGTGGCCATCATCAGCAGCAGGATGATGACGCCCAGGCCCCAGAGCACCTCGCGCGGCGCCTTGTAGGAGCCGTAGTAGAGCCCCCGGAACATGTGCAGGTAGACCACGATGAAGAAGAACGAGGCGCCGTTCATGTGGATGTAGCGGATCAGCCAGCCGAAGTTCACGTCGCGCATGATGCGCTCGACGGAATCGAAGGCATGGTCCACATGCGGCGTGTATTGCATCGCCAGCAGCAGGCCGGTGGCGATCATGATCACCAGCGTAATGCCGGCCAGCGAGCCGAAGTTCCACAGGTAGTTCAGGTTACGCGGAGCCGGATAGTCGACGAGGTGCTCGTTGACGTAGGAGAAGATCGGCAGGCGGTTGTCGAACCACTTGACCGCCCGGTTGTTCGTGTTGAAGCCGCTCATGCTCTGCTTGTCCCCTTAGCCGATCACGATCGTGGTGTCTTCGGCGAATTCATAGGTCGGCACTTCCAGGTTGCGCGGTGCCGGTCCCTTGCGGATTCGTCCGGAGGTATCGTAGTGCGAGCCGTGACAGGGACAGAACCATCCCCCGAAATCTCCCTTGGGATCACTGGAGCTCTGGCCGAGCGGGATACAGCCCAGATGCGTGCAGATCCCGACCATGACTAGCCACTGCGGCTCGATGACACGTTCTGCATCGCGCTGGGGATCGATCAGGTCATCCAGGGGCACCTCTCTGGCCTGCTCGATTTCCTCGGACGTGCGGTGGCGGATGAAGACCGGCTTTCCCTGCCAGGTGATCGTTATGGCCTGACCCTCGCTGATCGGACTGAGATCCACCCGGCTGGTGGCCAGCGCGCGGATGTCCGCTGCCGGATTCAATGAGTCGATCAGTGGCCAGATGGCCGAAGCCGCTCCGACTGCACCAACGGCTCCTGCCGCCAGAAAGAGGAAGTCGCGCCGCGACGTTCCGTCACCGCCGTGCCCGGCTCCGCCTTGCCCGGCATTCGCACTGTCTGCCATATCTCTCCGTATCCCCTCGTCGTTACCGCTCGATGACCGGCCGCAGTCGCTCAGGGGCGACCCCGGTCATATCTACCGAAGGTGAGGACCGAAATAAACCCGCCATACCCCCGATTTGTCACGGTCCTTGCGGCGCATCGCCGCACAGGTACTCTGGTTACCTTGCATGACCGGCTGCATATAGAGGAAATTCCGCCCCAAAGTAAAGTCCACGACGACGGATTTGCGGCGTCGTCCCGACCTGCCGCGCTGGCGGGCGATCCTGTCACCTTCATCCCTTTTCCTGTACTGGGGGAACGGCTTGCCATGCGCCTGGCACTTTATCAACCTGATATTCCTCAGAATACGGGGACACTGTTACGTCTTGCAGCCTGCATGGGCATTGGTGTGGACATCATAGATCCTTGCGGATTCATCTGGGACGATCGGCGCCTGCGGCGCGCCGGCCTGGATTACATCGCCAGCACCCTGGTCACGCGCCACGACGGCTGGACCCGTTTTCAGGATGCCGTTGAAGGCCGGCTGATCCTGCTGACCACAAGCGGCGACACGGGTTATACCGACTTCGCCTTTCGCCCGACGGACACCCTGCTGCTGGGCCGGGAGTCCGCCGGCGTGCCGAACGAGGTGCATGCCGCCGCTGCGGCCCGGCTCGTCATTCCCATGGCGCGGGACCAGCGTTCGTTGAACGTCGCCGTGGCCGGTGCGATGGTGCTGGGCGAAGCCCTGCGCCAGACCGGCGGCTTCCCCTCCACAGAAGGACAGCATTGATGACGGCTTTTCAGGACACCTCCGAAGTCAAGGCACGCAAGGAATCGGCCAGTCGCTGGTTCGCCGAACTGCGCGATCGCATCTGCACCGCCTTCGAGGCGCTGGAGGCCGAACTCGAGGGCGAGAATGCTGAGCGCTTCGCCCACATCCCCCCGGCACGCTTCGAGCGCAAGGCCTGGGACCGCCAGGATGACGACGGGGCGCCCGGCGGTGGCGGGGTCATGTCGCTCATGCGCGGACGCGTCTTCGAGAAGGTGGGCGTGAACGTCTCCACGGTACACGGGAAGTTCCGGCCGGAATTCGCCCAGCAGATCCCGGGCGCCGAGGAGGATCCGCGCTTCTGGGCCAGCGGTATTTCCCTCGTGGCGCACCTGCAGAGTCCGCTGGTCCCCGCCGTCCACATGAACACCCGCCACATCGTGACGACAAAGAGCTGGTTCGGCGGCGGCGCCGATCTCAATCCCATTTATCCTGACGAAACGGATACCGCGGACTTCCACCAGGCCCTGAAGACGGCGTGCGATCGCCACGACCCGGACTACTACCCGCGCTTCAAGGAGTGGGCCGACGAGTATTTCATGATCCCGCATCGCGGCGAATCCCGTGGGGTGGGCGGCATCTTCTTCGACTACCTGGAAAGTGGCGACCACGAGGCCGACTTCGCCTTCACACGCGACATCGGCGAGACCTTCCTGGATATCTACCCGCAGTTGGTCCGCCGCCACATGTACAAGCCCTGGACGGAGGAACAGCGCCAGCACCAGCTGTTCAAGCGCGGCCGCTACGCCGAGTTCAACCTGATCTACGACCGCGGCACGCAGTTCGGCCTCAAGACCGGGGGCAACGTGGAAGCCATCCTGATGTCCCTGCCGCCGCTGGCCGCCTGGCCCTGATCCCGCGCGTCACTCCGCCGATACCTCTGCAGTCTCGGCCGCGCTGGCCCACGGCATCAGGTGGATGCCCTTGGCCAGCAGCGAGACCGAAGCCTGCACTCCGGCCTCGATGCCATTGCGCTGGGCCACGTGCTGCGGCACCGAGAAGTGCAGCGGCAGGTCCGGCGCATGATCCGGATAAAGGGTGAGATGCGCCGTCTGGCCCACCTTGAAGGCGGCCCCGATCACGCCCGGCACCGGATTCTCGTGCTCGCCGCGCGAGGGCCGGTCGCGCCGATGCAGCACGACGAACCCGTCGGGGATGACCCAGTGAACCGGATCGCCGGGAGCCACGCCCTGCGGCACCGTAACCTCCAGGGGCAAACCAGCCCACTTCACCACCCCTTGCCGGCTTCGCCCGTCAAGTTCCCGGACCCGCCCCTCGAAGAGATTGCGCAGTTCCACGAGCCGGGCAACTTCCGGCGAGACCGGTCGGGTGGTCACCTCCTCGGGCGCACCGCTCTGCAGCGTCTGCCCGCGATGCAGCACCACCAGGCGGTCGGCCAGCATAAGCGCTTCGTCCAGGTCGTGGGTCACCAGCACCACGGGCATGTCCAGGGTCTGGCGCAGCTGGGCGATCTCGCGATAGAGCCGTTGCCGCGTGGCCTTGTCCACCGCCGAGAAGGGCTCGTCGAGCAGCAGGGCCTTGGGCTGCCGCGCCAGCGCCCGGGCGACGGCCACGCGCTGTTGCTGTCCGCCGGAGAGTTGCGCGGGATAGCGCGCCTCCAGGCCCGATAGATGGACCATCTCGAGCAGCTCGTGTCCCCTCCGCTCCTGCTCCCTCCGGCCGGCCTTCGGCATGGCCGTCACGACATTGCCGAGCGCTGTCATGTGCGGGAAGAGGGCATAGCTCTGGAACACCATGCCCACGGCCCGACGATGGGCAGGCCGGAAGAGACCGCGCGCGGTTTCCAGCCAGTCTTCGGAATTCACGCGCACCTGCCCGGCGCGGGGGCGGTAGGTGCCGGCGATGGAGCGCAGGATGGTCGACTTGCCGCTGCCCGAAGGTCCCACCAGCGCCAGCACTTCTCCGGCCGCGCAGGCGAAGTCCGCCGCCAGGGGAATCGGCGCCTGCTGCCGCAGCGACACCGTCAGGCCCTTGGCATCCGTCATCCGAGACGCCGCCCGACACGGCGGGAGAAAGCGAAGGTCAGCGCTATGGTCGCCAGCGAGATGGCCAGCAGCAGGGCGGACATCTGGCCGGCGGCGGCATCGTCGAAGGCCTGGACCCGATCATAGATGGCGATGGCGATGGTGCGGGTTTCCCCGGGGATGGAGCCGCCCACCATCAGGACGATGCCGAACTCCCCCAGTGTGTGGGCGAAGCTCAGCACCATGGCGGTCAGGATTCCCGGCCAGGCCAGCGGCAGCTCCACGCGCAGCAGTGCCTTCCAGGGGGACAGGCCGCAACAGGCGGCCGCTTCGCGCACCTCCGCCGGTATGGCCTCGAACCCGCGCTGCATGGGCTGGATGGCAAAGGGCAGGTTGAAGATGATCGAGGCCAGCAACAGGCCTTCGAAGGTGAAGACCAGCTGCTGACCGAAGGCTGCCTGCCAGAGCTGTCCGAGGGGTGAGGCTGCACCGAAGGCCACGAGAAGGTAATAGCCGAAAACCGTGGGCGGCAGCACCAGGGGCAGCGTAACCAGGGCCTCGGCCAGCCCCTTGCCGCGGAACTCACGATAGGCCAGCCAGCGCCCCAGCAGGATGCCGATGGGCAGCAGGAAGACGATCGTGAAGAGCGCCAGCCGCAGGGAAAGCCCGAACGCCGTCCAGTCCATGGGTTCTAGTTCCTTCTCCGCCCCGCGTATGTGCGAGTGTCGCTCATTGGCTCAGCGATTCTCCCGGTAGCAGGAAACCATGACGCCGAAAGACGGCGCGCGCCTCCTGGCGCTGGAAATAGGCATAGAACCGTTCAGCCGTCGCGCCGGCCTCTTTCAGCAGTATCATGCGCTGGCGCAAGGGGCTGTGCCAGTCCTCGGGGACGAGAGCGTGGGAACTGCGCTGCGACAGCTTGGGGGAGACCGCCAGGGAATAGGCGACAAGCCCGCCTTCCGCGTTGCCGGATGCGGCAAACTGGGCGGCCTGGCTGATGTTCTCTCCGAGCACCAGCTTCGATTCGATGTCGTCCCACAGGCCCCTGTGCTCGAGCGCCTCCTTGGCCCGCAGGCCATAGGGGGCATGTTCCGGATTGGCGATGGCAAAGCGGCGGATCCGGCCTTCGTCCAAGGCCGCCTCCAGGTCCTCGAGACGACCGTCGGCCTTAAGGGAGGAACCTCTCGGAACCACCAGCGCCAGGCGGCCCACCGCATAGAGCACGCCCTCATCCCGGGCGTGGCCGTCGCGCACCAGCTCCAGGGCATAGTCCTCGTCGGCCGACAGGAAGATCGCGAAGCCCGCGCCCTGCCTGATCTGGCGCGCAAGATTGCCGGAGGATCCGAAGGACAGGCGCACCCTTTCGCCGGTCTTCTCTGCAAAGTCCTCCACAATCTCGTTGAGCGCGAACTGCAGATTCGATGCCGCCGCAATGACCGGCTGGTCCTGACTCCGCGCCGGGCCGACCGCCAGGACAACAGCCAGCACCAGCCAGGCGAGGCCGTCCCGCAGGCCGCGGACGCGGAATGCACGAACCATGAGTTGGAGCCTCCTCTCGTTATGTCTGAGTGAACATATCGGGCAGGCCATTCCCGGGTCAAAGGCTATTTCTCGCCTGTCTGCTGTATCAGTTCGCCGCGCAGGGTTTCCATTTCCTCCGAGATGGCCGCGTTGGTCAGCGACTCCATGCGTCGATAGCAGGCCAGGACACGTTCGCCGGTCGCGCTCAGGCTGGCCCCGCCTCTGGCCTTGCCGCCACGGTGCGTCTCCACCAGCGGCCTTTGGAAGCATGCGTTCATGGTTTCCACCAGATGCCAGGCACGCCTGTAGCTCATGCCCATCCTGCGGCCAGCAGCGGCAATGGAGCCGGTGTCGCGGATGGCCTCCAGGATATCCGCCTTGCCGGGACCTATGGCCACATCGGGCTCCAGCACGATGCGCAGCCGGGCGCCGGTCGTCTTGTTCCCTGCCTTCATGCCGGCACTCCTCGGCCGGAGCCGGCCGTTGCGCAAGGACCGAGCCTCATCGCCGGTCTCTCGCATCCTGGCGCTGCTGGCGAAAGCGGGCCAGAAGCGCCTCGCGGTCGGGCCTGCGGTCCTGCTGCAGCCACCAGTCCTCCAGCTCCCGCAGTGCCGCGCCCAGCTCGGGACCGCGCTTCATGCCCTCGGCCAGCAGGTCCGCGCCATCGATCGGCAAGGGAATCTCCTGCCAGTTCCGCGCGGTTGCCAGCGTTTCCTTGGGCAGAGTCCCTCCCGTTCTGGCCGCCGCCAGGCCCAACTGGGCAATCACAAGGTCACGTCCACGCTCGTGGAGCGCTCGCTGCAAGGTCCAGTCTGCCGGTGGCAGTTCGCTGAAGGCTTCGGGCCGGCAGAACTCCCGCAGCTGCCGGGTCTCGGCGCGTGACAGCCGCAGGCGATCGGCCGTCTGCTGCGCGGCCTCGGGCGCGGCAGGCAGCATGGCAGCAAGCCTCAGCAAGGGCGAACTCTCGGGCAACACCGCGCGCAAGCGGGCCAGGGGCTCTACCGCCAGGGGAACCGGCAACAGGTGAAGAAGGATGCCCTTCTCGGCCATCAGCGAAAGGGTCTCTTCCGGCTCCGGTGCCGCCAGCAGCTTCAGCAGCTCCACCCGGATGCGCTCGCCCGAGAGCGTGGCCAGCTGGGGCGCGGCCTCCGCCGTGGCGCGCAGCGCCGGCTCCTCCGGGCGGCCGCGTCCGTAATGGGCCAGGAAGCGATAGAAGCGCAGCAGTCGCAGGTAATCCTCGGCAATGCGCTCGGCAGGACTCCCGATGAAGCGGATCCGGCCGGCCTCAAGGTCCTCCAGTCCACCGAAGTAGTCATAGAGCCATCCCTCCGGATCGCAGGACAGGGCATTCATCGTCAGATCGCGCCGCGCCGCATCGGCCCGCCAGCAGTCGGTGAAGGCAACCACCGCGCGCCGCCCGTCGGTCTCCACGTCCTCGCGCAGCGTGGTGATCTCGAAGGGCTGTCCTTGGCAGACGGCCATCACCGTGCCGTGCGAGAGGCCGGTGGGTATGACCTTCAGTCGGGCGGCTTCCAGGAACTCCATGACTTGCTCGGGCGGTACGGGGGTGGCCAGGTCGATATCGCTCAGCGGCCGGCCGAGCAGTGCATCACGCACGCAGCCCCCGACATAGCGCACCTCTGCGCCGCCGGCCTGCAGGGCCGCGATCACGTGCTCTGCGGCCGCCGGATCGCCAGATTGTGGGGGTGTGATCCGCCGTACGGCGGCCTCTGTCTCGCCCATGAAATCCCCGAATGTCTCCTTGCGCCGAGTGCCGTCGGGACGATAAAGGGATCGTCAGGCCGGCGCCAGCAGCTCGCAGAAATTCCTCAGCATGCCGGCGGTCGCACCCCAGATATAGCGTTCGCCGTAGGGATAGACATAGAAGTACTGGTTGCGGCCCTGCAGTTCGCGACATTCCATGCGGCAGTTCCGCTCGTTCAGGATGAAGGAAAGAGGAACCTCGAAGATCTCGACCACCTCGGCCGGATCGGGATTCAGTTCCAGCGGTGGCTCCAGGGCGCCGACGAAGGGCGTGATCTCGAAGCCCGTGCGCGTGATATAGGTTTCCATCTGCCCCAGGGGCCGCATCTGGCTGCGCGGCAGGCCGATTTCCTCCTCGGTCTCGCGCAGGGCGCAGGCCAGGGGTCCATTGTCGCGCATCTCCAGCCGGCCGCCGGGAAAGGAGATCTGGCCGGCGTGGCTGGTCAGGTGGTCCGCCCGCTGTGTCAGCAGGATGGTCAGGCCCGTGGGTCGTTCCACCAGCGGCACCAGTACGGAGGCCGCGCGCAACTCCAGCGAAGGATCGTAGAAATCCAGCTCGGGATTCAGCTCGTGATCCCCGCGCCGGACATCTCCGCGCCGGACCTGCGAAGATCCCGGCGCACGCGCATGGCCGTCAGAGTGCCCGCCTCTGTCGCTCAAGGGAGCGCAATGCTGCAGATGCCGCGCGATGGTCTTCAGGTCGAGGTTGTCTGCCCTGCGTTTTCCAGGGGAAAGAAGGTGTTCTTGCTCCATATCCCCAGTATTTCCTCCCCATTGTGGTGTCCGGGCACGGCCAGTTCGACCAGATGATAGAAGACGGACCGGGCCAGTCGCGCCTCCAGATTGTTGCGTACCGTTATATAGGGGCGCGGTTCGCCGGTTTCAGGGTCCTGCTCGACGCGCAGAGGGTGTTCGCTGTCCAGTTCCACCCAGTCGCCGACGTTGGTGCGGAACTTAAGGACGCGCGTCTGTCCTTCCCCTTCCTCCTGGATTTCCTCGGCGATAAAGGGGGCATCCTCGACTTCGATACGCCCGCGCTCCACGGGGGTCACCAGCCAATAGGTCCCGTCATCTTCTCGCCGCAAAACGGTGGAAAAGAGTTTGACCAGTTGCATGCGCCCGATCGGTGTCCCCCGGTAGAACCAGGTGCCGTCGCGAGCGATGCGCATGTCGAAATCGCCGCAGGAGGGAAAGTCCTCCGCGGTCGGTTGAGGTGACTCGCCAGCCTCCTGCTGTCCGTCTATGCTTGAAGCTGCCGGGCTTTCGTTCGAGGTCATGGCCTTGTACCACTCCATCAGATTCGCCAGAACAGGAGTTGCGGAAACCGTGATGACAAACACCGCTTCCCAGACCGACGCCGAGGCCGAGCAGATCGCCGCCGAGATCGACTCCCTGGGCGAACGTCTGCAGAGCCTGCGTTCTGCCGTCGGTCAGGTTATATTTGGGCAGCAGGCCGTCATCGATCAAACTCTTATTTCCCTGCTGGCCGGCGGCCACGTCCTGCTGGTAGGCGTGCCGGGCCTTGCCAAGACCCGGCTGGTCGAGACCCTGGGCCGTGTTTTCGGCCTCGACGACCGCCGCATCCAGTGCACGCCCGACCTGATGCCGGCCGACATTGTCGGCTCCGAGGTGCTGGACCAACTGGCCGACGGAAGCCGCAGTTTCCGTTTCGTGCCCGGTCCCATCTTCGCCCAGGTCCTGATGGCCGACGAAATCAACCGGGCCAGCCCGCGCACCCAGTCGGCCCTGCTGCAGGCCATGCAGGAACAGAGAGTCACGGTCGGCGGGCAGTCCTATGACCTGCCGCAGCCCTTCCACGTCCTGGCCACCCAGAACCCCCTGGAGCAGGAGGGGACCTATCCGCTGCCGGAAGCCCAGCTCGACCGCTTCTTCATGGAGGTCGACGTGGCCTATCCCGACCTGGAGTCCGAGCGGCAGATGCTGCTGGCCACGACGGGTGCGGAGCAGGCGGAAGCTCCGCGAGTCTTTGACGCCGAGGAATTGATCGCAGCCCAGCGGCTGGTCCGACGGATTCCCGTCGGGGAAAAGGTGGTCGAGGCGATTCTCTCCCTGGTCCGTGAGGGCCGGCCGGAGAGCACCGGCCTGGAGGACGTGCGCCGTCATGTTGCCTGGGGTCCGGGGCCGCGTGCCAGTCAGGCCCTGATGCTTGCGGTGCGCGCGCGGGCCTTGCTGGACGGCCGCCTGGCCCCTTCGCTCGATGATGTGGTGGACCTGGCCGCGCCGGTGCTGCGACACCGCATGGCGCTCAATTTCGCGGCCCGTGCGGAAGGCATCGGCGTGGAGGACATCGTCGAGCAGCTCTGCGCCCCGCACGCCTGAGGACAAAGGACCATGGCCGCCCTGCCTGGAAGATCCGGATCTGCGGTCGCCTCGTTGCGGCAGGGTGCTGAACGTCTGGCCGGCCCCCTGCCGGCACTGCAGGTTGCCGCCGAGCGGGTTGCCGCGACCGTCGCCCAGGGTCTGCACGGACGCCGGCGCACGGGGCAGGGTGAAGCCTTCTGGCAGTTCCGGCCCTACGAAACCGGCGATCGCCTGCAGCAGATCGACTGGCGCCAGAGCGCCAAGGGCGACCGCCTCTACGTACGCGAACAGGAATGGGAAGCGGCCCAGTCGCTCTGGCTCTGGTCCGATCCTTCGGGCTCCATGGACTGGAGTTCGCAGGCACGTCGCCTGCCCACGAAGAAACAGCGGGCCGAGCTGCTCGCCATGGCGCTCGCCTGTCTTCTCCTGAAGGCCGGCGAGCGTGTGGCCCTGCTGGACTCGCCCAGGCCTCCGGCCACCGGCCGGTCAGCTCTCGCACGTCTCTGTCTGGAGCTGGAGGCCCGCCACAATACGGCCGGCGGAACGCCGATAGCCGACCTGCCACATGATCCCCGGGTTCCGCGCCATGCCCGCCTGGTGCTCCTTGGCGATTTCCTGAATGCAGACGACGAGGTCTATGACCGTCTGCGCCGCTATGCCGAGAACGGGGTCCAGGGCCACCTGGTACAGGTCCTCGATCCGGCGGAACTGGCCTTCCCCTATCAGGGTCGCGTGCGGTTCCGCGGCCTGGAGGGCGAACCTTCCTGGCTGGTCAACCGCAGCGAAAGCCTGCGCGAGGATTACCTGCAAACCCTGGAGATTCGGCGGGGCCGTCTGGCGGAGGCGGCTCGGGCCCTGGGCTGGAGCTATACGCTTCATGTCACCGAGCACCCGGCGGAGGGGCAGTTGCTCCAACTCCACCAACTGCTCGCCAATGGCCCGCGCATGGGGAGCCGCTGATGCTGACCTACGGCGTCATCGCCTTTGCCAGCCCCTGGCTGCTGCTGGCCCTTCTGGCCCTGCCGTTCTTCTGGTGGCTGATGCGCGTCACCCCGCCGGCGCCAAGACACCAGACCTTCCCGGCGATCGGCCTGCTGCTGGGCCTGAAGCCTGCGGAGCAGACTCCGGCCCGCACCCCCTGGTGGCTTCTTGCCCTGCGGTTCCTGCTGGCCACCCTGGTCATCCTGGCACTCTCGCAACCGCTCCTGAATCCCCAGCCCGCCGCCCGCAATGACGGTGCCTACCTGATCGTGCTCGACAACGGCTGGTCGGCCGCCCGCAACTGGCAGGAAACCCGCGCCACGGCCCAGCAGCTGCTGACACGGGCCGAGCGCGAGAACCGCAGCGTCTACCTGGCAACCACAGCCGATCCCGAGGCGACCGCCCCCGGCACCACGGCCAATGCCCTGGAACCGCTGGATGTGGAAACGGCCCGGCAGAGACTGGGGGTGATCGAACCGCGTCCCTGGCCGGCCCGGCACGACGCCCTTGCCGCCCAGCTCGAGGACTTCCCCCGGGATGTGGCCGTCGTGCCCTTCTGGCTGAGCGACGGTGTTCTCTCCGAGGAAGCCGACAGCGCGAAGGCGGAACACCTGGGCGAGACACTCGATCGGCTGGGCGAGCTCACCGTCTATCGACCGGAACGCGAAAGCCTGCCACACCTGCTGCAGCCGCCGCACGACGACGGCCGACGCCTGCAGATTGCCGTACAGCGCCTGGTCGCAGGCTACGAAGAAACGCTCACCCTCTTGGCCCACGACACGCAGGGCCAGGTTCTGGACCGCGTCCCCGTGGATTTCCCGGCAGACAGCCGGGAAACGCGCGTGGAGCTCGACCTGCCGCTGGCGCTGCGCAACAGGATCGAACGCCTCAGCCTGGACGGCGAGGCGGGCGCCAACAGCGTGGCGCTCAGCGACGAACGCTGGCGTCGGCGGCCCGTGGGACTCCTCACTCCCGCGGAGACTGAACGCCGCCAGCCGCTGCTCAGCGACAGTTATTATCTCTCCCGAGCGCTCAGCCCTTTCACCGAAGTCACGCAGGGCACGCTGGAACAACTCCTGGAAACGCCCCAGGCCATGATCGCGCTGCCGGACCGCAATCTGAGCGACGAGGAAGCGCGCCGGCTGGACGGCTGGATCGAAGAGGGCGGCCTGCTGCTGCGGTTCGCCGGGCCACGCCTGGCGGAGACCGAGTCCCGCCAGCTGCTGCCCGTCGAGCTGCGACGGGGCGGACGGACCTTGGGCGGCACCCTGACCTGGGACCAGCCGATCCCGCTGGACAGCTTTCCCGAGGACACTCCGCTGGAAGGCCTGGAGGTGCCCGAGGAGGTGACGATCTCCAGCCAGGTTCTGGCGCGCCCGAACCTGGACCTGAGCGAAAAGACCTGGGCCCGTCTGCAGGACGGCACGCCCTTGATCACGGCAGAGCAGCGCGGCAATGGCTGGCTGGTGCTCGTGCACACCTCCGCCGGGCCGGACTGGAGCAACCTGCCGCTGTCCGGCCTCTACGTGGAGATCCTGCGCCGGCTCGTGGCCACCTCAGCCGGCGTGGGCGGGCAGGGGGAGGGGCCGCTTTCCCCCTGGCGAGTCCTGGACGGCTTCGGTGCCCTGCAGGATCCCGCCCCCGAGATTCGCCCGCTGCCGCAGGAGCGGGAGAACGCGGAGATCGGCCCCCGTCAGCCCCCCGGCTATTACGGCAGCGAGATGGCACGCCAGGCACTCAATCTCGCGCCCGCGCTGACCTCAGCCGCCGTCATGCCGCCGCTCGGCGACTACGGGGAGCAGCGTTCCTATGACAGCGGCCAGGAACGCCCGCTCCTGCCCTGGCTGCTGGCCGCGGCCCTGGGCCTGGCCCTGCTGGATCTGCTGATCTCCCTGGGAATGCGCGGCCTGCTGCCTGCCAGGCCTGCCCTCCGGCGCGGCACGGCCGTGCTGTCGTTCGCTCTTGTGGCGAGCCTGGCCCTGACAGACGCAGCGCGGGCCCAAAGCGGCCAGCCTGACCGCGCGGAAAGCCGCGCCATGCAGGCCAGCCTGGAAACGACGCTGGCTTTCGTGCAAACCGGCAATCCCCAGGTCGATGAACGCAGTCGTGCAGGGCTCACCGGCCTCGGCCGCATTCTGACCCGCCGAACCACCATCGAACCGGGACCCCCAATGGGCGTTCGACCAGGCGAGGATGAGCTGGCCTTCTTTCCGCTGCTCTACTGGCCGATCACCGAGCAGCAGCCCACGCCAGACCGCGCGGCGCGGCGCGCGTTGCAGGACTACCTTGATCGCGGCGGCACCCTGCTGCTGGATCTGGGCGAAGGTCGCACCAGCCGGCTGGATGGGAACAACCGGCTGCAGGAACTGTTGAGGGGTATCGAGATTCCCCGCCTCATTCCCGTACCCTCCGATCACGTCCTGACCCGGGCGTTCTACCTGCTGCAGGAGTTTCCCGGCCGCTACGAGGGGGAAACCCTGTGGGTGGAGGACACCGAGGAAACCCGTAACGACGGGGTGTCCACCGTGATCGTCGGCAGTCACGACTGGGCCTCGGCCTGGGCCGTGGACGAAACCGGCACGCCGCTCGCCGCAGTGGTGCCCGGCGGCGAACGGCAGCGCGAGATGGCCTATCGCTTCGGCGTCAATCTCGTGATGTATGCCCTGACCGGCAACTACAAGGCCGACCAGGTGCATGTGCCCTACATCCTGGAACGGCTGGGGCAATAACCATGCTGGGATCGCTCTCGCTGACGTTCAGCCCCCTTGTTCCGCTCTGGCTGCTGGCCGGTGCGGCCGTGCTCTCCCTGGTCCTGCTGGCTTTCGGCCTTCTGGCGCGCGCCTCTGGACTGGCCCTGCGCGCCCTGGTCCTGGCCACGCTTCTGCTGGCGCTCGCCAACCCCGCGGCGGTCCGGGAACAGCGCGAGACGCGCGAGGATGTTGCCCTGGTGGTCACTGACCGCAGTCCCAGCCAGACGCGCATCGACCCCCGCTCCGCCCAGACGGATCAGGCGCTGGCACAACTGGACGACCACCTGGAGCGACTGGAGAACACCCAGGTCCGGCGTCTCGAAAGCCGGGGACAGGGGGGTGCTGGCAGTGCTTCGGGCACACGGCTGTTCGGGGATATTTCCACCAGCCTGTCGGATATCGGGCGCGAGCGTGTCTCCGCCGTCTTCCTGATCAGCGACGGCCGCGTCCACGATGCGCCCGAGCGCCTGGAGAACCTGGGCATCGACGCCCCGGTCCATCACATCATGACCGGCAAAGACGAGGAGCGCGATCGCCGCATCACCGTCGAGGAGATCCCGAGCTTTGCCCTGGTGGATCAGGCGGAGCGCCTGCGCTTCCGCGTGGATGACCTGGGCGGCGTCCAGGGCAACGGGCGCGCCGAGGTCACACTCTCCCTGAATGGCGAGACGGTGGAACGAATGGAGGTGCCTGTGGGGGAGACGCACGAGGTTCCCTTCACGCTGGAGCGCCGGGGCGCCTCGGTGCTCGAGCTGGAGGTCGCCGCGGCGGAGGAGGAGCTGACCGAGCTCAACAATCGCGTGGCCACCACCGTCAACGGCGTGCGCGATCGGCTGCGTGTGCTGCTGGTCTCCGGCGAGCCGCATCCCGGCGGCCGGGCCTGGCGCAATATTCTGAAGTCCGATCCCTCCGTCGACCTGGTGCACTTCACCATCCTGAGGCCGCCGGAAAAACAGGACGGAACCCCCATCGACGAGCTCTCCCTCATCGCCTTTCCCACGCGCGAGCTCTTCGAGGTCAAGCTGCCGGAGTTCGACCTTATCGTCTTCGACCGCTACCAACGCCGCGGCGTACTGCCCACGGCCTACTACAACAACATAACCGACTATGTGGAAAACGGCGGGGCTCTGCTGGATGTCTCCGGGCCGGACTACGCCTCGCCCCTTTCGCTCTGGCGCACGGGCCTGCGCCGGGTCCTGCCCGCCGCGCCCACCGGCGAGGTGTTCGAGGAGCCCTACCATCCGCAGCTGACCGAAACCGGCGAACGCCATCCCGTGACCGGTCGCTTGTCGCAACAGGCTCCTCGGGACGATTCGGATCAGCCGAGATGGGGCGAATGGTTCCGATTGATCGAAACCGAGCCGAACGGGGCAGATGTCCTGATGTCAGGAACGCGCGACAGTCCCCTGCTGCTGCTCTCGCGCCAGGGCGAAGGGCGTGTCGCGCAGCTGGCCAGCGACCAGATCTGGCTCTGGGGCCGCGGCTACGACGGTGGGGGCCCGCAACGCGAACTGGTGCGCCGCATCGCCCACTGGCTGATGAAGGAGCCCGATCTGGAGGAAGAGGATCTGCTGGCCCAAACGCGTGAGGATCGCCTGCAGATCACGCGCCGCTCGCTCGCCGAGGAAACCGGGCCCGTAGAAGTTACCTTCCCGGACGGCAGCACACGCTCGGTCCCCCTGGAGGCCACCGATCCCGGACGCTTCGAGGCCGAAATCGCCATCGAGCAACAAGGGCTCTACCGGATCGAGCAGGGCGACCTGCGGGCGCTGGCGGCGCTGGGCGCGATCAACGCGAAGGAATTCGAGGATCCGCGCGCCACGGCAGAGCTCCTGACCCCGCTGCGCGAAGACAGCGGCGGTGGACTGACGGCCCTGCACGAAGCAGAGGTGCCGAGCTTGCGCAAAGTCGCCATGGGGCGCGACCGGCACGGCTCCGGCTGGGCCGGCGTGGTGGAGCGCGACAGCTACCGCGTCACCGGCGTCGAGCGCACGCCGCTGCTGCCCGGCTTGCTGCTCCTGCTGCTGATCCTGGGCGGGCTCGTCGCCGCCTGGTACCGCGAGGGACGCTAACGCCTCTCAACTCTCGGCTGCGACCCCCGTGGGCAGCGGACAGCTGACACCGGTGCCGTCCACGCCGCAGTAGCCGTTGGGATTCTTCGCCAGGTACTGTTGGTGATAGTCCTCGGCGAAGTAGAACGGCCCGGCTTCGCGGATTTCCGTGGTGATGGGCCCGAAGCCGCGGGCGCTGAGCGCCTCCTGATAGACCTTGGCCGAGGCTTCGGCCTCTTGGCGCTGCTCCTCGCTGGTGACGTAGATCGCGCTACGGTACTGGCTGCCCACGTCGTTGCCCTGGCGCAGGCCCTGCGTGGGGTCATGCTCTTCCCAGAAGACCTTCAGGAGGTCGCGGTAGCTGACCTGATTGGGGTCGTATACCACGCGGACCGCCTCGGTATGGCCGGTGCCGCCGGAGCAGACCTCCTCGTAGGTGGGATTGGGCGTGGCACCGCCGGCATAGCCGACGGCAGTCACGTAGACGCCGGGAATCTGCCAGAACAGGCGCTCGACGCCCCAGAAGCAGCCCATGCCGAAGACGGCCGTTTCCAGTCCCTCCGGATAGGGCGGCGCCAGGGGCCGGCCATTCACGAAGTGATTGCCGGGCTCGAAAAGCGGCGCGTCGCGGCCAGGCAGCTCACTGCCGGGCGTAGGCATTTCTGCGGTGCGTTTCATGAAAAACATGGAGAAACCTTCATCTCACAGCCATCCATTGGGAAGTCCCTGGAATATAGGCTCTGGCTACGGGGATTTCATCGGCTTCCGGCGTTTCGGAAGAAAGATCCCCCGAATCCCGATCCTCTTGGATAGCCGCAGGAGGCGCATTTGAACATGCTTCAATCCATGGCCGATAGGGGCACAGCCTCCGGATTTGTGCCGCCCCGGACTACCTTCCCGCACGACGCGCTCCGGCGGCTTCACGAGCTCTGGCAGGACAAACGGGCCGGACATCCCTTGCCCGCCTGGGCGGACATCGACGTGCTGGAGCTGGAGCCCTGGCTGGGGCACCTGATCCTGGCCGACGTGCAGCGTGTAGAGGAAGATTACGACTTCCGTTATCGCGTCTACGGTACGGCATTGGCCGGCTGGTTCGGCCGCGACCTGACCGGGAAGGCCAGCGGCGACCTGCCGGATAACCTGCGCCGGCGCAGCGAGGCCGGCTACCGGTCCGCCTGCCGCAAGGCGCAGCCGGAGATGGTCTGTCAGCCTTGCACAACAAGAGAGACCCGCTGCCAGCTGGCCAAGCTTATCCTGCCCCTCGGCCCTTCAGGTCCCCGGCCAGGTCTCGAGGTCAAGCATCTTCTGATCGCCGCCTATCTGGTCTGATCTCCGGAGCGGAAGACAAGACGCGACAATACACCGTCCAGGGACAGCGGTCCCGGCCCCCGCACCACGACCAGCAGCAGCAGGAACATCCAGAAGTAATGGACCGGGTTGGCGATGTTGTTCTCCAGCCCCTGCGGCGTCTGGCCGACGACGAACTGGATCACACAGGTCATGATCAGCAACCCTACAGCCGATATCCGTCCCGCAAGGCCTGCCATGAACAGCACCGACAGGCCCAACTCGCCGGCGGTCGTCAGAGGCGCGGCCAGCGCGGGCGGCAGGCCGGGGACGGGATGGATCTGGTCGAACAGGAAGCTCTGGCTGCCCCAGTTGGTGATGCGCGCCCAGCCGGCATTGAAGAAGATCAGGCCGATCCAGATGCGCGCCCCGAGCAGCAATAGCGGCATGCCCAGGAACTCCAGCTGCCCCGTCACCCTGTGCCAGAGCGGCGCCCATCTGTTCAGGAGGGCACTGCCCGGCATCGTTCCGCGCTCCAGTGAACTGTCCATGATTCCCTTCTCCTTTTGCTTTCGTTCATGAGCCGGCCGGGAAGGTGAAGGCACCCAGCGGCAGGAATTTCACGAGGAAGGACTGCAGGTCGAACTCCGGCTGTCGTGTGTGGGCCGCCTGTGTCGCTGTCTCCAGGTCCAGCCCGTCGGCCAGAGCCGAGAACAGGGCGGCTTCGCCTTGGTTCAGCGTACAGACCGCCACCTCGCTGTCCTTGCGCAGGACGGCCAGATGGCGCTCCCCGGCTGCAACTCCGGTCCAGGACACGTCCCCGGACTTGTAGCGATCCACGTCGTGGCCCAGGCGCAGCAGCCGTGTCGCCGGATGCAGCGGCAGGCCTGACTGCAGAAGATCCTCGGGTGCCAGGGCCTGCAGGGCCGGCAGGTCGAGGACCTCCGCATCCGTCGCGAAGGCCGTCTGCAGGCAGGCCCATTCCAGTCGCGCCAGATCGGCCAGCGCGGGTTTGTCGGCTGTATGTCGATAGCTCTCGAGATAGGCCGCCAGTTCCGCGCCATAGGCGGCCAACACGGCCTGGCGGGGCGGATGAGCCTGGATAAAGGCCCGGGCGAGCACACCGAAGTTCCGCTCACCCAGCACGCTCTCCAGGCAGGGATAGGCGGCGGCCAGGGTCTGACGCAGCGAGTCCTGCACCGTCACGCGATGGACCGACAGGCGCGCGGCCGGATCGACGCCCGCGACCTCCAGGGGCCGTTCGCAGGTGCCTTGCAGCACGGCCTGCGCCATCTGTCTTTGCAAGTCATGCAGCATGGCTGGCCGCTCCTTTCGCGGCGAGCCGTCGGTCGGCACCTTTGGCCTCATCCAGCAGGACGGGCAGCGGCGGCAGCGCCGTATCCCATTCGATCAGCGTCGGCCGGGGCCCGGAGAGCTCGAGGAGTCTCTCGTACAGCTCCCAGACCTCTGGGCAAACCTGGCTTCCGTGATCGTCGACCAGCAGGGTTCCGTGGGCGTCCGTCCGTCGCGCGTGGCCGGCCAGGTGAACCTCGCCGACGGCGTCCAGCGGCAGGCCTTCGAAACAGTTGGATAGATCCCGTTCGTGATTGACGGCCGAGACATAGAGATTGTTCACGTCCAGCAGCAGGCCGCAATCCGTGCGGCGCACCACCTCGGCCAGGAAAGCATTTTCCGGAATGACGCTCTCGGCAAGGGCCAGGTAGGTTGAGGGATTCTCCACGAGGATCCGACGTCCAAAGGCTTCCTGGGCACGATCCACGTTCCGGCAGACCACCTCCAGCGCTTCCTCGCTGTAGGGCAGGGGCAGCAGGTCGTTCAGGTAGACCCCATCCACGACGCTCCAGGCGATGTGCTCGGAAACCTGGACCGGGGCGAAGCGATCATAACTCCGGCGCAGACGGGCCAAGTGCGATTCATCCAGCCCCTCGGCCGAGCCCAGCGACAGGCCGACGCCGTGGAAGCTCAGCGGATAGTCAGCGGCAATGGCCTCGAGTTGGGCCAGCCGCGGCCCACCCGGCACGAGGTAGTTTTCGGAATGCACCTCCAGCCAGGAGACCGGCTGACTTTCCGCCAGGAAGTCCGGCACATGGCCGTGCCGCAGGCCCACTCCCGCCGCAGCGGGAAGGGGCCAGCGGTCGGCCGGGGCGGGAGCGGCTGATAGGACTGTCATGCCAGATCTCCCGACCCTCTGGCGTCAGGACTCTTCCATCTTGACGTTCTCTTCGTTACTGCCTTCGAATGCCTCGAGTTGTCCGCCCATTTCCTCGCAGGCTTCCTCGCTTTCGGCAGCCTTCCAATCCAGGCCGGAATAGTCCTCGGTGGACTGGCCGGCGCAGGAATGCGTTCCTGCCGCATTGGCGCAGTCGTTCTCCCCAGCCTTGGCGATGCCATAGCATTTCACCTGGTCATCGCTCTGGGCCTGGGCCGGCGCCACCCCGGCCTGGCCACCCAGGGCCATGACACCGGCGAGTGCGGCAGCAGCGGAAAGAGCGGTTACGGATTTGCTCATGCTCATCTGAATTCTCCCTTGTTCCTGTGGCGCAAGGATTTGCGCTACTCGGCAAGCTAGGTCCTGGTCGAGATGAAGGGAAATCAAGTCGCTTCACATGAGCGTGAGCGGCCTGTGAGAGGAACTCCGCGCCCCAGGCGTCGACTGTCAGGCGAAGGCGGCCAGCATGTGCCCCAATTGACGGCCGCTGTCCCAGGCCGCCTCGACGCGGGCCCCCAGGCACCAGTCGCCGCAGGCGGCCAGCCCCTTGTCGGCGTCCAAAAGGAAGGGCGCGGCCAGGGGCGTGTCCACTCGCGCATAGAGCCAGCTGTGACTTTCCAGATGGCACGGCCGGGGCAGGGAGGACCGGCCCAGTTGGTTCTGCCATTCTGTCAGCAGGGCCTCCCCGCGCGCTTCGGGGCTTGCTTCCAGGAAACCGGCGCTCCACTGCGGGTGAGCCTGGAGAACCCAGCTGTCGGGGGCCTCGGGCCGATCCGGCTTGGAGCTGTTGCGCGCAGCCCAGCTCACCGGTGCCTCGCGCTCGCGCAGAAGATCCTGTCCCGGGAGGATGGCCTGGTCGAAGGCGACCATGGCCGTCATGCAGGGAGCGAGTGTGCAGTCCGCTGCAGCATCGAACAGCCTGCTGTGTGGCAGCAACAGCTCGCGCGCCTGGCGGGCCGGCATGGCCGCCACCACCTGGTGGAACCGTCCCAGTTCCCGGTTTTCCGTATCCTGGAGACACCAGAGACCGTCCCGTGTCCTGATGGACTGCACCTGGCTTTCCAGATGGAGACTCACTCCTTCTGCCAGTGGGGTAACCAGGTCCGTCATGCCCGGCCGGCCTACATACCAGGTCTCGGTCAGTTCAATACCGCGCGGTTGCCAGACGGCCGCCGCCTGTGCCGCCTGTGCGGTTTCGATCACCTCGCGGAAGCCCGGGCTGCGGGCCGTGACATACTGGGCTCCGTGATCGAAACGCAGGTCGCCGCGATAGCGTGTCGCCAGGCGGCCGCCACTGCCGCGGCTCTTCTCGAAGACCACGACCGAACCGCCGGCCTGCTGCACCTCGCGGGCACAGGCGAGCCCTGCGATGCCGGCGCCGATCACCGCCAGGCGCAACTGCCTGCCGCTGTTGCTGTTCATGCGGACTCCGGCAGGTGGAACTGATAGAGCCAGGTCTCACTCAGGGGGCCATTGTCACTGTCCTTCAGGAAGAGCCGCAACTCCACCGGTTCCTCGCCTCCGGCATCCAGGTCGAAAATGGCACGCCAGCGATTGCTGTCGGGCACCTGTTCCGTGGAGCGATTGGAGATATCCCCGCGCGATGCGGAGACCTCCATCTCGGGCGCCGTGTCCGCGTCGCGTCCTCTCAGGACCTTGCCCTCGAATTCCACGACGAATTTCCAAACGCCCTCGGGACGCTGCGTTCCCGCTTCGCCACCCCGGCCGATGCGGGTGGCGGCCACCTGGGCCAGCTCCTCGTTCGGATAGGGCTCTTCGGCCAGCCAGTGCAGGCGATAGCGGAAATGGTAGGCGGCGCCGGCTTCCACTGGCTCTTCCGGAACCCAGAAGGCAACGATATTGTCGTGGATCTCGTCATCAGTGGTCAGCTCCACCAGCTGCACGCTGCCGGCGCCCCAGTCGTCCAGCGGCTCCACCCACAGCGAGGGACGACGATGATAGTTCACGCCGTCCAGGTAGTTCTCCGGGTCGCGGTCGCGCTGCAGCAGCCCGAAACCGCGCGGATCGCGGTCCATGAAGCTGGAAACCACCGTCCGCGGCGGATTGTTGAGCGGACGCCATATCCGTTCGTTGTTGCCGGTCCACAGCGCCAGCCCGTCGGAGTCGTGTACCTCCGGACGCCAGTCCACCATTTTCGGGCGATTGTATTCGCCGTACCAGAACATGGAGGTCAATGGCGCGATCCCGAAGCGTTCGATAGCACGTCGGGTGAACAGGTGGCTGTCGACCTCCATAAGTACGCCGTCTGTGCGCCGGATCTCGAACCGGAAAGCTCCGGTCAGGCTGGGCCCCTCCAGCAGGGCATAGACCCGCACGGCTTCCTCCCGGTTGGGGGCCGAAGCGATGTAGAATTCGGTGAAGTCGGGAAATTCTTCCGGCCCGCCAGTGGCCGTGTTCACGGCTATGCCGCGCGCGGAAAGCCCATACTGACCAAGTTCGCCGATGGCCCGGAAATAGGACGCCCCCAGGAAGGCAACCCAGTCCTGGGTCTTCCAGTCGTCGCGCTGGCGCGCCTCGTGTAGCCGGAAGCCGGCAAAGCCGCTGTCGTCCGGCATCTGCCGGGCGGGGCTGTTCTCCGGCATGTCGAAGTAGTCGGGATTGTAGAGGATTTCCCGCGCCTTCCCGTCCTGCAAGGCATGAATGCGCACACGCTTGGGGAAGAAGCGCCCCAGGTGGAACAGGCTGACAGGATAGACGCCTGGCCCCTCGCCGTAGAGCGCTATGTCCTTGTCGAAGTGGATCGCTCCGTGCGCATCATAGTCGATCTCCTGAACCACATCCGGCGCCGGGCGATAGGGAGGCTCGTACTCGTCCTGCGCGCGCTGGCGGGCGCGTTCGATCAGCGTATCGAAACTGAAATCCTCCTCGGGTCCGAACTCCAGTCCGGACGCGGCCCGAAGCGGATGCCCCGGGGTCACGAGCGACGCCAGGAGCGCCGTGGCGGCGGCGGACTGCATAAGGCGACGGCGGGTCAGAGAAGCCATGGGCAAGCCTTTCAACTGTTGGACATGCAGCATACTGGGGCAGCATCGCAATGGCTTATCTTGTGCCTATCGCGGCGGTTTCAATCACCGGCTGAACCGGCTCAGCGAAGTCGCTCGGCGTGGAAGGCCAGGTGCTCCTCGATAAAGCTGGTGATGAAGAAATAGGAGTGATCATAGCCGTCCTGTCGGCGCAGGGTCAGCTTCTGCCCGCCCTGGCGGGCGGCCTCTTCCAGCAGCTCCGGACGCAACTGCTCCTCAAGGAAGCCGTCGGCCGTGCCCTGGTCCACGAGAATGTCATCGAAATGTCCCGCAGCTGTTCCGGATGCCATCAACAGTGAGGCATCATGCTTCTCCCAGGTTTTCGATTCCGCACCCAGATAGGCGCTCAGCGCCTTCTCGCCCCAAGGGCATCGGGTCGGCGAGACGATCGGCGCGAAGGCCGACACCGAGGCAAAGAGCTCGGGATGATGCAACGCCAGGGTCAGGGCGCCATGACCGCCCATGGAGTGGCCCGACAGGCCCATGGGGCCCTGACGGGCCGGGAAGTCGCTCTTGAGCACGGCCGGCAGGTCCCGTGTGACATAGCTGTACATCCGGAAGTGCGGGGCCCAGGGCTCTTCGGTGGCGTCCACGTAGAAGCCGGCGCCCTGACCCAGATCATAGCTGTCCGCATCGGCCACGTCCTCGCCCCGCGGACTGGTGTCCGGGGCCACCACCATCAGGCCCAGTTCGGCCGCCTTGCGATAGGCGCCGGCCTTGGTGGTGAAATTCTCTTCCGTACAGGTCAGGCCCGACAGCCACACCAGGACCGGAAAGGGTCCGTCTCCCGGCGGCAGGTAGATCGAAAAGCGCATCTCCGTCCCCGTTGCCCTGGCGTGATGGCTGCAGTAATGCACCTCTCCGCCGAAACAGCGGCTGCTGGCGCGGGTTTCCACGGTCATGAGCAAAACTCCCGATAAGCTGCTGGATCGGCGGGCCGTCCTGCGCGAACGGCCCGCCGGGCATCTGCGCCCGTGCGATCCCGGGTCAGTAGGTGATGACGCTGCGGATCGACTTGCCCTCGTGCATCAGATCGAAGGCGTCGTTGATCTTGTCCAGCGGCATGGTGTGGGTGATCAGATCGTCGATGTTGATCTTGCCGTCCATGTACCAGTCGACGATGCGCGGCACATCGCTGCGGCCGCGGGCGCCGCCGAAGGCGCTGCCCCGCCAGCTGCGGCCGGTAACCAGCTGGAAGGGACGCGTGGAGATCTCCTCCCCGGCGCCGGCCACGCCGATGATGATGCTCTGGCCCCAGCCCTTGTGCGCGCATTCCAGCGCCTGGCGCATCACCGAGACGTTGCCGATGCACTCGAAGCTGTAGTCGACGCCGCCGTCCGTCATCTCGACGATGGTCTGGGTGACGTTGTCGACCTCTTTGGGATTGACGAAGTCGGTCATGCCGAACTTCTCGGCCAACGCTTTCTTCTCGGGATTGATATCCACGCCGATGATGCGCTCGGCGCCCACCATGCGCGCGCCCTGGATGACGTTGAGGCCGATGCCGCCCAGGCCGAAGACGGCCACTGTGGCGCCGGCCTCCATCTTCGCCGTGAAGACCACGGCCCCGATGCCCGTGGTGACGCCGCAGCCGATGTAGCAGACCTTGTCGAAGGGCGCGTCCTCGCGGATCTTCGCCAGCGAGATCTCAGGCAGAACGGTGTAGTTGGAGAAGGTGGAGCAGCCCATGTAGTGGTGAAGCGGCTTGCCATCCAGAGAGAAACGGCTGGTGCCGTCGGGCATCAGGCCCTGGCCCTGGGTGCCACGGATTTTCTGGCAGAGATTGGTCTTGGGATTGAGGCAGAGCTTGCACTCCCGGCATTCCGGCGTATAGAGCGGAATCACGTGATCGCCCGGCTTCAGGTGCTTCACGTCCGGCCCCGTTTCGACCACGACGCCGGCGCCTTCGTGCCCCAGGACCGAGGGAAACAGTCCCTCCGGATCGGAACCGGACAGCGTGAAGGCGTCGGTATGGCAGACGCCGGTCGCCTTGACCTCCACCAGCACTTCCTCTGCGCGCGGCCCCTCCAGATCAACTTCGGTGACTTCCAGCGGCTTTCCGGCCTCGAACGCGACAGCGGCTCTTGTCTTCATGCTTCCTCTCTTCCTTCTGCCAGGCGATTCGAAAATAAGCTGTGAGAAACTCTATCATTTTCTTTCCGGCGAGCACGCGTCAATCACCCGTCCGCCGGAATTTCCGCCACAGGCGACAGAATGAGGATCACCGTTTCCTCAAGCGATTACATGCACTAACATTCCGTCTCCGGCCCTGGTGCCCCGTTCCGGGGCGCCGGCCGAGCAGAACAAGAAAAGAGACTGGGAATGGAAAAGAAAACGCCCCGGACGAACGCAGCCGAAGCCCTGGACTTCCATGCCCAGGGACGTCCAGGAAAACTGGAGATCACGCCCACAAAACCGCTGACCACGCAGCGGGACCTTTCGCTGGCCTACTCCCCGGGCGTGGCCGAGCCCTGCCTGCGTATCGCCGATGACGTCTCGCTGTCGTACGATTACACTGCCAAGGGCAACCTGGTCGCGGTGATTTCGAACGGGACCGCCGTGCTCGGGCTGGGCAATCTCGGCGCGGCCGCGTCCAAGCCGGTGATGGAGGGCAAGGCCGTTCTCTTCAAGCGCTTTGCCGACGTGGACGGCTTCGATCTCGAGGTCTCCACCGAGGACGTGGACGAGTTCATCAACTGCGTGCGCTTCCTCGGCGCCTCTTTCGGCGGCATCAACCTGGAGGACATCAAGGCGCCCGAGTGCTTCATCATCGAGCAGCAGCTGAAGGAACTGCTGGACATCCCCGTCTTCCATGACGACCAGCACGGCACCGCCATCATCGCGGCGGCCGGCATCATCAACGCCCTGCATCTGACCGGGCGCGAGATGCCCGAGGCGAAGATGGTCATCAACGGCGCCGGCGCTGCTGGAATTGCCTGCGCTGAACTGGTCAAGGCCATGGGCTTCAAACCCGAGAATGTCATCATCTGTGACACCAAGGGCGTGATCCATCAGGGCCGTGAAGAAGGCATGAACCAGTGGAAGTCGGCCCATGCGGTGAAGACCGATCGTCGGACCCTGGCCGAAGCGCTGGAGGGGGCGGATATCTTCTTCGGCCTCTCCGTAAAGGGTGCGCTGACCCAGGACATGGTAAAGTCCATGGCCGACGATCCCGTGATCTTCGCCATGGCCAATCCGGATCCCGAGATCACGCCGGAGGAGGTGGCCGAGATTCGCAACGACGCCATCATGGCGACGGGGCGCTCGGACTATCCCAACCAGGTCAACAACGTGCTGGGCTTTCCCTACATCTTTCGCGGCGCCCTGGACGTACGCGCCTCCACCATCAACATGGAGATGAAGGTGGCCGCCGCAGAAGCCCTGGCCGCGCTCGCCCGCGAGGACGTACCCGACGAGGTGGACCGGGCCTATTCCGGGCGTCGCCTGCGTTACGGACGGGAGTACATCATTCCCGCTCCCTTCGACCCGCGTCTCATCGTCAAGGTGCCGCTGGCCGTGGCCCAGGCGGCCGTCGACAGCGGCGTCGCCCGCAAGCCCATCGAGGACATGGAGGATTACGTCCGCCAGTTGACCGGCCGGCTCGACCCCACGGCCTCCAGCCTGCAGAATATCTTCGAGAAGGTACGCCACTCTCCGCGCCGTGTGGTCTTCGCCGAAGGTGAGGAAGAGACGACGATCCGCGCGGCCCTGTCCTACTACAACGCCGGCTTCGGCACGCCGATCCTGGTCGGTCGCGAGGAACGCATTCACGAGACCATGCAGGCCATCGGCCTGCAGGGGGATTTCGCCGAGATCGTCAACGCGGCCATCGGCAATCACCGGGAACGCTACACCGAATTCCTCTACAACCGCCTGAACCGCAAGGGGCAGCTGTTCCGTGACTGCCAGCGGATGGTCAACCAGAACCGCAATGTCTTCGCCGGCTGCATGCTGGCCTGCGGCGAGGCCGATGCCCTGGTGACCGGACTGACCCGCCCCTTCAACATCGCCTATGACGATCTGCGATTCTGCCTCGACAGCCGTCCGAGCCACCAGGTCTACTGCCTCAACATCATGGTTCATCGCGGCCGATCGATCTTCATCGCGGATACCCAGATCCACGAACTGCCCCCGGCGGAGGTCCTGGCCGACATCACCGAACAGGCGGCCGAGGCCGCCCGCGCCATGGGTCACGAGCCCCGCGTCGCCCTGCTCAGCTTCTCCAACTTCGGCAACCCGCCGCGCGAAAAGGCCGTACGCGTACGCGAAGCCCTGGAGTTGCTGGACGCACGTCAGCCGGACTTCGAGTACGACGGCGAGATGCAGGCCGACGTCGCCCTGAACCATGACCTGATGATGGAGCTCTATCCCTTCTGTCGTCTCTCGGGCCCGGCCAACGTGCTGATCATGCCGGCCCTGCACTCGGCCAACATCGTCACCAAGCTGGTGAAGGAACTGGGCAGCGGGACCATGATCGGCCCGCTGCTCATGGGGCTCGCCAAGCCCGCTCAGATCGTCAGCCTGGGCTCCACGGTCAGCGACCTGGTCACCTCGGCCGCCCTGGCCGCCCATGGGGCGATCGAGAACAGGAGCGGCTGACGAGCGGCCGAAACGGGCCGAACCAGCGGAACGCCTGCGCCGTTTGCGTGCAGGAAAGGCTGTCTCTGCAACGTAACAGTCTTCTGCTAGGCTGATCGCCCTCAGGCCGCGTCGCGTCCTGAAGTGTCTGTTCTGCAAGGAAAGGTCGGGATGTCCCGCAAGGCCCAACTCCGGCGTCACCTGTTGTTTGCCGCGGTCGTGTTCTCGGGACCGGCGATCACGGTTTTCCTGGCGCTCGCGATCGCGGGTGTGCTGGCCTGGCCCCATGCCCTGGGCGGACTGCTGGTCACCCTGATCGGGACCGGCCTGCTGCTGCGTCTGCACTTCCGGCACCTGCAGGGCCTGTTCGCATACCTGGAATCGATCCGCCACCCGGCCGAGAGCCCACTGCCGCGTCCGACCACAGCCGGCTCCGACCTGCTGTCCCCGCACCTGGAAGCCGCCATCTATCACACGGCCAGCGAACGCGAGCGCCAGAAACGTCAACTCAGGGAGGTTACCGCCAGCAACGAGGCCATCCTCTCGACCCTGCCGGATCCCCTGCTGATGCTCGACCGTTCGCGCCGTATCCTGCGTGCCAACAAGGCCGCACTGGACCTCCTGGGCCACGACATGACCGGCCGGGACCTGCTCGCAGTGGTGCGCCATCCCTCCCTGGTCGCCGCGGCCGATGCCGCCATTTCCGGCGCGGAGGGGCAGGAGGTGGACTTCCAGCTGCACGGCGAAGTGGACCGACATTTCAGCGCCCAGGTGGTGGCTCTGCAGAGCCCCTCGCACGACGGCACCGTCGCCATTGTCGCCCTGCATGATCTGACGGCGGCCTATCGGGCGGAGAAGATGCGTGCCGATTTCGTGGCCAATGCCAGCCACGAGCTGCGCACGCCCCTGTCCAGCCTGATCGGCTTCATCGAGACCCTGCGCGGACCAGCGCGTGAGGACAGCGAGGCACGGGACTCCTTCCTGGAGATCATGCACGACCAGGCCAGCCGCATGGTGCGACTGGTCGAGGACCTGCTGAGCCTGTCGCGGATCGAGATGCGCGAGCATTCCCTGCCATCCGGCGAAGTCGAGGTAACGGGCCTGCTGGACAAGGTCCTGCGCAGCCTGGAAATCAAGGCGCAGGGAAAGGACATCCGGCTGACCAGCAACGTGGGGGAGCTGCCGCCGGTGGTGGGCGACCCGGACGAACTCACCCAGGTGTTCCAGAACCTGGTCGACAACGCGATCAAGTACGGCCGCAATTCGAGCGAAGTGCGAATCGAGGCGGAGACTGTCCGACCCGAACAGGATGCCGGGGCGCGCCGCCTGGGACGAGCGGGTCTGGCCGTGCGGGTGATCGACCAGGGCGAAGGAATCTCGCGCCAGCACCTGACCCGCCTGACCGAGCGTTTCTATCGCGTGGACACCGCCCGCTCGCGCGAGCTGGGCGGGACCGGCCTGGGCCTGGCCATCGTGAAACACATCCTCAACCGCCATCGCGGCTTCCTGAAGGTGGACAGCGAAGTGGGTACAGGCTCCACCTTTACCGTCTACCTGCCCGCCGAAAGCCGGGAAGAGCGCAAGAGCGTGGAAAATCGCCAATCCGCCTAGCCTGCGCGCATGACCTCCCGGCCTCTTCGCAGTAACAGAAAAATTGGCCGGGTTTCAAAAAACCGTAACACAAAGGTCATATAACCTTTTCCAAGTCTGGATAGGGTCAGCCGCGTCATCGAGGCCGGCAGGCGGTCCGCCTTGCCCCCTCATGGGATTTCGTCTGACAAAGCACCCTTCAGGAGGTGAGCGACTAATGAAAAAGGTTCTTCTTGCCAGCACCATGGCGGCCGCAGCCCTGGCTGTAGCCTCCGGCGCCCAGGCCCAGTCCCGCGAACAGCTCCGCGGTGTCGGCTCCTCGACCGTCTTCCCCTATTCAACGATGATCGCCGAGGAATTCGCCAACATGACCGGCAATCCGGCCCCGGTCATCGAGTCCACCGGCACCGGCGGCGGCATGCAGATCTTCTGCCAGGGCATCGGCGTGGATCACCCCGACCTGACCGGCGCGTCGCGCGCCATGAAGCAATCGGAATACGAACTCTGTGTCGGCAACGGTGTCGACGACATCAGCGAACAGGTGCTCGGCTACGACGGCATTGCCTTGGCCACCAGCCGTGACGGCGAAGTCTTCGATATCAGCCTGGCCGAGTTGCACCAGGCCCTGGCGGCCGAAGTGGCGGTCGACGGCGAGATCGTCCAGAACCCGCACGAGACCTGGGCGGACGTAAACCCAGATTTCCCCGATGTCGAGATCCAGGTTATGGGCCCGCCGCCGACCTCCGGCACGCGCGATGCCTGGGTCGAGCTGGTGATGGAAGAAGGCTGCAGCGAGTTCGAGGCCATCGAGGCCCTGCATGAGAGCGACGAGATCCGCTATGAGGAAGTCTGTCAGCGCATGCGCGAAGACGGCAAGTTCATCGAGGCCGGCGAGAACGACAACCTGATCGTCCAGCGCCTCGATTCCGATCCGACATCCTACGGCATCTTCGGCTATTCCTTCTTCTTCGAGAACCAGGACAGCCTGCAGGTGGTGTCCATCGAGGGCGTCGAACCTGCCGAGAGCACCATCGCCGATGGTTCTTACCCGGTGTCCCGGCCGATCTTCATCTACTACAAGAACGCGCACCGCGAAGTCATCCCGGGCATGGAAGCGTTCATCGAGGAGGCCACCAGCGAGGCCGCCATTGGCCCGGGCGGTTACCTGACCGACATCGGCCTGGTGCCGGCGCCGGAAGACCAGCGGGCCAAAACCCGTGAGGCCGTGCGCAACGCCGAACACATGGGCCGATTCGAGTAAGGCCCCATTTGTCCGGCGGCGTGAGGCTGGGAAAGCCTCACGCCGCCATTCCTACATGGCAGGTACTCCAGCATCATGCCTCTGACCACCGTCGCCCTGATCGTCATCCTGCTGGCCATCTACGGCTATTTCCTGGGCCAACGGCGCGCCTGGAAACTGGCGGGAGACGGGGCCGTGGCCGGCAAACTGCATTCCCTGCCGTCCTATCACGGTTCATATGTCGCTCTCTGGGCGGCCCTGCCGAGCCTGGTGGTCCTGCTTTGCTGGAGCCTTTTCGGACAGGCCATCATCGATCAGATGGCCCTGCACTCCCTGCCCGCCGAACGCCTGGAAGGCGCGGATGCAGGCGAGCGCGGCCTGCTGCTGGCGTCCATCAAGAACACGGCGGCCGGCGGCGGATTCGCCTCGGACGATCCGGTCATCATTGCCGCGGCCGAGTACATGAACAGCCTGCAGGCGACCGGCCAATGGGCGGTCGGCATCCTGGCGCTGGCACTCTCCATCATGGCGCTGGCATACGCCGCGCGCCATCTTGCTCCGCAGTTCCAGGCACGCCATCGCGTGGAACGCACGGCCCAGGCCCTGATGATCCTCTGCTCGGTGATCGCCATCATCACGACCTTCGGCATCGTGATCTCGCTGTTCTTCGAATCCCTGCGCTTCTTCGAGCGCTACTCCATCATCGATTTCGTCTTCGGCCTGAAATGGAGCCCGCAGACCGCCATACGCGAGGATCAGGTGGGCTCTTCCGGTGCCTTCGGCGCCGTTCCGGTCTTCATGGGCACCATGCTGATCGCGGCCATCGCCATGGCCGTGGCCGTGCCCATCGGCCTGTTGAGCGCCATCTATCTCTCGGAATACGCCCCCTCGCGCATTCGCGGCACGGTCAAGCCGGTGCTCGAAGTGCTGGCCGGCATTCCGACCATCGTCTACGGCTTCTTCGCCGCGCTAACGGTAGCCCCGGCCTTCCGCGAGCTGGGCCAAGTCATGGGCCTGCCGGTATCGGCCAACTCTGCGCTCGCTGCCGGCTCGGTCATGGGCATCATGATCATCCCCTTCGTGTCCTCGCTGTCGGACGACGCGATCCGCGCGGTTCCGCAGTCCCTGCGCGAAGGCTCCGCTGGCCTAGGCGCGACCAAGTCCGAGACCATCCGCCAGGTGATCTTTCCGGCCGCCCTGCCCGGCATTGTCGGCGCCATCCTGCTGGCCGTCAGCCGGGCGGTGGGCGAGACCATGATCGTGGTCATGGCCGCCGGCCTGTCCGCCAATCTGACGCTCAACCCGCTGGAGCAGGTCACCACCGTGACGGTCCAGATCGTCGCCAACCTGACGGGCGACACGGCCTTCGACAGCGCCAAGACGCTGTCCGCCTTCGCACTTGGCTTCATGCTCTTCCTGACCACGCTCTGTCTCAATGTCATGGCCATCCTGGTGGTCCGCAGATATCGCGAGAAATATGACTGATACGACCCCGACGTCCTTCACGACGCACGGCCTGCATACATCGGCAGCAGCCCAGGCCCGCCTGCGCCGCCGCTATGCCGCCGAACGACGCTTCCGGCTCTACGGCATAGCCGCCATCGTAGCGGCTTTGGGCGTGCTCGCGGTGCTGCTCTTCACCATCGTCAGCCAGGGCTACACTGCCTTCGTGAACACGGAGATCGAGCTGGAGGTCTATGTCGATCCCGCCGACTTCTCGTTCCAGGGGACAACGCCCACCTCCGAGGAAATCCGCGCCGGCAACTATCGCAATCTGCTGTCCAGCGCCCTTGAGGAAAACCTGCCGGATGCCGACGCCCCCGGAGCGGCGCGCGACCTTCGCGGCGTTCTCAGCGGCCAGGCCTACCGGCAGCTGCGCGAGCGCCTGCTGGCGGATCCCTCCCTGATCGGCCAGCGTGTGTCCATGTCCTTCCTGGCCACCAGCGACATCGACCAGGCCTTCAAGGGCAACACGCCCCGCGACGTCCCCGAAGAGCGCCGGCGCGTCAGCAACCTGCAGTACGAGTGGATGGACTACCTGGAAGAACAGGGCCGGATCTCCACCAGCTTCAACTCCAACCTCTTTACCGAGGCGGACAGCCGTCAGCCGGAGCAGGCGGGTCTGTGGGGCGCCATCGTCGGTTCGTTCTACCTGATGCTGGTCACCGCCGTGCTCTCGATTCCCCTCGGCGTGGGCGCGGCCATCTATCTGGAAGAGTTCGCGCCGAAGAACCGGCTGACCAGCTTCATCGAGATCAACATCAACAACCTGGCGGCGGTGCCGTCGATCATCTTCGGCCTGCTGGGCCTGGCGGTCTTCATCCAGGTCTTCGGGCTGCCGCGATCGGCGCCCCTGGTGGGCGGCCTCGCCCTGACGCTCATGACCCTGCCCACCATCATCATCGCCTCGCGCGCCAGCCTGCGTGCCATCCCGCCCTCGATCCGCGAAGCGGCCTACGGCCTGGGCGCCTCCAAGATGCAGATGGTCTTCCATCACGTGCTGCCACTGGCCCTGCCGGGCATCCTGACCGGCTCCATCATCGGCCTGGCCCAGGCGCTGGGGGAAACGGCCCCGCTGCTGATGATCGGCATGAACGCCTTCATCACCACGGCGCCGGACTCCATCTTCAGTCCCGCCACGGCACTGCCCTCACAGATCTACATCTGGGCCGACAGTTCCGAGCGTGGTTTTGTCGAGCGCACCTCGGCAGGTATCATGGTGCTGCTCGGCTTCCTGATCCTGATGAATGCGACAGCAATCTTCCTGCGCAAGCGTTTCGAGAAACGCTGGTAACGGAGCGAACGGACAACAGGGGCGGACGAAAGAAGCGATCATGAACTTCGAGAGCAAGACGGCGGAAGAGCTTATGGCGACTGAAAACAGCGCTGAAACCAAGATGCGTGCGCGCGACGTGCGGGTCAGCTACGGCGACACCGAGGCCCTGCACGGCGTGAACCTGGATGTCTATCGCAACGAGGTCCTGGCATTGATCGGGCCTTCGGGCTGCGGGAAGTCGACCTTCCTGCGCTGCCTGAACCGGATGAACGACACCATCGACATCTGCCGGGTCAGCGGCGAGATCACGCTGGACGGCCAGAACATCTACGAGCGCTCCATCGATCCCGTCCAGCTGCGCGCCCGTGTGGGTATGGTCTTCCAGAAACCCAATCCCTTCCCCAAGTCGATCTTCGACAACGTGGCCTACGGGCCGCGCATCCACGGCTTCACGCGCGACAAGGAGGAGCTGCGGCAGATCGTCGAGACCAGCCTGCGCCGTGCCGGCCTGTGGAACGAGGTGCACGACCGGCTGGACGAACCCGGCACCGGCCTGTCGGGCGGCCAGCAACAGCGCCTGTGCATCGCCCGCGCCATCGCGGTCAATCCGGAAGTGATCCTGATGGACGAGCCCTGCTCGGCCCTGGACCCCATCGCCACCGCCCTGATCGAGGAGCTGATCGACGAGATCAAGCAAAGCTACACCATCGTGATCGTCACCCATAACATGCAGCAGGCTGCACGCGTCTCGGGCCGCACCGCCTTCTTCCATCTTGGCAACCTGGTGGAGGTCGGCGCGACCGAGCAGATCTTCACAAACCCCGGCGACGAGAAAACCCAGGACTACATCACCGGCCGTTTCGGCTGATGTCCGGAGGCCTCACCCGCGGAGAGTTACGATGACTTCAGAACAAGGCGACCACATCATCCGGTCCTACGACGAGGAACTGGAACACTTGAAGGAACTGATCGCCCGCATGGGCGGTCTGGCGGAAACCCAGCTGGCCGACGCCGTGGACAGTCTGGTGCGCAACGACCAGGAGCTGGCCACCCGCACCATCCGCAACGACGAGAAGATCGACGAGATCGAGCACGAGCTCGATGCCTACACCGTGCGGATGCTGGCCCTGCGCCAGCCGGTGGCCTCCGACCTGCGCATGGTGATCTCGGCTCTCAAGGTGGCCAGCGACCTGGAGCGTATCGGCGACTACGCGGCCAACGTGGCCAAGCGGGCCGTGGCCCTGCACCAGCAGCAGCCGCTGGACCCCGTACGCTCCCTGCCGCGCATGGCCAAACTGGTCCAGGGCAACATCAAGCGGGTGCTGGATGCCTACGCCAAGCGCGATGCCAACATGGCGCTGAACGTCTGGGAGAGCGACCAGGAAATCGACGAGATGTACACCAGCCTGTTCCGCGAGACCCTGACCTACATGATGGAGGATCCGCGCAGCATCACGGCCGGAACCCATCTGCTGTTCATTGCCAAGAACATCGAGCGTATCGGAGACCACGCAACCAATATCGCCGAGATCGTCTACTTCATGGCCACCGGCAACCAGCTCATGATCGATCGTCCCAAGGGCGACACCTCCAGCTTCGCGGTTGTCGAACCGCCGGAAGAGGGCAAGGGGCCCCGCAAGGAATCCAACAACGGAGATGAACAAAAATGAAGCCTGTCATCCTGATCGTCGAGGATGAAGCGGCGCTGGTCACCCTGTTGCGGTACAATCTGGAACGCGAAGGCTTCCGCCTGCTCGAGGCACGCGACGGCGAGGAGGCCCTGGTCCTGGCCCAGGAGGAGAAGCCCGACCTGATCCTGCTGGACTGGATGCTTCCGCTGGTGTCCGGCCTACAGGTCTGTCGCCAGCTGCGCCGCGATCGCGAAACCCGGGAGATTCCCATCATCCTGCTGACGGCGCGCGGCGAGGAAACCGACAAGGTACGCGGGCTGGAAAGCGGGGCCGACGACTATATCACCAAGCCCTTCTCGCCGGCGGAGCTGACCGCTCGGGTGCGCGCCGTGCTGCGGCGGGCGGTTCCCGCAAGCTCGGGGGAAACCCTGAATTTCGCCGACATATCGGTGGACCTGAACGCCCACCGGGTGCGTCGCGGCGAGCGCAACGTCCACCTGGGCCCCACGGAATTTCGCCTGCTCAGTCACCTGATGCAGCATCCCGGCCGGGTCTTCAGTCGCGAGCAGCTGCTCGATGCCGTCTGGGGCCATGACGTCTACGTCGAGCCGCGCACCGTGGATGTCCATATCCGCCGCCTGCGTAAGGCCCTGAACGAGGACGAGGAAAGCGACCTGATCCGCACGGTGCGCTCGGCCGGGTATTCCCTGGATCACCCCGGCAACTGAGCGCAGAAGCTCGGCCGATTGCGGCGGACTTACGCCTTCTCGGTGGCTGCGGCGGGGCCCAGCGTCTTGCTCACCCGCACGATGTTCGGATCCTCGGCCAGCAGCCTGCGTTCGAAACCGAGATCCTTGACCAGTTCCAGCATGCGCGTGTTCTCACTCAGCACATCCCCCCAGACCTCGTGAATACCCCGACGGGCGGCATAGTCGAGGATGCGCCGCATCAGCAGGTAGCCGAGGCCCCGTCCCTTCAGGTCCGAACGCACGGCCACGGCATACTCCGCGCGCTCGTTCTCGGGATCGGCGGCGATTCGCGCCACGCCCCAGAGCTCGGCGGCGTTCTCCGGCGAGATTGCGACCAGGGCCATTTCACGATTGTAGTCGATCTGCGTGAAGCGCGCGGCCGACTCGTGGCTGAGCTCGGCCATGTGTGAGAAGAAGCGCATGCGCACGTCATCGGGTGTCAGGTGCTTGTAGAGAGCGCTCAAGGCCGGTTCGTCCTCGGGCCGGATCGGCCGCACGAAGACCTCGGTCCCGTCCAGCAGATGCCCCCATTGCTCCAGAAGGCGCGGATAGGGCCGGATGGCCAGGCGATAGGCGGGCCCCCGGCTATGGTCCACCTCTTCGCGGGGCCGCAGTCGTACCCGGGCATCCAGGGCGATAACGCCTTCGGCATCGGCCAACAGGGGATTGATGTCGATCTCCTGCACCTCGGGGCGCTCGGCGGCGATCTGCGAGATATGCATCAGGGCCGCGGCAATGGCGTCCAGGTCGGCCGGTTCCTGGGCGCGATATCCCTTTAGGCGATCGTAGATGCGCGTTTCCGCCATCAGGGAATGCGCCAGCGCCATGTTCAGCGGCGGCAAGCCCACCGCCTTGTCGCGAATCACCTCCACTGCTGTGCCGCCCTCGCCGAACAGGATGACGGGCCCGAACTGCCGGTCCTCGGTCAGCCCCAGGATCAACTCCTGGGCCCCGGGACGCCGGCACATGGCCTGTACGCTGAAGCCATCCACCCGGGCCTCGGGCCGGGCCTGGTGCACGCGTTTCAGCATTTCCTCGGCTGCAATCCGCACCCTGTCACTGTTGGCCAGGTCGAGCTTCACGCCGCCTACATCGCTCTTGTGCGTGATGTCCGGGGACAGGATCTTGATGGCAACGGGAAAGCCGATTTCCTCGGCCTGGCGCACGGCCTCGTCCGGATCAGTAGCCTTGCGGGTTTCCACTGTGGCAACGCCATAGCAGGACAGCAGGGCCTTGGCTTCAGGCTCGCTCAGCCATTCACGGCCTTCGGCCAAGGCCTCCTCCAGCAGGGCCTGAACGGATTCACGGTCCGGATCCTTCTCATCCGGCAGGCTGGCTGGCGTCTCCATCAGCTCTTCCTGGCCGCGGCGATAGCGCACCAAGTGCATGAAGCTCCGCACGGCCCGCTCAGGAGTGTCATAGGTAGGAATATGGCTCTCGGCGAAGAGCGAACGTGAATTGGCCACGGCCTGGTCGCCGAGCCAGGCGGTGAAGATCGGCTTGCGTTTGCGGGACGGTCGTGCCTGAACGCTCTCGATGACGCTTTCTGCCACGGCATTGGGGTCCGCCACCGCCACGGGACAATGCATGACCAGCAAGGCATCCACGCCCTTGTCCTCCAGCAGGTTCTGCGTTGCGTTGCGGTAGCGTTCCGGATCTGCATCCCCGACAATGTCCACGGGGTTGCCGTGACTCCAGGTGGGCGGCAGGGCCGCGTCCAGGCCCTGCATCGTTTCGTCCGAAAGCTCTGCCAGGTGACCCTTGTGCTCGATCAGAGCATCGGTGGCCAGGACACCCAGACCGCCGCCATTGGTCAGGATGGCCAGCCGATCATGGTCCCCATGCCGCAGCGGTGTGGATGTCGCCAGCGTCTGGACCGCATCGAACAGCTCCTCCAGCGTGAACACGCGCAGCACACCGGCGCGTCGGAAGGCAGCGTCATAGACTTCGTCAGCGCCGGCCAGGGCGCCGGTATGCGAGGTTGCGGCCTTGGCCGCTTCGGCAACGCGGCCGCCCTTGATGACGATCACCGGCTTGATGCGCGCACAGGCCCGCGCGGCCGACATGAACTTGCGTGCATCGGTGACCGCCTCGACATAGAGCATGACCGCGCGTGTCTGCGGATCGACCGCCAGGTAGTCCAGCATGTCGCCGAAATCCACATCCGCCATGTCACCCAGGGAAACCACATGGGAAAAGCCGATGCCGCGGCCGCTTGCCCAGTCCAGCATCGCCGTCACGATGGCGCCCGACTGGGTGACGAAGGCCATGTCACCCGGCAGGGCGGCCTGGTGCGCAAAGCTGGCGTTCAACCCCTGGCGCGGGGCCAGCAGGCCAACGCAGTTGGGCCCGACGATGCGCAGAGTATGGGGACGGGCGGCATCCAGCATGGCCTGGCGCAGGCTGCGGCCCGCCTCCTGACCTCCCTCCCCGAAGCCGGCGGTGACGACAACCACCGCCTTCGTGCCCTGCTCGGCAAGTTCGCGGGTGATGTCCGGGACCGTATCTGGGGGCGTGCAGACAATCGCCAGGTCCGGGACCCGAGGCAGGCTGGAGACGGAGGGATAGGCCAGCACGCCCTCGATCGAGTCGCGCCGGGGGTTTACCGGCATGATCGGGCCCTGGAAGCCGCTGTGGAAGAGATTCCGGGCCAGGAAATGTCCGACCGACCCCTTGCGCCCGCTGGCGCCAACCAGGGCGACACTGCGCGGGTGAAAGAAGGCTTCGAGATTCCGCGTGGTCACACCGATTTCTCCCTGTGTCTCGGAGCTGGAGAGCCCATGTTGCGTCGCAACATGGAACTGGACAAGCCCTTCTCTTATCGCCTACGCGATTGTCATGACAGCAGCTTGCGATAGGCTTCCGCCGATTCGTCGTCGAAGACGCAGAAAACGATCCGATTGGGCCGTGCCTGCCCGACCTCTTCCTGCACGCTCGAAACGGCAATCTCAGCCGCCCTGTCGGCCGGGAACCCGTAAACCCCGGTGGAAATCGCCGGAAAAGCGATGGATTGCAGCCCTTTCTCGGCAGCCAGGCGCAGGCTGTTTCGATAGCAGTTTTCCAGGGCTGCCTCTTCCCCGTTGTCGCCGCCCTGCCAGACAGGACCGACGGTATGGATCACGTGCCACGCCGGCAGGGCGAAGCCGGGCGTGATCCGGGCCTCTCCTGTCGGACAGCCGCCCAGTGCGCGGCAGGCTTCCGCAAGTTCCGGACCGGCAGCCTTGTGTATGGCCCCGCAGACACCACCGCCTGGGCGCAACTCGTTGTTGGCCGCGTTGACAATGGCATCGACCTTAAGCTTCGTGATGTCGCCTTGATGGAGTTCAAGCTTGTTCCGCGTCATGTGCGAAGTCTAACAGCCTGCTGTTGCTGTTTAAACGCCGTGCAGGCCGGCCACTCCTACTCCGCCGGCGCCGGCCGCAACTGACCGGTGGGGTAGAGGCGGCTGATCCAGATGAGCAGCAGCAAACCGGGTATAGCCATCAACGAAGTGGACATAAAGAACAGGACCCAGCCCATCTGGTCCACCAGCCAGCCACTGCCGGTGGACATCAGTGTGCGTCCGAAGGCCATCAGCGAGGTCAGAAGCGCATACTGAGTGCCCGTAAAGGCCACGTTGCAGAGGCTGGACAGGTAGGCCACGAAGGCCGCCGATCCCAGGCCGCCCGTGAAGTTGTCGACGCCGACCACGACAGCCAGAAGCCAGAGATCGGGCCCGTGGACGGCCAGCCAGGCGAAGAAGATATTGGTGACCGCCTGCAGAATGCCGCCAATGAAAAGCGCCTTCAGCACCCCGATCTTCGCCACCAGCATGCCTCCCACGAAGATGCCGAACAGCGTGGCGAAGACGCCGAAGAACTTGGTCACGCTGCCGATCTCCACACCACTGAAACCCACCTCGTTGAAGAAGGGGTTGGTCATGGTGGCGGCGATGGCATCGCCGTACTTATAGAGCAGGACGAACAGCAGGATCGCAAACCAGCCGCGTCGCGTCAGAAATTCCGCGAAGGGGTCGACCACGGCACGCTTGAGCCAGGCCAGCGCTCGTTCGATCCGATTGTCCTCGGCCTTGCCCACGGGTTCCGTCGCCGCCTTCGGAACCTCCGGTTCCGGGCCGATCAGCACGCCGATCATGCCGATCAAGACCAGGGACCCCATGGCGGCATAGACCCAGAACCAGGAGATGAAGTCGCTCAGTGCCAGGGCACCGGCGCCGGCCACGATCATGCCCAGGCGATAGCCGGTCTGGGTGACGGCGGCGCCCGCCCCCTGTTCGTTCTCTTCCAATACCTCGATGCGATAGGCGTCGATCACGATGTCCTGGCTGGCGGAGAGAAACGCCACCAGCAGGGCATAGGCCGCCATGACAAAGGGTGCGTTCTCCGGATCACTGGTTCCCAGCAGCAGGATGCTGCCCGCCAACAGGACCTGGATGGACAGGGCCCATCCCCGTCGCCGGCCGAAAAGCCGGCTCATGACCGGCAATTTCACGTGGTCGATCAGCGGCGCCCAGAGGAACTTGAGGGCGAAGGGGGTGGAGACCGCTGCAAAAAGACCGATGGTGGTACGGTCGATCCCGGCCGTCGAAAGCCAGTAGGACAGAGTGGAAAAACCGAGCAGAAGGGGCAATCCGCTGGAGAAGCCCATCAACAGGATCGCCAGCATGCGGCGGTCGTTGTAGACCGCCGCAGCGGCGGTCCATCTGCTCAGAAGGGTCATACGGCCTCGCGTTGACGGCTCTGGCGCTTTCGGGCGTGGTGATCCAGCAGGCGCTTGCGCAGGCGGATCGATTTTGGCGTCGCCTCAACGAGTTCATCGTCCTCGATATAGGACAGCGCCTGTTCCAGGGACAGCTCGCGCGGCGGCGTCAGGCGCACGGCCTCGTCCTTGCCGCTGGCCCGGAAATTGGTCAGCTGCTTGCTCTTCATCGGGTTCACTTCCAGGTCGACGTCACGATTGTGCTCGCCAATGATCATGCCTTCATAGACCGCCGTACCCGGCGTGATGAACATGATCCCGCGGTCCTCGAGGTTCCACAGCGCATAGGACGCCGCCTGGCCCGAGGAATCGGCAATGATCACACCATTGCGGCGCCCCTGGATCGGCCCCTTGTAGTGCGCATAGCCATGGAAGACCCGGTGCATGATGCCGGTGCCGCGGGTGTCGGTCAGGAACTCGCCGTGATAGCCGATCAGGCCGCGGGCCGGTGCCAGGAACCTCAGGCGCACCTTGTCGCCGCCCGAAGGCTTCATCTCCTGCAGCTCCGCCTTGCGCTGGCTCATCTTGTCGACAACGGGCCCGCTGTAGGCCTCGTCGACGTCGACCTGCACCTCCTCGATGGGCTCCAGCCGCTGCCCGTCGCTCTGCTGCACCAGCACCCGCGGGCGGCTGATGGACAGCTCATAGCCCTCGCGGCGCATGGTCTCGATCAGGACGCCCAGCTGCAGCTCGCCGCGACCCGCCACCTGATAGGCATCCTTGTCTTCGGTTTCGGTGATCTGAAGGGCCACGTTGCCCTCCGCTTCACGCAGCAGGCGATCGCGGATCATGCGGCTGGTGACCTTGTCGCCCTCGCGCCCCGCCAGCGGCGAATCGTTGACCGAGAAGGTCATGGCCAGGGTCGGCGGATCGATGGGCAGCGAAGGCAAGGGTTCGTCCACCGAGATCTCGCAGATGGTGTCGGCGACGGTGGGCTTCTCGAGCCCGGCCACGGCCACGATATCCCCGGCCTGGGCTTCTTCCACGGGCACGCGCTGCAGGCCTCGGAAAGCCAGCAGCTTGGTCAGGCGCGCTTCCTGAAGACGTTCCCCTGTGCGGGACAGCGCCTTGACCGTCATGTTCATGCGAGCCCGGCCCGAATAGATACGACCGGTCAGCATGCGGCCCAGATAGGGATCCATCTCCAGTGTGGTCGCCAGCATGCGGAAGGGGCCTTCCTGCTGCGCCACCGGCGCCGGGACATGTTTGACAATGGTCTCGAACAGCGGCTGCATGTTCTCACGCGGCGCGTCGGGATCGGTCATGGCCCAGCCGTTGAGCGCCGAGGCGAAGATCGTGGGAAAGTCCAACTGCTCCTCGTCGGCCTCCAGGGCGGCGAAGAGGTCGAACACCTCGTCCTGCACCTCATAGGGACGTGCATCGGGCTTGTCCGCCTTGTTGATCACCACGATGGGCTTCAGTCCGCGCTTGAGCGCCTTCATGGTGACGAACTTGGTCTGGGGCATGGGCCCCTCGGAGGCATCGACCAGCAGCAGCACGCCGTCCACCATGGACAGGATGCGCTCCACCTCGCCGCCGAAGTCGGCGTGGCCGGGGGTGTCGACGATGTTGAAGCGCTTGTCCTGCCATTCGACGGAGGTGCACTTGGCCAGAATGGTGATGCCGCGTTCGCGCTCGAGATCGTTGGAATCAAGAGCCCGTTCGGCCACCTGCTGGTTGGCGCGCACAGCGCCGGATTGTTTCAGCAGTTCGTCCACCAGGGTGGTCTTGCCATGATCGACGTGGGCGATGATGGCGATGTTGCGCAGGTGTTCTATAGGGGTCACAGGGTTTGTCCACTGTCGGAAATAAGCAATGGTCTACAGCTGCAGCTCCCGGGCGGCAAGCAGCTCGCTCAGGCTCTGCTGGGGCCGGGGACCGACGTGAGAGATGGCCTCGCCCGCGGCCAGGGCCCCGATGTGTCCGCAGGACGACGGGGGATGGCCCCGGGTATGGCCGTAAAGGAAGCCCGCCGCATAGAGATCGCCGGCACCGGTGGTGTCGACAACCTCACCCAGGGTTTCTGCCGCAACCTCGACGCTCTCCTCTCCCTGAAGGATCAGGGATCCGGCCGCGCTGCGGGTAATGACAACCGTATCGCAATGATGGCGCAGCTTCGCTGTGGCCTTGTCCAGCTTCTCACAGAGATACAGGCTCTTTGCTTCCTGTTCGTTCGCGAACAGCAGGTCGACGTGATGCTCTATCAGGTTCAGGAAACTCTCCCTGTGACGCTCCACGCAGAACGGATCGGACAGAGAAAGCGCCACTTGCGTTTCATTGGCCTTTGCCGTGGCCACGGCATCCAGGAAGGCCTGCTTCGCGGATTCAGCGTCCCAGAGATAGCCTTCCAGGTAAAGGACACGGGCCTCCGCGATCAGCTCGTGATTGACGTCCTCCGGTCCCAGGGTCACCGAAATGCCGAGGTGCGTGGCCATGGTGCGCTGGGCATCCGGCGTGACGAAGACGAGACAGCGGCCCGTGGCCGCACCGTCATCGCCAGGCAGCGTGGTGAAGGCGATCCCCGTGGAACGGATGTCATGCCGGAAGATTTCGCCCAGCTGGTCGTTGCGCACTTTGCCGATGAATCCGCCGCGGCCGCCCAGAGAGGCCAGGCCAGCCAGGGTGTTGGCAGCCGACCCTCCGGACATCTCCGTGGTCGGGCCGGTGGCGGCATAGAGCTGACGCGCGCGTTCCGCATCCACCAGGGTCATGCCGCCCTTCGACAGATCGTGCTCTTCCAGAAAGGCGTCGCTGGACGTGGAAATGACATCGACGATGGCATTGCCGATGCCCACCACGTCGAAGGCTTTGTCCGTCATTCGAGGGATCCGTGCCGACTGTCGTTGATAAGCGGCGCCAACCTACACCTGTCCCTCTCAGGCGTCCAGCATGCACAAGACGGCCTCCGGCAGCCCCACAGGACCGCCGGAGGCACGATCCAGCCGCTTCGCTGCAACCTTACTGCACTGAGAGGGTCGCAATCTCCACCTTGGCCGCCGCCCCATACAGAACGCTAGGCTGCTGATCCACGCTTTCGGGAGGAACCAGGGACGGCCAGAGCGGCTCGACCGCGGAAATCTGCGCCTCGATCCGCCCGATTGCTTCGCCGGCCTGCGTGCGCTCTTCTTCGGACAGCTGGTCCAGCATGTCCTCGGCCACACGCACAAAGCCGAGGGCATCCTGGTATTCATGGGCGTTGGAGACGCGTCCGTCGTCTTCCACCGCAATATCGTATTCCTCGGCTGCGGTGGCAAACAGGCGATGAATCACGGCCAGACGCGTGTCCAGACCGACCTGGCCGACCGCGCCTTCGGCTTCCGACATGGCTGTCAGGAGAGATTCGTAGCGGCTTTCCACCTCCTCGACCGACTGCTCCTGCTCGACTGCCTCGGCAAGCGCCTGCAATTCCTTCGCAAAGCCTTCGGCATCCCTGGCCTCGAGCGCTGGTACGAAACCGGCGTAGAGCTCGTCCTCGGGATGTTTCATGTGGGTGACGGACGCCTGCTGATGCCCCTGGCGATAGAGATCAACCCCGACCTTCAGATGCCCTCGCATAAGGGCCAGCGTGGACAGATAGGCGGCATCGTCGCTGACAGCCGAAGCGCCTTCGCCACCTTCGCCACCTTCGCCACCTTCGCCGCCTTCACCGCCTTCACCGCCTTCACCGCCTTCACCGCCTTCACCGCCTTCACCGCCTTCACCGCCTTCACCGCCTTCGGCAAGCTGGACGGAAGACAGGGAGCTTCTGGCTTTCAAGTCCTCACCATTCAAAAATTCCCCGTTCTCGGACGCAGCGGATGCAGATGCCGACAGGCCGGTGCCCAGCGCAGCCGCCATACCCAGAGCCGTAAATGCCTTGAGTTGATCTTTCATGGCAGGAATCCTTTCTCTGTCTTTCGGAATACCGGAGGACGTGCTAAAGCAAGATCATAATTGATTATGATAATCAATATCAATATTAACGTCGCACTCCGCTCGCTGGGCAGGCTTTCCCATGCTCCACATCATCGATAACATCCTCTCCGCCGTCGAATGTCAGGCCTTGCGGGAGGCCATGGACGATCCCGGCCTGTTCGAGGATGGCCGTAACAGCGCCGGCTGGCATGCCCGTCAGGTGAAGAAGAACCAGCAGCTCAAGAGCGGAACACAGCGCGATGGCGTGATCCGCAAGGTGGAGCAGGCGCTCTCGCGGCATGAGGTGTTCCGCGCCGCAGCCTGGCCCAAGCGCTTCGTGAAACTGCTTGCAAGCCGCTACGAGCCGGGCATGGAATATGGACTTCATGTGGACGATGCGCTGATGGGCGGTCAGCGCACGGATCTTTCCTTCACCTTGTTTCTCAGCGATCCCGCGGACTACAGCGGCGGCGAACTGATGATCATGGAAAGCAGCCTGGAACGTGCCGTGAAGCTGCCACCGGGCCAACTCGTGCTCTATCCCTCCGACAGCCTGCACCGCGTGGCGCCGGTGGATGCGGGACTGCGTCTGGCCGTGGTGGGCTGGGTGCGCAGCTACATTCGCCGGGCGGACCAGCGCGCCATCCTCTTCGACCTGGAAAGCGCGCTCAAGGAGGTCTACCAGAGCGAGGGCAAGAGCAGCCTGTTCGACCGCCTGGCACGCACCCGTAGCAACCTGCTGCGCCAATGGAGCGAGGATTGAGGCCAGACCCCACCACAGCCTGCTGAGATTCTCGCTTGCCTGCAGCGAAAGGGCATTCTAAGCCTGCGCTCATGCTCTCCGATTTCATGAAAGCGCTCGGCATCCTGACCGACCCGGAATCCCGCCGGGTGATGCGCCTGTCCTTCGGCCTGACGCTTCTGACCTTCATCGTTCTATGGATCAGCGCCACCTTCGGTCTCAGCGCCTTTGGCGAATACCTCTACCACTGGGCCGATGCCCAGGGCTGGGGGGAATTCTGGCTGGGCATCATTCGCTTTCTCTATGCCACGGCCGCTTTCAGCGGCATACTGATTGTCAGCTTCCTGCTGTTCCCGGCCGTGGTCGGGCTGGTACTCTCCTTCTACCTTGACCCCATCTGCGATGCCGTGGAACGCAAGCACTATCCCGAGCTGCCGCCGGCACGCGAGCAGCCGCTCATGGAAATGGCCGGCGATGCCCTGCGCATGACCCTGATCATCATTCTGGTGAATCTGGCAGCCCTGCCGCTCTACCTGATTCTGCTGTTCTTCCCGCCGTTCAATGCTCTGGTCTTCTACAGCGTGAACGGGTACCTTCTGGGGCGGGAGTTTTTCGAAATCGCGGCCGTGCGCCGACTGTCCTCCAGCGAGGCTGGTCGGCTGCGGCGCAGGCAGCAGGGGCGAATTTTTCTGACGGGGGTCGTCATAGCCATATTATTGACTCTTCCCGTCATCAATATCGTCATGCCAATCGTGGCGATCGCCTTCATGCTGCACGTTTTCGAAAGGATGCGGCGGCAGGGGGGATATCCACCCGATACCCGCAATGACGCGCGGGAATCGGCCTTTCATCCAGAAGGAGACAGGATCTAGCGATGTTCGGAAAGCGAAAGAATGAGGCAGACACCGGCACAAAGCCGGGATCTGCGGATCCCCGCACCCAGCAGGGGGGCGCAAAGGGGCGCACCTCCAGTCGGCCGGATGCTTCAGCCGTGCTTGACCGGCAGCCGGTCCCGCCCGTCCGCAGACCCGCGGAGTACAGTGGCGGCGCCGATCGTCGCGGAAGTGAACAGGCTGCAGGCAAAGAAGGGACCATGAGTGAAATGAAAAGCCAAGAGGAAGGTGAGGGCAAGAAGCTGATCGTCGGTCGGGGTATAAAGCTCTCTGGCGAGATCAACGCGTGCGAGAAACTGGTGGTCGAAGGCGAGGTCGAGGCCGACCTCAGCGGTGCCCAGGTTCTGGAAATCTCGGAACACGGCCTCTTCCGCGGACGGGCCATGGTGGACTATGCCGAGATCAGCGGCACCTTCGAGGGCGAGCTGACCGTGCGGGACCGGCTGCTTCTCCATTCCAGCGGCCAGATCGACGGTGAGCTGCACTATGCCGAGATCGAGGTCGAGCGCGGCGGTCGTATCCGCGGCAAGGTCTCGGAAGGCGAGGAAAAGGCGAAGAGCGCCGCCTCAAGCACGACGAAATCCGGCAACGGTGAAGCCACAGGCACCGCCAAGCCTGCTGCCGCCGCCGAAAGCGGCGATGAGGCCCAGGGCGAAAAGGCCAGCGTGGCCGGTTAAGTCGAGAGGTTCAGCGGCTCAGTTGTGTCGTCCGTCGTGATCTTGCGTGCCCTTGGTTTCTGCCTGCTGCTGCTCATGCTCGGCGGTTGTGCTGGCGGCCCGCAGGAGACGGGACAAGCGGGGCCCTCCGGGGTCCCCGCTTCCACGGCACACAAGCAGCCGGAGAGCTTGATCGGTCTGGATCGTGCCGGTCTGACCTCGACCTTGGGCGAGCCACGCATGCTGCGTCGTGAGGCCCCGGCGGAGATCTGGCAGTATCGCAGCCGAAGCTGCGTGCTCGACGTCTTCCTCTATGAGACCCCCGGTGGTATCGAGACCGTGACCCATCTGGAGGCGCGCAACAACTTGGCCGAAGCCGTGGCCATGGATCGCTGCATGGGCAGCGTGCTCAGGAGAACCTGAAGCTGCCCCTCAGCCGGCCGTGGTCTTTGCCGTGTAGCTGCAATAGGGCTCGACCACGCAGCGTTCGCACTCTGGCCGGCGCGCCTTGCAGACATAGCGTCCGTGCAGGATCAGCCAGTGGTGGGCGTGCTGCTTGCGGTCCTCGGGCACCACCTTCTCCAGCGTCTTCTCGACCTCCAGCGGCGTCTTGCCGGGGGCCAGGCCGGTGCGGTTGCTCACGCGAAAGATATGGGTGTCCACCGCGATCGTCGGCTCGCCGAAGGCGATGTTCAGGACCACGTTGGCCGTCTTGCGGCCAACGCCCGGCAGCTTCTCCAGCGCCGCGCGATCCCGCGGCACCTGGCCGTCGTGCTGCTCCACCAGCTGGCGCGACAGGGCCATGACATTCTTGGCCTTGGTGTTGAACAGACCGATGGTCTTGATGTACGTACGCAGCCGCTCCTCCCCCAGGTCCAGCATCTTCTGCGGTGTATCGGCCACGGCGAAGAGCGCCCGGGTGGCCTTGTTGACTCCTGTGTCCGTGGCCTGGGCCGAGAGGACCACGGCGACCAGCAGGGTATAGGGATTCACAAACTCCAGTTCGCCCTTGGGCGCCGGGTTCGTCTCGGCAAGTCGGTCGAAGAAAGCGGCGATATCGGCCTTGCGCATGGATGGTCTTCCCGTCTTGAAATCTCTCTCCCGCACCCCCTTAGAGCAGGATTTCCGCCAATATTCAAACCACAAGCAAGGGAGAGGGCGGTAGCAACCATCCCCTCTCGCCGCGAAGGGGCTTGCAGGCCCGGCGGTCTTCCGTTAGGCCCGGTTCAGGCAAGTCAGGCAGAAGTTCCCATGAGCAGAGAAGCGCCCGAACCCGAGAAGCAGAACACGGCCCTGTCCGAGGACGGTCTCGATCCTCTGGCAGAGACGATCCTTGAACTGCTGCGGGATGCAGAGCCCGGCAAGACCATTACCCCCACCGATGCCGCCCGGACCTATGCAGCCACCCGGCCGGAAGCGAAGAAGAGCCGAGAGCTCTGGCGCCGTTATCTGCCGGCCGCGCGCCAGCAGGCCCTTTTCCTGGCGCGGCGCGGGGATATCACGATCTATCGCCGGGGCGTTCCCCAGGACCCCCACGCGCCGGTGAAAGGGCTCATCAGGCTGGGGCTGGCGAGCCCGCAGAGCTGACCCGGACGTCCACCTCCATGTCCAGGAAATCCTCGGCCGCCCCGCTGTAGGAGCCTTGCAGGGGAACGGCCTGTCCGGGGTCGCGCGCGACACCCACCCGTATCAGGTTGGCACCTCCGATCAGCCCGTTGGTGGGATCGAATTCCACCCACCCCGCACCGGGCAGGTAGACCTGGACCCAGGCATGGGTGCTGCCGGCCCCGCGGACCGTCGAGGCGCCCGCTTCGTCGAGGGCCGGATCGTAGAGATAGCCTGTGACGAACCGTGCGGCCAGTCCCAGGGCCCGCACCGCCTCCATCATGAACAGCGCGAAGTCCCGACAGGTGCCCGTACCGCTGTCCAGCGTGGCGATCGGACTCTGGGTTCCCACGGCATAGCGCCGCTCGTAATGGAACTGCTGTCCGACGGCAGCCGTGATGCGGCTAAGCAGCTCTCGGGTGGCGACCTGTCCCTGGCCGTCCAGGAAGGCCTTCACCCAGCCGTCCAGCCGGCGCTCCGGATCGGGATAGTGGCGTTCCGTGGTGCGCCCCAGGTCCGGAATCTCCTCACTGGGATAGGAGAAGGGGTAGGTTTCCGCATAGGGCTCCAGCGGGAAGTCCGGATCGGACAGGCCGTAATGCTCGATCTCGATGTTGCTTTCGAAGCGCAGCTCCTCCGCGGCCTCCTGGAAGCTGGCCACGGCGATGGAATTCGAGAAGACGTCGTGAAACCAGTGAACCCGCGCCGGCGGCGAGATCGCCAGGCCGGTGTTGATGAGTCGCAGGTCGTGACTGTCCCGCGGCCGGAACATCAGGCGATGCTCGCCGAAAAGGACGGGTCTGGAATAACGATAGACCGTCGTATGCGAGACGGTAAGACGCGTCATGGCAAGTCCTGCCTGTCAAGGTGCTGCTCTTCTATGGCAAGCCGGAAGAAGGCCTAAAATACAACCCCATATGCAAGCAAGCACAAGCTGCTCTGCTGTGGTTTCACCGGTTGACTGGCACGAGGCCCCCTTACAGGACGACTTGGAGAATGGGTGTTATCTATCGCGCAACAGATGCACGATCTCCGAGAACTGGTCCGCGGGATAGCCCGCATTATTGCGCATGATGAGAAGATGGTCATGGAGGGCGGCAAGCACGACATCATCTCCTTGCGTCATTTCACCCTCGTACTGCGCTTCCTTGTCCATGGCTATCTCGAAAACAGCCTCTTCATTGTCGAGCGAAACCATGGCTACGTCCGAGCCTATGGATGGCTCTTCAACGAGGGTTACCTGTAGGGGTCGTCCGGTATCGACAAGCCGCATGAGAGCCTGGGAAAGATAGGCATCCTCGGGCAGGCGATGAAAAACCGCCTGAAAATCCTCCTCTTCGTTGCGATAAACCACCCTATCCTCGTCCAGGAATTCGTAAGTGAATGCAAACTCCCCTTCTTCTTCGGGATAGGTGATCACGATGCGATCGCCAGACACCTCATAACGTCCTCCAGAAAATCCGTTCGCCTGATCAACGTTGACATCAAGGCCGCGTAGGGTGCCATCAGCGCCAAGTGATTCGATCAAATAGATTTCGCTCAGATCGAATTCTTCTGAGCCTGCCGAATCGTACCAATAGCCTTGAAAACGTTCATCGGCCAGAACGGGCATGGCCGAAAGCACGAGACAGGAGGCAAGTGCGAATTTGATAAAGATTTTCATGTCCATCCCTCAGTCTGCAGCTTTCTGCGCCGATGCAATGCTCTCTTGCATGATCGTGATCATCTTCTCGAAGGCTTCGTCTGGATAGGCCGTGCCCATTCTGAACGCGGCAAGATGCGCAGAGACCGTGGACACCACTGGCTCACCATTCCGCTTGATCTGCCCGCCGAAGGCCTGACGTTTGTCGCTGAACAGGATGAATCGCGCGAATGGATCTTCGGTGGTCATCAGAACGGCTCGTTCACCGAAGTCGCTGTCGACCTCGAGTTCCGCTTCATTAAGCTGGCCGCTTTCGGCCAGCCCCAGAAGAGCCAGAGTTAGATGTGCATCACTCGGGAGCCGCCTGTAGTAGGACTTGGCATCTTCAGGGTTTTCATAGTCCCCGGCTTCATCCGTATAGAGCAGGGTATCACTATCGATGAATTCGTAAGTGTAAGGATAGCGTTGGGGCTCCTCATCCGATCCACGGGGATAGATGAATGTGATTTCATCACCCTCAACGCCGTACTTTGCAGTGGTGTCACTGCTCAGTTCTTTGCCGTCGGAGGTCAGGTTTATGAGCGTACCATCAGGATGGAGGGCCCCGATTTGAGCGTCGTCGATTCTGAAGCCAGGCGCCCCCTCTTCAAGATACCAATAACCCAGAAGCCGTTCATCGGCCTGTGCCGCCGCAACTGGCAAAGTCAGACATACAAGAAGACTCCCCAACAAACCCCTCATTAAGCCCTACCCCTTTTTTGTTCAGTTTCAACTGACAGGCTACAGGCAGCTAGTGGAAAGTCTAGTCCGCAGGGCAAAGGAGGGGACACAACTCGGCCTGCCGGCACTGAAGTCTGGTCATCAAGCCAAGAGATGGCCTAGCGGGTCGATATCCTGCCGACCAGCCGCTCGAAACGCGGCAGAAAGCTTTCCGGACCAAGGGCCAGCGCGACGACATCACGAGAGATCGGGACCAGCCAGTCATGCGCCCTGTGCGTGACAGCGCCATCACTCCGCGATCCCGCGAAACCGAGCAGGAGGATCGACTCCCTCGCCGCATCTAGGTAGACCTGTGCTGCTTGTGGTGCTCCCAGAATACGCCGCCCATCGCCGTCCAGGACCTGGATCGAACGCACTTCACCGCTTTCAGCAAGCCTGACGGCGGTTGCCCACAAACCGTTTTTCCCGGAGAGCGCATGGAATTCAATTGAACGATCGCTACCCGACGAGAGGATCAAGGTGTCCTCCCCCTCGAACCCGATCCGATGGTGGCTGCGATCCCTATCTGGAAAAGTGAACGTCAAATCCTTGCCGGCAACCTCGAAGCGGTCCCCGGTGATGACTTCCATGCGGTTGCTTGGATCAATGAAGATCTCGACCAGGTTTCCGCCTGGTCTCATCACCATGATGTATTCGGCGTTCTCGACAACAGGTCGCGCGCCCTCCGCAACGCGGAACCACGCACCCTGTATGCCCTCGTTGGCACTGGCCGCCTGTGCGAAGAGGCAGAGTGCAATCGCCAGTGAGCCGCGTTTCCAGTTGATCACTTGCTCTCCGACACAAGCGGGTGGGACGCCTCGGAAAGCAGGCGCGTCACCTTCTCCGGTGCTGCACCCGGAGTGAGCCAGAAGGCCATGACGTTCGGTCCGAGGGGCCACCCCCAAGGCGCATCGTCAATCCTGATGGCCCCTTCCAGTCGAGCGCCCGGCATATGAACCAGCAGAAGCCGGCCACCATTGTCTTTCAGATCGACGGCGATTCTCTCGGCATCTCCGAAAAAGTCATCCATGACAGCGGGTTGGTATCGCGCCACCTCGCCGGTCAAGACCAGACGCAGAAGAGCAGCATGCAGGTACGCATCCTCTGGCATCCGCCTGAGGAAGAACTCACCCTTCATGTTCACGAAGTGGATCAGATCATCGTTGAGCAGTTCATAGTAGTATTCGCTGTCATACAGAACCTCGGGTGAGGTGAAGACCGCTATGTTCCCCTGGATCTCGACATCCATGGTTGCGATAGCGTCCGCATCAGCCGACAGGGTCCTTGGAAGTATGGCTAGGCGTCCATCAGGATGAAGGGCATTGAGGGTCTCCGTCCGGGCAAAGTCGGGAAACCCATCGCGACCGGAGAGGAACCAGTAGCCATGGATCCGATCATCGGCGAGTGAGAAGCTTGGCGTAAAGACAGCCAGCGAAAGAAGCACCAGCAGGGTCCGGACCATCATTACTCCTTGAGATAGGCTTAATTTCTGGCCACGAGGAGTGCGTCCATGAGGCCGTCAACCCGATACCAGAGCGTATATTTTTCACCGTTGTCTTTGCGGAATATCAGGGAAATGCGCGGGTCCTGCATCTGGGAAAGATTAAAGGCAAACTTGCTATAGGAAATCGTGACATCCAGGGCGATGATCTGATCATCGCGATCACATGGCATGGCACGGCCCGACTTGCCGCCGGCAATGTGCGAGAAGGACTCGTGGCAGGTCGCGCAAACGATAAAACTATCTGTCCTGGTACAAGCCTGTTCCTGTGACAGGGTCGCAAGTTGGATTGTATCCTCACTTGCCTGATCTTCGAGTCTGAGTTCTTCAAAGCGTGCAAGATAGAACTTGTGATCCTCAACTGCCGCTTTATGAACTATGGTACTGAATTCTAGGCGGACCTTCCCGATGGACTGCCCGTACAAGCACAAGGCACGCTGTTTTCTGCCATCCTCCGATCGCTTGACGTATCCCAGTTCAGCACATTTCTTCATGGCATCCGCCAGCGCCGGCGGAAAGGGCGGAAAGAGCGGACCTTCCGGATTGGTCTCGTATTCTCCAACAACCGCATCACCCCAGTCCGCAATCCGCTTCAGGACCCTGTCGCCACCATCCCGAATATCCAGCCACTTGGACGGCAGACTGTAACTGACCATGGATCTGAGGTTGGCCGTCATCATATCGAAGCGCGAATGGTTGGGCGTAATGTAGATGGCCGATCCCCGATCACGCCCGCTTGCCCTTGCCTCAAGCGCGCGCCATCGACGCTCCTTGATTCGTGCGTCATCAACCTCCTCCTGGGCCAGAAGATCGGCCATGCCATCGACCGCATCCTTGTAATCGTCCGCCCGCACATCGGCAGTCTGCCCGAGGAGGAAGATCGCGATCAAAAGCGCAACAAGATGTGGATGCCGACGCGACACTGTTTTCACATGCCGAATGATGACATGCGCCGAACTCTGTCTCATGTGGTTGATGCCCCCTGATTATGTGCCCCTGACACTAATGCCTTTTTACCCTTATCCCACAGAGTGATAGCAATCGCGACATATAAACTAATGGGAAGCACTGCCAGGAACATATCCATGAAAAAGGGGCGGATGCCTTCACGGCATCCGCCCCTTGTCTCAGGCTGATTTCAGGGTCGTATCAGGCCGCCTTGTCGGACTGCATCAGGTTGCGCAGCACGTAGTGCAGGATCCCGCCGTGGCGGAAGTATTCCACCTCGTCCTCCGTGTCGATGCGGCAGAGCAGGGATATCTCCTCGGTCTGTCCGTCGGCATAGTGGATCTTCGCCGGCACCTTCATGCGTGGCTTGATCCCGTCCTCCAGACCCAGGATGTCGAAGGTTTCCGTACCGTCCAGGCCCAGGGTCTGGCGCGTCGTGCCTTCCTCGAACTGCAGGGGCAGAACGCCCATGCCGACCAGGTTGGAGCGGTGGATGCGCTCGTAGGACTCGGCGATCACCGCCTTCACGCCCAGCAGACGCGTGCCCTTGGCTGCCCAGTCGCGCGACGATCCGGTGCCGTACTCCTTGCCGGCCACGATCACCAGCGGCGTGCCCTCGGACTGGTATTTCATGGCGGCATCATAGATCGGCATCTGCTCGCCGTCGGGCTGATGGGCAGTCACGCCGCCCTCGACCCCCGGCACCATCTCGTTGCGGATGCGGATGTTGGCGAAGGTGCCCCGCATCATCACTTCATGGTTGCCGCGCCGCGAGCCGTAGGAGTTGAAGTCCTGCGGGCGTACCTGGTGTTCCATCAGGTACTGTCCGGCGGGACTGTCCTTCTTGATGGCGCCGGCCGGCGAGATGTGGTCGGTGGTCACGGAATCGCCCAGAATGGCCAGAGGGCGGGCGCCCTCGACATTCGAGAAGCTGCCGGGCTCGGGTGAGATGTCCTGGAAGAACGGCGGGAAGCGCACGTAGGTGCTGTCGTCGTCCCAGTCATAGGTCATGCCCGAGGCCGTCTCGATGCCCTTCCACTGTTCGGGGCCCTCGAAGACATTGCTGTAGCGGCTGCGGAACATCTCCGGCGTCAGGTTCTGCCGGATGACCTCCTCGATCTCGTGGTTGCTGGGCCATATGTCCTTCAGATAGACGTCCTGGCCGTTCTTGTCCTTGCCGAGCGGTTCCTTGAAGACGTCGGTCAAGGTATTGCCCGCCAGCGCATAGGCCACCACCAGCGGCGGCGAGGCCAGGTAGTTCAGCCGGGTCTGCGGATGGATGCGGCCCTCGAAGTTGCGGTTGCCGGACAGCACCGCAGCCACGTGCAGGTCGCCATCCTCGATGGCCTTGGCAATGTGATCGGGCAGTGGCCCGGAGTTGCCGATGCAGGTCGTGCAGCCATAGCCCACCAGTTCGAAGCCCATGGCGTCCAGGTCATCCTGCAGGCCGGCGGCCTCCAGGTAGTCGGTCACCACCTGGCTGCCCGGTGCCAGCGAGGTCTTCACCCAGGGCTTGGTTTCCAGTCCCAGTTCGCGCGCCTTGCGCGCCAGCAGGCCGGCAGCGATCAGGACCGAGGGATTGGAGGTGTTGGTGCACGAGGTGATGGCCGCAATCACGGCGGCCCCGTTCTCGAGCTCGTAGTCCGTGCCTTCCACCGGAACGCTCTTGGCCGGATCGGCCTTGGCCTCGGTGATGGTGGTCCGCGCATTCTGCGCCAGGCCCGAGAGTGCCACGCGGTCCTGCGGGCGTTTCGGACCGGCCAGGGACGGCTCGACGCTCGAGAGATCCAGTTCGACCACGTCGCTGAAGACCGGCTCCGGCTCGGCCGGGTCGTACCACAGCCCCTGTTCCTTGGCGTAGGCCTCGACCAGCGCCACGTTCTCCTCGTCGCGCCCGGTGAAGGCCAGATAGCGCAGGGTTTCCTCGTCGATGGGGAAGAAGCCGCAGGTGGCCCCGTACTCCGGCGACATGTTGCCGATGGTCGCGCGGTCCGCCAGTGTCAGTGTCGGCAGGCCCGGTCCGAAGAACTCGACGAACTTGCCGACAACGCCCTTCTTGCGCAGCATTTCGGTGACCGTCAGCACCAGGTCCGTGGCGGTGGAGCCTTCCTTCAGCTTGCCGGTCAGCCGCACGCCAACCACCTCGGGGATCACCATGGTGACCGGCTGACCGAGCATCGCGGCTTCCGCCTCGATGCCGCCGACACCCCAGCCCAGCACGGAAAGACCGTTGATCATGGTGGTGTGGCTGTCGGTTCCGACCAGCGTGTCGGGATAGGCAATCCGCTTGCCGTCGACTTCCTTGTTCCAGACCACCTCGGCCAGGTATTCCAGGTTCACCTGGTGGCAGATGCCGGTGCCCGGCGGAACCACGCGGAAGTTGCCGAAGGCGTTCTGGCCCCAGCGCAGGAAGGCATAGCGCTCGCCGTTGCGCTCGAATTCGTGATCGACGTTTTCCTTGAAGGCCTGATCATTGCCGTATGCGTCGACCATGACCGAGTGGTCGATCACCAGGTCGACCTGGGAGAGCGGGTTGATCTTGCGCGGATCGCCGCCCAGTTCGTCCATCGCCTCGCGCATGGCGGCCAGGTCGACCACGCCCGGCACGCCGGTGAAGTCCTGCATCAGCACGCGTGCCGGGCGATAGGCGATTTCCTGATCCGAGCGCTTGTCCTTCAGCCACTGGGCGATGGCCTTGATGTCCTCGACGGTGACGCTCTTGCCGTCCTCGTGGCGCAGCAGGTTCTCCAGCAGCACCTTGAGCGAGGCGGGTAGGCGCGAGATGTCGCCCAGCGTTTCTTCGGCGGCCTTCAGGCTGAAATAGTCGTAGTCCTTTCCCTTGACGGAAAGCTTGCGGCGGGTTTTGAGGGTATCCTGTCCGAGGCTCACGAAATCTCTCCTTCGTTCTTACGCCGGATCGGGATCTGCAGGGTGGGCCCGTCGCCTCGATCCGGTGTCAGTGGGTCGCTCGCGCCGCCTCATCGGGCTTGGCCGGACAGAAGGCGATGGCACTCCTGCCCCAGGCGGCACAGCGCCCCGCAACCGGTAGCGACCATGTCTGCGGGAAGACGCTTTGTACGATTTATGAGCCTTATATACGCATCCACACCCGCTCAGCCAAGACCCTTGCGGGGGCCTCGCCCCCTTGGCCCGCATCGACGTCAGAGTATGAACTTCGTCAGGTCGGCGTTGCGGGCCAGCTCGGACACCTGGCTGTGCACCAGTTCGGCCGTGATCTCGATGCGTTCGCCGCCGCGGTCGCTGGCGGTGAACGAGATCTCCTCCAGCAGCTTCTCCATGACAGTGTGCAACCGGCGGGCCCCGATGTTCTCCACCGAGGAATTGATCTCGGCCGCCAGGTCGGCGAGTGCGTCCACGGCCTCGTCGCTGAACGACAGCTCCACGCCCTCGGTTTCCATCAGCGCCTTGTACTGGCGGATCAGGCTGTTTTCCGGCTCCAGCAGGATGCGCTTGAAGTCGTCGCGGGTCAGTGCCTGCAGCTCCACGCGGATCGGCAGGCGACCCTGAAGCTCAGGCAGCATGTCCGAGGGCTTGGCCAGATGGAAGGCGCCCGAGGCCACGAAGAGGATGAAATCGGTGCTGACCTGGCCGTGCTTGGTGGTCACGGTGGTGCCCTCGATCAACGGCAGCAGGTCGCGCTGCACGCCCTCGCGGCTGACGTCGCCGCCGCCATGCTGGTCGGCGCGGGCGGTGATCTTGTCGATCTCGTCCAGGAAGACGATCCCGTTCTGCTCCACGTTGCGGATCGCCTCAGCGGTGACCTTCTCCGGGTCCAGCAGCTTGTCGCTCTCCTCGGCGATCAGCACGTCGTAGGAATCCTCCACGCTCATGCGGCGTGACTTGGTACGCCCACCGAAGGCCTTCCCGAACATGTCGTTCAGGTTGATCATGCCCATCTGACCGCCGGGCATGCCCGGAATATCCATGGTGGGCATCTGCATGCCGCTGTTGTCCTGGAGCTGCAACTCCACTTCCTTGCCGTCGAGCTCGCCGTTGCGCAGCATGCGGCGGAACTTCTCCTTGGTGTCGTTCCCGGCCTTCTCGCCCACCAGAGCATCGATCAGGCGGTTTTCCGCATTCAGCTCGGCCTTGGCATGGACCTCGCGGCGCATGCGCTCGCGGGTGATGTTCAGCGAGGCCTCGACCAGATCGCGAATGATGGATTCCACATCCCGGCCTACATAGCCCACTTCCGTGAACTTGGTGGCCTCGACCTTCAGGAACGGCGCCTGCGCCAGCTTGGCCAGACGGCGCGCGATCTCGGTCTTGCCGATCCCCGTCGGCCCGATCATCAGGATGTTCTTGGGCAGGACCTCGTCGCGCAGGTCGTCGGGCAGCTGCTGGCGGCGCCAGCGGTTGCGCAAGGCCACGGCCACGGCCCGCTTGGCCTCGCGCTGGCCGACGATGTAGCGATCCAGTTCCGAGACGATCTCGCGCGGACTGAAGGCATTGGCGCTAGAGTCCTGCTGTCCCTCGGGGTGATAGGGGGTTTCTTCCGGCACCTCAGATGCTTTCGACGATAATGTTGTCATTGGTATAAATACAGATTCCAGCGGCTATGGACATGGACTTGCGGGCAATCTCCTCGGCCTCGAGGCCTTCAAGGTCGATCAGGGCCCGCGCGGCGGAGAGCGCATAGGCACCGCCGGAGCCGATTCCGATCAGCCCGTCTTCAGGCTCCAGTACATCGCCGTTGCCGGTCAGCACCAGGGATGTCTTGGTGTCGGCCACCGCCATCATGGCCTCGAGACGGCGCAGGTAGCGATCGGTGCGCCAATCCTTGGCCAACTCGACCGAGGCCCGCATCAACTGTCCGGGGTGGTTCTCCAGCTTGGCCTCCAGGCGCTCGAACAGCGTGAAGGCATCGGCCGTGGCACCGGCAAAACCGGCGATCACTTCCGCGTCACGCCCGAGGCGACGGACCTTGCGCGCGTTGGATTTCATGACCGTGTTGCCGAAGCTGACCTGGCCGTCCCCGGCAATGACCGCCTTGTCGCCCTTGCGTACGGAGAGAATGGTGGTGCCCCGCCACGAAGCGGGACCGTTCTGTTCTGCTTCACTCGACATGAGCCCTCAAATGGCAGCGGATCTCTGACGGATCAAGGTATCTCTCGCGGCTTTTTCGCGCCCTCTTATCGGGCATGTGGTGATCCGGGCCGGAAATGCATACAGGCCATGCCCACGCGAAGGTGGCTTTTCCCGGCGCGGCTTGCTACAACCGCGCGCGGTTCACAGTTGAACCGTGAAATCAGCCCAGCGGGAAACAAAGGCCATGCGCACGGCCCGTATCGAGAGAAACACCAAGGAGACCCGGATCTCCGTCAGCGTCAACCTGGACGGCAGCGGCAGTTACGATGTCGCCACCGGCATCGGGTTCCTGGACCATATGCTCGAACAGCTTTCCCGGCACAGCCTGATCGACATCACGCTGCGGGCCGACGGCGACCTGCACATCGACCAGCACCATACCACCGAGGACAGCGGCCTGGCCCTGGGACAGGCCGTGGCCGAGGCCCTGGGGGACCGTCGGGGCATCCGGCGCTACGGCTCTGCGCTGATTCCCATGGACGAAACCCTCAGCCGCGCGGCCCTGGACGTCTCGAACCGTCCCTACCTGATCTGGCGGGTTGATTTCAGCCGCGACAAGATTGGCGAGATGGACACCGAGCTGTTCAAGGAATGGTTCCAGGCCTTCGCCCAGAAGGCCGGCCTGACGCTGCATGTCGAAACGCTCTACGGCACCAACAATCATCACATGATCGAATCCTGCTACAAGGCGCTCGCCCGTGCCCTGCGCGAGGCCATCGAGATCGATCCACGGAAGGCCGAGGACATTCCCTCGACGAAGGGCAGCCTCTAGGTTCGGATACCCGCGGATGACCTGCGTGATCATTGACTACGGTTCGGGCAATCTGCGCTCAGCCGCCAAGGCACTGGAACGTGCCGCGGCGCAGGGCGGCACCGACATTGCCATCAAGGTAAGCGACCGGGCCGAGGACCTGGCCGGCGCCGACCGGATCGTATTGCCCGGTGTCGGTGCCTTCGGGGATTGCCGTCAGGGCCTTGCCGCCGTACCTGACATGATGGAAGCCCTCCAAGAGGAAGTGCGCCGGAAGGGCAAGCCCTTCCTGGGGATCTGTGTGGGCATGCAGCTGATGGCCGCGCGTGGCGTGGAATACGGTGTCCATCCGGGCCTGGGCTGGATCGGCGGCGATGTCACACGCATCGAAGCCCCTTCGGATCACAAGATCCCGCACATGGGCTGGAACGATCTGACCTTCATGCCCGGCCCGTCCCACCCGGTTCTGGAGGGCCTGGAAAACGGCGTGCATGCCTATTTCGTGCACAGCTACGCCCTGCATGCGGAAGACCCCACTCATGTCCTTGCCTGGACCGACTACGGCGGACCGGTCACCGCCGTCGCGGGACACGACAATCTCATCGGCACACAGTTTCATCCCGAGAAGAGCCAGGCCGCCGGCCTGCGCCTCCTCGGCAATTTCCTGAGGTGGACCCCGTGAACGAGAATTCCTCCCCCAACCAGGGTGGCGCCCCGAAGACCGCTGTCGAGCAGATCACAGAGTTTTCCGGCTCGGACCTGCATGACCTCTGCGACGCGGCGGATGCGGCCATCGTCGACGGCGGCGGCTTCGGCTGGCTGACTCCGCCGCCGCGCGAGGTGATGGAAGCCTACTGGAAGGGCGTCCTGCTGATTCCCGAGCGCCAGGTCTTCGTCGGCCGCCTGGACGGCATGATCGCTGGCTCGGCCCAGCTGCTGCATCCGCCCAAGAACAACGAGGCCGGCGCGGCCTGCGGCAACCTGACGACCTTCTTCGTCGCCCCCTGGGCCCGCGGCCACGGCCTGGCGCCCCAGCTGGTGAGCATCGCCGAGGCCGCCGCCCGGAAAGTGGGCTTCGAAGTCCTGAATCTGGACGTACGCGAAACCCAGGAGCGGGCAATCCAGGTCTACGAGCAGATGGACTTCGTGCGCTGGGGCACGCATCCCTATTACGCTTACGCAGGCGGGCGCTGGCTGAAGGGCCACTATTACTACAAGGATCTGACGGCACAGACCTGAGCGCGAGAACGGACAGCCATGATTCTCTACCCCGCCATCGACCTGAAGGACGGCCAGGCCGTGCGCCTGCTGCGCGGCGATATGGACAAGGCCACGGTCTTCAACAAGGACCCGCTGGACCAGGCACGCGCGTTCCAGGCCGCCGGCTTCCAATGGCTGCACCTGGTCGATCTCAACGGCGCCTTCGAGGGCCGGCCGGTGAATACCGAAGCTGTCGAGCGCATAGCAGGCGGTATCGACCTGCCCATACAGCTGGGTGGCGGCATCCGCTCGCTCGACACCATCGAACGCTGGCTGTCCGCCGGCGTGGCCCGCGTCATCTTGGGGACGGTGGCGGTCAAGGACCCCGAACTGGTTCACGAGGCCTGCCGCCGCTTTCCCGGCCGCATCGCCGTGGGCATCGACGCGCGCGACGGCCGGGTGGCCGTGGAGGGCTGGGCCGAAACCTCGGACCTGCTGGCCAGCGACCTGGCGCGCCGCTTCGAGGATGCCGGCATGAACGCCATCATCTACACCGATATCGATCGCGACGGCGCGCTGCAGGGGGTCAATGTCGCCTCCACGGCCGAGTTGGCACAGGCCGTCGACCTGCCGATCATCGCTTCGGGTGGTGTTGCCTCCCTGGACGACATTGCGGCCCTGGCCAGTGTGGGCGAGCGGCCCGACCAGCGCCCCATTGCCGGCGTGGTCTGTGGCCGTGCACTCTATGACGGACGCCTTGACCCGGAAGCGGCCCTGGCATTGCTGCGCGAAAGGAAGGAGGCCTGATGCTGAAGGTCCGCATCATTCCCTGCCTCGACGTCAAGGACGGGCGCGTGGTGAAGGGCGTCAATTTCGTCGGGCTGCGCGATGCCGGCGATCCGGTGGAACAGGCACGCATCTACGATGCGGCGGGCGCCGACGAGCTCTGCTTCCTGGATATCACGGCCAGCCACGAGAACCGCGGCACCATCCTGGAGGTCGTACGCGAAACGGCGGAGCAGTGCTTCATGCCGCTGACCGTGGGCGGCGGCGTACGCACGCTGGAGGATATCCGCCAACTACTGCTGGCCGGGGCCGACAAGGTCTCCATCAACACCACCGCCGTCCACAATCCGGAATTCGTGCGCGAGGCCGCCGAGAAGTTCGGCACCCAGTGCATCGTCGTGGCTGTCGATGCCAAGCTGGGGGACAGCGGGGATTTCGAGATCTTCACCCATGGTGGCCGCAAGCCCACCGGCCTGGAAGCCATCAGTTGGGCTCGACGCATGGTCGAGTATGGCGCCGGCGAGATCCTGCTGACCTCCATGGACCGCGACGGCACGAAGACGGGATTCAATCTGGAGCTGACACGGGCGGTGGCCGATGCCGTGACGGTTCCCGTCATCGCCTCGGGCGGCGTCGGCACCCTGGATCACCTGGTGGAGGGAATCCGCGACGGCCACGCCGCCGCGGTGCTGGCGGCCTCGATCTTCCACTTCGGCACCCACAGCATCGCCGAGGCCAAGGCTCACCTGGCGGCCGCCGGCATTCCCGTACGCCCCATGGAGGAGGCCGGATCATGACCAAGGACAAGGCGGCTCCGGACAGCGCGCTCATGCTGGACGAACTCTATGAGGTCATCGCAGCTCGCCGGAATGCCGATCCCGAAAGTTCCTACACCGCGAAGCTGTTCGCCAAGGGCGAGACCAAGATCGCCCAGAAGCTGGGCGAGGAAGCCGTGGAGACCGTGATCGCCGCGCTCAAGGAGGACCGCCAGGCCCTGGCCGCGGAAAGCGCCGACCTGCTCTATCACCTCCTCGTGCTCTGGGCCGAGAAGGGCGTCACGCCGGACGAGGTCTGGGCGAAGCTGCGCGAGCGCAAGGGCACGTCGGGGCTGGCCGAGAAGGAAGCACGCAGTACGGAATAGGCACTGAGAGCTTCTCAAGTCCGGAAAAAGCCACAGCTTGCCGAGGGGGTGTATCTTTCTCTCGGGGTGGAGTTCTCTTGTCGATTCCCCCATATAGCTGAACATGCTACGCTTTCCGGGGGTTGAGAGGATCCCGATAAGGATCGCAACAAGGACGAGAAACGAAGGGGGAGCAGACGTGACGGATACCGCCGTTTCCTATGATCCGGACAACATCTTCGCCAAGATCCTGCGCGGGGAGATTCCCTGCAACAAGGTGTTCGAGAACGAGCACGCGCTGGCCTTCCACGACATCAATCCCCAGGCGCCCGTGCATGTGCTGGTGATTCCCAAGGGCGAATACGTTTCACCCGAGGATTTCACCGCACGGGCCAGCGATGCCGAGATCGCGGGGTTCATGCGCGCCGTGGGCGAAACCGCCCGACAGCTCGGTCTCACTGCGAACGGCTATCGTCTGCTGGCCAATCACGGGCCTGACTCCCGCCAGGAAGTCGCGCATCTTCACGTTCACATTACCGGCGGCCGTGACCTGGGCCGCCTGCTCGAACCGGAGGCGTAGGCTCTTTCCTGTCCAGGACTCGGACAGGTATCTTTGCACAACCATAAAGGAGTCCCTTCATGGGCATCGAAGTCACAGGCATATTCGGTCTGATCCTGCTGATCCTCGTGATCTACGCCATCGTCAAGACGGTTCAGAGCGGCGCATCCACGGGCGGCAAGGTGATCTGGATCGTCGTCCTGATCCTGCTGCCGCTGCTCGGTTTCATCCTGTGGCTGCTGTTCGGTCCCAAGGGATGATCGAAACGCCCGATCACTAAAGAGCCCCCTCCGGAAGCGCTCAACCGCTGCGCTCACTCTCGCTCCCGGAGGAGGACCCATTCTTCTCCGGTTTCAGGTCCTGGACCTCCTGGCGGATCTCGCGCACCTCCTGCAGGATGGCTTCCGCATCGGCGTGTGCGGCCTCGCGTTCCGCCTGGATGTCCGAATCATGCTGGGACTGCATGGCGTTCACGATGATCGCGATGAAGAGATTCAGGACCGTGAAGCTGGTCAGCAGGATGAAGGGCACGAAGAATATCCAGGCCAGTTCGAAACGTTCCATGACCGGACGCACGATATCCATGGACCAGCTTTCCAGCGTCATGATCTGGAACAGCGTATAGGCCGAGGCGCCGATGGTGCCGAACCATTCGGGGAAAGCTTCTCCATAGAGCTTCGTCGCCATCACCGAGAAGACATAGAAGACCAGGGCCAGCAGGGCGACAATGGAGCCCATGCCCGGAATTGCGCTCAGCAGCGCCCCGACCACGCGGCGCATGGAGGGCACCACCGAGACCAGGCGCATGACGCGCAGGATGCGCAGGGCACGCAGGACCGAGAGGTTGCCCGTCGCCGGGACCAGCGCAATGCCCACCACCAGGGTGTCAAAGATGTTCCAGGGATCGCGCACGAAACGCCAGCCATAGGCCGTCATCTTCGCCAGAAGCTCCAGGACGAAGACTGACAGAATCGCCCGGTCCGCTGCCACCAGCAGATCGCCCGCCCTGGCCATGGCGGTTTCGCTGGTCTCCAGCCCCAGGGTGATGGCATTGATGACAATCAGCGCGGTGATGAAGTGCTGCGTCCGGCGATGCTCTACCAGCCTGCGCAGGGTATTGCGCACCTTGCCTTCCGAACCGCCATTATTCTGCGCAAACGGCTTGTCCATGCCATAGTCCCTTCGCCTCTGCTGCTGCCGGTCAACCGCCCATCGGCCACCAGCTGCCTCGCGGCGCAGACATAAGACGATGCGGGGGGCGCCTGACAAGTCCTTTCGCACGACGCAGCCGGTTGAATCATGCCACTGCCGCCCTCAGTCGATCAGGAGGCCTGTCCCGCCCCGAAGATCTCCTCCTCCTGGCGGACCGGCTGGCCGGTGATCTTCTCCACGGCCCGGGCCGCCCCGTCGCTGAAGGGGTTGAGCACCACGTCCGCGCCGGCTTTCACCATCTGGCGCGCGTCCCAGAGATCGTGGCTGGTTACCGCGATCCGGCCCGTGTAACCGGCATCGCGCAGGGTTTGGATCAGGGCGACCCGCTGATCCACCCCGATCACACCTGTGCGCTGCGGCGGGGTGGCCATGATGACCCATTCCGCCTGCCGATAGGGCAGGTGCAACAGGAATTCGGGATCCGAGACATCGCCATAGAGCGCCGGGTATCCCCGGGCATGGTAGCGCTTGAGGGTTTCCGGGTCGAAGTCGATGCCCAGCAGGGACTTCTCCTGTGCCATCAGATCTCGTGCGATGCCACGGCCGTAACGCCCCAGCCCAAAGAGGATGACGTCATAGCGGCCTTCGATGACAGCCTCCTCCTCACTCTGCTCACGGTAGGGCATACGGCGTTCGAAAATGCCCAGCAGCGGCTCGAGCAGGTGATAGAGTGTCTGCGAATAGGTGATCAGATAGGTGGACAGCATGATCGTCACCAGGCCCACCAGGGTCACCAGGCCCATGGCCTCGTCGCCCACGTGGCCCAGCGAGAGTCCCATGGCCATGAAGATCAGGGAAAACTCGCTGATCTGCGAGACGGTCAGGCCGGCCAGGAAGCCGGTGCGCTTGCGATAGCCCATGATTCCCATGATGATCAGCACGATCAGCGGATTGCCGATCAGCACGAAAAGCGAGAGAATCACGGCCGGTCCCACCTGATCACCCAACAGGTCCAGGTTGAGGCCCATGCCCAGCGAGATGAAGAAGAACAGCAGCAGGAAGTCGCGCAGGCTGGACAGGCGGGTGGCCACATTCTCGCGATAGGTGGAGGAGGCCAGGGAGACACCGGCCAGCAGTCCGCCCAGCTCCTTGCCCACACCGGCCATCTCGCCCAGGGCCGCGAAGATCACCGCCCAGGTTATGGCGAAGATGATCAGCAGTTCCGGCACCCGGGCCAGCCGCCGCAGCAGGGGTTCGGCTAGGTAGCGGATGAAGACCACCACCGCGGCCACCATGAGCAGCCCGCCGCCCAATGCCGTCAGGACCGCCATGGTCCCGCCATCCCCACCGGCGCCCGCGCCGATGCCCACAGCCGAAAGCACCACCATGGCAACCACCACGGCGATGTCCTGAACGATCAGGAACCCCAGCGCGATGCGGCCGTAGAGGGAATCGATCTCGCCCTTGTCGGACAGCAGCTTGACGATGATGATGGTGCTGGAAAAGGTCAGCGCCACGGCCACATAGAGACTGGTCAGCGGATCCAGGCCCAGTCCCAGACAGATGAAATAGCCGAACACCGAGGTGAAAATCACCTGGCCCAGGCCTGTGGCCACGGCAACCGGCCCCAGCGTGCGGACCAGCTGCAGGTCCAGCTTGAGCCCCACCAGGAAGAGCAGCAGCGCAATGCCGATTTCGGCCAGCAGGGAAATGGCCTCGTTGGCGCTGGCGAAGCCGGTAACATCCGGGCCCGCGATGATGCCGGCGGCAATGAAGCAGACGATCAGGGGCTGCCTCAGGGACACGCCGATGATGCCCACCAGGGTCGCCAGGCCCAGCAGGCCCGCGACCTCATAGAAGATCGTCTGGTCAATGTGCTCCAAATGCCCCATCCCGAATCGGCTTGCAGAGTCAGGACAGCCTAGCATGCCCGCGGGATGGAGAAAGACCCTGTTCCGGCGCCTTAGGCCATGGCCGGCATGACCCGTCGATAGCCCAGCGCCTCGGCAATGTGCAGGCGGCGCACACAGTCGCTGTCGTCCAGGTCGGCGAGCGTCCGGGCCACGCGTAGTACGCGATGATAGCCGCGAGCCGAGAGTTTCATGCGGCTGGCCGCCTCCTGCAGCAGCTTGCGTCCCTCGCTGTCGGGCTCGGCGCAGGCTTCCAGCTGTTGGCCGTCCAGTTCCGCATTGCTGGGAACACGCCCCGCCGCGCTGTCTGCCTGAGCCGCATTGCGCCGCGCCTGTCGCAGGCGCGCCGAGGCGACGCGAGCGGCCACGTCGACGCTGGTCTCCGCCGGCGGGGGCAGGGCCAGGTCGGCGGCGCTGACCGCCGGGACGTCCACGTGCAGGTCGATGCGGTCGAATAGCGGGCCCGAGATGCGGGCCTGGTAATCCTGGCCGCAGCGCGGCGCCTTGCTGCACGCCGCGCCCGGATCGTCCAGATGGCCGCAGCGGCAGGGATTCATCGCCGCCACCAGCTGCACGCGCGCCGGATAGGTGACATGGGCATTGGCCCGGGCGATTGAGACACGGCCCGTTTCCAGGGGCTGGCGCAGGGATTCCAGCGTCGCGCGGGCAAACTCCGGCAGCTCGTCCAGGAACAGGACCCCGTGATGCGCCAGCGAGATCTCGCCCGGCTTCGCACGATGCCCGCCACCCACAAGCGAGGGCAGGGACGCCGAATGGTGCGGATCTCGGAAGGGCCGGGTCTGGAGCAGTTTGCCCTCCGCCAGGGTGCCGGCCACGGAATGGATCATCGAAACCTCTAGCGCCTCGGCCGGGCTGAGCGGTGGCAGCAGGCCGGGCAGGCGCTGGGCCAGCATGGACTTGCCGGATCCGGGCGGGCCGGTCATCAGGAGGTTGTGAGACCCTGCGGCCGCGATTTCGAGTGCGCGTTTGGCGCTCTCCTGGCCCTTGATCTCGGCCAGGTCGGGCGGGTTCGTGCCGTCATCGGCCAAGGCGGCCTGCGGCTGGCCCAGGACCTGCGTGCCCTTGATGTGATTGACCAGCGCCAGCAGGTCGCGCGGCGCCAGGACCTCGATATCCGGCGCCCAGGCAGCCTCGCCGCCTTGCGCCGCCGGGCAGATGAGCCCCTGGCCGCGGGCCGAGGCATGGATGGCCGCTGGCAGCACGCCGGCCACGGGATTGATCCGCCCGTCCAGGGACAGCTCCCCCAGAGCCAGGTGGGTGGCCAGCGCGTCCGCCGGCAGCACGCCCATCTCGGCCATCAGTCCCAAGGCGATGGGCAGGTCGTAGTGGCTTCCTTCCTTGACCAGATCGGCCGGCGCCAGGTTGACCACGATGCGTTTGGGCGGCAGCGAGAGGCCAAGGGCCGTCAGCGCCGCCTTGACGCGTTCGCGGCTTTCCCCCACTGCCTTGTCGGCCAGCCCCACCACGAGGAAGTTCGGCATGCCCGCGGTGGCCTGCACCTGGACATCCACGTCCACAACCTCGACCCCCTGGAAGGCCACCGTTCCGATACGCGCGACCATGAAACGCTCCCCGCCCGTGCACCACCACCTTTTGGTGTTACGGCAAGCCTGTTCGAAAGTCGACCTTTTTCAGGCGTCTTTTGCCTGTATCTGATTGAATTCCGAATTCATTATTATGATCGCTGGCCTTAGGCTCAGAGCGCCGTCGCAATTCTTGAGGCAGCTGGGCCGTCAGCGACCCAGGAAGAACAGGACAGCTTAGAACTGGTAGACAAAGTTATACTATTGAAATTGGTAAAGTATTGTATATATCTTAATATAAATATTTCTCGGTTCGTAAATAGCATATTACCCTGGATACTTAACAATAGCTGAATTTCTGACAAGAAACCTAGCAATACGCTTACTTATACGCCTTCCCGCCCCCCAAATTTCTGCATGATATGGATTTCCCTCCATTGGAGAGGTGCCAACCATCAAGCTCTCTTCACGAGGAATGCTGGCCAATACTCTAACAGCTCCGTTCTCCGGAGAACATTGACCCTCGGAAGGTAGGCCGTCTTGAAGCATTTGATTTTCTAAGTCTACAGATATTCCATGGTGAGGCTCAGAAGATGGGCTAAAGGTACCTGAGCTTAGACGATAGCCGTTTGGAGCTTTATCATCTCGGACTATATGATCTTTACTGAAATACCTGATAAGTGCTTCATCGTTTTTGATATTGGGATCATCGTATGGTACAATTATTCCATTTTCATCTCTAGTAATACTATTCATACGCCCCCCTTAGGTTATCAAAGTCGACTAAGGAGGGCCTGAACATTTGTAAAATTATTAGTTCCCTCGAATTCTAATACTTCCTCATTTTCCACATCTTCAAAATAAACTCTAAATCTATTAGCTCTCTCAATTTCTATTTCAAGATCTCCTTTTAGAGAATGCCATTCAATTTGAACTCCCCCATAAGAAAGTGGAACCACTTGTGCTTTTACAGACTGGTTTTCACCGAGTACATACTGAAGCAATATGAGAGAAAAATAAAAAGAGTCAGTGGAAATAGGTTTCCCCCGATATCCATCCCAACCCTTCTTTTTATTAAGAAGTTGTGAATATCTTAAAAATACTTCTCTTAATTCTGAGGGGTAAGTATTAGGCAATCGTTCGTCAGAATTTTCAGGTTCTATGTAATTTCTATGCTCTGTAAGGGCATAAATATTGTCAGGTGCATAAAATTCACTCCATTCTGAAGTTTCTTCAGTCATGCTATCCCATCGTATGGCACTCATTTTTTTCTCCCCCATATTTCATGCATACTATCTGTAGTAATTTTTGTAAAATAATTAACTATTTCTTCTCTGCCAAAATCAAAAAAATCTTCTATATCTTTAATATTATATCCTGAAGGCATGCCTCTTGCCGTTAGCTGAAGCCTAATAGCTTCACCATCATTTTCTAGATACTTTGTATTTAATTTTGTGTGCAATCTTCCAATTTCTGAGTCTTTAGATTTTAGTATTGATGACCATGATAGTTTTATATTCTCTAATTCAGGTTCTCCATTTAATACATCGCTCTTCCAAATTCGAAGTATCTTACAAAGAAAGTCGTTAATATTTGATTTTTCAGACGAGAATTCAATCTCGTTAATATATGTTATTTCACACTGATTTATGTCAGGTTCGGCAAACCCAATGTCAGCAAGTGTTCGACAAAAAGTTTTATAGTTAGAAAAAAAATCCTCTCTTATTGATTCATACCTAGGATATTCTGCTTTTGAGCTTTCCTTTCTCCAGTTTTGTAAAAATCTATCTTTTTGTATTTGTATTAATTGATCATTATTCTCGGATATAAACCAATACCTAGGTACATCCGGCCTATCTTGTAAGCTTAACTTAAAGGGAATAGAAGAATGTACTTGGCGTCTTCCGAATGTCTCCAATACGTGAGGCAAAGGAGGCAATTCTTTAGTATATGGATATTTGTCCTTATACGCCTCCCATATGATTCCACCGTGTAAAGTTTGCAAATTCTCTAACGGTGTGAATTGCACGCCCAATGCAACCTCTATCAGAGGAGGAGATGTGAAATCTGGTAAATGTCCAGGACGTGTGCTCATAGAGGTCTCTTATTTGACGCGGTTGACGAGCATGCCAAGCCTTAGGACTCCTGTAAAGTTGCTTTTGTCAGTTTGTAACCTAGGACATGTCTTAATCTAACTACCTTTCTCTAGTTTTATATAAATATCTCTAGTTATAATTTTAAGCTTTCCTCCTTTGGCAGCAGGGCCGTCAGCAGGCCGAGGAAGGGCAGGACGGCGCAGAGCTGATAGACGAAGCCGATGCCGTAGGCATCGGCCAGGACCCCCAGGATGGCGGCGCCCAGGCCGCCCATGCCAAAGGCGAAGCCGAAGAACAGCCCGGAAATCAGGCCCACGCGCCCAGGCACCAGCTCCTGCGCATAAACGACGATGGCCGAGAAGGCGGAGGCCAGCACCAGGCCGATGACCACCGACAGGACGCCGGTCCAGAAGAGGTTGGCGTGGGGCAGCATGAGGGTGAAGGGCAGCACGCCCAGGATGGAGATCCAGATCACCGGCCGCCGCCCGATGCGGTCGGCCAGCGGTCCGCCCAGGATGGTGCCCACGGCCACCGCACCCAGGAAGACGAACAGCAGGATCTGCGAATGCCGGATGGTCACCCCGAAGGTCTCGATCAGGTAGAAGGTGTAATAGCTGGTCAGGCTGGCGAGATAGACGTACTTGGAGAAGATCAGCACCGCGAGCACGCCGATGGCAAAGAGCACGCGCCGGCGCGGCAGCGGAAGGGCCGGCGCAGGCGAGGCCGATCGTGTCCGGGCCTGGCGATGCTGCCGCTTTGCCCAGGAGCCCACCCACCACAGGATCAGCATGCCGAGCAGAGCCACGGCCGAGAACCAGGCAATCCCGGGCTGGCCCAGCGGCAGCACCACATAAGCTGCCAGCAGCGGGCCCACAGCCGTGCCCGTGTTGCCGCCGACCTGGAAAATCGACTGGGCCAGGCCGAACCGCCCACCGGAGGCCGTGCGGGCCAGGCGCGAGGCGTCGGGATGGAAGATGGAGGACCCCAGCCCCACGGCACAGGCCGCGAACAGCAGGAAGAGGTAGTGCTGCGCCGTGGCCAGCAGCAGCAGCCCCACCAGCGTGCAGCCCATGCCCACCGAAAGCAGGCGGAAGCGCTGGCGCCGATCGGTATAGAGCCCCACCGCCGGCTGCAGCAGCGAGGCCGTGACCTGGAAGGCCAGGTGCAGGATGCCGATCTGGGTGAAGGTGAGAGCGAAGTTCTGCTGGAGCACGGGATAGATCGCCGGCAGCAGCGACTGCATCATGTCGTTCAGGAAATGGCAGAGACTGAGGGCACCCAACACCAGGAACGCCGTCCTGTTCGCGCTTGCCGTTTCCGTCGTGTTCGCCGCCGTCGCCATGCCTCTCCCCTGCTTCTAGTGCAGAAGCATATGCCCCCACAGCCCGAGAAGAAAGCCGCCCACCGCCCCCAGGGGCGGTGCCCAGTGACGCTCCAGATAGGCCTGGGGCGCGATATCCTGGAAATTCAGGTAGAGGATGCCGCCGGCGGCGAAGAACATGATGCTGCCCAGCAGGCTCTCCAGAGCATGGAGATGGCTGAAGCCGATCCAGGCAGCCAGCGGACCCAACAGCACGATGCCGCAGAAGGCGGCCAGGATGCGCCCTGCCGACAGGCCGCTGCCACGCCGCAGTTCCCGATAGGCGTTGAAGCCCTCGGGCAGGTTCTGCAAGGCGATCAGCCCGGCGAGCAGCAGGCCGGCAGCCTTGCCGGTGACCAGCATGGCCCCGAGAGCCAGGGATTCCGGTACGAAATCCAGCAGCATGGCCATCAGCTGGGACGCGGAACCGCCGGCACGGGCGATCAGCCAATCGATCAGGAAGAAGAACAGCCCGCCCAGGACGAACGCCGGCAGCGCCAATGCGGCGGAGGTAAGTTTCATGCCCTCGGGAATCAGGACGAGGGCCACGGCAGCCAGCAGAGCGCCGCCGCCGAAGGCGATCACGGAATGACGGAATTCCGTCTCCAGCCAATCCGGCCGGATGTGCTCGACACGGGCCGCGAAGCCGCCAAGCGGAATGGCCGCACCGGCCAGCAGGGCGTAGCTCATGGCGCTCAGCACCTCAGGCATGGCATCCCCCGCTCCGGTACAGCTCCTGCGCGGCGCCAGGTGTTACTCCGGAAGCAGGTTCTGGAAACGCGATTCGATGGCATCCCAGATCAGGCCGGCGGCATTGACGTCGTCGAAGCGCTCCAGTTCCTGCAGGCCAGTGGGCGAGGTCACGTTGATCTCGGTCAGGTAGTCGCCGATGACATCGATGCCCACAAAGATCAGGCCGCGCTCCTTCAGCAGGGGTCCGATGGTGTTGCAGATCTCCCGGTCGCGCTCAGACATCTTCACGGCCACGGCCTTGCCGCCCACGTGCAGGTTCGAGCGGGCCTCTCCCTCGGCCGGAACGCGATTGATGGCGCCCACCGGCTGTCCGTCAACCAGGATGATCCGCTTGTCGCCCTTGCGGATATCCGGAAGGTACTTCTGCACCATCACCGGCTCGCGTGAGATCTGGGTGAACAGCTCGAGCAGCGAATTCAGGTTCTCGTCGTCCTCCTTCAGATGGAAGACACCGGCACCGCCGTTGCCGAACAGCGGCTTGACGATGATATCCCTGTGTTTGCGGCGGAATGCCTCGACCTCCGTCTTGCTGCGCGTGATCATTGTGGGCGGCATCAGCTCGGGGAAGTGGGTCACGAACAGCTTCTCGGGGGCATTGCGCACTTCAGCCGGATTGTTCACCACCAGGGTGGAGGGCGGCAGGTGCTCCAGCAGATGCGTGGCCGTGATATAGGTCATGTCGAACGGCGGATCCTGACGCATCATGACCACGTCCATGCCCGCCAGGTCCAGCGTTTCCGGCGTGCCCAGCGTTGCAGGACGGTCGGCTTCACGCTGGAAGACAGCCGGGCGCAGGGCGGCATAGACGCGGTCGTCGCAGTAGGTCAGGTCCTGCGGCAGGTAATGGTACAGCCCGTGTCCACGGCGCTGCGCCTCGATTGCCAGCGCGAAGGTGCTGTCGGCGTTGATGTCGATGGGCTCCACCGGATCCATCTGGAAAGCGACGGCAAGTGACATGGTTACTCCTCGATCACAGGCGACGTCCTTGTAACTTTCGGAACGCGTAGCATCCCGCGCGGGATTTTCCCAGAGATATCAGTGCCCGGCCCGCAGGACCGGACCCGGTTCAGTTCAAACGCCCGCGCATTTCCTCCAGCAGCTGGGCCGTTTCCTGGCGATGCTCATCGGGACCGGCCAGGTTCAGGTACTGTTCCAGCGCATGGATACCCTCCCGCAGTTGTCCCAGGTGATTGTGAATCAGGCCGGCCTCGCGCCAGAGGTCGGGCGTTTCGGGGGCCAGCAACAGCATGCTCTCGACCACCGGCAGGGCCTCGTCGGCCTTCTGGGCGCGCAGCAGGCAGAGCTTGAGGTTGTTCTGCAGCCGCAGGAGAATCTGCAGGTCGCTGCTGGCCGCATAGTGTTCGCGCGTCAGTTCCGCGTCGATCCCGGCCAGTGCCTTGAGAAGCTGGCGCATGTCGGCCGGGGTGCAGCTGCGGCCTTCGTTGAAGGGGTCGAGGACGCGCCGCTCACCGCCATAGCCTACGCGGATGAGGAAATGGCCGGGGAAGGACAGGCCATCGGCCTCGCAGTAGAGCCGGCGGGCGATGTGCAGGTAGAGGATGCCCAGGGCCACCGGCAGGCCGCGGCGGCGGTCGATCACGGAAAACAGGTCGGCATTGCTGAGATCGTCGTAGTTTTCATCGTCTCCGCGGTAGCCGTACTGCTCGTAGAGCACGCTGTTGATTGCCGTTATGATGCCTTCGAGGCTCTCTCCGCTGTTCTCCGCCACCAAACGGGCGCCGGCCTCCCGGGTCATTTCGGACAGGTGGTTCTCATAGGCGGAGAGGTCGACCGCCGGTCGCTCCCGGGCCGCGAGCAGCAGGGCCGTGCGCGCCAGGTTGATCTCTCCGTTCGGCAGCGAGCCGACTCGCCGCAGTTCGTCCTCGATATCCTTGCGGGTCGTTGCGGGTATGCTGTTCACCCGTGACCTCCTTGTCCTTATTCTTGCCTATCCGTCCTCTTGGTCCAGAAGGCGCACGTATTCGGTGACCTCTCTCACATAAGGCACAGACTTGGCATGCGCCACCACACGCTCGAGCTCGTCCTGGCTGCGTGCGACCCCGATCAGGTAAACCTTCTGGTTGACCACCTCGGTGGAATAGTTGATGTCCTTGACCTCCACGTCAAACAGCAGCAGCCCATCCAGGCGCAGGTTGATCCAGTGATCCAGGGCCGCGTCGCTCAGGCCCGAGCTATCCTCGACCTGCAGTTCGTCGATCACTTCGTTGACCCCTTCCGGGCGCCAGGCCAGACGAAAGATCTGCACCTTGTCTTCTGGCGTCGGGACGCTTCCGCTCAGGAGCACGCGCCCTTCTTCCACCTGCAGGTGCACCGAGGTATAGATGTCGAAGCCTTCCTGCAGCAGCAGGGTGTTCAGCTGGAAGCGGATGCGCGTGTCATCTGCCGCCGTGGCGAAGCCCTTGTCCTTGCTGGCCGCCACGCCACCGGTGGCTGCCGCGCCGACGACCATTCCCGTACGCGTACAACCTGTAGCCGCCACGCAGAGCATGAGGAGAAGCACCAGGAGCGCCGGCGCCCCGATGCCCGGGACGCCGGAAGTGACATCTCCTGGGCGGAATCCTGCCTGATCCGCTTGCCGATGCAAAGCTGGGTCCCCCAAAGAATTGAACCTGATCCGGCCGGGCCGGACAGGGAAATCATACGCAATCCCCAAGATTCGTAAATAGAGCCGGCCGGTCACGGACGCCAGAGATCGGGCAGGTGACGGGGCAGGCGCCCCGGTGCCAGCAGCAGGCCGTCGAAGCGCAACAAGGCGTCCGCACAGCCGGGATTGCGGGCCAGGAAGAATTCCGCGGCCCGCTCTATGCGCCGGCGCTGGCGATCGCTGATGGAGGCAAGGGCCTGTTCGTGCGCGCCACGGTACTTGACCTCCACGAAGGCCACCACGCGTCCGCGCCGCACGACCAGATCGATTTCTCCCACAGGTGTGCGCAGATCCTGGGCCAGGATGCGATAGCCCTTCATGCGCAGCCAGAGGCGGGCCAGCGCCTCGGCCCGACGCCCCCGCAGCCAGGCCGCATGGCGGGCGGTACTGCTCATTTCCCGGACTTCCCCGTCAGCTCCAGCGCCCGATTGTAGACGCGCCGGCGCGGCAAGCCGCTTTCCGAGGCCACCCGGTCCACGGCATCGCGCAGGCTGTCCTCCGCCAGGGCCATCTGCAGGCGTGAATCCAGCTTGGCCTCGGCCTCGGCCGCACGTGCGGCCTGCGACAGGGGCGCCACCAGGATCACGACCTCGCCCTTGGGGGCGCCCGCGTCGGCGTAATGGGCCGCCAGCTCCTCCAGCGTACCGCGACGCACTTCCTCGTAGAACTTGGTGAGCTCCCGCGTCACCGCTCCCTGCCGTCCCGCACCCAGGATGTGAGCCATGTCCTGCAGGCTGTCCGCTACCCGATTGGGGGATTCATAGAAGATCAGGGTGCCCGGCACCTCGTGCAGGCCTTGCAGCTCGTTGCGCCGGGCGCCGCTGCGCGAGGACAGGAATCCCGCGAAATAGAAGCGGTCGGGCGGCAGCCCGGAGATGGTGAGTGCCGTCAGGACAGCGGAGGCGCCGGGCAGCGCGGTGACCTCGAAGCCCTCCTCCTGCACGGCCCGGACCAGCTTGTAGCCCGGATCAGAGACCAGGGGCGTTCCCGCATCGCTGACCAGCGCCACAGATTTGCCACCGCTCAGCGCTTCCAGCAGCTTCGGGCGGACCCGTTCGGCATTGTGCTCGTGATAGGCTGTGAGAGAACGCTCTATGCCGTGGGCCTGCAGCAGGCGTGAGGTCATGCGCGTGTCCTCGCAGGCCAGAAGATCGACCCGTGCAAGAACATCCAAAGCACGTAAAGTGATATCTGCGAGGTTGCCGATCGGCACCGCGACAAGGTAAAGCTGCGGGGCCAGCGGATGTGAAGGGGACTGCATTTCTGTTCCGTACCTTTAGCCGGAAGGCCACGTTGTTGTTAGGAGATCGTCCATGAGCCTGCTGCCCACCCGTTTTCTCGCCATTTTCCTGATCCTGGGCCTTGCCGCCTGCCAGACCCAGCAGGCTACGCAGCCGGACAGCGGCGCGCAACAACCGGAAGACAGTGCCCAGTTCGGCGACAGGGACGACGGACTGCCTCCGGCCGCCGAAGACGGACGCATCCGGGTGGCCCTGCTGGCTCCGCTGAGCGGGGAGCACCGCCAACTGGGCCGCAGCCTGGTCAACGCAGCCCAGATGGCACTCTTCCGGCTTGCGGGCGAGGACTTCGAACTGGTCGTGAAGGATGCCGGGGATACCGCCCGGCAGGCCCAGAACGCCATGGACGAGGCCCTGAACGAGAACGTCCAGCTGGTCCTGGGGCCGCTCTTCTCGCAATCCGTATCCGCCATCGAGCCCCAGGCCACGCGGGCCGGCGTGCCGGTACTGGCCTTCTCCAACAATCGCGAAGTGGCCGCGCCGGGCATCTATGTCATGGGCATCGGCCCCTCCAACGACATCACCCGGGTCATCGAGTACGCCACCGAACAGGGGCGCAGCCGCATTGGCCTGCTGACGCCGCGAAATGCCTTCGGGCGGGCTGTGCAACAGGCCGCACAGCAGGCCGCTTCGCGCTACGGAGCGGAGATCACGCGTCAGGCCTCCTACGACCCCGAGGCCGTGGACATCACCAGCGAGGTCCGGGGTCTCGCCCAGTCCGCCAGCCAGACCAGCAGCGAGCAGACCGTCACCGGCAGTGCGGGCCCTGGTGCCACCGGCTTCAACGCCCTGCTGATCCCGGCCGGCGGCCGCGAGGTGGAGAACATCGCCCCTCTGCTGCCCTATTACGACATCAATCCAGAGAACGTCCAGCTCCTGGGCTCCCGCCTGTGGGAGAACGGCAATCTGGGACGCGAGCAGATCCTGGTCGGCGGCTGGTTCGCCGCACCGGAACGGGACAACTGGCGCACCTTCGCCCGGCAGTATGAGGACCTCTACGGCAATGAACCGCCGCGGGTGGCCTCCATCGCCTACGACACCACGGCCCTGGCCGCCGCTCTGGCCCGGGACGCCGAGGGCGGCGACAATCCCGTCGTTTATGATGAAGAGGTTCTGACCAGCAGTGACGGCTATACCGGCGTCGACGGCCTGTTCCGCCTGCGGCCCCAGGGCGAGGTGGAACGCGGCCTGGCCGTCTACGAACTGCGCAGTGACGGTTTCGAGCGTCTCGAGGCGGCGCCGGACAGCTTTGAACCGCTGATCAACTAGCGGCGCGCGTTCGGCCCAGCAGGTATCCCAGCAGGGCGTCGAGGCGCTGGCGCCCCGCCGGCAGGGCGCGCAGGCGCTGTGGTGTCAGTTCCAGATAGCCTTCCTCGCAAAGCGCGGTGAGCCGGTCCCGGTCCAGCAGTTCCTCCAGGCAACGGCCCTGTTCGGATTCCACATCCGCGCGATTGATCCCCTCCGCAAGCCGCAGCCCCATCATCAGGCGTTCGGTAAGGCGCTCCTCGCGCGTCAGGGCGGTGTCCGCACGCGTGGCATGGCCCTGGCGCTCCACGCTCTCCAGCCAGGCCTCGGGAGCCCGGTGCTGGCGCAAGGCATAGCGCTGACCATCGAGGGTCAGGCGCCCGTGCGCGCCCGGGCCGATGCCCAGGTAATCGCCATAGCGCCAGTAGACCAGGTTGTGGCGGCTCTCCGCACCGGGACGGGCATAGTTCGAGATCTCGTATCCCAGCAGCCCGGCCGGTTTCAGGATCTCGGCGGTGCGCTCGTAGAGAGTGGCCTGGCGCTCTTCGGGTGGCAGGTGCAGTTCGCCGCGGCGCCAGTCGCCGTGAAAGACGGTGTTGGGTTCGATCGTCAACTGGTAGAGCGAGATGTGCTCCGTTCCCTCTTGCAAGGCGGCCTGGAGCTCGTCTTCCCAGGCCGAGAGGCTCTGGTCCGGCCGCGCATAGATCAGGTCGAAGGAGAAGCGCGGAAAATGCCGCCGGGCCAGCGCGATAGCCTGGCGCGCCTCGGCGGCCGAGTGACGGCGGCCCAGGAAGGCCAGTGCCTCGTCGTCGAAGGACTGCACCCCTAGCGACAGGCGGTTGACGCCGGCCGCCCGATAGGCGGCGAACTTCTCGGCCTCCGTTGAGGTCGGGTTCGCCTCGAGCGTCACCTCCAGGTCCTCGGCCAGCTGCCAGTGCTGCGGCAGGCGCTCGAGAAGCGCACCCACGGTGTCCGGTGCCATCAGGGACGGCGTGCCGCCGCCAAAGAAAACAGAGGTCAGGCGGCGCCCCCGGGTGCGACGGGCAAAGTGCTCCAGCTCGTTCAGCAGTGCGGAACGCCAGCGTGCCTGATCGATGGTCTCGCGCACATGGCTGTTGAAATCGCAATAGGGGCACTTGGACTGGCAAAAGGGCCAGTGAATGTACAGTCCGAAGCCGGCCTGCGAGGCCTCCGCTTTGCTATCGGTTTCCAAGACAGCCATTTCCGTTTGCACCTGTGCCATCACTCCGTTTTGCGCAGCCAGGAGTCCAGATCCCGAAAGGCGCGGGCGCGATGACTGATGGCATGCTTCTCGGCCGGATCCATCTCGCCGAAACTCTCGCTGCGGCCGTCGGGCAGGAACATGGGGTCGTAGCCGAACCCCCGCTCGCCCCGGGGCGGCCAGAGCAGGACGCCATCCACTCGCCCCTCGAAGATCCGTATCTCCTCTCCGGGTCGCGCCAGGGCCAGCGCACAGACGAAATAGGCATGCCGGTCCCGACTCTCGCCAAGTTCGCGGTTCACCCGCTCCATGGCGTGAGAAAAATCCTTGTCCGGCCCCGCCCAGCGGGCCGAGTAGATACCGGGCGCTCCGTCGAGTGCCGGCACCACGAGACCGGAATCATCGGCCAGGGCGGCCAGCCCGGAGGACTCGGCCGCGGTTTCCGCCTTCAAGGCGGCATTCTCGGCAAAGGTGTGACCGGTTTCCTCCGGCTCGGGCAGCTCCAGCGTTCCGGCCGAGACCACCTCGATACCGAAGGGAGTCAGCAGCGCCTCGATCTCCCGGACCTTTCCCGGGTTGTGGCTGGCAATGACCAGGCGTTCGCCGAGCAAAGCCCTGGCTGTCATGCCGCACCCCCCAGTTCGCCCAGGGCGGCGCGCTGAACCTCCGTCAATCGCTGAATGCCGCTTTCGGCCAGCTCCATGAGATGATCGAACGCCTCGCGCGTAAAGGGGACATCCTCGGCCGTGCCCTGGATTTCCACGATTCCGCCGCTCGCCGTCATCACGAAGTTGGCATCGGCACCGGCTTCGGAGTCTTCCGCGTAGTCCAGGTCAAGCACCGGGATCCCGCGAAAGAGCCCGCAGGAGACGGCCGCCACCTCTTCGGACAGCGGGACCTTCTCGACAACACCCAGACGGCGCAGGTGCTCGAAGGCAATGTAGAGCGCCACATAGGCTCCGGTGATGGCCGCCGTGCGCGTTCCTCCATCGGCCTGCAGTACGTCGCAGTCCAGGCGGATCTGACGCTCGCCGAACGCGCTCATGTCGGTCACGGCTCGCAGGCTGCGCCCGATCAGGCGTTGGATCTCCTGGGTCCGGCCGCTCTGACGGCCGCGCGCGGCTTCGCGATCGGTCCGCCCGTCGGTGGCCCGGGGCAACATGCCGTATTCCGCGGTCACCCAGCCGCGTCCGCTGTTGCGCAGCCAGCCCGGCACGCCGGGATCCACGCTGGCCGTGCACAGAACATGGGTGTCCCCGAAGCGAGCCAGGCAGGAGCCCTCGGCATACTTGTTGACATGGGTTTCGAGGGTAATCTCGCGAAGCTGGTCGGTGGACCGGCCACTGGGACGCATGGGCGACCTCCCTATTGCATATGATAGGCAGAACGGGCCGAGGCCCCTGGAGGCATCGGTCTGACAGGACAAACTGCCGTGAAACGGCGCGAACCTAACGCCTGGAAGCAGGGCCGTCCAGTCGCATAGGGGCCGTTGAAACCGCTCACGTCACGGACTAAATGCTCTGCGTGTGATTGGCGAGGGTGAAGTTTGCTCTCGGCCTGCAGTGTTTCTCCGGTATAATCGATCTCATGACCTCCATGTCCAAGCGTCCCTCAAAGTCTTTTGCCGCCCGCCCCGAACTGGGCGCGCTGAACGAGCGTTCGCGTGAAATTCTGCGCATGATCGTCGATGCCTATGTGGAAACCGGCGCCCCTGTGGGCTCGCGCACGCTGTCGCGCAACATGGGTCTGGATCTCTCATCGGCCACGATCCGCAACGTCATGGCCGACCTGGAGGAGCTGGGACTGCTGGTGGCCCCCCACACCTCGGCCGGGCGGCTGCCCACGGAGCAAGGCCTGCGCCTTTATGTGGACGGCCTGCTCGAACACGGCAATCTGGGACAGGACGAACGCGAGATCATCGAGGGACAGTGTGCGGCCTCCGGACGCAGCCTCTCCCAGGTTCTCGAGGAGGCCACCAGCCTGCTCTCGGATCTATCGCACTGCGCCGGGCTCGTGCTTGCCCCGAAGCAGCAGGACGATACCCTCAAGCATATCGAGTTCGTGTCACTCGGCCCGGGGCGGGCCCTTGTGGTGCTTGTCGGCGAGTCAGGAAACGTGGAGAACCGCGTGATCGACGTGCCTGTGGGCCTGCCGCCGTCTTCCCTGGTGGAAGCGTCCAACTTCCTCTCGACTCACCTGCGCGGCCGCACGCTGGAAGATGCCCGACAGATCGTCAACAAGGAGCTGGAGGAGCAGCGTGCGCGCCTGGACGAACTGACTTCGCGCGTGGTCGAGGCCGGACTGGCCACCTGGGCCGACAATTCCAGCGGCGGTGCCCTGATCGTGCGCGGCCAGGCCCAGTTGCTCAGTGACGTTCAGGCTCTCGAGGACTTGGAGCACATCCGGCAGCTGTTCACGGCGCTGGAAAAGAAGGAAGCCCTGCTTCGCCTGCTGGACCTGACCGACGACGCCGAAGGCGTTCAGATCTTCATCGGCGCTGAAAACGAGTTGTTCGGCATGGCCGGATGCTCCATGGTCGTCGCGCCTTACAACAACAGCCGGCAGCAGATCGTGGGGGCCATCGGCGTGATCGGTCCGACACGCATCGACTATGGCCGGATCATACCAATGGTGGACTACACGGCGAAGGTCATCGGTCGCTTGATCGGCTGACCCCTTAAAACGGGCGCCTCGCTCACACAGATAGTCAGTCTGTATCAGTTATTATTCGGAAAGGACTCATGGCAAAACGTCCGCAGCAAACCCAAACGCCCGATTCCTCGACGGAAGAGGAATTCACGGAGGACCAGAACACGATGGACTCGGAGTTCGACCCATCTGCCGTCGCCGAGCAGGAGAGGGATGGCGATGAGGCAACCCCGGACGAAACGGAGGGCGACGAGACCGAAGCCCTGCGCGCGGAGATCGCCTCGCTCAAGGATCAGCTTTTGCGCGCCATGGCCGATGCGGAGAATATCCGCAATCGGGCACGCAAGGAGCGTGACGAGGCCGTCAAGTACGCCGGCGGCGGTCTTGCCAAGGACCTGCTGAGCGTTGCCGACAACCTGCGGCGCGCCCTCGACAGCGTGCCCGCCGGCGCCGCCGAGGAGAACGAGCACCTGAAGAGCCTGATGACCGGCGTGGAGATGACGGAGAAATCCCTGCTGGAGGCCTTCGAGAAGAACCACATCAAGCGCATCGACCCGGTGGGCGAACGCCTGAATCCGCACTATCACGAAGCCATGGTGGAGGTCGAGGATCCCAACTATCCGCCCGGAACGATCTCCCAGGTCCTGGAACCTGGCTATATCCTGCACGACCGCTTGCTGCGCCCGGCGCGCGTGGCCGTCTCCAAGGGCAGCAGCCAGAACGGACCCGGCGGACAGGTAGACACCCAGGCCTGAGGGGCCGGCGGCATCCGCCGGCCCCTCAGGATTCAATCCTGTCCGGGCCGCTCACCCTCCGCTTGGTCGCGGGAGGCGGCCTGGCGCCGGCGTACGCCTTCCCGAAGCCCCAGCCAGCGGAAGAAGAAGTAGACAATGCCCGCCACCAGCATCAGGCCGGTGCCGAAATGCGCAAGCGCGGAACTGTCGAAAACCCGTTCGCCGAACAGGGCCAGCAAGGCCCCGACCACAATATTTACCACCATCAACCAGAGGATCGTCAGATATATGCGATTGTCGGGGAAGGGCGGTCGGTTCCTGTAGAGCATGAACTCATCCTGCCCCTTTCCCCGAAGCGAGACAAGCTGAAGAAGAAAGCCGCTGCGCGCCTTGTAGGCTGGGTCGAAAGCCTTATATATGCGGACGTAAGCGGCATTCGCCGCCTTCTGGTAAGATCAACAGGTTTTTTGGTCCCCCGGACCGGACCTCCAAGGGACTAGGGACGGCGCTTTATGAGGCTGTCTCAGAAGTCTGCTGCGAAAGAGAGGATATAAATGAGCAAAGTTATTGGTATCGACCTCGGAACGACGAACTCCTGTGTCGCCGTAATGGACGGCAAGGACGGACGGGTGATCGAGAATACGGAAGGCACGCGTACCACACCTTCCATGGTGGCTTTCACCGAAGACGGAACATTGGTCGGCCAGCCGGCCAAGCGTCAGGCGGTCACCAATCCGGAAAACACGCTTTTCGCGATCAAGCGACTCATCGGCCGGCGCTATGACGACCCGACCACGAAGAAGGACAAGGACCTGGTTTCCTACCAGATCGTGGAAGGGCCGAACGGCGACGCCTGGGTCCAGGTGAATGGCGAGAAGTACAGCCCGAGCCAGATCTCCGCGCAGATTCTCCAGAAGATGAAGGAGACCGCGGAGAGCCATCTCGGCGAGAAGGTGGAGCAGGCGGTCATTACCGTGCCGGCCTACTTCAACGACTCGCAGCGCCAGGCCACCAAGGACGCCGGTCGCATTGCCGGCCTGGAGGTGCTGCGCATTATTAACGAGCCCACGGCAGCCGCGCTGGCCTATGGGCTGGACAAGAAGACGTCCGGCACCATCGCGGTCTATGACCTGGGCGGCGGCACCTTCGACATCTCGATCCTGGAAATCGGCGACGGCGTCTTCGAGGTGAAGTCGACCAACGGCGACACTTTCCTGGGCGGCGAGGACTTCGACAGCCAGATCATCGAGTACCTGGCCGACGAGTTCAAGAAGGAGCAGGGCATCGACCTGCGCCAGGACAAGCTGGCGCTGCAGCGCCTGAAGGAAGCGGCCGAGAAAGCCAAGATCGAGCTGTCCAGCAGCAGCCAGACGGAAGTGAACCTGCCGTTCATCACGGCCGATTCCTCCGGCCCGAAGCACCTGAACATCAAGCTGTCCCGGGCCAAGCTGGAAGCGCTGGTGGATGACCTGGTCAAGCGCACGATCGGCCCCTGCAAGTCGGCCCTGAAGGACGCCGGTGTCAGCGCCGGCGAGATCGACGAGGTGATCATGGTCGGCGGCATGACCCGCATGCCCAAGATCATCGAGAACGTGAAGAACTTCTTCGGCAAGGAGCCCCACCGCGGCGTCAATCCCGACGAAGTGGTGGCGATCGGTGCCGCCATTCAGGGCGGCGTGCTCCAGGGCGACGTCAAGGACGTGCTGCTGCTCGACGTGACACCGCTGTCGCTGGGTATCGAGACCCTGGGCGGCGTCATGACCAAGCTGATCGAGCGCAACACCACGATTCCGACACGGAAGTCCCAGGTCTTCTCGACGGCCGAGGACAACCAGAACGCCGTGACCATCCGGGTCTTCCAGGGCGAGCGCGAAATGGCCGCGGACAACAAGATGCTGGGTCAGTTCGACCTGGTCGGCATCCCTGCCGCCCCGCGCGGCGTGCCGCAGATCGAAGTAACCTTCGACATCGACGCCAACGGCCTCGTGAACGTCTCGGCCAAGGACAAGGCCACCAACAAGGAGCAGGCCATCCGCATCCAGGCCTCCGGCGGTCTGTCCGAAGAGGACATCGAGCGCATGGTCAAGGAGGCCGAGGAGAATGCCGAGGCCGACAAGAAGAAGCGCGAGCTCATCGACGCCCGCAACAACGCCGAGAGCCTGATCCACACCACGGAGAAGACCCTCAGCGAGAGCGGCGACAAGATCGACGCCACGGCCAAGTCCGAAGTCGAGCAGGCCATCGCCGACCTCAAGGAGGTCAAGGACGGCGAGGACCTCGAGGCCATCAAGGAAAAGACCGAGGCCCTGTCCCAGGCGTCCATGAAGGTCGGTGCGGCACTCTATGACACCGAGGATGGAAGTGGCGCCGCCACGGGTGATGGTGCTACCGGCGAGGAGAGCACCGCGGATTCGAGCTCGGAGGATGACTCGGTGGTCGACGCCGACTTCGAGGAAGTCGACGACGACAAGAAAGGCAAATCCGCGTAATAGCGAAAAAGACCGACGGGGCCGTTTTACGGCCCCGTCGGCTTTTATCCTTCGTCTTTTGAAGAACCGGATCGCCCAAGGGACCGTGCAACCTGAGCCATGGCAAAACGAGATTACTATGAAATCCTGGGCGTCAGCCGCAATGCGGATGACGACGAGATCAAGAGAGCCTACCGCAAACTCGCGATGGAATATCATCCGGACCGCAACCCGGATGACAGCGAGGCCGAAGTCAAGTTCAAGGAAATCAACGAAGCCTATGCGGTCCTGAAGGACAGCGACAGTCGTGCCACATATGATCGTTTCGGTCATGCCGCCTTCGAACAGGGCGGTGGCGGACGACCCGGCGGCGGTGGTGGCCCCGGCGGTTTCGGTTTCGAGGGCTTCGCGGACATCTTCGACGAAATGTTCGGCGACATGATGGGTGGCGGCCGTCGAGGCGGCGGCGCACCCCATGGTGCCGACCTGCGTTTCAATCTCGAGATTGCCCTTGAGGACGCCTTCAACGGCAAGGACACACAGATCAACGTACCCACCTGGGTGGCCTGCGAGAGCTGTGAGGGCAGCGGCGCCCAGCCCGGCTCGAAACCGGTGACCTGTCCGACCTGCGGCAGTCGCGGTCGTGTGCGCATGCAGCAGGGTTTCTTCACCATCGAGCGGGCCTGCCCCAGTTGTCACGGTCAAGGCAAGGTGATCGAGGATCCCTGTGACGACTGCGAAGGCGTGGGGCGCCTGCACAAGGAAAAGACCCTGCAGCTCAACATCCCGCCCGGTGTCGAGGATGGGACGCGAATTCGCCTGGCCAACGAGGGCGAGGCCGGCCTGCGCGGAGCTCCTCCGGGTGACCTCTACATCTTTCTCGCCATCAAGCCGCATCGCTTCTTCCAGCGCGACGGCGCCAATCTGTTCTGTCGCGTACCCGTGCCCATGACTACGGCAGCGCTGGGCGGCGAGATCGAGGTGCCCACCATGAATGGTGGTCGGGCCAAACTGAACATCCCCGCCGGCAGCCAGTCCGGAACCCAGTTCCGCATGAAGGGCAAGGGCATGCCGGTGCTGCGCTCCAACGCCAAGGGCGATCTCTACATACAGGTTTCCGTCGAGGTGCCCGTCAACCTGACCAAGCGCCAGCGTGAACTTCTGGAGGAGTTCCGCGAGGAATCCGGGGAGGACAACGACACGCACCATCCGGAAAGCCATGGCTTCTTCTCGCGCGTGAAAGAGTTCTTCGAGGACTTGCGCGACTGAGCCAGGCTCGGTGTGCATGGCAGCGTACAATCGTCACAGCGGTCCCTCTGGACCTGTAGCTGCAAACGCCCACATGATCTCCATAGAAGATAGAGAAGGGAGTGTGACATGAAACGCAGTGCATCTGCCGTGTGGACCGGCGACCTGAAGGGTGGCAAGGGCCAGATTTCCAGTGAAAGCGGTGTTCTGGAGAACAGCCAGTATTCCTTTTCCACCCGCTTCGAGGAAGGCAAGGGAACCAATCCCGAAGAGTTGATCGCCGCCGCGCATGCCGGCTGCTATTCCATGGCCCTGTCCAATGAGCTTGCGGGCGCTGGCCTGTCTCCGGAAAGCGTGGAGACGCGTGCCTCGGTCACGCTGGACAAGGTCGAGGAGGGCTTCGCCATCACGAAGATCCATCTGGACGTGAAGGCCAAGGTCCCTGGTGCCAGCAAGGACGACTTCGACGCCGCGGCTGATCGGGCCAAGACGGGATGCCCCGTCTCGAAGCTGATGAAGGCCGAGATCACGCTCGAAAGTCAGCTGGAGTCCTGATCGGAGACTTTCTGTCGCAGTGTCTCCGTGGTCTCATCCTCGCGTAGCACCGCCAACAGGGTGGCAAGCCGCTCCTGCGAAAGTGTGGTGACGGTCTCGGCGAGCCGGTTGGCTAGTTCCGTCGCCTCCGGAGTGAGACCGGAGGTGTCTATGACCACGCGAGGATGAGACAGTTCGGCCAGGCGTTCCAGTTCCTCTGCTTCATCCCAGATGATGCCGAGGTACTGACAGACGGCATGAATCAGGTGCAAGCTGGGCTTTCCCCTGTGACCATGTTCCAGCGCAGAGAGATAGGCCGGGGAAACCTCGAGGGCCACAGCCATGTCCTTGAGGCTGAGGCTTCGCTGTTCGCGCAGACGGCGCAGCTTGGCGCCGAAGGGAGTCATGAGCCTCGCTCCCCCGTTTCCCGCTGACGGCGCAGGAGGACATAGAGAGCCCCGGAGCCGCCATGCTGGGGCCTGGCATAGTCGAAGGCCAGGACCCGGTTACGATTGGCCGAGAGGTTCAGCCACTTGGGAACCTGCTTGCGCAACACCCCGCCTTCGTCGCTGAAGCGCCCCTTTCCCGTGATCACCAGGACGCAGCGCAGGCCCTGGGCCTGGGCACGTGCCAGGAAACCATCGAGCTCGCCGTGCGCTTTCTGCTGATCCAGCCCATGAAGGTCCAACCGGGCTTCGATTGGCATCTTGCCGCGGCGCATGCGCTCGGCGGAACGCCGATCAATGCCGGCCATCATGCCATGGGAGAGTTCCGGGGTAGACTGGCTGCGTTTCGGAGCGACTTTCCGCGGTGGCAGGGAACTGGGCATCTTCGCCTTTCCCGCCGTTTCGTCGCTGCTGGACGTCTCGCTGGCCTGGTTGTCGCGATCCTCCTGGCCAGGATGGGCAACCGACCCCTTCAGCCGGGCGCGTCCCGGCAAGGGGCGGGCATCGCGCACCACATGTTTCCAGAGGCGCGCCTCTTCACGGCTGAGCCCCGTTTTTCCCCGCCCGGACATGCTTGATCAATCCTCTGGATCTCCGATCACGAGGATGTGTAACCGCCGTGGCCCGTGGGCGCCAAGCTGAATCGTCTGTTCGATGTCCGCCGTTCGCGACGGACCGGTGATCATGTTGACCGTACGCGGCAGGCGTCCGTCATGAAGATGGCGCAGGCGGTCCCAGATTTCTTCGTAGGTCCCGACAATATCCTTCGCCTCCAGTGTCACGATATGGGTATCCGGCAGGAAGTTCAGACCCGTCGGCCGTTCGGCGCCGGAATGCAGGATGAGCGTGCCCGTTTCGGCCACGCCGGCATAAGCCGGTACGAGGGAGACGGCATCGTCGGCTTCTGCCCGGCCGGAATACACCTCGAGACCGGAGGCCTTTTCAGCCCAGGGCAGCTCGATAAGGGCACGGTCCGGAGCCAGGCGAAGAGTGGCGGGCAGGTTGCGCTCGCGAAGATACTCCGCGACGGCCTCGGGAATGTCCCGAACCGTGGCCAGGCGCGAAACCGTGGCCTCCACGGAACATGCCTGCTCGGTGAACAGCGCCAGCCTCTCAGCGCTTGGCAGAAGCCCACGGGCCGGGATCGGGCCCCGCGGATGCTCGGAGAGCCGCCGGTCAACCACTTCATCCTTCACGGCGGCGCGGCTGCGACGGATATGCTCCAGGATGCGGTTTCGGCTGTCCGTCACGACCGTTTCTCCCGGGGCCTGGACTGACGGCCCTGTCTGGCCCAGAGCTGCTGGAAGGTCGCCCCTTCCGGTGCCGGCAGGTCACGATGATCCGTCCAGCCCGAAGCCAGGGGCAGACGTGACAGGCGACCGCGACGCCGGCCCAGCCAGCCGAGCAGCGGCATCACCAGGCGGTTGGCGGCATGATAGAGTGCCGGCCGGCGCGCGAAGAAAGCCCAGAAGGACAGACCCGTGCGGGCGGCAGAAGGGGTCAGGTGGCGCTCATACTCCTGCTCGCGCCAGTGCCGCATCATCTTGGGCAAGGGGATGCGCATGGGACAGACGGCTTCACAGCGCCCGCAGAAGCTGGACGCATTCGGTAGGTGCCCGGCCTCCTCGACTCCTGTCAGGGCCGGCGTGAGCACGGCTCCCATGGGACCGGGGTAGACCCAGCCATAGGCGTGGCCGCCCACGGCATGATAGACGGGACAGTGGTTGAGACAGGCGCCGCACTTGATACAGCGCAGCATCTCCTCGAATTCGCTTCCCAGCATGGCTGAGCGCCCGTTGTCGAGCAGGATTACGTGATATTCCTCCGGTCCGTCGGCGTCCTCGGCGCGTTTGGGACCCGTGGAGAAGGTGGTGTAGCTGGAGAACTCCTGACCCGTTGCCGAGCGCGCCAGCAGGCGCAGGATGGTCGAGGCATCCTCCAGCGTTGGTACGACCTTTTCGATGCTTGCGATGACGATATGAACCTGCGGCAGGGCCTGGGTCAGGTCGCCGTTGCCTTCGTTGGTCACGATCACGCTGCTGCCGGTCTCGGCGATCAGGAGGTTGGCACCGGTGATCCCCACATCGGCATCGAGGTAGCGCTGGCGCAACATGGTCCGCGCTTCCTCGACCAGCTGGGCGGGCTGGCTGAGGTCACGGTTGTCGGGCAGGGTCCTGTGTACCCGGCGAAAGTCGTCGGCCACCTGCTCCTTGTTGAGATGAACGGCCGGCGCAATGATGTGGCTGGGGGCCTCATGGCGCAGTTGGATGATGTATTCGCCCAGATCCGTTTCCACGGGCTCGATATCCTGAGCTTCCAGAAAGTCGTTCAGGCCGATCTCCTCGGCCACCATGGATTTTCCCTTGGTGACGCTGCGCGCTCCGCGCCGTCGGCATATCTCCAGGATCGCGTTGCGGGCCTCCTCGGCCGTCTCACACCAGTGAACCTGTCCGCCGTCCTCGTGAACCCGGGCCTCATAGCGTTCCAGGTAGTGATCCAGGTGTGCGAGGGTATGGTCCTTGACCGCACGACCTGCATCGCGCAGTTCCTCGAACTCCGGCAGTTTGTCTACGGCAGCCTGCCGCTTGCCGATGAAACCGCGCTTAACGTTGCCCATAGCCTTCTGCAGCTGTTCGTCCGCCAGGGCGTGACGGGCATTTTCCTTGAAATTGCGGCTGGTCGACTGCATGACCGCTATCCGTTCCTGCTCCGTGAATTTCCGTGTGCTTCGTCTACAGCTCCACCGATCGGCGGACTGTCCAGGTTGCCGGCCAGAACCTCAGCCACATGCCTGACGGCCACTGTAGAGCCCTGACGGCGCAGCTTACCCGCAATGTTCATCAGGCAGCCCAGTTCCCCGGCCAGCAGCAAGTCCGCACCGCTGGCGTCGACCGCCCGGCACTTGTCCTCCACCATGGCGTTGGAGATATCAGGATACTTCACGCAGAAGGTGCCCCCGAAACCGCAACAGACCTCACGGTCCGCAAGTTCATTCATCGTCAGTTCCTCGACCTCCCGCAGCAGGTGCCGGGGCTGATCCGAAACACCCAGCTCGCGCAGGCCGGAACAGCCGTCATGATAGGTCACGGTCCCTTCGTGGCTCCGTCCAACCGGGCTGTAGCCACGGATATCCACCAGGAAGGTTGTCAATTCGTAGGTCCGGGAGGCCAGATCCTCCACCGCCGGCAGGAGATCGGGGGCATCGCGGAACAGGCGCGGATAGTGTTCCCGGATCATGGCCGCGCAGGACCCCGAGGGGGCCACCACGTAGTCATAGCCGCGGAACGCCTCCACTATCGATCGGGCAATGGCCTGGGCATCCGCTCGATCACCGGAATTGTAGGCCGGCTGACCGCAGCAGGTCTGGTTGTAGGGGACCTCTACCGTGCAGCCTGCCTCCTCCAGCAGGGACACGGCGGAAAACCCCACGGAGGGGCGGAAAAGATCGACGAGGCAGGTAATGAAGAGCCCGACGCGGGGTGCCGTGTCTGCTTGTCCGGAAAGATTTTCGGCAGACGAAGTTTCCGGCTTCGTTTCTTGGTTCATGGACAAACTGTTTCTCCCTGTCGCAACAATGGTATGACCACTTGCAAAAGACAAGCCGGAGGTTCAGCTCTCCGGTTTCACGGAGCCCTGGGCCACGACCCGCTCAGCAACGGCGTCCGGCAGAAGGATCCAGTAGCGCCCCGCTTCCTTCATGCGGCCGGCGCGCTCGAAGGCCTCTTCCCCGCTGCCCCAGAAGAAATCTCCGCGCACGGGGCCCGTAATGGCGCTGCCGGTATCCTGCGCCACCATCAGGCGTGAAAGCTGGGCCTGGCTGTTCGGCCAGTTGGTTTCCAGCCACAACGGAACCCCCAGGGGCAGGAAGTCGCGATCCACGGCCAGGGAGCGACCCGCGGTCAGGGGAACGCCCTGGGCTCCGATCGGGCCGTCTTCGTCGATCTCACGGAAGAAGATATAGCGTTTGTTGCGTCGCATGAGAGCGTCCGCGCGATCCGGGTTGTCCTGGAGCCATTGGCGAATGGACTGCATGGAAGCCTCGTTGCGGGAGACGGCTCCCTCCTCGATCAAGGCGCGCCCGATGGCGTAGAAGGACCGCCCGTTCGAAGCGGCAAATCCAATGCGCTGTCGGCGCCCGTCGGGCAGCGTGGCCACGCCCGATCCCTGGATATGCAGGAAGAAAACGTCTACGGGATCCTTGCCCCAGAGCAGAACCTCCGACTTGCCTTGCAGCGCACCCTCCTCGATCTCGGCCCGGGAATGATAGGGCTGGAAGGCCCCCTCGGTGACGCGACCGACCAGCCTTTCTCCACCCAGCTCGGGATCGAAGGCACCCAGGTCCGCCGTCACCAGATCGTCCGGCGGCGCATGTAGGGGGACATCATATCCATTACCGCGCGTGCGGGAGGCTTCGATCTCCGCCTCGTAATACCCCGTGAACAGTCCGTCCTGCCTGGGCCGGCCTTCAACCGAAAAGGGGCGGAAGTTCGCTTCCAGGAAACGGCGCAGTTCGTCATCTGTGGCAAAATTCTGGCTGCGGAGCGCCTCGCAGGGGCCCCGCCAGTCAGCGATGGTTCCGGCCTGTCCCCTGGGCCCTAGACTGCGCTCGGCAGGCTGCTGGACCAGCCGTGAACAGGACCGACGCATAGCGGGCAGGGCTTCTAGAAAACGGTCGTCCCGCCAGCCCGGGAGATCTGTGAAGCTGGCCGGTTGGAACACGACCTCAGCTTCCTCGGGACCTGCTGGTTCTTCCTTTTCGCCATCGGGAGGCGGAAGCACCTGGCAAGCCGACAGCAGCACGACCGCCAGAACGACCGTCACAAGATTTCGGAACACACTCATCCACCACTGCTCATGGAAGAACCCTTACTCAGGCTGAAACTCAGGTCGGGCTTTCCGTGGCCGTCAGCGCCCAGTTTGGATCGCGGTTGCGCGTGTTCCGCTCGAAGGTCCAGATATCCGTGATCTTGATGATCTCGTTGGGATCGCCTTCGATGATGCGATCCTCTTCGTCACGGGTCACGTTGATCTGCTCACTGACGAACTTCACATCGATGGAGGCAACACGGTTCTCCAGCCGGGCATCGACGATATCAGCGGATTTGATGCTGACGATGGTCGTCTGCAGCGTCTCGTTGTTCTTTTCACGTTCGTCGATGGCGTTCGAGAAATCCTCGTAAACCTGGTCGGCGAGAAGGCCACGCAGAGTTTCCCGGTCTCCAGCCGCAAAAGCCGAGACGATCATCTCGAAGGCTGCGCGAGCACCTTCCAGAAAGCCTTGTTCGTCGAAGGAACTGTCGGCCAGCTTGATCTGCGTCAGGCCGGCTGCCGCGGGACCTTCGGTCCGGAATTCCGTCTGACTCTGATTGGGGGCAGCCTGATCGCCGCCTTCACGGTTGGGCATTGGGACGACCTTTTCCTCGCCCTTGCGGCCCTGGCCCTGGCTTTGTCCGCTATGCTCTTCCTGATTCTGCTTGAAGGGATCGAAATCGGGACGCGATTCATTCCCGTTTCGACGACCCAGGACAGAGCGCAGACGCAGGATAAGGAAGGCCGCAATCGCTGCGAAGAGAATAATGTCGAGAAGTTGAAAGCCTTCGCCCATCAGATATCCTGTTCATGACCGGCGCAGGTCTGGTCGGGAGCGGCCGGCCTCACCGAGCGTCCCCTGTGCCGATCCGCATGTGTGAAACAAGCAACAGACCTTGTCATCCTTTGGTCTCTACCCCAGTACATAGGGGAGCATCAAGGAAAGAACAAGCATGGCCCTTTACATACTTCTCGCCTTTATCGTCATCCCCCTGGTCGAAATCGCTCTTTTTATCCAGCTCGGGGACTGGATTGGATTGTGGCCAACACTGGCTGCCATCGTCCTTACCGCCCTGGCAGGAACAGCCCTGCTGCGCATCCAGGGGTTGGTAACACTGGCGCGCGCTCGCGCAGAAATGGATCGTGGCGAGGTTCCGGCCCGCGAGCTCTTCGACGCCCTGTGTCTCGTGATCGCAGGGGTCCTGCTGCTGGTCCCCGGCTTTTTCACGGACGCGATCGGCTTGCTGCTTTTCGTTCCGCCCGTGCGCACCTGGTTGCGCAGGATCCTGGGCCGCAACATCCAGGTGCGCAGCATGTCCGCCCATGGTTATGGCCAGTATCGCCAGAGAGATGATGATCGGACCATCGATGCCGACTACGTGGACGTCACTGGCGAGGAGGAGCGACAGGAAAAAGAGGACGAGCACCGGGAAATCCACGACAAGCGGTCCGACGATGACGATCGTTCGGGAAAGTCGGGCGGCAGCAAATGGGTCCGGTAGGAGGAACCGGCTGTGGCGCTTGTGCCGCCGACCGGTTCCATGCTAGCCAACCGGCACCGGATTTCCGAAGACTTATGTAATTCCTGCCCAGAGAAGAGGCCTCTCTCATGAATGACACGACTCCCGGCACCACTCCCGGCGCATCGCCTGCCGGTGCGAATCCCCAGGACCAGCAACAGGGCGGCAGGGAAGCCCCGGTTACTGTCCATGTGCAGTATCTCAAGGACCTTTCCTTCGAAAGCCCGAATGCACCGACCATCCTCACCAACACGGGCCAGTCGCCCAATCTCGACATCCAGCTGAATGTCGGGGCACGGCCTTTGCAGGACCGTATTTACGAGGTGGTGCTCAATCTCAAGGTCACCGCCAAGCAGAAGACCGAGCAGGAAGAGCGCACCGCCTTCATGGTCGAACTGGAATACGCCGGCGTGGTGACTGTGGGCCAGGTGGTCCCGGATGAACGCGTCGAGCAGGTTCTGCTCATCGACTGCGCCGCTATGCTCTTTCCCTTTGCACGGCGTGCAGTGGCCGATACCACCCGTGAGGGCGGCTTTCCGCCGGTTCTCATCAATCCCGTCGATTTCGTGCAGCTCTATCGCCAACGCAAGGCACGCGAAGCGGCTGCGTCCGGGGACGGCCAGGAAGGCAATGGCGCCAGCACCGGAAACGGCGAAAATCAGCAAAGCTGATCATGGGATGCGGGAGCGACGGCGAGCCCTGTTCGACAGACGTACGGAAACCGGGCCTCGCCTCGCGCCTTTAGCAGTCGGGAGCAACGGCTCCTCAGCTTGACCAGAGAGGATCCTTCAGTTTTTCCAGCATGCGGGCGTGTGCCTCCTGCTCCGCCTGACTGGGGCTGTGTGGACGCGGTGGACGTGGCGGACGATCGGCGCGGAGCTCGCTCGTAGAGGCCTCCTGGCCTTTCTCCTCCGCCAGGATCAATCCAGGCTGCCGTCCACCCCGCAATTCCAGATACACTGCGGCCAGTAACTGGCAGTCCAGCAGAGCTCCGTGCAGACTGCGTTCACTCAAATCGATCTCAAACCTCCGGCAGAGAGCATCCAGACTGGCTTGGGCGCCGGGAAAACGCTGACGAGCAATCTTCACGGTATCGATCGCACGATCCGCTGGGATAGGCGGAAGGCCGCTGCGTGCCAGTTCCGCATTCAGGAACTTGAGGTCGAAGTCCGCATTGTGAATCACCAGGGGTGCCTCGGCGATGAATTCCAGGAACTGCTGTGCCACATCGGAAAAGCGCGGTTTGTCCGCCAGGAACTCGAAACTCAGTCCATGCACCCTGAAGGAGTCTTCGGGGATATCGCGGTCCGGATTCAGATAGAGCTGCAGGTTCCGTGTCGTGGGAACGTGGTTTTCCAGCTCCACACAGCCGATTTCGATGATCCTGTGACCGGCTTCGGGATCCAGGCCTGTGGTTTCGGTATCAAGCACGATTTCACGCATGAACGGTCCCTGTCCTTCCCGCCTTGGATTTGCCGGGACCTCCCCGGCGCATGCGACGTACAATATGCGAAAGCTGGCGATAGGTCATGGCCTTGCTGGACCCGGTCCGTACCACGAAGTCGGCTCGCTTGCGCTTGACTTCATCCGGGACCTGGCGCGCCAGGATCGCCTGGAAGCGTTCCTCGCTCATGCCGGCACGTCGCATAACTCTCTGGCGCTGGAGGCGCCGGGGGGCACTGACAACGATGACTGCATCACACAGTGCTTCACCTCCCGTCTCGAAGAGCAGGGGAATGTCCAGGACCACTAGAGCCGCACGGCGCCTGCGCTGACGTTTCAGGAAATCCAGCGCTTCCTGCCGCACCAGAGGATGAATCACGCTTTCCAGTCGCCGAAGGGCGGCCGGATCCTGGAAGACCCGTGCGCCAAGCCGCTGCCGATCCACGGCCCCGTCTACAATGGTTTCCGGAAATTCCCGGGAAATCGGCAGGACGGCCTTGCCGCCGGCCGCGAACAGCCGATGGACAGCTCCGTCTGCGTCATGTACCGGCACGCCGAGACGGCGTAGCATACGGGCCGCCGTTGTCTTTCCCATGCCTATGGAGCCTGTCAGCCCGAGGACACGCATTACGCCTCCAGCACGAAGCGGCGCAGATCCTCATCCACATCGGGGGTTTGTCCGAACCAGCGGCTAAAGCCGGGAACGGCCTGGTGCAACAGCATGCCGAGACCGTCTACGACCCTGTTCCCGCGCTGCCGGGCAGTTGCAAGGAGCTCGGTTTCCAACGGCGTATAGACGATATCGTTGACCAGGGCCGTTGTGGGCAGGGCGGAGAGATCGATCCCCAGAGCCGGTTGGCCGGTCATGCCGAGACTGGTGGCATTGACCAGAAGATTGGCGTCGGCACAGACTTTGTCCCAATCTCCCCAGACGCCGATCTCCAGCTGTGCGCCATCGCCATTCTGACGAAGGCTGTCCGCCAGCCTGTCCGCACGCTCCTTCGTCCGATTGACGAGCCGAATCTCCGGCGCACCGGCGTCAAGCAGGGCTACGCAAAGTGCTCGCGCGGCACCGCCAGCTCCCAGAACCACGGCCGGGCCCGCCGTTGCTTGCCATTGGGAACAGCCTTCGAAGAGGTTCTGGATAAAGCCATAAGCATCGGTATTGTCCCCCAGGATGCGCCCCTCTTCAAAGAAGAGCGTATTGACGGCCCCGATGCGTCTGGCACTGCTGGTAACCTCGTCGCAGACGCGCAACGCCGCCTCCTTGTGGGGAACCGTTACATTCGCTCCGCAAAATCCCAAGCTTGCCAGTGTGGTGACAGCGGAGGCAAAGCTCTCGGGACGTACGGGTAGGGGGATGTAGGCGCCATCGATCTCGTAGCGTTCAAGCCAATGATTCTGCAACCTGGGCGAGCGTGAATGGCTGACCGGCCAACCCAGAACACCGGCAATACGGCTTTTTCCAGACAGAATCATCCTCTTACGGCTCCTCGATCACGCAGAAACCCCAGTAGCGGCAGCAATGGAAGTCCCAGGATGGTAAAGAAGTCTCCTTCCACGCGAGCAAAGAGATGGACTCCATAACCTTCCAGGCAATAGCCTCCCACTGAATTCAGTATGGCCTCACCCGAGAGATCAAGATAGCGTGCGATGAAATCATCATCAAAGCTCCGCATGGTGAGACGGGCAGTTTCGTTGTGGTGCCAGAGACGTTCATTGTCCCGCACGACGCATACGGATGTTTCCAATGTATGCGTACGCCCACTCAATGCCTTCAGGTGTCCCGTGGCCTGATCCCTGTCGCCAGGTTTGTCGAACCAGGTTCCGTTACAGTCCAGCATCTGATCCGCCCCGATAACCAGGGCACCCGGCCAACTGCGACTGATCCGCCCCGCCTTCAGCTCCGCCAGGGTTTCTGCCGTCTGTAAAGCCGACGCACCCTCTGCTGCCAGAGACCGCTTGATCTCGTTCTCGTCGATGGCGGCAGCATGGCATTCAACGGGGAGACCGGCATTTTCCAGGAGTTGCTTTCGTGAGGAGCTGGCGGATGCTAGTACGACCTGAGAGCTATCCTCTGCCAAGAAACGGGCGTTGACAGTCATTCAGCTGCCTTCGCGCGATGGCGCTGATAGAGAGTGAGAATGGCGGCCGCCGTTTCCTCTATGGAACGGCGGGTGACATCGATCACCGGCCAGTGATGGCGCGCATAGAGACGCCGGGCTTCCTTGACCTCTTCGGTCACCGCATCGATATCGGCGTACTTTCCGGCCTCCTCCTGATCATTCATGACTCTCAAGCGACTTCGCCGGATATCCACCAGTCGTGCCGGATCCTTGGTCAGGCCGATAATGAGCGTCCGCTCCAGCCTGAACAACGCATCGGGCAATGGCACGCCTGGCACATAGGGTACGTTCGCTGCTCGGATGCCCCGCTGGGCCAAATAGACGCAAGTAGGAGTCTTGGAGGTACGGGAGACGCCGACCAATGCAACATCCGCCGCACTGAGATCCTCGTACATTTGTCCATCATCATGGGCCAGTGCAAAATTCATGGCTTCGATGCGGTCGAAGTACTCGTTGTCCAGGGTATGCTGCTTTCCGGGCCGCCCGGCACTGGTACGTTCATAATGCAGACCCAAGGCATGGATTACGGGATCCAGTACGGCAACACAGGGCACACCCATGGCATGACAGTTCTTTTCGAGCAGCCGCCGCAGATCCTCGTCCACCATGGTGTAGATCACGGGTCCAGGTTCTCGTCGGATGTTATCGACGATCTTCTCCACATGACCTCGGGTCCGGACCAGGGTCCAGACATGTTCCTGTGGCTCGATTCCCTCGAACTGAGCAACACAGGCCCGAGCCACGCTATTGACGGTCTCCCCTGTGGAATCGGAGACCAGATGAAGATGATGCTCTGCGTTCATGTGCTCCACGGACATGGGTGGGTAAGACAAGGATTATGGGGATAACTGGCCTTCGATCAAAGCCTTCTGAAAAAGCATCACCGTTCTGGCGGATTCCGCACGGAGAGTTATACCTTGTGAATCCTCAGTGGTGGAAAACTCTCAAACAGGGGACAGAATATACCAAGGATCGGACAGCCCATTGTTTTCCCCACGATCCACAGTGCTCACATAGCCATCGTTTTCACGAAGAACACCAGTCTTCCAACAAATTTCTGCACAGGGAAGCCACCCCTTTCCAGCAGAAGAGGAAACTGTGGACTTTCCTGAGGATGGAAAATAATCCCCGACTTTCCCCCATCCTACAACGACTCCAGATTCCTTTTTAAATAGAATGATTGATATTAGAACTGTGGATCCCTTTCCCAGGTTCGAGAAGTGGACGCTATTCCTTGAAACCGTTGCTCCAGGCCCTGAAGGGCAATATCCTTTCCCCTCCACCTGTCTGGTTCATGCGCCAAGCGGGGCGCTATCTCCCCGAGTACCGTGAAGTTCGTTCCAGGGCAGGCAGTTTTCTCGACCTATGCAAAACACCGGAGTTGGCTGAGAAGGTCACGTTGCAGCCTGTCCACCGTTTTGGAATGGATGGGGCAATCCTCTTTTCCGATATCCTGGTTGTTGCGGAGGCCCTGGGACAAAAGCTCTGGTTCGAGGAAGGCACGGGTCCGCGACTTGAAGCGCTGGACTCGGCAGACGATCTCAATCGGCTGACAACCCGCCATTTCCATGAACATCTCCATCCTGTCTACCAGACCTTGGAACGCCTTCAAGAAAGCGTGCCGGCAACGGTGACGCGGATCGGCTTTGCGGGAGCTCCCTGGACCGTTGCCAGCTATATGATCGAGGGCGGATCCAGCCGGGATTTCTTGAAGTCTCGGCTCTGGGCCTATCGGGATCCCAATAGCTTTGCCCGATTGATAGAGCTGTTGGTTGACGTGACGTCTGACTATCTGGTTCATCAGGTTTCGGCTGGGGCGGAAGCAGTCCAATTATTTGATTCCTGGGCAGGAATCTGGCCGGAAGCAGAATTCCGGCGTTGGTCCCTCGAGCCGTGTCGCAGGATCATTGAGCGCGTTCACGAGTCATATCCGGAAGTCCCGGTCATCTATTTTCCACGCGGGGCCGGCGTCCTCTATGAAGCTTGTGCCGTAGAGAGTGGTGCCCAGGCCCTGTCGCTCGACAGCTCTGTGCCATTGCGCTGGGCCCGGGATGTTCTTCAGCCCCATGTCACGTTGCAGGGCAATCTCGATCCGGCCTGTCTCGTTGCCGGGGGAAGAGCGATGGAGAGCGCAGCGGAAAGTCTCCTGAGGATGCTGGATGAGGGTCCATTCATTTTCAATCTGGGACACGGAATCGACAAGACGACACCGCCTGAACATGTGACGGAACTCATGGAAATCATTCGCGGCAAAAGCGCACAGGCGCCGACCTGACCTTTCCTCACGGGGCAACCGGCATAGCTATGTGAAAATGACGGAAACCAGCAACTACCAGCAGCACACAGCTCCCGACGTCTTGCCTGCAGATCACCCCGAGGTAGCTCAAGGGAAGGTGGGGATTCTCCTCGTTAATCTGGGGACACCCGATGGCACGGACTATCGTTCGATGCGTCGCTATCTCTCGCAGTTCCTGAGCGATCGCCGCGTGATCGAGTTGCCGCGCCTGCTCTGGCAACCGCTCTTGCAAGCCGTGATCCTGAGCCGGCGGCCGCAACGCAGCGGTGAAGCCTATGAGAAGATCTGGAATCACGAACAGAATGAATCGCCACTCCGCACGATCACGCGCAGACAGGCCGAAGAGATTGCGCAGTGTTTCACGGGAAACGAGGAAACAGCCCCGGAGGTGCTCGTGGACTGGGCCATGCGATATGGGACACCCTCCATTGAAGACCGCTTCATGCATTTGAACGAGTCAGGTTGCCGCCGGATCCTGGTCTTTCCGCTGTATCCGCAGTACAGCGCAGCGACAACGGCTTCGGCCTGCGACACGGTTTACAGGACCATGATGAGATTACGCTGGCAACCCAGCCTGAGAACAGCCCCCCCATACCATGATGAACCGGCCTATATAGCAGCACTCGGCGCGAGTATTCGCGAGCATCTGGCACAGCGATCTCAATGGCCGGAAAGAATACTTGTCTCGTTTCATGGACTTCCGAGAGAGAATCTGGACAAGGGTGATCCCTATCACTGTCACTGCCAGAAAACGGCGCGTCTGCTGAGCAGCTATATGAGCGAACATCTCGGTAATGACTGTCCTCCTTTACAGATCGTCTTCCAGTCACGCTTCGGGCCCAAGGAATGGCTTCAGCCTTATGCGGACGTCACGACAGCCGACCTGGCCCGGCAGGGGACGAAACGCCTGGCCATAATCAGTCCCGGATTTGCAGCGGATTGCGTGGAAACGCTGGAGGAATTGAATATCGGCTTGCGCGAGACTTTCCTCGAGAACGGAGGTGAGGACTTCACGTACATTCCTTGCCTCAATGACAGTCAGGCGCATATCGACATGCTGACTGGACTCCTGAGGCGTGAGCTTGCAGGCTGGATTTGAACGACAGCACTCCCTTGGAGAGGACAGGTCATGAACTGGCTTGCTGAGGCATACCCTTGGATCAAGGCCCTGCACGTGATTTCCGTGATTGCCTGGATGGCGGGCCTGCTCTATTTGCCTCGCCTTTTCGTCTATCATGCGGGAACCGAACCGGGGACGGAAAGTTCGGAAACCTTCAAGGTCATGGAACGACGCCTTCTGCGAGCCATAACCACACCGGCAATGATCGCCAGTCTCGTGTTCGGACTGCTTTTGCTGACAACTCCCGGCATCTTCCAGCAGGGCTGGCTACATGCCAAGCTTCTGCTGGTTCTGGGCATGTTCGCCATGCACGGAGTCCTGTCACGCTGGAGAAAGGATTTCGAAGCGGACCGCAATCGACATCCTGCTCGTTTCTATCGATTCATGAACGAAATTCCCACAGTACTGATGATTCTGATCGTCTTGCTGGCCGTCGCCAAACCTTTCTGAAAATACCAGGGCATCCTTCCGGGCGCTTGACTTGCCCAAGTGTTTCGGATATGGCTCTAGGGAAGTGCAGGTCAGACTTCCTGTGCGATTCCCCTTCAAAAATGAAAGCGGATCCGCAATATCGAGTGCCGCCGGGTTGATCGGCATGCTTTCCTGATCCGCAATACGAAAAACCCTTCCCTTCAGCGATAGAGCGATCTTGATCCTCGCTCGCCGGCCTTCAAAGCCAAAGCGCGTCAGAGCACCCACATGAATCTCGCAGAACTCAAAGCCAAATCACCGGCCGACCTTCTGGCCTTCGCGGAAGAGCTCGAAATCGAGAATGCAGGCACCCTGCGCAAACAGGACATGATGTTTGCCATTCTCAAGCAGCTGGCTGAAAATGATGTTGCCATATATGGATCGGGTGTTTTGGAGGTCCTGCCGGACGGGTTCGGTTTCCTGCGTAGTCCCGAGGCGAACTACCTTCCTGGTCCGGATGACATCTATGTCAGTCCCAGCCAGGTCCGCCGTTTCGGCCTGCGCACCGGCGATACGGTCGAGGGGGAAATCCGCTCACCGAAGGACGGTGAGCGTTACTTTGCGCTGCTCAAGGTCAACTCGATCAATTTCGATCCCACCGAAGCCACGCGCCACCGGATCAACTTCGACAACCTGACCCCGCTCTATCCGGAAGAGAAGCTGAGTCTGGAAGTCGAGGATCCGACGATCCGGGACATGACGAGCCGCGTGATTGATCTGACAACGCCCCTGGGCAAGGGCCAGCGTGGACTGATCGTGGCACCGCCGCGTACCGGAAAAACCATGATCCTGCAGAACCTGGCACGGTCCATCGCCACGAATCACCCTGATATCTACATGATTGTCCTGCTGATCGACGAGCGGCCGGAAGAGGTGACCGACATGGACCGTTCGGTGAAGGGTGAGGTTGTCTCCTCGACTTTCGACGAGCCGGCCCAGCGCCATGTGCAGGTGGCCGAAATGGTCATCGAGAAGGCCAAGCGTCTCGTTGAGCACAAGAAGGATGTGGTCATCCTGCTGGACTCGATCACGCGCCTGGCACGCGCCTACAACACCGTGGTTCCCTCCTCCGGCAAGGTTCTGACGGGGGGTGTGGACGCCAACGCCTTGCAGCGCCCGAAGCGCTTCTTCGGTGCTGCGCGCAATATCGAGGAGGGCGGCAGCCTGACCATCATCGGGACGGCTCTGGTTGATACCGGCAGCCGCATGGACGAGGTCATCTTCGAGGAGTTCAAAGGCACCGGCAACTCGGAAATCGTGCTGGATCGCAAGCTTGCGGACAAGCGGACCTTCCCGGCCATCGACATCGCCAAGTCGGGCACCCGCAAGGAAGAGATGCTGGTCGACAAGAACACGCTATCGAAGATGTGGGTCCTGCGGCGCATCCTCATGCCGATGGGCACCGTGGATTCCATGGAATTCCTGCTCGACAAGCTCAAGCAATCCAAGAACAACGCCGACTTCTTTGCGTCCATGAACCAATAGGCAAGGCACTCTCCTTGCGATCAAGTCAGCGGCTTCCGGCACAGGCCAGGCAGGGCGCACAATCGGGAACAGCAGGCTACGGCGTTCCATTGATCGCAAATAGGGATGTGATGCTTGGTTCCGGCCGCTTTCCCATTTAGGGAAGCAAGACTGTCGAGCCCGTGGTCTTGCGGTCTTCGAGATCGCGATGAGCCTGGGCAGTTTCCGAAAGCGGGTAGCTCTGGTTGATCTCGATCTTCACGGCACCGGACTGGACCACCTCGAACAGTTCATTCGCGCTGGCCACGAGATCGGCCCGCTTGGCAGTGTAGGTCATAAGCGACGGGCGAGTGACATAAAGAGACCCCCGCGATGCCAGCATGCCGAGGTTGAAATCCTCGACGGGACCGGATGCATTGCCGAAAGAGACCATCATGCCCATGGGCTGCAGGCAGTCCAGGGAGCGTTCGAAGGTCTCCTTGCCGATGGAATCATAGACCACGGGAACGCCGACACCGTGTGTTAGCTCTTTCACGCGGTCCACGACATCCTCTTCGCGGTAATTGATGGTGTGGGCACAGCCATGCGCCCGAGCCAGTTCCGCCTTCTCCTCCGAACCGACCGTGCCAATCACCTGTACGCCCAGTGCTTTCAGCCACTGGCAGGCGATCAGGCCCACCCCTCCGGCAGCCGCGTGGAACAGCACGGTTTCACCGGCTTTCACGCGATAGGTGCGCCGGATCAGATACTGTACCGTCATGCCCTGCAGCATCATGGCCGCCGCTGTCTGATCATCGATGGCCTCGGGCAGCCTGACCAGGCGGTCGGCCGGCATGTTGCGCTCCTCGGCATAGGAGCCAATGGGTGGGGAGGCGTACGCAACGCGCATCCCCACCTCGAGATCGTCGACGCCATCGCCGAGTGCCTGGACCGTGCCAGCGCCTTCCAGGCCGATGGTGACCGGAGGCTCGCCGGTCGGGTAGAGGCCCGTGCGGTGATAGACATCGATGTAATTCAGGCCCACGGCCGAGTGCTTCAGGCGCACCTCGCTCCGACCGGGGGCCGGCAGATCAATATCCTCCCAGACAAAAACCTCGGGACCACCATGCTCGTAAAGGCGAATGGCTTTGGTCATGTCGGCGGCCTCCCGGCTCAGCTCAGATTCGATTTCAGGAAAGCCAGCGTGCGACTGTTTGCAGTCTCCGCGGCCTCAGGATCATAGTGCTTGCCGCCTTCACGGGCGAAGGCGTGGTTGTTGCCCTCGTAGACATGCATGGTGACCTGGGGATGGTCGGCGAGCTCCGTCTGGACCTTCTCGCGCCCCTCGGCCGGGAAGAATTCGTCCTCGGAGGCGATATGCAGCAGAAGCGGGTTCTTGATCGAACCGGCTTCACCCAGCAGAGCATCTAGACCCACACCGTAGTAGCTGACGTTGGCATCGGCATCGGTTCGCGTTGCCATCATGAAGGCAAGCTTGCCGCCGAGGCAGTATCCGATGGAACCGACCTTGCCTGTACAGGTGTTCTGATTGCGTAGGAAATCCGCGGTGGCCTGTAAGTCTTCCACACCCTTGTCCACATCGAAGCGCTGCATATAGCCGAAGGCCTGCTGCCATTCCTCTTCGGTCTGGTCGGTAAGCTGTACCCCGGGTTCGAGACGCCAGAACAGGTCCGGACAACAGGCCAGATAGCCTTCGCCGGCCAGCCAGTCGCAGATATCCTGCATGACCTTGTTCACACCGAAAATCTCCTGAATGACGACGATGCCAGGGGCGGGGGTGCTTTTCGGTTTTGCGAGATAACCGGCAAAACTGCCACTGCCGTCCTTGGAAGTGATCTTCACATCGGTCATGGGGTATATTCTCCTTTTCCAGAGAGCGCGGGAAAGCGGGGTTCCTGCGCTCAGGGTGTCGAAGCAGAAATATCCGCTTGAAATGCCAAGCGTTCGTCGAGCAGAGATTGACGCAGCTGTGCAGTGTCTTGCAAGGGAAGTGAGCAACTCTGACCGCGACAGAGGTAGACTGTTGCACGTCCATCCACAGCCGTCTTGCCTGCTGCCGGATGCAGCGGCGGCAGGCTGTCCACGGACTTGGGCTGAAGGAGGGCCTTGTGCGGCGCACTGGTGGTCGCGATCGTTTCGAGAAGGCTGTCGTCCTGTGCGTCCTCGCCGGCCATCAAGACCAGCTGCAGGGCATCCTGAAGCATTACTGCGGCATTCAGCAGCGTGGCGTAGGGAAAGACCGTGCGTTCCAGCTCGCCCGAGAAGACGGTGAGCAATTCCTCACAGCGCTGGAGGTATTGGTCGTTACCTGTCAGGTGATAGAGTCGCGCCAAGACATCGGCCAGCGTTCCGTTGCCGGAGGGGACGGCATTGTCGTGGGCGTTCTTGGGTCGGATCACCACGTCGTCGCTGTCATCGGCTGTGATGAAATAGCCGCCGTTCGCGGAATCCCGGAAATGGCGCTCGATGCTGTCCACCCAGCGTTCGGCCTGCTCCAGGTAGTTGCTTTGGCCGGTGATTTCATGGAGCGTCAGGGCGGCGGATGCCATCTGCGCGTAGTCGTCCAGCATGCCCTTGTGCTGAAGCTGGCCGTACCTCCAGCTATGAAACAGCCGGTCGCCATCCGACATTTCATCCCGTACGAAGGCGAAAGCCGCCTCCGCCGTTGCGAGCCAGTCGGATCGCCGGAAGGTGAAGGCAACCCGCGCCAGTGCCGCGATGGTCAACCCATTCCAGTCGGCCAGAACCTTATCGTCCCAGCCCGGGCGAACCCGTTGGCTGCGTTCCTGGAACAAGAGCTCTCGGGCTGTGGCAAGCCGGTCTTCCTCGTCATCGGAACGGAATTCGGAATGCATGGAGCGGTTCAGGATGGTCTTTCCTTCCCAGTTGCCTCCTGGGCGCACGTCGTAGACTTCCTTGAAGAGCGGAGCCTCCTTGCCGAGGATCCGATCGATTTCTTCCTCGCTCCACACGTAGAAACGACCTTCCTCGCCCTCGCTGTCCGCATCGAGCGAGCTGGCAAAACCACCGCAGAGTTCTCCACCCGGCTCGCGTTGGGCCCGCATTTCCCGCAGCATCCAGTCCACCGTCTCGTGGATGCGGCGGGCATAGAGCAGGTTTGCGGTCTCCTTCCAGGCCTCGTTCAGCAGGTCGAGGATCTGGGCGTTGTCGTAGAGCATCTTCTCGAAATGCGGGACCAGCCACTTGTCGTCCGTGGCATACCGGGCATAGCCGCCGCCCAGATGGTCATAGATCCCGCCCTGGCTCATTCGTTCCAGCGTTCTCAGAACGGCATTCCTTTCCTCTTCCCGTCCGCTGCGCAGGCCGGCCAGCCACAGGAGCTTGAGGATGGGAGGTTGAGGAAACTTCGGGGCACTGCCCAGGCCACCCTCCACGGGATCGATATGGCGCACCAGGCTACGGGCGGCCAGGTCGTGCGCCTGCAGGGAGATGCCCTGTCCAGCTTCCGGGCTGGAAAGTTTCTGTAGGGCTTCATGAAGGGCAGAGACGTTCTGCTGAACCGCTTCGGGTTTCTCGTGATAGGCCTGGGACATGGCCTGGAGGACGTCGGTAAAGCCGGGCCGCCCGAAACGCGCTGCCGCGGGGAAGTAGGTTCCACCCCAGAACGGCTCGCCCCTGGGGGTGAGGAACATGGTCAAGGGCCAGCCGCCCTGTTCGCCGAGAAGCGCCAGCGCCGACTGGTAGATACCGTCCAGGTCGGGGCGTTCCTCGCGATCCACCTTGATGTTCACGAACAGGCGGTTCATCTGGGCGGCGACTTCGGGATCCTCGAAGGACTCATGGGCCATGACATGGCACCAGTGGCAGGCGGCGTATCCCACGGAAAGCAGGATCGGCTTGTTCTCGCGACGTGCCTTGTCCAGTGCTTCCGTGCCCCAGGGATACCACTCGACGGGATTGTTCCGGTGCTGCAGGAGATAGGGACTGGTCTCTTGAGCAAGACGATTTTGCTGGGCCGCGTGCTGTTCGGTCATGGGCTTCCTTTGCGCGCTGCTCGATTTCGCCTTATATGGAGGTGAAGGGTCGGGATGAACAAGCACAGCATCAGTTTTTCCTTGCCAGAATTCTTTGCGAGCAGGAGCCGGTTCCATGAAGATCACGATCGACATTGACTGCACACCCGAGGAGGCCCGAGCCTTTCTGGGGCTGCCAGACGTTGCGCCGATGCAGAAGGCGGCCATGGAAGAAATCGAAAAACGCATGCTCTCCGGATTGCAGTCCATGGATCCGGAGACCCTCTACAAGACCTGGTTGCCAGGCTCGATGCAGGGCTGGGAGCAATTCCAGAAGGCCTTCTGGAACCACTTCTCCGGCGGTGGCGGCCGGGACGGGGGATCTGGCCGGGAAGGCAACGACAGCTGAGACCGGCTACGGAGCCTCTTCGTTTTCCTGAGAACCAACCGGAGACAACCAGCATGGATGCCATGAGCCTGTTGCTCGGCCGTCGGTCCGCCGACGCCAAGAAGCTTGCCGCACCAGCGCCCAGCGCGGAGGAACTCGACCGGATCCTGCGGGCCGGCCTGACTGCGCCCGATCACGGCGCCATACGTCCCTGGCGGTTTTTCGTGATCACGGGAGAGGCACGTGCGCGCCTTGGCGACCTCTTTGTCGAAGCGACGGCCAAGCGCGAACCCGATCTGCCGGACAAGAAACTGGAGGACCAGCGCGGCAAGCCGCTGCGCGCGCCGATGATCATCGCTGTGGCGGCGCGCATTCTTGCCGATCACCCCAAGGTTCCTGCGGTCGAGCAACGTGAGGCCGCCATGGCCGCGGCGCAGAACATGCTGTTGGCGAGTGAGGCGCTGGGATATGGCGCAGTGTTTCTGACGGGTCCCAACACCTACGACCAAAGGGTAAAGTCAGCTTTTGGGCTGGAAGAGAAGGATGCGCTGGTCGGCTTCCTGTATATCGGGACACCGAATGAGCCCATGAAGAACAAGCAGCGGCTGGAGCCCTGGCAGGTGACCCGCCAGTGGGCAGGCGCCGGCGACATGGAACCGCTCGCGGTCCTCGAGCAGGAGCAGCAATGAGCCCTTCCGCGCCTGAGGACACGATCTATGCACTGTCTTCGGGTGGCGGCCGCTCGGCTGTAGCCGTGATACGCCTGTCGGGTCCGGATGCTGCGGGGGCGCTCGAAGGCCTGTCCGGGCCCTTGCCACCGCCACGCGAGGCCCGGTTGAGAGCCCTGCGAGTGCCGGATACGCAGGAGCTGCTCGATCGCGCCCTTGTGCTCTGGTTTCCTGCGCCGGCAAGCTTTACCGGAGAGGACTGTGTTGAACTTCACCTGCACGGCAGCCAGTCGGTGGTGGCGGCCGTTCTGCGTGCGCTCTCGGGCATGGAGCGATTGCGCGCGGCCGGACCGGGAGATTTCACACGGCGGGCGTTCGACAACGACAGGCTCGACCTGACTGAGGTGGAAGGTCTGGCCGATCTGATCGATGCCCAGACGGAAGTGCAGCGGCGACAGGCGCAACGCCAGTTCGACGGCGCCCTTACCCAACGGATCGAGCACTGGCGGGACCGCCTGATCCGGCTCAGCGCACACGTGGAGGCGGCGATCGACTTCAGCGAGGAGGAGATACCGGAGACCCTGCTGAGCGATTGCCTGACGGAATCCAGTGGTTTGCGGGCAGAGATGGAAGAGTTGCTGGCAACCAGCCGAGCCGGGGAGCGGATTCGCGAGGGCATCTATATTGCGCTGCTCGGGGCGCCCAATGCCGGGAAGTCCTCCCTGTTGAACGCGCTCGCGAAACGCGAGGCGGCTATAGTGTCCGAGATTGCGGGCACGACCCGGGACGTCATCGAGGTGGCGCTGGATATCTCGGGCTTCCCGGTGATTCTGGGGGATACGGCGGGGCTGCGTGGCGACGTGGCCATCGATCCTATAGAGGCGGAAGGTATGCGCCGGAGCCGCGAGCGGGCCGCCCAGGCCGATCTCAAGCTCGTCCTCTTCGATGGTCAGGAAATCGGGACCCCCGAGCCTGGGAGCCTGCAATTGCTGGACGACAAGGCTCTCGTCCTGATCACGAAGAAGGATCTCGTAAGCGAACCGCTTCCGGAGAGCCTGGATGGCCAGCCGGCCTATGCCCTGTCGGTGATCAGCGGGGAGGGGGTGGAGGCATTCCTGCAGGTTCTGGAGCGGCGTCTGGAGGCCAGCTATGCCAGCGGATTGCAGGGTTCCGCCCTGCTGACTCGCGAGCGCCATCGCGAGGGCCTGAAGACCTGCATCGAGGCATTGGCGCGGGCTGAAGACGCTCCGGAGGTCTCGCTTATGGCCGAGGACTTTCGCCATGCACTGACTGCGCTGGGCCGATTGACGGGACGCGTGGATGTCGAGGACCTGCTGGACGTGATTTTTCGCGATTTCTGTATCGGAAAGTAGCGGTTTCACGTGAAACAAGCTGCCACCGGATCGTTTGCTAGCTTGACTTGAACGCTGTCTCTCGCGCATTTTCCGCCCATGACACGACTTCAAGAAACTTGGGATGTCCTCGTAATCGGTGGCGGGCACGCCGGCTGCGAGGCAGCTGCGGCTGCAGCCCGATGCGGTGCACGCACGTTGCTGGTAACCCACAAGAAATCCACGCTGGGCGTGATGTCCTGTAATCCAGCCATCGGCGGTCTTGGCAAAGGTCACCTGGTCCGCGAGATCGATGCACTGGATGGGCTGATGGGGCGCGCCATCGATCGCGCGGGAATCCAGTTCCGCGTCCTCAATCGCAGCAAGGGGCCGGCGGTACGCGGCCCGCGCGCGCAGGCAGATCGCAGGCTCTATCGCGAAGCCATCATGGAACTGCTGGAAGAGCAGGAAGGCCTGCGAATCCACGAAGCCGCCGTCGAGGATCTCCTGGTGGAAGACGGAGTCTGCGCCGGTGCGGTGACGGCCGAGGGAGAGGAGCTGCGCGCTGGCAGTGTGGTGCTGACCACGGGAACCTTCCTGCGCGGCCTCATTCACATGGGGGAGCGACAGATTCCGGCAGGCCGTGTGGGCGATGCCCCGGCACGGGGTCTGGCCGAGCGGCTGGAACAGGCAGCCTTCGCCCTGGGGCGCCTCAAGACAGGCACGCCACCGCGGCTGGATGGCCGCACTATCGACTACGGCAGCCTTGAAGTGCAACACGGCGACGACCCGCCGGAGGCATTCTCCTGGATGACTGAAGCGATCCGTCAGCCCCAGGTGGTGTGCCACATTACGCATACCTCGCCGGAAGGCCATGACCTGATCCGCGAGAATCTCGACCGGGCTCCACTCTATTCCGGGCAAATCGGCTCCACGGGCCCGCGCTACTGCCCCTCCATCGAGGACAAGGTGGTGCGCTTTGCCGACCGGGACCGGCACCAGATCTTTCTGGAGCCGGAAGGGCTCGACGATTCGACCGTCTATCCCAACGGGATCTCCACCTCGCTGCCCGAGGAAGTGCAGCAGGCACTGCTGCAGACCATTCCGGGGCTAGAGCGCGCAGCAATCCTGCAGCCGGGCTACGCCATCGAATATGATTACGTCGATCCACGCGAGTTGGGCCCGGACCTGCAGACCGTGCGAATTCCCGGCCTTTATTTCGCGGGACAGATCAACGGGACCACCGGTTATGAAGAGGCGGCGGCCCAGGGGCTTATGGCAGGGCTCAATGCGGCACTGCGCGCCGGAGGACGGCGAACGCCTGTTCAGCTCGACCGGGCCGAGGCCTATACCGGTGTCCTGATCGACGACCTGATCACGCGCGGCGTTACCGAACCGTATCGCATGTTCACCAGTCGTGCCGAGTATCGCCTGCACCTGCGTGCCGACAATGCCGATCAGCGCCTGACGGACAAGGGCCTGGTGTGGGGCTGTGTGGGCGCATCGCGGGCAGCGCTTCATCGCGACCGGATGGATGCGCTGGATGAAGCGCGGCGGTTGGTCCATGGGTTGAACGCCACACCGGACGAGCTGCGCAAGGCCGGCTTCAGTATCAACCGGGACGGCCAGCGACGGAGTGTGTTTGACCTCTTGCGGTATCCGGACATGTCCCTTGCGCGCTTGCAGGGGCATTGGCCCGAACTGACCGCCCTGTCCAAGTCGATCTCCGAACAGGTGGAAATCGACGCCCGTTACGCAGGGTATCTGGAGCGCCAGGAGGCGGATGTCCGCGCCTATCGCAAGGACGAATCCCTGGAGTTGCCGAGCGATCTGGATTATGAGGCGATTCCCGGTCTGTCCAATGAGATTCGGGAAAAGCTCCAGGCGGCTCGGCCGGCCACATTGGGCGCGGCCGGTCGTATTCCGGGCGTCACGCCCGCCGCCAGCCTGCTGTTGCTGCGGCACGTGCGGCGACGCCGAGACGTGGCGGCCTGACGGAATCCCACAGTGGCCACAGACTACAATGAAGAGACGTTTGCGCGCGACTTCGATGTTTCACGTGAAACATTGGAGCGCTTCCGTATCTATGCTGCGAAGCTGGAAAAATGGAACCAGGCAATCAACCTGGTCAGTCGGGATACACTCGGAGATCTCTGGCGCCGGCATTTCCTGGACTCAGCCCAGTTGCTGCATTGCCTGCCGCGGGCGGTTCGTCCGGACACCTGCTGGGTCGACCTCGGCTCCGGTGCCGGATTTCCGGGACTGGTCCTGGCCCTTATGTCTGCAGGCGAGTTCCATCTGGTGGACTCGGATGCGAGAAAATGTACTTTCCTGCGCGAGGTTTCACGTGAAACGGGCACCCCCGTGCATATCCATAACCAGCGCATCGACTCTCTCTCCCTGCCCACTGCCGACTATGTAACGGCACGGGCCTGCGCTCCATTGCCGCGCCTCGTGGATTATGCCCGGCCTTTACTGCGTCCGGGCGGGTATTGCCTGTTTCTCAAGGGAGCGCGCCTTGATGAGGAATTGACGCTTCTGCGCAAAGCAGGGAAGATGCCTTTGGATATATCCGGCGCAGAGGTTTTTCCCAGTGAGTCCGATTCCAAGGGACGCATTCTGCGGTTGGGTCCTTACAGTAGCTGACCAGGGACAGCCTTCATGAACGACAGCAGTGAACCCCAGACTATGCAGGAAGCTCGTATCCTGGCCGTCGCCAACCAGAAAGGCGGGGTGGGCAAGACCACAACGGCGATCAACCTGGCAACGGCTCTGGCCGCGTGTGGTGAAAAGGTCCTGATCATCGATCTGGACCCTCAGGCCAATGCCACCACCGGTCTGGGGCTGGAGCACGACGAAAAGCGGCAGACCGTTTATGAAGTCCTGCATGCGTCCTGCGAAGTGGATGACGTGGTGTTGCCGACACGGGTTCCGGGCCTTGATGTTCTGCCCTCCTCGGTGGAGCTGTCCGGGGCTGAACTGGAACTGGTCAACCTGCCCCAGCGCGATCGCCGCCTCGCGGATGCCTTGGGGCGCAGTCAGCGCGATTGGAGCTATATCCTCATCGACTGTCCGCCGGCGCTTGGGCTGTTGACCGTGAATGGCCTGGTAGCTGCCCACGCTGTCGTGGTTCCCCTGCAGGCCGAATTCTATGCGCTGGAGGGACTCAGCCACCTGCTTCGGACCGTCGAGCGGGTACGACAGACCCTGAATCCTGACCTTGAACTTCAAGGGGTTGTGTTGACCATGTATGACAGCCGCAACAACTTGTGCAATATGGTTGCGGATGATGTGCGCGCCTTCCTCGGCGGGCGGGTCTATGAAACCGTGATCCCGCGCAACGTTCGGGTCTCGGAAGCGCCGTCTCACGGCAAACCCGTTCTGCTGTACGACCTGCGCTGTGCGGGGTCACAGGCCTATCTGCACCTGGCCCGAGAAGTTCTCCGTCGCGAGGGACGGGCGCTACCGGATGCGGCCCTGGCATCCTGACAGAGCCGGCCGAAAAGGAGAGAATGACAGAATGAGCGAATCCCAGTCCCCCAAGCGCAGCAATCTGGGACGTGGTCTGGCATCCCTGCTGGGAGAAGCGGCAGGCGACTATGCGGATCTGGACCGTCACCGCGCCAACAAGACGGTGCCGATCGAACATCTTCATCCCAGCCGGGTACAGCCGCGCCGTCATTTCGACGAAGCTGCGCTGGATTCCCTGGCGGAGTCGATAAAGACCCAGGGCCTGCTGCAGGCCATTCTCGTGCGGCGCCATCCTGATCGTCCCTCGGAATACGAAATCATCGCCGGCGAGAGACGTTGGCGTGCCGCTCAACGGGCGCAATTGCACGAGGTGCCGATTCTCGTTCGCGAGATGGATGACGGGACAGCCCTGGAGCTGGCGATTGTCGAGAACGTGCAGCGTCAGGATCTCGATCCCATTGAAGAGGCAGAAGGCTATCGCCGTCTGATCGACGACTTTTCCCACAGTCAGGAAGAGCTCAGCCGCTTGATCGGCAAGAGTCGGCCGCATATCGCCAACACACTGCGGCTGCTCAACTTGCCGGACAGCGTGAAGGACAGGGTCGGGGAAGGCAGTCTGTCCGCTGGCCATGCCCGGGCCCTGCTGTCGGCGGAGGAACCGGAAAAACTGGCCGAGGAAGTGGTGCGCCGCGGGCTTACCGTCCGGGAGACCGAGCGTCTTGTCAGTGGCCAAAAGGGCTCAAGAGGACAGGACGGAGCCGCAGGGGGGCGGCAGAAGTCGAGATCCTCCGCTGCGGCAAAGGGAGCGGTCGCCAAGGATGCCGATACCCTGGCCCTGGAGCGCGATCTTTCCGGTCTGCTCGGACTCAAGGTGAATATCGAGTTGCACGGCAACGGAGAAGGTGGCGTCCTGTCCGTTCATTACGACAATCTGGATCAGCTGGACGACGTGTTGCGCCGACTCAACCAGGCGCCGGCCCCGAGCAGCGGTTTGTGAATTCCGTGTTCCGGACAGGAATCTGCCGAGGCTCAGCGCCGCGCGCGGCCAGCAGAACGCCGCGCCAGCGGTGAACCCCGAGCAATGGCGAAAAGGCTGTCGGAGCACAGCAATGTGTCCGGCGCCCCGGTTTTCTTGCAGGCCGCTTCGGTTTCCAACAGACGCTCCAGCGCCCGTGTGAGATGACCGATTGGCCAGGTACGCGCCTGGGCCTTGAAGCGGTCGGCCACTTTCCAGAAGACGGGGGGGCGCAGCTTGCGCAGGGCCGTATCCAGATCCTGGCCCGACGCCATCAAGCCCACCGTCATGTGAAGCCTCTGAAAGTGGCGCGCCACGGCGCGCAGGATGGCGACAGCGCTCATGCCTTCATCAAAGCTTCGATTCAGGGCGCGCTCGACGGCGGCCAGCTGCCCCTCCGCAACAGCGAAGGAGAGGTCATCCAGGGACAATGAAGCACTGTCACCGATGCACGCCTGGGCGTCCTCCAGTTCGATGGTCTGGGCGTTTCCGGCATACAGGGAGAGTTTCTCCAGCTCCCGTCGGGTGAGTTGGCGATCGCCCCCGAGATTGGCGGCCAGGTAGTCCCGTGCTTCACGTGAAACACTCTGGCCATGCTCGTGGAAGTACGTATCGATCAGGCGGAAAAGTGTCGTACCCTCATCGCGATAGCAGGCCACTGCGGCGACGGAGTCTCCGGCTTTCTCGAAGAGCTTCACAAGCTCGGACTTGCGCGGAATTTCTCCGGCTTCGGCGACCAGAAGCGCGTCACCAGGCAACGCCTCGATATAGTCACGCAGCAACCCGGCCTCGTTGCCGAGCCCCCGCAGGCGGATGACACGTTGACCACCGGAAAAGGAAAGAGCGGTTGCCTCGTCGTGCAGACGAGCAGGCTCCTCCTTCAACTGGCTGGGGGTCACCTCGACGAGGCGAAATGGGTCGTCAATGTCACCGATGACGTATCGCACGGCCGCATTGGCGCGCTCCTCAACCAGGCCGCGGTCGGGGCCGTACAACAAAACGGCCCGCAGGTTCGTGCCCTTGCGCTTGAGATGGGCCTCGTATTGCTCGCCCTTGATCTCCATGATTCAGAGTCCAAGCAGGAGGTCGTTGCCGGGATCAATCCCCGGTCTGGAACTCAGCTTCATCCGCGTCGTCCTCGTCATAGGAGGACCAGGCATCCGGCGATGGACCTTGGGTATGGATCTCCGGGCCGATGCCTTCCTCCTGGGCGGCGAAGTAGAGGCCGACCCGACGGCGGATTTCCTGTGCAATTCCTTCCAGTGCACGCTCCCGGCCATCCTGTTCCGAGACATAGGTGGCAAAGCCCGAGGGATTCACATTGTAGCCGACCGTGCCGATGGCCAGTCCCCGCATCTCGTCCTGGCGCGTCTGATTGTCCTGGAGTGCGAAATTGGCTTCGATCGTCAGGTTCTCGCGAGTTGCCGTCTCGCTGCGGCGCACGGCGGTGAAGTCCCGGGATTCGCGCAGTCGCACGACCAGCACATGCTCAGGATCCCTGGGCTGTCCGTAGGGATTGAGCATGTTGCGCAGCTTGTTGTGGAGGATCTGTCCCTCGCGATCCGGAATCGGCTCGATGCGGATCGAGGAAAACTGGGTCTGGCTGGTTTCCCCCACACCACCTGGGGCATAGAGCGGGCGCACGGAGCAGCTTGCCAGCACGAGAGCCGCAGTCAGAAGAAGGGGCAGGGCGAAGAGTGGCCTAAAGTACGACATTCACGATCCGGTTCGGTACGACCACCACTTTTCGCGGTTCGCGTCCCTCAAGATAACGCTGAACCGTCTCATCACCCAGGGCAGCCTCACGCAGGAGGTCCTGATCGCAGTCGCGCGGCTGCTGGAGTTTCGTGCGAAGCTTGCCGTTCACCTGGACCGCAATGGTCACGGTTTCGTCCTCGACGAGGGCGGGATCCGCTTGCGGCCAGTTCTGCTCGGCCAGCAGGCTGGCGTGTCCCAGGGTCCGCCAGAGTTCCTCCGAGAGATGGGGCATCATGGGTGCGATCAGGCGCACCAGGATTTCACAGGCCTCGCGGAGGGCCCAGTCCAGGCCCTTGCCATCAGCTTGCGAAGTGGCCGAGGAAAGATGGTTCGTCAGCTCGTAGAGGCGCGCGACGGCCTTGTTGAAATGGAAGGCCTCGATGTCCCCGGTCAGGCCCTGAATGGTCTTGTGAACGTTGCGACGCAGCTCCAGGGCCGTCTCGTCGAAGTCCTTTGGTGCCGGCGCCCCCACCGGGGGCAGCCGATCGCTGGCAGCCGTTTCGCGTACCAGGCGCCAGAGCCGTTGAACGAAACGCCAGGCCCCCTCGATGCCAGCGTCCGTCCATTCCATCTCGCGATCCGGCGGGCTGTCGGAGAGCATGAACCAGCGCGCCGTGTCGGCCCCGTAGCTGTCGATGATATCGGCCGGATCCACGGTATTGCGCTTGGACTTGCTCATCTTCTCGACCCGACCGACGGTCACGGGCCGCTCTTGGCTGTCCACTGGATTGCCGGATGGGTCGCGATGGACCTCGTCCGGCCATAGCCAGTGGCCATCCGCATCGCGATAGGTTTCGTGACAGATCATGCCCTGGGTGAAAAGGCCGGCGAAGGGCTCTTCCAGATTCAGGTAGCCGGCTTTCCGCAGGCCACGCGTGAAGAAGCGGGAATAGAGAAGGTGCAGGATGGCATGCTCGATTCCGCCCACGTACTGGTCCACCGGCAGCCAGTAATCGACATCCTGGCGGACAAGCGGCGTCGCCTCGGCCCGCGGGCTGCAGAACCGCGCGAAATACCAGGAGGAATCGACGAAGGTGTCCATGGTGTCGGTGTCGCGTTGAGCAGGGGTGCCGCATTGCGGACACTGCGTGTGCTTCCAGCTCGGATGATGATCCAGTGGATTGCCGGGCGTTTCGAAGGTAACGTCACGCGGGAGTTCTATGGGCAGCTGCTCCTTGGGAACCGGGACTGCGCCACAGTCGGGACAATGGACCACGGGAATTGGGCAGCCCCAGTAGCGCTGCCGGGAAATGCCCCAGTCGCGCAGGCGGAACTGGACCGTTCCCTTGCCGTGGCCGTACTCCTCGAGCCGTCCGATGACTCGACGTTTGGCTTCTGGCACATCCAGGTCGTCGAGAAACTCCGAGTTGCACAGCACGCCGTCGCCTGTATAGGCTTCGTTGCCAATCGTCCACTCGGCGCCCGGAACCTCGCGGGGACGCACCACGGGCAAGACATCCAGGCCGTATCTGCGGGCGAAATCCAAGTCGCGCTGGTCATGGGCCGGACAGCCGAAGATGGCACCAGTGCCGTATTCGAGCAGGATGAAGTTCGCGACGTATAGCGGCAGGGTTTTTCCCGCGATCAGGGGATGGCGAATGCGCAGGCCTGTGTCGTATCCGCGCTTTTCCGCTTTCTCGATGGCTTCTTCGCTTGTGCCCAGACGGTCGCATTCGGCAATGAAGTGCTTGAGCTCCGGATCCTTTTCGGCCAGCTCCGCAGCCAGGGGATGGTGTGGAGACAACGCTCCGAAAGAGGCACCGAACAGGGTATCCGGGCGGGTGGTGAACACCTCCAGCGGTTCGTCACGGCCCTCGATCTCGAAGAAGATGCGTGCACCTTCCGAGCGCCCGATCCAGTTCTGCTGCATCAGGCGCACCTTTTCCGGCCAGCGCTTCAGATCCTCCAGGCCTTCGAGAAGTTCCTCGGAAAAGGCGGTGATGCGGAAGAACCACTGGGAGAGGCGCCGGCGCTCGATGGCTGCGCCCGAACGCCAGCCCTTGCCGTCGATTACCTGTTCATTGGCCAGTACGGTCTGGTCCACCGGATCCCAGTTGACCCAGGATTCCCGCCGTTCGACAAGGCCAGACTCCATGAAGTCAAGGAACAGAGCCTGCTGATGACTGTAGTAGCCGGGATGGCAGGTGGCGAATTCCCGGCTCCAATCGATGGACAGACCCATGGACTTCAACTGCGTCCGCATGGCGTCGATGTTGCTGTAAGTCCAGTCGGCCGGATGCACGCCGCGCTCGACAGCAGCGTTCTCGGCCGGAAGACCGAAGGCGTCCCAGCCCATGGGGTGCAGGACGTTGAAGCCACGGGCCCGCTTGAACCGGGCGATCACATCCCCGATCGTGTAGTTCCGCACATGTCCCATGTGGATCCGGCCCGAGGGATAGGGGAACATCTCGAGGACGTAGTACTTGGGCCGATCAGGCTCTGTCTTCGTCAGGAAGCAGCCGGCCTCTTCCCAGGCCTGCTGCCACTTGCTTTCGGTTTCCTTCGGATTGTATCGGCTCATGTCTCACTGGTCCGCGGCTGGGGGCAGGGGATACGCCGCGGGAGCATCTTCCGGCGAGCGGCGTATCGCCGTGACTCACGTCCGCCCTGTTCACGAGATATGGACAACGCCCCTTTCCCTGGAACGGAACGTCCGCTTCAGTTCAGGCCCGCGATGCGGAGTTCGCGCGCCCGGGTGAGTATGGAGTCCTCGATCTCCCGATCGCTTTCCGGCTCGACTTCTGCGTCGACCCAATTGCCTGTGTCGTCACGCACCTGCCGGAAGACCGTGGCTCGGACACCATCGGCCCGCAGGTCGCGCCCCAGGATAAAGACGTTGACCTTGAAGCGTTCGTCCGGTGTCTCCGGCGGGGTGTACCATTCGGTCAGGATAACGCCGCCGAAGGGGTCCGCCGAAGCCAGGGGCATGAATGAGAGAGTGTCCAGCGAGGCGCGCCAGAGATAGGCATTCACGCCGATCCCGGAGCCGCCGCCGCCTTGCTGCGGGTCTTCCTCTCGCTCGCCAACCAGCAGTATGCCATCGGTCCCGAAGACGCCGGGCTCGGTCTCGGATTGATAGACGGTACGGCCTCTTCTGTCCGTTTCCACCGGATAGTCGTACTCCCGCTCCGTGGACGAGCAGGCGGCGAGCAGGCCGGCGAGACTCACTACGGCAAAAAACCGGAAGATCTGGCTTGTTTTCATCTGGATCACGTTCCGCATAGGCTTGACAAAGCGGTCTGGTCGACCGCGCGCGGCACTATGCCAGCATTTCCCCGGCAGGTAAAACAGATCGTTGTTCTTGCCGAAGGATTTATTCCGGTTTCCGGTGTGACGCCCACAACTCAGGAGTTCCAGTCGTTGCCTTGGTTGTCCCGGTCGTCCAGATGGGGATTGTGGCGCGGGAAAAGCGCCCCGCTCACCTGCTGCAGGATCCGCTGCAGCCTCGGGTCCTCCGCGCCTGTTATTTCGCCGGGGAGGGAGGCCCGGGTGCTGGTCACGCGGCTGCCGTTGCGGCAAAAGGCGGCAAACACCGTCTGCGGCTTTTCGCCAGCGGTCGGTGTGCTGTCCAGGGAATGTCCCCGTGTCGTGGAGCAGACATCGCTCGCCGAGGCGCTTTGCGGTGCGTCGAAGGCCAGGACCATGGACCAGCCGCTGCGACCGTCCTCGGAGGTGCGCGGGCGGATGTCCACCTGGGGCGCATAGCCCGGCACCCGCATGTTGTCGGCAAAGGATGCGGCGGCCTCGTCCGCGTTCATGCCGTAGGGCGTGCCGGTCACCGACAGGGGAATACCGTTGTCCTTGCCTGCCCACCAGAGGTCGATGAGCTTGTAGGACGGCTCGATGGTCACCGGCTCCATGGTCGTCGGGGTGCAGCCAACCAGGAGGCCGGCAGACAGCAGGGTCGCGAAAGTGCAATGGAGGCGTTTCATGGCGTCAACTCTGATGTGTTCGCTGTCTTGTCCAGCTTCACTCTAGAAGCTGGTATTCAAACACGGAAAGTCATCCCGTAGGCAGGATTTTCCATTGTGGCAAACTGCCTGTGCAACAGCTGTCTCAGTTCAAAAGCCAAGGTGTCAGGTTCTCGCGCACGACCTGCTCCATTTCCCGATCGAAACGGCGCATCAGATCCTCTGTCAACTGGAACCAGATGGCTTCGCGTTCGGTCAGGCTCGCGTCCTCGGCTACGGTCAAGGAACGGCGGACATCGGCGCGCACGACCCGGCGTGCGCCGTCGCTCGAGTCCCGGATTTCCAGTTCCGCCCGCAGGCGCGCATCATAGCGCTCACTTTGGTCGATCACGAAAAAGCGTTTCAGGCCCTGGGTACCTGCCAGCTCCTGCTCCACTACGGACGCCTCTTGGATGGTGAAGCGGGCGTTGTTCCGGGGGCCCTCTGCCTTCAGGCGCTGGTGCCCCCAGCGCTCGGCCACCTCCGGAAGGGGGTCCGGAAAGCGGTGACCAACATAGGGGGCCTCACGCGGCGCCTCGTATTGCTGGATCACTTCTATGCTTGCCACGTCGAAACGGAGTGGCTGGCGGTGATCGAAGCCGATGCGCGCGAAGTCATTGCGCGGAGGCGTCATCTCGCAACCGGCAAGCAGCGCCAAGCTTGCAGCACCGGTGCCGGCAATCATGAAACCACGACGGGAAAGGGGCTGCATGCTCGTTCTGACCTCGTATTCCGTGGCCTTGGCTGAACTCGGGTTTCCGGCTTCCTAGAGGGAAAATGCGGCAGAGCCAAGACAGACGTCGGGTATTTCAGCCGTTGTCCTGTTGGTCCGTGGCCTCTCGAAAAAGAGCTTCCAGCTCCGCTTCGCTGAAGTGGTAATTTGTGCTGCAGAACTCACACTTCATGCTGACCGAGCCGTCCTCGTAACTGAGCTCGCGAATCTGCTCGCTGGGCAGGGACTTGAGCACATTGACGACTTTTTCGCGCGAGCAGCGGCAGGTCGCGTCAAAGGATTTGGGCTCGAAGACTCGCACTCCGTCCTCGTGGAACAGACGGTAGATCAATCGTTCGGCGGACAGCTCCGGCGCCAGGAGCTCTTCTTCGGTACAGCTCGACATGAGGATCAGGGAATGCCGCCAGTCCTCGTCCGAGATCTCGAAAACGTCGCCGGTCGCACTGTCGGGGATGCGCTCGATCAGCAGCGCGCCCCCGCGCCAGCCGCTGTCGGTCTGGGATACGGCCACCAGGATACCGGCATTGATCTGTTGCGACTGGCGGAAATAATGGCGCAGGGAATCCGCCAGCCGCGGACCCTGAAGCTCCACCATTCCCTGGTAGCGCTCGCTGTGCTGGCCCTGGTCGACGGTGAAGGCCATGTAGCCTTCGCCCAGCCAGCTCGTGATATCCGATGGCAGGTCGCTGTCCGTTTCCTGCAACTCGGCCACCTTTTCCGCGTCATAGCTGGCATAGCCACGCAGGCTGCCTGCACTGGTCATGTCAGTCACCATGGTCTTCAGCGCACCATCGGCCTTGACCTGCAGCGTGAAGACGCCGTCATACTTCAACGTGCTGCCCAGAAGACAGCCCAAGGCCACCAGTTCGCCCAGCAGGGCCGCAACGGGTCGGGGCAGCTCCGCCCGCCCCAGTATGGTGTCCAGTACTGGCCCCAGGCGGACAAGGCGTCCGCGAATTCCGGTCCGTTCGATCAGGAAGGGCTGGACCAGATCGTCGCCCGGCGTGTAGTTCACAAACCGTGTGTCTTCGTTCAGTTCAGACACCAGAGCAAGATTCCCTTCTGTGCATGCATTCGGTTTTCCGCCTCGTCCCAGACCACGGACTGGGGGCCGTCGATGACCCTCGTGGTGACTTCCTGTTCGCGATGCGCCGGAAGGCAGTGCATGAAGATGGCCTCCTGCTTGGCCAGGGCCATCAGCTCCTCCGTAACCTGGAAGGGTTTGAGGAGATTGTGCCGGCGAATGGAATCCCCCACGTCATCTCCCATGGAAACCCAGGTGTCGGTCACCACGCAGTCAGCATCCTTCATGGCACTGCGCGCATCGTCGGTGACCAGGATCCGAGCGCCTTCCTGCTGTCCCCAGGCAACCACCTCGGGTGGCGGCGAGAGAGCTGCAGGACAGGCGAGCCGAAGCTCGAAACCGAAGCGAGCGGCCGCGTGTATCCACGAGGTCGCCATGTTGTTGCCGTCACCGGACCAGACAACCGTCTTCCCCTCGATGGGGCCGAGCCTTTCCTCGAAGGTCATGACATCGGCCATCAGTTGACAGGGATGGGTGCGGTCGGTGAGTCCGTTGATCACGGGCACCGTGGCGAATTCTGCCAGCTCGAGGAGTTTCTCCTCCTTGGTGGTGCGGATCATGATGGCATCCACGTAGCGCGAAAGGACGCGCGCCGTGTCGGCCACCGTCTCGCCGCGTCCGAGCTGTGAACCGCTGGGCTCCAGCACGATGGGTTCCCCACCCAGTTGGCGGATGCCCACTTCAAAGGACACGCGGGTTCGGGTCGAGGGCTTCTCGAAGATCATTGCCAGCGACTTGCCGGCGAGCGGGCGCTCGCTTCCCAACTCGCCCGCCTTGCATCGTTTGCCGAGGTCGAGAATCTGACGCAGCTCGGCCCGATCGAACGTGTCGAGATCAAGGAAATGCTTGAGCGCGCTCTGCGAAGCACTGGACATGAGATTACTCCGCGGCATGGCCATAGGCCTCAGCAACGGAATTCAGAATTCCAACTGCGGCTTCGGCCTCGGCTTCCGTAATGATGAGGGGTGGCAGGAGACGGATGACATTTTCGCCGGCCCCCACGGTCAACAACCCGCGCGCCCGCAAGGCCGCGATAAGCTCCGTGTTGGGAACGGCACCGCGCAGCCCCAGAAGCAGCCCCATGCCGCGCACCTCGGAATAGACCTGAGGATGGCGCCGGACGAGATCGTCCAGCTTTTCCCGAAGAGAATGGCTCACCCGCTTGACCTGGGGCAGGAAGCCTTCGTCCAGCATGACGTCCATGACCGCATTGCCGCAGGCCATGGCCAGGGGGTTGCCGCCGAAGGTGGTGCCATGATTTCCGGGACCGAAGGAGGCGGAAACCTCCTCCGTGGCCAGCAGGGCGCCGATGGGAAATCCACCACCCAGTCCCTTGGCCAGCATCATGACGTCGGGGGCAATGCCCGCCTGTTCATAGGCAAAGAGCGTTCCCGTCCGGCCCATGCCACACTGGATCTCGTCGAAGACCAGCAGCAGGCCGAACTCGTCGCAGACCTGCCGCAGGCCGCGCAGATATTCCAGGTCCGGGGTGCGGATGCCGCCTTCGCCCTGAATCGGTTCCACGAGGATGGCCGCCGTCTCGTCGGTAATGGCATGGCGCAGCTCGTTAAGGTTTCCGAAGGCCGTTTGGGTGAAGCCAGGAACATGGGGCGCGAAACCGGCCATGTACTTCTCGTTGCCGGCGGCGGCAATGGCGGTCAGGGAGCGGCCGTGGAAGGCGCCGTTGCAAGTGATGACCTGCCAGCGATCCGGCTCACCCTTGTCGTCGAAATACTTGCGAACCAGTTTGGTGGCGGCCTCGAAGGCCTCGACGCCAGAATTGCAGAAAAAAACGCGATCGGCGAAGGAGTGGGCAACCAGGCGCTCGGCCAGGCGTTCGCCTTCGGGAATACGGAAGAGGTTGGAGCAGTGCCAGAAGCGTGCTGCTTGCTGCTGCAGCGCGTTCACGAGATGCGGATGGGCGTGTCCCAGCGCAGTGACCGCGATGCCGCTGGCAAAATCCAGGTAGCGATCCCCCTCGTGGGTGATCAGATAGGGCCCCTCGCCGCGCTCGAAAGCGAGATCGGCGCGGGCGTAGGTGTTCATCAACGCGTCGCTCACGTCAGCAATCCTTGTTTCCTGCCATCACGGCTGTCCTTCCGGATCCCGGTATGATCCCGAGTTTTGCGGAAAAGCGGGACGATGACGGGTTGCACTGAAGCTGTCAACGCTGGCCGCCGCACAAATACAGGGCCCTTACTGACGGATCCTGTAACCGCGCCTGAACAGTCTCTGCGACAGCCAGAACAGCAGAACGATCACCAGCACAGGCAGAAGCAGTCCGCCCGTAAAGTCGCTTTCGGTCGTTCCGGTAAATCCGCTGCGCAGCCCGTCGATGATGTGGAACACCGGATTGGCCAGGATGGCCGTGCGCCCGGCTTCGGGCAAGCTGGCCAGGGTGAAGAAGCTGCCTGACAGCAGGCCCAGTGGCAGCACCAGGAAGTTCTCGACCATGGCGAAGTGGTCCCACTTGATGGCCCAGAGGCCGCAAAGCAACCCGATGAGGGAGAAGAGAAGACAGCCCAGCAGCGCGAAGGGAAGGATCAGAAACGGCTTGGCGAGTGGCAGGTCGATGATGAAGGAAAAGACCAGTCCCAGGAACAGCCCGGTCAGCAGCCCGCCGAACAGACCGGGCAGAAGATAGCCGGCCAGGCGCTCAGCCGGAGAAAGCGGCGCCATGAGGACATCCTGTATCATGCCTTCCATCCGGTCGAACAGCAGGGGAAAGGCCACATTATCGAAGGCATCCGAGAACATGGCCCAGGCGATCAGGCCCGGTGCGAGAAACTGCAGGGCTGTCACGCCGGGCTGGAAGGCCACACCCTCGGGCAGTGCCACGGAGAAGACCAGGAGGAACAGCAGGCCCATGCCCACGGCCCGGCCCGCCACCTCGGGAAGATTACGCAGGTAGCGGATCAGCCAGCGACGCACCAGCGTCCAGATACCGATCCAGTTCGGGCCGCGGGCGAAGCTGCGCATCGTTTCCGGCTTACGGCTTCAGCTTGTAGCCGGTTGCCAGCATCCGGTAGGTCAGTGTCCAGAGCAGGATGTTCACCACGGCCACGATCAGGGCCCCCAGCCAGACTGGGCTGTCGCTATGCCCGATGATTCCGTAGCGGAAGCCGTCGATCAGATAGAAGAAGGGGTTCAGGTGCGCCACGAAGACCCAGTTTTCCGGCAGACGCTCCACCGAATAGAAGGTTCCCGACAGGAAGGACAGCGGCATGATCACGAAGTTGGTGACGGCTGCGATATGGTCGAACTTGTCGGCCCATACACCGCCCAGAATTCCCAACAAAGAGAGCATCATGGAGGCATTGATCCCGTAGTAGAGGATGGCCAGCGGATCATGGATGCCATAGCCGATGAAGGGCCAGATGGCGATTGCCGCGGCCACGCCGACCAGCAGGCCGCGAGTCATGCCGCCACCCACATAGCCCAGGGTCAGTTCGCCCGGTGAGAGGGGTGGCATCAGGACATCGACGATGTTGCCCTGGACCTTTGCGATCACCAGCGAGGAGGAGGTGTTGGCGAACGCGTTCTGGAGCATCTGCATCATGATCAGGCCCGGCGCCAGAAACTCCGGATAGGGAATGCCGGCCACGGACATGGATCCCCGGCCGAGCGCCAGTGTGAAGACCGCCAGGAACAGCAGCGACATGATCACCGGTGCGACTACGGTCTGGGTCAGCACGTTCAGGAACCGGCGCACTTCTTTCAGGTAGAGTGTCCAGAGGCCCATCAGGTTGAAGCGGCCCAGCAAGCGGGGGCCGACCTCTGTCGCCGGACGGGCTGTCGACTGCGGGGCCGGCGCGGCGGGCGCCGGATGGGACTCACTGAGTGTATCGGTCATGGGCTAGGAGATATACCCGTGGCAGAGGGGATACAAGCGCACAGGTTACACTTCGCATCTGCACGCGGCACATGGCAGACTGACGGCATGGACAGCTCGAGGAAACAGGACCGGAATTCTGCTGACACCCGCGACCCGGGACCGCAGGAGTCGGACGAAAGGCAGGCGAAGTCGAAACAGCGGCGGCAGCCGCGCCGGATCACGCCCGCCTACCTGGAACGGGCCGCGCTTTTCTATCTTGAACGTTATGTGACCTCAGAAGCCAACCTACGTCGCGTTCTCAGGCGCAAGGTGAAACGTTCCCTTGAAGTGCACGGGGGCGATCAGGACGAGGCGGAGCGCTGGATCGAGGAGCTGATCGTCCGCTTGCGACGCAACGGCTTTCTGGATGACGCGGCCTATGCCCAGGGTTTGGCGCGCAGCCTGCACCGGCGAGGAAAGTCGGCGCGAGCCATCGAAGGGAAGTTGCGCGAAAAAGGCGTGGAAGCAGGGTTGATCGAGGATGCTCTGGAAGACCTGGAAGCGGAAAAACCGAATTCCGAATTCCGTGCAGCCGTGGCCTTTGCTCGCCGCCGTCGGCTTGGCCCCTTTCGCGAGGAGAGCAGGCGCGAGGAACGGCGTGAGCGGGACTTGGCCGCCCTGGGGCGACAGGGATTCAGCTATGCGCTTGCGCGCTGCATTGTCGAGGCCGAGGATGTGGCAACGCTGGAGGAGATGCTCGCGGCCGACCCTCAAGCATGAACGGAAACGATGGTGGGCAAATCCGGCGTCGGCCTCGCGGTATCGTGGGATAGGAAGGAACGCATCATGTACACACCGCCGCAGTTCCGTGTCGAAGATCTGGGTGAGATCCATCGGATGATGCGCGCGACCAGGCTATGCAGCCTGGTGACCTTCGGGGCTGAGGGCCTGCAGGCCACATCGCTGCCCCTGATTCTCGACAGCGAAGAAGGCGAAAGGGGCACGCTCTACGGCCATCTCGCTCGTGCAAACCCGCAATGGCGCTCAGACATCCAGGGCGAGGCGCTGGCCATTTTCACGGGACCGAGTGCCTATATAACGCCAGCCTGGTACGCGGCCAAGGCAGAGACCGGAAAGGTGGTGCCGACCTGGAACTATACGGCGGTTCATGCCTATGGGACGGTGGAGTTCTTCGCCGAGCCCGAGCCGCTTCTGGCTGTGGTTTCGCGCCTGACGGAATTGCATGAATCCATGCGTGAGCAGCCTTGGGCCGTCAGCGACGCGCCGGACAGTTTCGTGGCAGCGAAGCTCAAGGGCATTGTCGGCCTGCGCCTGCAAATCACACGCCTGGAGGGCAAGGCCAAGATGAGCCAGGACAAGGCCACGGAGGACCGACAGCGCATCGCGGAGGGGCTTGGCGAAAGCGGTGACGCGGAAGACCTGGCTGTGGCGGATCGGATCCCGCGCTAGAGAAAATCCCGCAGCAGGGCCACAAGCGGCAGGTCCGCGGCCGGCATGGGGTAGTCCATCATGCGCGCCGGTCGTACCCAGGCCAGGGCCTGTCCTTCCCGGCCTTCCGGGGTTCCCTGCCAGACTCGGCAGGCAAACAGCGGCATCAGCAGGTGGAAGTTTTCGTAGCCGTGGGAGGCAAAGGCGAGTGCCGCCAGGCAGCTCTCCCGCGTGTCGATGCCCAGTTCCTCGTGAAGTTCCCGTATAAGAGCGGCCTCCGGCGTTTCGCCGGCATGGACCTTGCCGCCGGGAAATTCCCACAGGCCTGCCATTTCCTTGCCTTCGGGACGTTGGCTCAGCAGGACGCGTCCGTCCGTATCCACCAGCGCGGCGGCGGCGACCAGGATGATCTCTCGGGGGCCATCTTCGCCTGCGGTCCGCTCGCCGGCCTGCCAGCACCCGCTTTCAGCCGGCGGCATGATCAGCTCCGATAGTCGGCATTGATGTCGATGTAGCCGTGGGTCAGATCACAGGTCCAGACCCGGGCCCGGCCCCGCCCCACGCCGGCATCCACCTGGATCAGGATATCCCGCCCTTTCATGTGGGCGCTCACCGGGGCTTCGTCGTAGTTTCCGACGCGCTGACCCTCGCGGGCGATTTCCACTCCACCGATGGAGATGGACAGACGATCACGGTCGGCCCGCTCGCCGGATTTGCCGACCGCCATGACAATCCGTCCCCAGTTGGCGTCTTCTCCGGCGATGGCGGTCTTGACGAGTGGGGAGTTGGCGATGGCCAAGCCCATGCGCCGCGCGGAGCGTGCGCTGGTGGCGCCGGTAACCTCGATGGTGATGAACTTGCTGGCGCCTTCGCCGTCCTTCACGACTTGTTGCGCCAGGTCGATCAGGAGGTCCTCCAGCGCGCGGGTGAAGCGGCGCAGGCGCGGATCGACCAGGCTGCGGATCGGTGTGTTGCCCGCCTTTCCGGTGGCCGCCAGCAACAGCGTGTCGCTGGTTGAGGTATCGCCATCCACAGTGATGGAGTTGAAGGAGCGGTTGTTGGCCCGGGTGAGGAGCTGCTGCAGCACATCCGCAGGGAGGTCGGCATCGGTGGTGACGAAGGACAGCATGGTGCCCATGTCCGGCGCGATCATGCCGGAGCCCTTGGCAATGCCGTTCAGGACCACCTTCCTGCCGTCGATTTCCGTCGTGCGGCTGGCTCCCTTGGGGAAGGTATCGGTGGTCATTATGGCCCGCGCTGCGGTTTCCCAGCCATCCGGTGCCAGCTTGCCGACGAGCTCGGGCAGGCTGTGGGTCAGCTTCTCGTCCGGCATCGGTTCGCCAATCACGCCGGTTGAGGCCACGAAGACCTCCCGGTTCGTGCAGTCAAGGGCCTGCGCCGTGGCCGAGACACTGCGCTCCACAGAGGCAATGCCGGCCCGTCCGGTGAAGGCGTTCGCATTGCCCGAATTGACCAGAAAGGCTCGGGCCCGGCCGCCAGCCAGCGCTTCCCGGCACCAGAGCACCGGGGCGCTGGCCGTCTGCGAGCGGGTAAGCACGCCGGCCACCACCGTTCCCGGGGAAAAGCACATCAGCAGGGCGTCCTCACGCCCCTTGTAGCGCAAGCCCGTGGCCGCCGCCGCCAGCTCCACACCCTCTACAGGTGGCAGCACAGGAAAGGATGCAGGGGCCAGCGGCGACAGTTCGGGCATGTCCGGGACTCTTTCTGGTCTTCAGGATGGGTTTGGCGAAAGCGGGCTTACTGGGTCGATTCTCCCGTGTCGGGCAGGCTCTCTTCCTCGAGGGCCTCTTCCGGAACCTGCTGCGGGGCGGCGCCCATCATCTCGATGTCGGCATCGGCCCGCAGGTCGGCCAGGATCTCCTCGATGGATTCGGACGCGATCTGCTGTTCGAGCTCTCCGCGAACCTCTTCCATTTCGGGAGGTTCTGTCATCCGGCTGTCCTCCACCTTGATCACGTGCCAGCCGAATTCCGTTTCCACGGGTTCTTCACTGTAGCTGCCGGGCTCCATGTCAAAGGCGGCATTGGCAAAGGGCTCAACCATGCGATCCTGGGTGAAGTAGCCAAGATCTCCGCCTTCCGTGCCTTCATCCATGGAATGCTCGTCCGCCAGGGCCGCGAAGTCGGCCCCGTCGCCCAGTTCGTCAATCAGCTCTTCGGCCTTGGCCTTTTCCTCCACCAGGATATGGCGGGCGCGGACTTCCTTCTTGGGCTCGAAATCCGCCTTGTACTGCTCATAGGCTTCCTGCAGCCTCTCATCGGTGGCCGCGTCGTCCATCGCCTGCTGCAGGTAGACCTGACCGATGGCCTCGCTCTCCGCGCGTTCCACCGCACGGCGGACCTGTTCGTTGTCGGCCAGGCCCTTCTCGCGGCCGGCTTCCTCAAGCAGCTTGAAATCGACCAGCCGCTCGACCAGGGCCGGGAAAAGTCTGGACAGCTGCGACTGATACTGCTGGGGAAGCTCCTGGGCGGTGGCGATCACATCGGCCATACGGATATTCTCGCCGTTGACCGTGGCAAGCACGCGATCGGGATCGTAGCCGGTCGTCTCGCCGTCTGCCTGGCTGTCCTGCGCGTTCGTTTCGTCCTGTGCCTGAAGCTGGGAGACACCTCCGGGCATCAGGGCCGTGCCGGCCGAAAGAAGCGCGGCCAGTGTCAGCACCGACAGCCACCGACGGCCAGCCGATGTCGGACGTGGCCTGGATACGGCAGGTGACAGAGCAGGGATCTGGAATGACATAAAACCTCCATTGTGTGTGCCGGCTGGTGTCGTGCACCAGCCATCCCGGCAAATATGCAGATGGCACGAAAAATCACAAGTGAAGCCCTCGCCTGTGCACGCGGTGACACCCGTGCAGGCAGCATTGTGGGCTTTTTCCCGCGGGCGGGGGTCTCACGCGTTGACAGAATGCAACAGGGGTCATATCTGTCAGGCTTACTGCGCGGCCATCTTATGGCTTTTGCGTGTCTATACGTTCCTCCGACACCGAGGGTTTCATGCTGAGCGCGATTGCCAAGCGCCTCTTCGGGTCTGCCAATGACCGTTACATAAAGTCTCTGCGCCGTGACGTCGAAGCGATCAATGCGCTTGAACCCGAGCTCGAGACGCTCGACGACGAGGCCCTGCGCGCCCGTACTTTCCAGTTTCGCGAACGTCTCGAGAATGGCGAGACACTGGATGATATCCGCGTGGAGGCCTTCGCCACCGTGCGCGAAGCGGCCAAGCGGACGCTCGGCCAGCGCCACTTCGATGTGCAGATGATCGGCGGCATTGTCCTGCACAAGGGCATGATCGCGGAAATGAAGACCGGCGAGGGGAAGACTCTCGTGGCCACGCTGGCGGTCTATCTCAACGCGCTGTCGGGCAAGGGCGTGCACGTGGTGACGGTCAACGACTATCTGGCGCGGCGCGACTCGGAATGGATGGGCCAGATCTATCGCTTCCTGGGTCTGACAGTGGGCTGTGTCGTTCCCGGCGTCCCCGATGCCGAGCGGCGCGAGCAGTACGCTTGTGATGTGACCTATGCCACCAACAACGAACTGGGGTTCGATTACCTGCGCGACAACATGAAGTACCGCCTGGAGGACATGGTCCAGCGCGAGTTCAATTACGCCATCGTCGACGAGGTGGACTCCATCCTGATCGACGAATCCAGGACGCCGCTGATCATCTCCGGACCGGCCGAGGATTCCTCGGACATGTACATGGCGGTCGACAAGATCATGCCGAAGATCAGTGAAGAACACTACGAAAAGGACGAAAAGGCGCGCTCGGTCACGCTGACGGACGAGGGGACGGAGTACGTGGAGGAACTGCTCCAGGCCGAGGGGCTGATAGAGGAAGGCTCGCTCTACGACATCCAGAATGTCGGGATCCTGCACCATGTGACCCAGGCCCTGAGGGCGCATGTGCTGTTCAACCGGGATACCGACTACATCGTCAAGGACGACAAGGTCGTCATCATCGACGAGTTCACCGGCCGCATGATGGAGGGGCGTCGCTATTCCGAGGGGCTGCACCAGGCTCTGGAGGCCAAGGAAGGCGTGACCATCCAGAACGAGAATCAGACGCTGGCCTCCATCACCTTCCAGAACTTCTTCAGGCTCTATCCCAAACTGGCCGGCATGACGGGCACGGCGGTTACCGAAGCCAGCGAGTTCGGCGAAATCTACGGGCTTGAGGTGGTCGAGATCCCCACCAACGAGCCGGTTCAGCGGATCGACTACGACGACGAGGTCTATCGTTCGGCAGACGAAAAGTACACTGCGATCATCGACCAGATTGATACCTGCCAGCAGCGTGGACAGCCGGTGCTGGTGGGCACTGTTTCCATCGAGAAATCCGAGCATCTCTCGGAGATGCTGAAGAAGCGGAAGATCGACCACCAGGTGCTCAACGCCCGCTATCACGAGCAGGAAGCCTACATCATCGCCCAGGCCGGTGCGCCGGGTGCGGTGACCATCGCCACCAACATGGCCGGCCGCGGCACCGACATCCAGCTGGGCGGCAACGCCGACATGCGCATCCAGCAGGAAGCCATGACGCTGGAGGACGAGACGGCCCGCCAGGCCAAGATCGAGGAACTCTACAAGGACATCGAGGAAAAACGCGCCCGCGCGATGGAAGGTGGCGGCCTGTTCGTGCTGGGAACCGAGCGGCACGAAAGCCGGCGTATCGACAATCAGTTGCGCGGCCGGTCCGGCCGCCAGGGCGATCCCGGCGGTTCCAAGTTCTTCCTCTCCCTGGAAGACGACCTCATGCGAATCTTCGGATCCGAACGCATGGACGGGATGCTGAAGCGCCTGGGACTGCAGGAAGGCGAGGCGATCAAGCATACCTGGGTGAACCGCGCCCTGGAAAAGGCCCAGGAAAAGGTGGAGGCCCGCAACTACGAGATCCGCAAGAACCTGCTGCGCTTTGACGATGTCATGAACGACCAGCGGAAGGTCATCTTCGAGCAGCGCAAGGACATGATGCGCGCCGACGACGTGCACGACACCATTCTGGGCATGCGCGACGATGTCACCGCCAACCTGGTGGCCCGATGCATCCCGCCCAAGGCCTACGCCGAGCAGTGGGACATCGACACGCTGCACGAGGAATGCCTGCGGCTGTTTGGCCTGGATCTGCCGGTGCACGACTGGGCGCGCGAGGAAGGCATCGCCGACGAGGAGATCCTGGAGCGAATCCGCCAGGCCATCGAGCAGAAAATGCAGGAGAAGGAAGCGGCCTTCGGTGCCGAGCTCATGCGTACGGCGGAAAAGCAGATTCTGCTGAGCACGATGGACAAGCAGTGGAAGGAGCACCTGCTGGCGCTCGACCACCTGCGCCAGAGCGTCGGGCTGCGTGCCTATGCCCAGCGCAATCCGCTGAACGAATACAAGGCGGAGGCCTTCAATCATTTCGAGACCATGCTGGCCAACGTGCGCGAGGAAGTGACCCTTCTGCTCTGCCACGTCAACATCCGGGTCCAGGAACCGGAGTCCCTGATGCCGAAGCGTGGACCACAGCAGATGCAGGAAAGCCGTGAGGATCCCGCCTTTGCGGAAGATCGCGGGGCAGGCCGGCAAGCCGCGCCGGCTGGCAGCGCCACCGCTGCCAACACCGCTTCAGGCCGCTCGGGGGCAGCGGCGGCCGCGGAGTTGGACCCCAACGACCCGTCCACCTGGACCAAGACGGGTCGCAATGCCTCCTGTCCCTGCGGGTCTGGCAAGAAATACAAGCACTGTCACGGCAAGCTGAACTGACACCGGTTATCGAGTGTCGAGGTAGCAGGCGACAGCTCACCTCTGTCTCACTCTAGGCCGCAGACTCATAAGACTTCAACCAGATGCGGAGTGAAGCCAGCTTGAGCGCGGCGAGGTAGTTTTCCGGTTTGCGGTCATAACGTGTTGCGATGCCTCTGAACTGCTTGATTTTC
>NZ_JBHSCW010000006.1:273980-276783 GCF_042651425.1 Fodinicurvata halophila | reverse complement strand
CATGCGCAGGTTGATCAGCGCCAGCGAGCGTTCGTCCTGCCAGGCCGGGGCGTAGATGTCGAACTGCCCCAGCGAGCGCTCGGTCCCGATCTTGCCCCCCATCTCCAGCCAGCCCGACCACTTGGGGGCCGATCCATCCTCCTGCGCCAGGGCTGTGGGGGAGAGCAGCAGCGCGCCCGCCAGGGCCGTCGTCACCGACAGGGTGCTTAAACGGCGGCGTTGGTTATGCTGAATGATAGGCAAGCGTGTCATGCTGTCTTCCCCCCTGGAACTTGCTCTTTGGGCCCGTCCCCGATCTTGCGCCCGGCAGACGTGCCTGAGCCTCCTTGGCCGAACGGGACTCCGTCCCCCGACCCCCCGAGAGCCGATCTGGTGGGGCGGGAGTCCGGATGGCGCTTTACCCCTATACTGGAAAGCGGAAGGAGGTGCATTGAGCACCAAGACGGAATTTATTGATTATTTCGACAGATCGTATTGCCCCTCTGTTGCAGGGGAACGCGTCCTGCCTTCACCAGGTAACGCGCACGCCCAGTTGTCCGCTGTGGGAGCGGTAGCGGCTTGAGAAGGCGCCGTCATAGGCGGCGAAGAGTTCGACATTGTCATCGACCTGTACGTCCAGGCCCAGGCCCACCTCGGCCAGGTTCTCGGGGATCGTCTGTCCCTCGATGGTAAAGTCGTCGCCGCCCAACAGTGAGGCCTCGGTGGAGGCGTCGGGGCTGGCCAGCTCACGGCTCCAGGCGGCACGGACCGAGAGCACGGCCGGGTCCAGCTCCATCGCCAGCTCCGCCCCCAGGCGGCTGCGCACGGAGGTCTCGCTCGTCGAAGCCACGTTCAGCCCGGCGGTGCCGTCCTCCTCGTAGCTCTCGCGGTGGGTATGGGAATAGCGCAGCCCGACCAGGGGCGAGACGGTCATTGTCTCGTCGAGCGGGATGTCATAGGCCGCCTCGGCGTCCAGCGCGAAAACCTGGGCGTCGTAGTTGGCCTCCTGCGTGCCGAAGCCGGTCACCTGGCGCTGGCTGTCCAGGGACATCTGGGTGAAGGTGCCGCTGCCCGACAGGCGCAGGGCGCCGATGCGCTGGCGGGCATAGAGCCCGGCGCTGTAGGCGTCGAAGTCGCTGGAGGCGAGTTCGCCGCTTTCCAGTTGGCCGCGCTCGAAGCCCAGCGCGCCGCCGACCATCAGGCCGTCGCCCAAGCCATCGCCCAACGGCGCCTCGATCCCGGCATGCACGCCGGCGGAGCGCGCCTTGACGCCGGGGAAGGACCCGCTGGCGTCGAGCTGGCTGCGGTTGCCCACGGCACGGGCCCAGGTGACCGGCCCGGCCGGGGCGTGGCGGCCGACGGCGCCCGAGGCATCGGCCTGGGCTTGCTGCCGCGCGTGCGGGTCGGCATCGCTGGAGGCGATGTCGAGTGCGGCCAGCTGCAGCCGGCGCGGGCTCGTGCCTTGCGAGAGCTGCGTGCCGCCCCCGGCACCGCCCGAAATGCGGCCCTGGATGGAGGATAGGAAGTTGTTGGCCATCTGGATCACGCTGCTGTCGAAGCCCGGGATGGTCTCGCCTGAGAGCTCGTCCACAGCATCGCCCTCCTGGCCGCTCTGCAGCAGCAAGAGCGCGTTCTCGAAGGCTTGGTAGCCGGGATCGTCCGTATCCAGATCATCCAGGGTATCGACGAAGCGTTCGGCATTGGGATCCTCGGCATAGGGCTCCAGCAGGCTTTCCAGGTCTCCGCTGGCCGCCAGGCGCAGGACGACGTCATTCTCCGAATAGGACAGCAGGGGAATTAGGAAGCTGTGGTTGGCGCCGACCCCATCGAATTTCCCCTCCAGCCCTGCGTTTGCCGAAAGGATCGTGTAATCACCCAGTACGCTTTCGTCCTCGTCGGCCTCCAAGCTTTCGACAAGGACATCGCCTGCTAGGCTGGCCGTGCCGCCGATCTCCAGGCGATCCGCGCCGCTCTGGTCGACCTCGACGATGTAGGCGGAACCGGATTCGAAGGTCGCATCGTTGTCGACCTCCAGGGTTCCCACGGAGGCGCCGGGGTTGAGCACGCCCGAGAGCAAAAGGTCGCCGATGGTCCCCGTTCCGCCGATTACGCCATCTGCGGCGACATCGAAGACTCCACCCAGGCTGGCGTTCTCGTCGATGGCCAGGTTGCCTCCCATGACGTTCCAGTCCTGGTCACCGGAGCCTTCCAGTGTCCAGCTGCTATCGCCGGTCTTGTCGTAGGACTCGAAGCCTTGGTACTGTTGACCGTCGCCGATCAGGTTGCTGTTGAAGGCGGCGTTCTCAGTGCCGCCCAGTATCAGGCTGTCGTCCTCCCCCTCGGTTGCATCGACGATGCCGTTGATCTCGAACCCTGCACGAAGTTCAAGTTCGTTCGTGTCATCCTCGGCGCCCTCCAACTCAATGGCCGCGGCACGATCGGATTCCTCCGTTGTGCCATTGCCGAAGCCACCGGAGACGGTTCCGCTGATGATGATTATGGCGCTATCTGCCTCGATACCGGCGCCGCCGTCGAAAATATCGCCATCGCCACCGGTGATCTCGCCGGTGATTTCGGCCCAGCCGTTTTGACCCAGCTCGATGCCGGTACCGCCGTCGTCATCACCGTCACCGCCGGTCACGGTCGTATCGGCGTCCAGCGTGAGGGTGCTTTCGTTCCCTGCCTCGATACCGGCGCCGCCGTCATCACCGCCACCGCCGGTCACGGTCGTATCGGTGTCCAGCATGAGTTCGCTTCCGTCCCCTGCGTCGATACCGGCGCCGCCGTCGAAAGTATCGCCATCGCCACCGGTGATCTCGCCGGC